>CAZIKB010000022.1:0-63867 GCA_964539665.1 uncultured Cytophagia bacterium
CTTCGCTCCCAAAGGTCGCTCAGAATGACATTTATGTATATTTTGCAGAAGTCTGATGAATTTAATAAAGGAGGTTTCGTTCAGCCATCATTAATTCTTACATGCGGCCTGGCTGCATTTGGGATTCAGAAGAACGAGTATTAGCATGTCAAATATAAAATTGCGCAAAGTAACCGATTACCTTTGGGAGGTTCCCAAGGAGGGGAAAATGCTGGTGCCAGCTAAAATTTATGCTACCCAAAATATGATAGACGCCATTCGAAACGATAATGCACCAGATCAAGCGGCAAATGTAGCGCACCTGCCGGGCATCATAAACCACTCTCTGGCCATGCCGGACATCCATTGGGGATATGGTTTTCCAATTGGTGGTGTGGCCGCATTTGATGTTAATAACGGCGTAATTTCACCGGGTGGGGTTGGCTATGATATTAATTGCGGTGTGCGACTTATGGCTTCGAAACTGAGCAAAAAAGATATTCAACCAAAAATTCAGGACTTGGTCACAGCGCTTTTTAACCGTGTTCCCTCTGGTTTAGGTTCAAAAGGAGAGCTTCGAGTTTCTGATAGCGTTGAAAAGAAGGTGCTCTTAAATGGTGCTGCCTGGGCGGTTAAAAATGGCTACGGCACTGAAGAAGATTTAGAATTTATTGAAGAAAACGGACGCATAGATGGCGCAGTGCCTGCCGTCGTAAGTAAAAAAGCCCTGGAACGCGGGCGAGCCCAGTTAGGTACGCTGGGTTCGGGAAATCATTTTTTAGAAGTAGGATATGTCTCTGAAATCTATGACCATGAAGCAGCAAGGGTGCTTGGTCTGGAATTAGATCAGGTAACTGTGTTTGTCCACTGCGGGTCGCGAGGATTCGGCTATCAGATTTGTGACGACTATATCGTTGTTATGAACAAAGCCGCGCAAAAATATGGGATCGATTTACCTGACCGTCAACTTTGTTGTGCACCTATCCAGTCACATGAAGGACAGGAATATTTTCAGGCCATGCGATGTGCTATCAATTATGCTTTTGCGAATCGTCAGGTCATAGCAGCCTGGGCGCGTCAGGCTTTTGAAGAAGCTTTAAAAATGAGCCCAAAAGATATCGGTTTGCGCATGGTTTATGAAGTCGCCCATAATATTGCAAAAATAGAAACCCATAAAGTTAATGGCAAAGAGAAAAAAGTATGTGTTCACCGTAAAGGAGCTACGCGTGCCTTTCCACCGGGTTCAAAGGAAATTCCTGCTGCGTACAAAAACATTGGGCAGCCAGTGTTGATTCCCGGAGACATGGGGCGATATTCCTATGTTTTGGTAGGTACTGAAACCGCGATGGAGAACACTTTTGGTTCTACATGTCACGGCGCAGGTCGCGCCATGAGCCGTAAGAAAGCACAAAAGACCGCCAGGGGCCGCGCCATTGCCAGCGAATTGGCAGACAAGGGAATCTATGTAAAAGCTTCGAGCCGCAGAACTTTGGAAGAAGAAATTTCAGAAGCTTATAAAAATGTGTCTCATGTTGTGGATGCATGCCAGCTCGCTGGTATTTCCAAAAAAGTGGCTCAGTTAAAACCTTTAGGGTGTATTAAGGGGTAATTTTACCGATGTCATATTGCGTTATTACAATTGATGTTAATAAATCTCGGAATATTCCGGAACGAAGAATATTACAAAATAGAATATTAGATGCATTAGTTATCGCTAATAAAAATTTCAAAGAGTTTCTTATAGCTGACTTTGTTATTACGTTAGGGGACGAATGGCAGGGGGTTTTTAGCGATATTTCTCAAAGTTATAAGGTGGTTTCTTTTTTCCAGGAGTATTTCTATCCGATATCATTATCATTTGGAGTCGGAGAAGGTGAAATTGAAACAGAACTATTTTCGAAATCTGTTGAAATGGATGGACAAGTATTTCACTGTTCGAGGGAGGCTTTGGAATATGGAAAAGATACATCCCAGAATGTCTGTTATAAAACCAACGATTCTACAAAAGACCTTCTTCTTAACACTACCCTTCACCTTCTTCAGATTCTTCGAGAATCCTGGACCGAACGGCAATATCAAAAAGTGATGCTTTATAAACAATTACGGAAAGAAACGTTGGTCGCTAACGAACTAAATATTTCACAGGCAGATGTAAATAAATCCTTATCTGCAGCCCATGGCCGTGTTTATTTAGAAGCAGAGCAAAGAGTTAATCACTACTTTGAGCAACTCGTATTGGGTGCAAAATAAGGTTTTAATTTTTTAATATAACCAATTATAGTTATAAAAATAAATTATAACCTAAATAAGTTATAAATGGGGAGTAAAACTCAAAATGGTTATTTCAGATTCAATTACTAATCTTCTTTTAAAATTTTCGATTATTATTCCCGGTTATTTTTTAGCAACCATAGTAGTTGGTTGGGTTATTAGCCGTATTACTAAAAAGGTAATTAATAATGAAAAAGATAAGGATTTCAAGAAACTGATAGAGGCGGGATTGCCAAATGCAGGAAGATATATTGGTTGGTTAGAGAGAGTGTTGATAATTACTTTTATCTTAGTTGGGAATTATAATGGGATTGGGTTTATATTGGCCGCAAAAGGGATATTGCGATTTGGTGAAATTAAAGAAAGCAGCGATAGAAAATTTGCTGAATATGTTATATTGGGTACTTTGTTGAGTTTTTCAATTTCATTTCTACTCGGTTTAGCAATGAAATATTTCATGAATTTGATAACCGTTAATTGACGAGGTGGAATTTTGGCGCAAAAGGAAGCTAAAGAGCGCATCGAAAAATTACGCCAACAATTGAACTACCACAGCCATCGTTATTACGTTCTGGATGATCCAGAAATTTCTGATGCGGAGTATGACCGCCTGTTTCAGGAACTACAGGGATTAGAAAACGAGTATCCCGAATTAATCACGCCTGATTCGCCCACTCAGAGAGTCGGGGCGCCCCCTCTTGAAACTTTTACAACGGTTTCTCATACTATTCCAATGCTCAGCCTGGACAATGCATTCGGAGATGGAGAAGTGCGCAACTTTGATGGCCGCGTTAAACGATTCCTGGATAGTACTCAAGATATTGAATATGTTGTGGAACCTAAAATCGATGGCGTGGCTGTTGAACTGGTCTATGAAAACGGACTGTTTATTTCAGGCTCCACCCGCGGAGACGGATTTGTTGGAGAAGATGTATCACTAAATCTCAAGACTATAAAATCGGTACCCTTAAGGTTATTATCTACTGAATCATCTATCCCGGAAAGAATTGAAGTTCGGGGTGAGGTGTTTTACCCTAATTCCGGATTTAAAAAGCTTAATGAAGAACGGGTAGCTAAAGGAGAACCTGTTTTTGCAAATCCTCGCAACACCGCTGCCGGCACCCTGCGTCAGTTAGATTCAAATATAACTGCCAAAAGACCTCTGGATATTTTTATACACAGTGTTGGGCAAATTGTTGGTCATGAATTTGTTGCCCATTTCGAGGCGTTGGAGACTTTCAGGAAATGGGGATTCCGGGTGAATTCACATATTGCAGTGTGTAAAGGGATTGAAACTGTTGTAAAGCGTTGTGCAATGATTGGCGTACTCCGGACAAAATTAGACTATGAGATAGATGGAGCTGTAATTAAAGTTAACAGCCTGGAACTTCAGACTCGTCTTGGGACTCGGACACGGAGCCCCCGTTGGGCCGTGGCATTAAAGTATGAAGCCAAACAAGAGACCACACAAATATTGGACATTATTGTACAAGTAGGGCGCACCGGAGCTCTAACCCCGGTCGCGGTGATGAAACCCGTAAAAATTGCCGGAGTTGAAATCAGCCGGGCCACATTGCATAATCAGGATGAAATAGATAGAAAAGATGTGCGAATCGGAGATTGGGTGGTGATACAGCGCGCCGGGGATGTGATTCCTGAAGTGGTAAAAGTTATTGAATCAAAGCGCACCGGCACGGAAAAGAAATACCATCTTACGGATAAATGTCCGGTTTGTGATTCTCATGTTTTGCGAATAGAGGGCGAGGCTGTACATCGCTGTCAGAATCATTCCTGCCCGGCGCAATTAAAAGAAGGTATTCGTCATTTTGCTTCAAAAGGGGCCATGGATATTGAGGGTCTCGGTGAAAAGTTGATTGACCAGTTGGTTGAAAAAGGTTATGTGAAAGACGTTGCGGATATTTATTTATTAACTATAGAACAGTTAGCAGGACTTGAACGAATGGCCGAAAAATCTGCCAGAAATATTGTTGCTGCGGTTGAGGCCACTAAAGAAGTTGATCTGGCAAGATTCCTGTATGCGTTAGGAATTCGATTTGTTGGTGAGCACGTAGCGCATGTGTTGGCTCAGGAACTCAACAGCATAAATAATCTAAAAAGCGCTTCAAATGAACGGTTACAGCAAGTTTATGAAATTGGACCGCAGGTGGCTGAAAGTGTGCGTCAATACTTTAATGAAAAGCATAACCTTGATACCGTTGAACGTTTGGTTAAAGCCGGAGTTAAAGTGCAAGAAGTTGAAGTTTCCAAGAATGATAAATTCTTAGGTAAGACATTTGTTTTTACCGGCGCTTTGCAGAACACAACACGATCCGAAGCAGAGAAATTAGTAGAAAGCTTTGGCGGCCGTGCTGCCTCGGCGGTCAGTGGAAGTACTGATTTTGTTGTGATTGGAGAAAATCCAGGTTCAAAAGCTCAAAAGGCTGATGCACTGGGGATTCAGGTTTTGACTGAAGAAGAATTTCAAAAGCTTGTTCAAAACTGAATGGAAGCCCAAATTCAATTGGGAGGCTTTCTCTATGAATCGAGGTTTCCATTATTACATCAGTGAGACATCTAATCCAATTGAAAATATTATTACATTAAAAGCAAGGAGGTCAATATGTCAAACAACAGTGATAGTGGTTCAGAGTTTTTTAAGGGGTTATTATTCGGTGGAATTGTTGGGGCAATTGTGGGTATTTTATATGCGCCAAAGCCTGGCAAGGAACTTCGTGAAGATATTCGAAAAAGGTCTTTAGAATTCAAAGACGATGCAGAAGCTAAATTAGAATTAGCTCAGAAAAAGGCAGAAGCAATATTAGAAGAAACTAAATTGAAATTAGAGGAATTACGAAAAGAAACGCAATCTGCTGTTGGTGGGGCAAAAAGTAAAGCCACAGAGATTCTTGAAGAAGGTAAAGGTGCTGTTGAAAAAGAAAAAAATAAATTTAAGGATGCCATCGATGCTGGCATCAGCGCTTATCAGGAAGAAAAAACCACCAAGAGTAAAAAAGCATAAATATAAATGGTAATACTAATTGAAGTGAGCTGTAATATTTAGTTATGAATGCAATAGTTAGTATCATTCATAATTGCTACATTGTTACTCATCAAACAATTTAACAATAGTGCAATGAAGCAGTAACGCTATGAGAATTTAAATCTATTTTTATTAAACAAAAATCTGATTGATAATTCTTTTAGAACTGTAACACCAGATTATTAAAATACTGAATATCTTATAAACTAAACTTCTGATATAATTATGCTTAGTTCGATAAGTCTTGCAGTAATCGCCGGTTTGATTTTCATCAATACAATCTTTATAGTTGTGGCATTGATTAGAGCTCTCAAAGCTTTTGGGGAAGCCCAGAAACTGTTCGAAATGGTCAGGTTACAATCTTCTCCTGTGATACACGACCTGACTCAAATTTTAAGTGATGTTCGTTCAATCGTGAGGTCTGCGGAAAAGGAGATGGTAAAAGTGGAGGATAGTATAACTGCTGTACGCGACACAGCCCGCAATCTTAAAGAATTTGAAGCAATGATTCAGGATCGCATTGAACGGCCTCTTTTAGATTTAACAGCGCTTATCTCTGCACTTCTAAAGGGTGGAAAAGTGTTCTGGCAAGCTTTTATTAAACGGTAATATTTGGTATTTGACCGAACACTATTTAAGTACAAAGCGCCGGACTCACTGAATAATAATGTAATTGAAGTCATAAATGAATAAATAAGTGAATCTCTTTTAATATCTATTCTGTTTTCACCATGGCCAAACCTGTTTTTTTTACGGAATATAAAAGAGGAGAACAAGATTTCGCAGCATAAATAAAGTACTTTTTTAAGGAAGGGAGTAAGGATGAATTCCCGTAAAACATTTTTCTCGCCATTTGCCAGTTTGTTATTAATTGGGATATTAGTTGCAATTTTTACCGCACTAATTCATTTTCTCTCGCGCCAGTCTCTAAATACAAATTATAGTCCTGAGAGGCATGCTCTGCTTGAGTATTTTGTTGTTTACATTTGTATTTGCTTGTTTTTTATTTGTCTCCGTCGCTTTCATCTTCAGCGTACAAAAGAGTTTCTATTTTTTGGATTAGGATTTCTGACTTTTGTTATATTTCAAATTTTTCAGATTATTGCTATGCCAGGATTCCATGATCCGGCATGGCTGCCAGCCTCAATCAATTTGGGTTTAGGATTTGACGTTGCCGCAAGAATCTTATTTTCAATTTATTTTCTTGCAGGCATTCTCTATAGCAAGAAACCATTACTTCATACTACATTTCGAAGTATTTTAATGATTTATATTAACGCAATTGCCTTTGTTGTTTTTATAGTTATTTATTTTATCAACTTTTTACCTGATATACTTTATGTGAATGAACACACTACCCTGCTTAAAAAAGGACTTGATGGGTTTGCTGCCTTTTTGATGCTTCTTTCTGTGATATTTTTAATTCGAAGATTTTTTAAAGATAATCGAACCATTTACTTCTGGTTTATTGTTGCAGCAGTGTTTGGAATATTCACGAATATCTGTCTATTGCTTTGGAATACTCTGTTTGATGTGTTTTTGGATGCTGGCCTTGCTCTTAAAATATTGTTTTTCACATCATTCCTGGCTGGTATTTTCGCAGATCATTTTCGATATCTAAAAATTGAGGCCGAGCTTCGTGAGTCTTTAGAAAAATCAAAAGAAGACCTGGAAAAGAGCGAAAAAACATACCGTAGATTGGTTGAAAAAATGGCTGATGGATTTATAGTCATAAACAAAAAAGGAGCTTTAGAATTTTGTAATCAAGCCTTCGCAGATATGTTGAACTATGATAAGGAGGTTATAATCGGAAAACATATTTCTGCCTTATTCGATTCTTCAAGTTATGAAAAAATATCATTAGAATCATTTCACAATAATGATAAACATGGAGAACAGCATGAAGTAGAGATGCTTACAGCAGCAGACAAAAAAATACCCGTTCTCATAAATGCGGTACCGATAACCGACGCCAGAGGAGACTACACGGGATTTCAGTCTGTCGTGACCAATTTGATCGAAAGAAAGAAAATCGAAAAGAATTTAGAAAACCTTGTACAAGAAAAAACCAAGGACATTGAAATTTTCAGGCAAAGTATTCAAAATTCAACGGATGGTATTCTCATAACAGATTTAGATGGTAAAATAAGTTATCTAAATCGAGCCTTTGCAGTAATTACTGGCTATTCAAAAACTGAACTTATCGGCAAAGTTACTTCTGTTCTGTGTTATGATCAACGCAGTGAGACTGCCCATGAGAGCATTTGGAAGTCAGTGCGAGATGGCAGAATTTGGCGTGGTGAATTTGTCACCAAAAGAAAAGAAGGCAGTGTTTTTATCGGTGAAGTTTCTGTTGTCCCTATTAATGAAGAAAATGGTCGGACTGTAAATTACCTGTGGATTGAAAAGGACATAACACGCCGGAAAACTCTTGAAAGAAGTTTGGAAAAATATACTGAAGAATTGACTGAAAAAACAAGCGAGCTGGAAACAGCTAAAAGTTATTATGAGACTTTAATCTCGGGCATGTCTGATATTCTTTTAGTTGTTGACAATGATGCAAATTGTACCTTCTTAAACGAATACGGCATGAAACGTCTTAAATTCAAAGCTGATGAACTTGCTAAACAGAATATGCCTATATTTTTTGATGACATGAAACGCCTGGAAAAAGAATACGGAACAACCATGCATCTGGAAATAAAAGATTTTGAATTTACAATAACTTCCAAAGACGGTGAATCGATTTTATGCAGTTGGCATGCCAGACCGCTATTTGATCGCTATAATCGCCGCATTGGTGCTATGGCTGTAGGCCGGGATATTACTGAATACAAAACAATGCAAAACGAACTTCAGGAATATACTAAAAACCTGGAGAATATGGTTAAAGAGCGGACTAAAGAGCTGCAAAAGAAAGTTAATCAATTAGCCAGGTTATTGGAAATAGGCGAGGAAATTCGACTGAATGTGGATATTGATGTTATTTTAAATAAAATTTGTGAAGCAGTGCAAGCCTTAGGTTGGCAAAAGGTGGTGATTTCTTTACGAAATTATGAAACACGAACTTCCCGGCCAGTTGCAGCCGCAGGCCTTGAACCAGAACAGGTAGAGAAAGTGATGAATTGGGGAGAAATTCCGTTTGAACATACGCAAAAATACATTAATGAAGAATTCCAGATCAGTAATTCTTATTTTGTGAATAATAGTTCAAAAATTGTCAGCAAAAATACCTCCTATTCGATTCACACTGAGTTAGGTAATAGAAGAAAGGGTGAGTGGCATTCACTGGATGCACTATTGGTTCCAATCAGGACCAAAGATAAGATTTTAGGCATAATCAGTATCGATGACCCCGAAGATAGAAAAAGACCTGGATTAGAGAAAATTCGTGATCTTGAAATATTTGCCGATAATGCCGCTTTGGCAATAGAAAATGCACGTTTTTTTCAAGTTCAAAAAGAAAATGAAAACCAGGCAAAATTTTTGGTTGAAATCAGTCAGATTTTTCATTCAAGCCTGAAAATGTCGGAGGTGCTGGAAGCTATTGTAAATAAAGGGGGAAAAGCTATTGGTGATTTTTGCAGCTTACTACTCTTTGATGAAAAAGGTGAGAATTTACAACCGCAAGCTACTTTTCACGAAAATCCCAAAATGGTAGAATTTTTCATGAAAGGCTGTGACGAGTTCCCCTGTCATGTCGGAGAAGGTATCATTGGTACAGTGGTTTCAACAGGTAAACCATTGTTTACTTCGAGGCCGTTTTCAACAGAGATCCATGGTTTTAAAAATACCCCGATTTATTATATTCAGGAAAGATATACTATCACATCTTTGATGCTGTTACCTTTACGAGCACGTGATAATATCATAGGCGCCATGATTTATTTGACTTGCCAGCCCAGGAGAAAATTCAAAGATTCTGAATTTGAATTAGCTCAGGAATTAGCTAATAGAGCAGCTTTAGCCATTGAAAATGCCAGACTATTTAAAGAAGCTGGTGAAAAAGCTATAGAATTGGAAAAAGCGAACAAGTTGAAGACTGAGTTTCTCACAAATGTTTCCCATGAATTACGGACACCTTTGAATGCCGTTATTACCTTATCAGACATACTCATTCGAGGTATACCTGGAAATTTAAATACAGAACAAGAAAAACAACTACAGATAATTCAGAGGAGTGGTCGTAACTTACTCAATTTAATTAATGATATTCTGGATCTTTCAAAAATTGAATCTGGCAGAGTTGAACCTATTTATTCCGTTATTCCCATCCATGCAGTTGTCGAAGAAACAGTTGAACACATTCGGCCTTTGTGTGTTGATAAAGGCCTTTCATTAGAGTTTGAATGTTCAGATGAAGTACCAGAAGTTATTTATTCTGACCAGGATAAAATTACCAAGGTCCTGATGAATATTTTAGGCAATGCTGTAAAATTTACTCGAAAAGGGAAAATAAAAGTCAGATTGAGCTTAAGGGGCGATTCTAATTTAAAGATCGAAATTTCAGATACGGGAATAGGTATCCCTCAGAACAGAATTGAAGAGATATTTAAAGAGTTCCAGCAAATCGATAGCTCTGATTCGCGAAGTTATGGAGGAACAGGTTTGGGATTAGCGATTACCCGTAATGTGTTAAATATATTAGGCGGCTCTGTGTCGGTTGAAAGCCAAATAGGCAAAGGTTCAACTTTTACTGTAATCATACCATTTCAATTAAAGAAGGTGTTGGATAATAATGGCTATTTAGATTTAGATCAACAAGTGGCGAAAAATCTCCCAAAGGAATTTGAAATAGAAATTACAGATGATCGCAATCATTTAATCAATCCGAAAAAATCAGTACTGGTTATTGATGATGAAAAAGATGCAATTTATATAATGCGCCAATATTTGCATCAGCATAACTACCAAATTATTTTTCCACAAAACGGTGAAAATGTAATGGAATTAGCAAAACGATATAATCCATTTGCTATAACATTAGATTTACTGATGCCGGGTCAGAATGGTTGGGAAATACTTGAAGCTATGAAAAAAGATAAAGAAACTAATAAAATCCCAATAATCGTAACCTCTATCCTCTCCGAAAAAGAAAGAGCGGCTGAATTAGGTGCAGCAGAGTATTTAGTTAAACCATTTGAATCCCGCAGGCTGATAGCTTTTCTTGAAAGTCTTGAGAAAGGCACAAAGACGAAAAGAGCTGTGTTGGACCTGCCTAAATATATTAATTTAAGAAATTTATTACAGAAGAGGCCTTTTTTATTTTCTGACAAGAAAAACAGCACCAGTGCTAAGTTAAACATTTTATTAGTGGATGATGATGAGGACACACAATATGCTTTGCAATATATATTGGCTAAAGAAGGATATAATGTTAACATCGCAAGGGAAGGTAGGGAAGCTATAAAAAAGGTAGAACATTTAAAACCGAATCTGATACTGATGGATATTATGTTGCCTGGAATGAACGGTTACGAAACTACAATACAGCTAAAATCGAATAATAATTACAAAGAGATACCCATAATTGCTATGACCGCAAAAGCTATGAAGGGAGACCGGGAAAAAGTTTTGTTAGCTGGTTGTGATGATTACATTGCAAAGCCCTTTATGACTAAAGAGATATTATATCTGGTTGAAAAATGGATAACTGAATGTGAATTTACTAAAACTTAGATTCAGAAAACTTATTTAGGGATATCTGAATAAGTTATTTAACATTTAAGAAACCTGTTTTATTGGACGCTGATTTTCACTGATGCTCGCAGAATAAAAATTAATTCAAAAAAGCTTCTAAAAATCAGTATCTATCTGCGTTTATCAGCGTCCAATTTGAATATTGATAGGCTGTTTACCAATACCAACTTTCTTCATGCACTTATTTCCCTATATCCATATTCCATTAAATTCCTTAAAGTACAATCTCACAAGTAAATTTAATATAAATAACATCTAATATATTCTATTCAAAACGAAACAACTGTTTCATATTGGTACATTTATTTGGCGCTGGAGTCATTCTATGTTGTAATTATATCCTTTTACAGCGTCATTTATTATGTATTATTTATAAAGCTAAGTGTGTAAAATTTATACTTAATTATAATGCCATTTTTCAAAAGAACTGGCATAGTTTTCGCATTTAATAAATTAACCAGAATAATATCACGAAAGCACCACATCTCGTATGGTATCAAATAACAAAATTCTCATCGCAGATGATGAGGGATATATTCTCGAAACACTTAAAATACTTTTAAATGAAGAAGGTTACCAGGTAGATATTGCATCAAACGGAACAACAGCATTAAAAAAAATAATGACTGATGATTTTGCTTTGATTTTAGTTGATTTAACTTTACCAGACATAGATGGGATAGAACTTTTAAGCATCATGAAAGAAAGGGATATCCTTACTGAAACAATAATATTTACGGGAAGGGGATCCGTTTCTTCTGCTGTTGAGGCAATGGAAAAAGGCGCTTATGATTATTTGGAAAAGCCTGTTGAACCTTATCGGTTAAAAACAAAAATCATTAAAGCTCTGGCTCACCACCGTCTTGTTATTTCAAGTAAAATATTGGAACAAGAACTAAAGAATCTCACTCGCTATGTGGATTTAATAGGCCAAAGTAATGAGATGGTAGCAATCTATAAATTAATTGATGCTGTTGCCGATGCAAGTGCTAATGTTGTTGTCACTGGTGAAAGCGGTACTGGTAAAGAGTTAGTTGCCCGGGCTATTCATAAGAAAAGTAGTCGATGTCAGGGACCTTTTGTAGCTGTGAATTGTTCGGCGTTTCCTATGGAAATTTTAGAAAATGAGCTGTTTGGCCATGAACAGGGCGCATTTACCGGCGCGTTAAAAGAAAAAGCGGGATGCTTTGAATTGGCGCATAATGGCACATTGTTGCTTGATGAAATTTGTGAAATGCCGTTAGAGATACAAGCTAAAATTCTCAGAGTTCTTGAAGAAAGAAGTTTTCGCAGATTGGGTGGCAAAAATGAGATCGAAGTTGACGTTCGGGCTGTTTCTGCTTCAAATATGAATCTTGAGCAGGCTATGCAAGAGAGACGACTTCGTGATGATATTTATTATAGACTTTGTGTGGTTGAAATTGATTTGCCGCCTTTACGGGAACGAACTGGTGATATTCCTTTGTTAATGAAAGAATTTTTAATGTTATTTAATGAAAAAAACCGTAAAAATGTCAGAACCTTCGCACCTCAATCTATTGAAGTGATAAATCGATATCACTGGCCTGGTAATGTACGTGAATTAAAAAATACTATCGAACGAGCTGTAGTATTGTGCAAAGGCGAATCAATTCAGGCCACGGATCTACCAAAAAGGATCATAAATCCAAATGGCAGTAAAGTTGATATTCACATTCCTATCGGATCAACTCTGGATGAATCTGAAAGGGAGTTAATTATTAAAACGCTTGAGTTTGTAAATAACAATAAAACCCGGGCGGCTCAAATCCTGGGGATCAGTTTAAAAACCCTCCATAACAAACTAAATCATTATAAAAATTTATATTAATTCCAGAACCAGAAACTCGGACTGGAGATGAAATGTCAAATATCCCTGCCTGCAATAGCGCAGTTAGCGTTTATTAATTTGAGTATTGGGATTTATTCGGAATTTGTCCTTTGTGATCTGGGATTTGTTTTGCAAAAAATTGCAAAAGTTGAGAAGTTTTACTGTACCGGTTTGCTCCGGTTTCAACCTAATCCAACTGATTACTTCCAATGCAATTCTGGCATCGTTATCCTGCGAAGCCATGCAATGCTAAGTGCTTAAAAATTTACCTGAATTCTGCCCCAATATGCACATTGTATACCATTTGCAATAATGTTTACAACAGAATACTTTTTGCTTAGATTGAAAACATTAAAATACTCGATTATAAGGTGTTGATTTATAGTGTATTAAATGTTTTAGTGTTATTGGTCTAATTGGCATGAGCATGTTTGGCATTGAAATTGCATACTCACCCTGAGTTTTGGACGCAATAAAAATAAAAAAAGTGAAAGAATTATAGTGTAAATGGTGTCTTAATAAGATATAAGCTTTCAGGAGGGTTTAAGGATGAAGATTATCTTAAAAAGAAGTAATTTTTGCATTGCCAGGATTGTTTTAAGCTACTTCATTTTTGTTTTGTTGTCATCAGGGATTGAGTTTCAAAATGCCTATTCTTTCCCCTCGGATAACAATGCAACTATTTACTTTAAAAATATTACACGTTCAAAGAATCAGTTTGAAATTAATCCAAGGTTTGTTGAAAATGGTGCAAATGTAGTGTTTCTGGTTTTCACGGGAAATCAAGATGCGCCAAAACCGTGGGATTATATTTTAGCAAAAGCAGATCGGGATGGCCACAAGAAGTATTTTCTCAATACAAGTGGAGTGATAGATTATAATGTTCTTCCTGATGAGACCGGGATCATTGTACTGAAAGTTCTTCCATCTATACAAAATAATGAGATTAATGATGGGGTATATTGCGGGATTAAAAAGTGGGAGCTTATGTATGTAAATCTGCAGAGTGGCGAGGAAATGCTCCTGGAATCATCAATGGGACTGCCTGTTTCCGAAGGATATAAAATGTTGGGCATGATAGATTCATTCAATTTGAATAGAAATCAGTTTATTATGAATTCTCCTCTAAATACTTCACATATATTACTGCGCCGT
This sequence comes from uncultured Cytophagia bacterium, assembly GCA_964539665.1. Lineage (GTDB taxonomy): Bacteria > Zhuqueibacterota > Zhuqueibacteria > Oceanimicrobiales > Oceanimicrobiaceae > CAZIKB01. The sequence continues at coordinate 13,995 of CAZIKB010000022.1, forward strand.
GAGCAATCAGAAGATTACGAATATTTCAATTTTAGCCTTCTTGAAATAAATGGAAAACAAAATAATATTTTTAAAACAGAGTCCTGGAAGTCCTATTCAGAAGTGATTTGGCATCCAACGATGGTCTGGCTTTCCGAAACCAAGTTGATTACGATTACTTTTAATAGTATATTTGATAAGAATTGTCCGCAAAGTGCAGGCATGTTTTCTATTGTAAGTATTGATTTAATTGATAAGTCAACTGAGATTTTACATTCAGATTCAACTATAAAACCATTTCCAAAGTTTGTTTTGAATCCATCTTTAACAGAATTGTATTTTCAAGGGCGTGGAAAAGAAAATAAGTTAACCGAACTTTGGAAATTAAACTTGCGGGGCAAAAGTGTCGAAAGAATATTTAGTGTCGAAGGTGATATAGGAGATGTCAGGTTTTCACCCGATGGATCGAGTATTGTGCTCACTCAATTGATGGGTAATAATTTTGATATAATACGGATTGATTTATTTAGAAATCAAATTCAACAATTAGCAGGTAAATGAATTATCAACGAAATATAACACTGAGACTTTAGTACTCCTCCGGCCTGTTTCTTATTATAAGGAGCAGGCTTTTTTTAATTGCGTGAACTCTCATTATTTAAATTATGTAGAAAAGGAATTAATATGCTGACCAACGAACTTAAAATTGCCACGGATTTAGTAAAAGAAGCGGGACAAATTATTTTAAAATATTATCACCAGGATTATAACATAGATTTAAAAAAAGAAGGCGAGCCGGTAACTCAGGCTGATAAAGCCTCCAATGAATTTATTACCGAGCAGTTGGCACAACATTTTCCAGAAGACGGTATTTTGGCCGAGGAATCCAAAGATGATTTTAAAAGACTGGATTGTCAAAGAGTTTGGGTGGTGGATCCTATGGATGGAACAAAAGAATTCATTGACAAAGTAGGACAATTCGCAGCCATGATAGGTCTGGTCGAAAATGGCGAACCTGTTCTTGGATTGGTATACCAACCTACTACGGATACTCTTTATTCAGCTGTTAAAAATATGGGTGCTTTTGTCATGCGCAATGGCCATGCGAGTCCATTAAAAGTAGCGCAAGTCTCCGAGATTAATCAAATGCGTTTGGTGATAAGTAGATCGCATAGAGCAGCTTTGGTTGACAACATGAAAGATGCATTGGGAATCAACAAAGAGGTTGCATCGGGAAGTGTGGGTTTGAAGGTTGGATTAATGGTGGAAACAAAATGTGATTTATATTTGCATCCCAATTCAAAAACCAAAGAATGGGACACCTGTGCTCCTCAGGTTATCCTGCAAGAAGCCGGCGGCACAATTACAGACTGTTGGGGCGAACAATTAAAATACAATAAAGAAAATGTATATAATGATAAAGGATTCGTCGCCAGCAACGGTAGTTGTCATGACCAAATAATAGAAAAAATCAAACCCTTTTTGGGGCAATTAACCTGAAAGTAAATAGTTCTGAATAATGTGTAGATACTCAAGCAATAATCTACACAACTACTCAGGATTTGACATAACTGTTTTTGGGATAGCGTTGAATGTAAAGCGCAGAGTGGTATGTAATAATTATTTAAATAGCATATATAAAAAAATATCCCGTTTGCTACTCTGAAACGAATAATATTTAGTGTACCATTTCGTTAAAATTTTCCAACCTGTGAATAATTACTTGACAAATCAAAAATAAAAGTTTAATTTAATGCAATTGTAAAATCTGCATAATAAAACCTTTATTGAGAATGAATAATTAGAGATTGACATAATAATATACATTCTGGTTGTCATTGCGAGGCGTTTTTTGCAGAAACAATCTCATGCCTGGCTAATTTGGAGATTGCTTTCCCGAAAAAACCGGGACTTGTAATGACAGCAAGAATTGTGTATTCAGTCAATCATTAAATAGTTAATTTAATCAATAAATAATCATCAGCATTATTTACAGGGAATCTCAGTCATGATCGGGATTGCGTAATATTTTTTAAAAATTGATGACCTGAAAATGGATTTGTTCAAAAAGCTTTGTTAGACGATGATGCAACCATGATTGTGATAAAGGTGAAAAATTAGAATAATCTGCCAAATGAAAATTTATTGAAAATTAAACGGAAAGCAATGTCTAAAAAAAAACGTAGTTGGTTATTCAGACTGACGTGGCCAGTCACACACTATTTTGTTACCAATATATCTGTGTCACTTGCGTATGCTTTTTTCCACATATTAAACCGAACGATTGTTATTGGTAAAAAAAACGTCCCTCGGCAAGCAAATACACTTTTATTGTCAAATCATCAAACAATGATCGACAGTTTTTTAGTTGGAACGATTGCTTATTATCCAATTTCATTGATCCGCCCCAGGTTAATCCCCTGGAATCCAGCCGCCGAAGAAAATTTTTTTCGAACACCCATTTTAGCATGGCTTGCTTATAATTGGAAATGCATTCCAATTAAAAAAGGTCGTAAAGATGTTGGCGCAATCTATCGAATGGCTGAAGCGCTAAAAAAAGATCCTATGGTCTTATTCCCTGAAGGGACCAGGTCCAGGGACGGTTCCATTGGTAAAGCCAGAGGCGGTGCCGGATTATTAATCTTAGAAACCCATCCTACAGTCATTCCGGTTTGTATTGACGGCATGGATAAATTACTGCCAATCGGTTCTATTTTTCCAAAGCTGTTTAGGAAAATATATGTTTATTATGGCAAACCTTTAGATCTTAAAGAATTTTATAATAAAGAAAGGACAAAAGGAATTGCACATGATATCATGGTTCGAGTCATGGATACGATTCGTGCCATGCATGCTGAAATTGAAACGCTGAAAGCTCATAAAAATACATTGCACGAAAAAACCGCGTTACAAAGAGAATAAATCAAGGCGTGGAAAAACCGAAAAATGGTATATTATAGAAGCTCTAACTTAAAGTAATAAAGCGAATGCAGGGTAGATAGTTGTAAGGAAATAAGGTGTAAGGAAAAGTACAGTATACCATATTTCCTAATTTCCCTATATCCATTATTCCCTTAATTTTCTATGATTCCTCAAAATTTCATTTACATATTTCTTTGAAAATTCTTATATTGAAAAATAGTTTCTCTCCATAGCTCTGGAAGAAATGTAGTTCTGGAAGTGTTATATTTATAATAATTGACTATGGATAAATATACAATCAGAGGTCTGGTGTATTCAACTGCAAGTGGATTAGGGATAGGTTACGAATTTATATTCATCCACCCTCCAAGAATATTTCTCCTTGTCATGTACAGTATAGCCTTTGCTATAGGCTTACTCTGCATATTTAGAATTAAAGAAGATTAATAGCAAAACCAATCATAATTAATATGAAGTTGAAACTAATTTTATCGCCCTTGCTTATAATTTGCCTACTCGCTCTATTCGGACCTTTAAGTGCGCAATCAATTGAAAAGGCTGAAAGCTACCAGAGGAATCTTCAGATACTAAGTCAAAGTGCTCGCTCTTTAACAATTGAGTTTGCTGTCCGCGATTGGTCTTCTGAAAGGATTAATGTAAATGGTGAGAATTTATCCCGAATTGATTTTGACGGGGCAAGTGTAATCGATGAGCCTGGGATGCCGCAAATCCCATATCACGTTGCAGTGGTTGGAATGCCGATTGACGCGCGGGTAAGTTATAGAATATTGGCGTCTGAGCATGAAGTTGAAGAAGATACGAATTTACTGCCATTCCCTCAAATTAAGAATGTTGAAGGCTGGCCTGAAGGTGAATATATTTTTAATAAGGAAATATATGACGGTTTACAGGCTTTCCCTCTTGATTTGGTGAGACTCGGTGAGCCGGCTTTTTTCCGCGACCAACAAATCATCAGGATTCAGGTAGCTGGCATACAATATTTTCCAGCTAAAGCTCAAATGCTGAAATACCATCGAATTGTACTTCAAGTAGAATTTAGGGGTGGACAGATTGATGAACAGCAGGAATCTCAAGTTCAATCTAATTTGGAGGAATCGTTTTACAGGGGCGCGCTGATAAATTATGACCAGGCGTCAAAATGGCGCAAAATTAAAACCAGGCCCAGCCTTGCTAAGGTTCAAAATGTTTTAAATTTGGGCACATTCTATAAATTCAACATTCAGGAAGAAGGAATATACAAAATTGACGGCGCATTCTTATCGTCAAACGGTATTAATCTTGCAGATATAAATCCCGACAAAATACGCTTATTTAATAATGGCGGCAAAGAATTACCACGCAACCTGAATGCGTCTCGACCTGAAGGATTGATCGAGAATGCCATATTTGTCGAAGATGGGGGAGACGGCCAGTTTGACAGCGATGATTCTATTCTGTTTTATGGAATTGGCGTGGAAGGCTGGGAGTATGATCCTTTATTAAAGAGTTATTCTCATTACATAAATCATTATGGATTTGATAATGTCTATTGGTTAATCCTGGATGGCCAGCAAGATGGTCAAAGGATAACTCAGGTAAACTCAGGTCCACAAGCTGGTAATATTCAGGAAATGTATCAGGGAATGAAATTTGTAGAAGAAGAATTGAGCAATCCTTTGCATTCCGGCCTGAATTGGTTTGGCAGACAATTTGCGACCGATGTGGTTAGCAGTAGTAAATCGTTCAGGCTTGAATTACCTAATGCTGTGCCTGAACAGAATGTATTATTAAAGCTGCGTATGGCCTATTTATCACCAAAACCAGATGAACGTAATAATCCTCAACCTCCCCTGTATCATCGATTTAATTTTTCTATGAATGATAATATTATTAATAATGTTGAATTCACACGTCATAGCAGCACTTATTTGGTCTTTAACTCTCGTGATTATTCAACGGAGAAATCGAATATACTTATATCAGGAGATAATAATCTAGAATTATTATATACTCCCACTCGCGGCGTGGATGTAGCCAGCGATGGTGTAGCTTATCTTGACTGGTTTGAAATGTTTTATGCGGCCCGGCTGAGCGCAGTAGAAGATGAGCTGACTTTTTCGGTTTTTCCAGACCCTGGAATGCGAACGTATAGAATAAGCAATCTGTCAAATAATTCTGTTAGACTTTTTAATGTTACAGATTTTTCAGAAGTAAAGCAGGTTATAAATGGCAGTTTTTCTAATGGCAGCTTAACTTTTACAGATTTCCAGCAGCCTGAATTAGCCAATCGTTATATAGCCACCAATCCATCAAAATATAAGTCAATAGAAAACCTTGAGCGAATTGAAATTACAGATTTAAGAAGTACTGATTCAGGCGCCGAATTTATTATCATTACGCATGAGGACTTTTATTCCGAGGCGCTTCATTTGGAAAGTCTACGCGAGAATGGCAATCCTGATAATCGTCTAATGACCGAAGTGGTGCGTATCTCAGATGTTTATAACAATTTCTCGGGCGGGCTTATGGATCCGGTTGCAATTCGTGATTTTTTAAAATATGCCTATCAAAATTGGTCTCCCAGCCCGGCTTATGTTTTATTGTTGGGAGATGGTGATTATGACTATAAAAATATAATCAGCTCGAGTGATAAAAATTGGATTCCGACCTTTCAAACAGATGAATTTGAAAATTCAATGACTTTGCAGGAACTCGTAAGTCGAGCAACTGATAGCTGGTTTACCTATATTTCCGGGACTGATAAAGTAATGGACCTGGCTATAGGGAGAATAACCGCGCAATCGTTGATGGATGCAGAGAATGCTGTAAACAAGATAATTGGTTATGAGACCAACCCTGTTCGCGGTAACTGGCGTAATAGGGCAATAGTAGTGGGTGACGATGAATTAGTAGGAGCTGGTATTCCAAGTTCACAAGATGTTGTTCACATAGAGCAAGCGGAAACCCTGGCTGAGGATTATATCCCGGCTTGTTTTGATGTAGAGAAAATCTATCTATCAGAATTTCCCAAAAGAGCCAGCGCTTCGGTATCTGGTGTTCGCAAACCAGAAGCTCAGGAAAAATTGATAAAGGAAATGAATAAAGGCGCGCTTATTGTTAATTATATTGGGCATGGAAATTCAGGACTATGGGCGCATGAGATCGTTTTCGAGCGAGCAGACAATGACCGGCTACAGAATAATGGCAAGTTACTGTTTTTTGTAGCCGCCACCTGCGATTGGGCGCTATTTGATAGGCCAACTGAACAAAGTCAGGCTGAAGAACTGCTGTTGGCTGAAAATCGGGGGGCTATTGCCATACTTTCCTCAACCCGCCTGGTGTTTTCATATTCTAATTTCAATTTTAATAAATACTACTACAGTAACTTGTTCAAACCGGGCGGACAAACCAATCGGATTGGTGATGCTTTTGTTTTAGCGCGTATTTCAAACAACAGCATTACCAATGATGAGAAATTTCATATTTATGGAGATCCCACACTTCGATTAGCTGTACCAAAAAATGAGGCGGTAATCACGTCTATGTCGCCAGATTCCATCGTTGCTTTGAGTACAATGGAGATTTCAGGTGAGGTCAGAAAAGAGGGCCAGTTGATGAGTGAATTTAATGGCAAAGCCTTAATAAATACTTTCGATTCCAAAAAATTTGTGCGACATATTCCAGAGGCGGGTTCTGCTCAAGAATATTTTCTAACTGGTAATTCCATTTATCGTGGAGCCGTGCCGGTTCAAAAGGGTAAATTCAATGCGAAATTTATTGTGCCAAAAGACATTTCTTACGGAGGTAGTTTAGCTCGCATTAGCGCCTATGTGTGGAATGATGAGACCGACGGCGCAGGCTACAGAGATAATATATCAGTCAGCAGCACATCATCCAGTTTGGTGGATGTTAAAGGTCCCGAAATGAAAATCTATTTTAAAGAGCATGAAAATTATTCTTCGGGCGATATTGTTAATGAGAATGTAACTCTAATAATAGATTTGGCGGATACCTTAAGTGGAATAAATATTGCGGGAGAAATTGGCCATAAACTGACACTATCCATTGATCCCGATGCGGAAACGTGTTTGTCTGAATTAAACCGATTTAAAGGAATAAGTAAAATTGACCTGACAGACCTATTTCAATTTAAAGAAGGAGATCACTTGCGGGGAGCCATAGAATTTCCAATCAATTTTCCAGAAGAAGTTGATATTGCCGGTAAATCGGTTCGCTGTCTGACTTCTGACGGGGATGATAGACATACTCTGGTTGTGAAGGCCTGGGATAACTCCAATAATTCTACTACTGGTACTGTTGAAGTTTTTGTGGTTCATGAAGAGGGCTTGGTTTTGGAGAAAGTCATGAATTATCCGAATCCATTCCCCCAAAATACAACTTTTACATTTATTTCTAACCTGGATGCGGAAGTTCAAGTAAAAATATATACTATCTCAGGAAAATTAATTCGAACTTTACCATGGCCAAAGGAATATAAATATGCTACAAGTGGTTTTAACATGTTAGATTGGGATGGCCGGGATCAGGATGGCGATATTCCAGCCAATGGAGTATATTTTTACAAAATTATCGCCAGATCCCAGGGTGTGACCGGGATTTTGCATAAAGAAAAAATCGGCAGATTAGCCATTTTGCGGTGAGTAACGGTTTCAATAAACAGAGGTACAAATATGAAAAGAACGATTATTTCGAGTATGACTTTGTCTGCAATATTGATGGCAGCGTTTATCTTTACGGCTGCCACTTATAAAGATAATGACGGCAGCGGGAAGAATAAATCACAGAAAATCGATTGGAATACATTTGACAAGGGATTCGAATTGGCCCAAAAAGAGCAGAAGTTGCTGGTGGTAGATTTTTATACAGATTGGTGCCACTGGTGCAAAGTAATGGATAAAGAAACCTACGCGAATAAAGAAGTCATTAAGTTTGCAAGTAAAAATGTCATCATGGCTAAAATAAATGCCGAGACTAATGAGAAGTTCAAATTTAAAGATGCCAATTATTCTGGCAGAGAACTGACCAGGATGTTTGGAGTAAGCGGTTTTCCGGCAACAGTATTTATAAATTTAAAAGGCGAGCTCATTACGGTGGTTCCCGGCTTTATACCGGCCGATAAATTCACCATGATTCTCAAATATATCGCTGGCAACTGGTATGAAAAGATGAAATTTGATGATTTTGTTAAAAAAGAGGAACAAAAAACTAAAGGTTGAAATTTACTCTAAACCAGGTTGTCATTTGTGTGATGGGGCCAAGACGATCTTGCTAAAGATTCAGAAACAAATCCCATTTGAGTTTGTGGAAGTTGACATCACCCTGGATGAAACAATATTTGAAGAATTCAAAGAGCAAATACCGGTTGTGTTTATAAATGGCCGCAAGGCTTTTAAATTTAGGGTTGATGAGAAAGAGTTACAAAGAAGATTGAAGAGAGTTTTGTAGTTGTGTGAAATAAGGAGAGGCAATAAATAATCTTAAATCTTAATATTGATTCCGGATATTCAAATTAACTCGAACATCATAAAAAGGAACCGATCATCAAATAATAACCTTCTAAATTCTTCAGATTGAAAATTCAGGTTTTCACCTTATCACCTTCGACTTTCGTTTTATTTCACCTGACAAAATCCGGCATTTAAGATTGATTGGTAAATTATAATTATCGTGTTTGAAATAATTTTGTTATTTTATATTTTACCTGAAATTTTTATTGCGTAGAATTTGTTTGAGATACTGTGTAATAATGTTGGCAAATTCTAATTAGAGTAATTTGATGAATAATCACAACAGATGGGATTAATAAAATATTATTTATTGGTAATTTGTCGGAATATTATTTTTTTTGTAAAAATAAAACATTTAATTGTAGATTGTATAAACAAATATATTTATCTATAAAACATTAATTAATTTCAAATTAAAGAGGAGATAAAATTATGGCGTATGAATGGAAATTCAATGCAAGGCCTTATTCAAATGAAGAAGCTAAAGAGTTGTTGAAAGAAGTGGTCTCGCCAGAAACCACCGATTGGCATTACAATACTCATCATAAAGGCTACGTCACATTTTTAAACAAAATCGAACAGACCTTAACCGGCGCGGACGTTGGAGCTGCAAATGGCAACTGGAGTGAGTTTGGCGAGCTAAAAAGAAGACTGACCTGGAATCACTCAGGCGCGTTGCTGCACGATGTGTACTGGGAGGTCATAGGTGGTGATGGGGATGTCAATAAAGGATCTGCAATTAAAACTGCGATTGAAGAGAATTTTGGATCAGTGGAAAACTGGAAAGCCGATTTTAAAGCCACAGCCTTTTCTGCAAAATTGAGCGGCTGGGGCTTGCTGGTTTACGATGCGCTCTATTCCCAACGCCTGCTCAATGTCCTGGTTGATGAGCATCAATACGGAGCCATCTGGGGCGGCATCCCGCTAATCTCCTGCGATGTTTTTGAACATGCTTATTACCATAAAGATGGCCCGGCACGCGCCAAATACATCGATAATTTCATGAACAATTTGCACTGGGGAAGGATTAATGAGCGGTTTAAACGATTTGTGAAATAGATAAGATAAAAAGGCTTTTTCAATTTGTTTGGGTAAGATTCATTTTAATTTAATGTTAGTTCATTGGTATTTTGAATTTTGCCCATATCAAATAACAAAGATGCAAAAAAAAAGCCTACCGTGTTGGTAGGCTTTTTTTTTATTACATACTAAAATTCATACCCAGTCGAAGTCGTCTGCCAAAATTGGAATTGATTGGGTCATAAAGTCTATAGGCCCTGACGCCAGTATCATCAAGTTTGTTAATCACATTATTTTCATTAAACAGGTTTCTAATTTCAAAAAATGGAATGAGTTTACCGCCGTAAAAATTAAATGCTTTTAAATTAACTTTCACGTCCAGTAGATTTCTCCAGGAGAGCCTGGCGTTATTAGGTGCAGCGCTTCCGGAGGTAGTAAATGGCAAAGGGCTGAATAAACGGTATAAAGCGTTAATATGCAATTTGCTATTCTCGAAATCTGCATTTAGTATAAATGAATGTCTTTGGTCCCAGCTTAATGGGTGTTCCTGTCCATCGATGGGTTGTGCTACAACAATATCATAGTTAAAGTTATCTTCCGAATTGGCGCTAATGCCTTTTGCTTTCATGTATGTGTAACTTAACCTTCCAGAAAATTTATCCGAGAACCGTTTTTGAAGGGCAATTTCAAAACCAGACGCCCGCCCGGTTGCTGAGTTGGTATATTTAGTAAAGCCAACGGGCGTGGTTCCTGATTCAATCAAACTGTCAGGAAGAATAAACGATTGCGTATCGATTAAATTTGTAAATTGCTTGGTAAATCCAGTTAGAACAAACAGCAGATTGTCTGACACAATTCTCTTGTAGCTGAATTCCGTCGACACGGTTTTTATGGGTTCTAGATCAAGATTGCCCATAACTGGCAGGTAACCACTTAATTTTTGATCCGCGTTTGTAAACAAATAATACAGCGGAGGCATTTGATAATACCATCCATAATTTACATGTATTCTTTCATTTTCTGATAATGGAAAAGAAATTCCTAATCGGGGTGATAAAGGAGCATGGTTTTTAGTTTTAATTTCTGGTTGCGGTACGTTTAATACAAAACGTAATTCAAGGCTCTCTTTAGTGATTTGCTTAACACTTATTTGCGGAGCAAAAATGTCATAGCGCAGGCCTAAATTTGCCGTTATACCTTTGAATTCTATTTTATCCTGAATGTAAAATGCAAAAAAATTAGGATAGTATTGAAAGTCATTTTCGGTTTTATTAAAAGTTATGTCGGTTTTTTTACCCAAAGGAGGTATCGCGCTAAATTTTATACTATTGGATTGTAAATTATATTTTTGGAAATCAATTCCTGTTTTTAAAAAATGATTGGCAGATACCTGGCCTACAAAATCGAGTTTAATAATACTCACATTTTCTTTTGTTTCTTCATTCCAGGGTTGCTTGCCACTTACAACAAGGCTGTTAGGATCAGTTGAATTTTCAAAGACAATATTTGGTTCATCATTTTCAACAGAACCCAAAATAGCACGCTTATATGAATAGTTTGCCACTCTGAGAGAGGTAAAGAATTTCGGACTGAATGTGTGGGTTAAGGAAGCACTGATGCGATTGCTAAAATGTTTGTTCACAGCCAGCCCGCCGAGATTTAATTCCCATTGCGGATCATATTTTCGCCAATTCCAATTTGACAGTAATCCCTGGAATGTAAGAAATGTACTCTTACCAATATCAAAATTTAATTTGGAGTTCAAATTATAGTTATGAAAAATTGGTGATTTGAATTCCTTGCGCATTTGATCTCGATAAGGGGTGTCGCTTAAGTTTAAATCACCAGAGATAAAATAATTAGCGTTGATTAACGGCCCACCAAAACCCATGGTAACCGGGCCTCCGACATTTAATTCTAATCTGCGGGTATTATCGTTACCGGTGATGCCGGTGTCAATGAAATCAGTGTAAATTTTTACCTGACCCTCCACTTCATTGTGCCCGTCTTTTGTGACCACGTTGACGATACCAGAGGAAGCCTGGCCATATTCCGCAGTGAAACCGCCTGTTTGGACCATCATTTCCACAATGGAGCTGTTTGGGAAGTTACTTGAGATTTCCCGCGAGAGCCCTCCCTGAATGGGTAATCCGTCCAACATATAAACGACATCAGTTTCGCCGCCGCCTCTGAAGTGGTTACCTACTATACCAGGTAAATGTGAAATGGCGTCTTTGTAAGAATCAATTGGTAGTTTATCATTTATTTCTTCACCAGAAATGAAATATGTGGAGGATGTGATTTCACTTTGAATGAGATCGCGCCTTTTTATGACGATCACTTCTTCTAATGGAAGAACTTTTGCTGTTAAACCGAAGTTTAACTCCGTTATTAAATCGACATTTACAGTAACATTTGTTGTCGTCACTTTTGAATAGCCTATCATACTTGCACTGACGTTGTATGTTCCAGCCGGCAGGTTTTGGATTATATAAAATCCGTTTTTGCTTGCCTGCGCACCCATTGTAGTACCTTCAATAACAATATCAGCTCCAGCTAAAACGGTGCCAGTTTCTATATCCATTATTTTACCGGCAATAGTACCAGTAATGCCTCCATATAAGGAGCTAATACTTGTTAAAAATAAAAGAAGAAATACTGTAAATGGGGTCGATTTTTTAAATGACTTCATTTGCTTGATAAAATAAATATATGTTTGTAACATTATTCGAATAAAATTTGCAAATTATGTGCCATTTTAGTATTTTTGAAAAAAATACAAGAGCTGATAGAATTATTCACTAAAGCCAAAATAAAGTGGTAATTTGTTTTAGTGTAAGTCAAATAAATTAAAGGGTATATTAAAATAATGAATTTATTATGAATTCTTCATATTTTTGTTTAAATTTTGGTAAAAAAAAATTGAATTTATTTTCGTGCAATTTGTTTCCAAAAGACGGTAAATAATTGCACAGTATGTGTAAAGAAACCATCCAATATGTGTAAAAATGCTACTTTAAAATTTTTAAATAACCTTCAAAGGTTTGGGTGGCGACTGGGTCTTGAGAACATTTCAATGTTATTTTCGGCAATGGGGAATCCTCACTTAAAATTTAAAAGCGTTCATATCGCTGGCACCAACGGTAAAGGTTCCACCGCAGCTATGCTTGAATCGATTTTGAGACATTCAGGATATAAAACAGGCTTGTTTACATCTCCTCATTTAATGGATGTAACAGAGCGGATTAAAGTAAATGCTACATCCATATCAACAGATAATCTGATTATTTATCTTGAACGAATAAAGGATAAAATTCATGCTATGGGATGTACATATTTTGAAGCTCTTTCTGCAGTTGCATTTCAATATTTTGCTGATGAGCATGTTGATCTGGCTTTGATAGAAGTAGGTTTAGGAGGTAGATTTGATGCGACCAATGTGATAGTGCCCGTGTTGAGCATTATAACTGATATTGAATTAGATCACACCGGTGAATTAGGACGAACGAAAAGAGAGATCGCCGCGGAAAAAGCAGGAATCATCAAAACCAGTGTGCCCTGTTTATCCGGTTCTGAAAATCAAGGTGTGAACACTTTATTTAAAAAAACTGCTCAAGAGAAATATGCGAAATTTTATCAGTTAAACGAGATTTGTACAATTTACCCTCAAAAGATGACGGAGAGATTTTCAGAGTTTGATTTGAATTGTTCAGGGAAGCAATTCAATAATCTAAAAGTTCGATTAGCTGGCAAACATCAATTAAGAAATGCGGCCATTGCTGTAGCATCTACCGAAGTTCTACGTGAACAAAATATGATAATTGAAGAAGAAGGTATTAAATTGGGCTTGTCCAATTGTGAGTGGCCGGGTCGGTTAGAAAAGTTACAGGATTCGCCCAAAATTGTCGTTGATGTCGCCCATAACCCTGCAGCAATTCGCAAGTTAATTGCTGCATTGCGAATATTACATCAATTTACTCGCCTGATTATTGTAATTGGTTTATTAAAAGATAAAAATTATAAAACTATATCAAAATTGATTGCTTCCACCGCTGATTTTATTTTTGTTACTACGCCAGTTTCAGACAGAGCACTTTGTGCGAATATACTCTGGAAAGAAATTTCACGAACTTCCGATTCTTCATTACACTGCCCGAATAATAGTGAAGCTTTTCAATCAGCATTGGCATATTCAAATAAAAATGATCTGATTTGTGTTACGGGCTCTCATCATGTTGTAGGGGAATTTTTAAATTTTTATAAAAACGCTTGACAAATTGAATTATATTTTTTAAATTGTTTTAAATTAAAATCCGGCCAACAAAAGTTATTCCAACAAAAGTAATTCCCGTCAAAATTGACTAATCCAAATTATTCTTGTCAATATGGCCTGCGTTCTTTTAAAAGTTCTTTTTTAGTGTAAAAAGGTTGAATTTAGTTAACTTTCATAATCCATATATACATAACTTGGTTGTCTTTAAAACTCATCTGAATATTTAACTCTGATAATTTTGTTCTTTTTTTTAAAGTTGGAATCTATAAATAATTCATTGCATCATCGCGAAAAGATGAATATACGTCCCTTCCTCAGTAACTTCAGAACAGGATGTTCGAATTTGTGAAGAATATGTGGGAATAAATTAGATAAAAAATATAAATTTAATTGATTAACCGTTCTAATTAAATTGTAATATAACTACTTTAATTATAACCTCTTGTAAATTAAACCGATAAAAAATCTGTCTATCTTTTAATCAGACAATAAATCCTGATACTTTTAATTATAAAATATGTTAAATGTTTATCTTAAATAAATTTTTAAAATTGAGGAATTTTAATTATGGAAATAGTTGAATTAAAAACAAAAAAAATTTCTGAATTGACCAAGATGGCACAAGAGTTAAATGTTACTGGCGCCACTGGGTTAAAAAAACAGGAATTAATTTTTCGAATATTAGAAGAGCAGACGAAACAGGAAGGATTGATTTTTGCCGAAGGGGTTCTTGAGGTGCTACCAGATGGATATGGCTTCTTAAGATCTCCTGATTATAACTACTTACCTGGCCCGGATGATATTTATGTCTCGCCGTCGCAGATAAAACGATTCGGTTTGCGAACGGGTGATACTGTTTCCGGACAAATTCGTCCTCCAAAAGAAAGTGAACGGTTTTTTGCACTATTAAAGGTCGAAGCCGTAAATTTTGAAAATCCAGAGGAAGCGAAAAAGAAAATTCTGTTTGATAATTTAACCCCTCTTTATCCTGATGAAAAAATAAACCTCGAACACCAGCGAAAAGATTATTCAACAAGAATTATGAATTTATTGACGCCAATTGGTAAAGGACAACGAGGTTTAATTGTTGCTCAACCCAAGACAGGGAAAACCATTTTACTGCAGAAAATCGCAAATGCCGTCACAGACAATCACCCTGATGTTAAAATGATCGTTTTATTGATTGATGAAAGACCGGAAGAAGTCACTGATATGGAACGTTCTGTTAAAGCAGAAGTTATTAGCTCCACATTCGATGAACCCCCTGATCGACACGTTCAGGTAGCCGAAATGGTCCTGGAAAAATCGAAACGGCTTGTAGAATATGGACAGGACGTTGTGATTCTTTTGGATAGCATTACCCGATTGGCCAGAGCGCACAATTCAGTTGTACCACACAGTGGCAAAATATTATCAGGCGGTATTGATGCAACTGCATTGCAACGACCCAAACGATTTTTTGGCGCAGCCAGGAATATTGAAGAAGGCGGCAGTTTGACAATTATTGCAACAGCGCTTATTGATACTGGCAGTCGAATGGATGAAGTTATTTTTGAGGAATTTAAGGGCACAGGAAACATGGAATTGCAGCTCGACCGCCGACTCTCAGATCGTAGAATGTTCCCATCGATAGATGTGAATAAATCCGGAACCAGAAAAGAGGAACTGTTGCTGGATGAGTTTGAATTAAATCGTTTATGGATTCTGCGAAAGTTTCTGGCGGAATTGAACCCGGTTGAAGCTATGGAATTTCTATTAGAAAGAATGCGAGGCACAAAGACAAATAGAGCCTTCCTGGAATCCATGAATACATA
This sequence comes from uncultured Cytophagia bacterium, assembly GCA_964539665.1. Classification (GTDB taxonomy): domain Bacteria; phylum Zhuqueibacterota; class Zhuqueibacteria; order Oceanimicrobiales; family Oceanimicrobiaceae; genus CAZIKB01. The sequence continues at coordinate 29,531 of CAZIKB010000022.1, forward strand.
GCGCTCTGAAGCGAAGTATGAATGAAATAGTTGAGATTACTGATTATTGCTGCATTGTCTTACTGTCGTATTAATCCTTATCAAACAATAGAGCAATAGAATTTAAAACCTGCTTCCTCTAAACACACTCTGTTGAATTTATAAGAACATTTCAAAGATAATTTTCTTGCGTTTATCTTATTTATTGAGTATATTTGGTGCTTAAATTTTGTGAAATTACTTAGAAAGACAATTTTAGGAGAACTAAGTGAAAACTGATATTCATCCAAAATACAAATTGGGAACTGTTCAATGTGCATGTGGGCATACTTTTCAGGTTCGATCTACTGTTGGTGATTTAAAGGTAGAAATTTGTTCTGCGTGTCATCCCTTTTTTACCGGGAAACAGAAACTTATTGATTCAGCAGGGCGGGTGGAGAAATTTATGAGAAAGTATGGATTGGCCGACAAGGAAAGTCAAGACCCGGATAAAACTACCGCCAGTACAAAAGAAACGACTGCAGCAGTAGATTCAGGAAATGATAAAGACAAATCATAGCGTAATTATGGAAAATTATTAGCGGGATGAGCGCCGTTTAGGATCCATTCCGTTTTTTATATAGATTGAATATGCCAAAAAAGAATCTGCAAGTAGGGGGACAAGCTGTAATCGAAGGAGTAATGATGCGATCGTCTGATTCCTATTCTGTCGCGGTTCGCCGGGCAGATGGGAGTATTTATGTGAAGATTCAGCCTTTTATTTCATTAATAAAAAAGGTTAAAATTTTATCATGGCCGTTCTTAAGGGGTGCGGTCATTTTAATTGAATCCATGATATTAGGCATTAAGGCTTTATCATTTTCTGGCGAAATCGCAATGGAAGATGAAAAAAACAAGGATGATAAAAATAATCACAAGAAAAGTCAAGACTCTGCTAAAAAAAGTGCTTTTTCAAATTTGTGGTTAGTCGTAACGGTTATTTTTTCTTTTCTCATTGGTCTTTTTATTTTCTTTTACATCCCGCTAATTTTAACTGACTTATTGGGTGCAAAAACTGGTTTTATGTTCAACCTGGTTGATGGTATTCTGCGATTGGTAATATTTCTTGTTTATCTTTTAGTCATATCGCTTTTAAAGGATATTCGCCGCATTTTTGAATATCATGGTGCAGAACATAAAAGTATATTTGCATTTGAAAATAAAAAAGAACTAATCCCATCCGAAGCCAAACTGTTATCCAGATTCCATCCTCGCTGCGGCACAAGTTTTTTACTTATTGTTATAGTGGTTAGTATTTTTATCTTTATGTTTCTGGGTAGGCCGCAAGATATTGGAGACAGGCTTCTGCGCCTGGCCTTTATCCCGTTAATTGGTGGTATTTCCTATGAATTGATTCGACTTTCAGGAGTTGGTTCAATAAAAAAAATTTGGAAACCTTTTATCGTACCGGGCCTGTGGTTACAAAGGATAACTACTAAAGAACCAGACGAAAGCCAACTTGAGGTGGCTATCGTGGCTTTAAAATGTGCTCTTGGTTTAGAAATTTCAGAGCATCGTAATGTCGTCCTGGAAGGAAATGAATCTTTCCAGGCCGAAGGAGTACCTTCAAAGACATAATCCAGAATTCACATGATTAGATTCTGCTGATAAAATCATCTGCATTTTAAAATTTTTTTCTTCCAGATAAAACTAAAGACATAAAACTGCTCAAATTATATATTTGAATGGAGTATTAAGAATGCACGATCAATTAGAAAAAATTGAAAGCCGACATGAAGAGCTTTCTAATTTAATGATGCAGCAAGAAGTTGCTAAAGATCCATTTCGATATAAAAATATTGCCAAAGAAAAAAGCAGCCTGGATAAAACAATAGAAAAATATCATGAATACAAGCAAGTCTTAAAACAAATTGCAGAAGATAAAGCAGTATTAGAACAAGATGGTGATGAAGAACTGCATGAATTAGCAGAGCTGGAGCTGGCGGAATTTCAAACAAAGGCAGAAATGCTCGAAGAAGAGCTCAAATTAATGCTCTTGCCCAAGGATCCAAATGATACAAAAAATGCAATAGTTGAAATACGTGCGGGTACTGGAGGAGAAGAGGCTGGAATATTTGCCGGTGATTTGTTTCGCATGTATAACAAATATGCCGAAAGAAAAGGCTGGGGAATCGAATTGTTAAGTTCCAATCCACAGGGAATTGGTGGTTTTAAAGAAATTATATTCATGATAAAAGGTAATGGTATTTACGCCACAATGAAATATGAAAGTGGCGTGCATCGGGTGCAGCGCGTGCCTAAAACTGAATCCAGTGGCCGAATCCACACATCCGCTGCATCGGTAGCGGTTCTGCCGGAAGCTGAAGAGATTGAAATGGTAATTGATCCCAACGATTTGAAAATTGATGTTTATCGTTCTTCCGGACCGGGCGGTCAAAGTGTAAATACTACTGATTCTGCTGTTCGAATTACTTATATTCCTACCGGCATGGTTGTTACCTGCCAGGATGAAAAGTCGCAGCATAAAAACAGGGCAAAAGCAATGAAAGTACTCAAGGCCCGGCTATTAGAAAAAAGACAGCGTGAAGAGCAGGCTAAATTGTCTGAAAGCCGACGATCGATGGTGAGCACAGGTGATCGCAGCGCTAAAATAAGAACGTATAATTATCCCCAGGGGCGTTTGACGGATCACCGCATTGGATTAACGTTGTATCGCCTCGATGAAATTCTTTATGGAGATTTAGACGAAGTGATTGAACAGTTGCGTTTGGCAGATCAGACTGAACTATTGAAAAAAGCAGGTTAATGTTAGAAACCAAAAAAGTGTGGCATATTTTAGATGTATTAAACTGGACCTCTGACTATTTATCAGAAAAAAGCATTGAAAACGCCAGGTTAAATGCGGAGCGATTATTAGCTCATGCTTTGAAGATGGACCGGGTGAATCTTTATCTGAATTCCGATCGACCTCTGACCGGGGATGAATTAAATCGGTTTAAGGGATACTTAAAAAGAAGACTTCAAAATGAGCCTTTACAATACATCTTAGGGGAAGCGGAATTTATGTCCCTACCCTTTCAAGTAAAACCCGGCGTGTTGATCCCTCGGCCGGAGACCGAAATTTTGGTGGAAACCGTTCTTGAAAAGTGCAAAGAAAAATTTCATTCAGAAAAAATTATAAATATATTAGACATCGGCACTGGTTCTGGATGCATTGCCATATCTCTGGCAAAATATTTAAAACAATCCAGAATAACTGCGTTGGATAAATCAGCGGAGGCTATTAATGTCGCTTTTTCAAATGCGCGGATAAATGAAGTTTCCGCTCAGATTCAGTTTCTCACAATTGACCTGATGAAAATAGTTAATTCAGACAAACTCAGTGGAAGGTACGATGTTTTAGTCTCAAATCCGCCCTACATATCTGCCGCCGAGCTTGAAAATTTACCCAAAGAAATTAAACAATTTGAACCGGAAATTGCCCTGACAGACAACAAAGATGGTTTGGACCTTTTTCGGGAGATCGCTCAAATTGCATCGATGCTGCTAAAGCCATCCGGATTTATTGCAGTTGAAGTAGGATTGGGCCAGGCAGAAAGGGTAAAAAATATTTTTTCTACAAACGGCTTTTCAAATGTTTATATACATAAAGATTTAAACGGGATTGAACGAGCTCTCTTGTGTGAATCTAAGAGTTTATTGTAAATAGTGTTTGACCGAAAATATCGCATTGGCGTCAAAATAAGGAATATCCCCCTTAGCAAAGGGGGATTTTATAGAAATGCTCAAACTGACGGCGATATGAAAAAATAAGGATTCGAAATAACAACAAGAATTGTGTTTTCTGCCACACACTAAATAGAAAAAGGGTAGAGGCAATAATTTATTGAACAAAGAACGAGGAGAACATCAATGATAAAAACTACCATTTTTCGGGAATATGACATTCGCGGCATTGCAGATGAAGACCTGGTCGATGAAAATGCAATTCTGCTTGGCAAAGGAATCGGTACATTTTTGAGCAGGGCCGGTGCGAAAGACATGGTAGTGGGTCGTGACGTTCGTCTTTCATCACAACGTATTCGTAATGCTCTTATCGAAGGTTTGCTTTCAACTGGAGTGAATGTGATTGATGTTGGCCTGGTCTTAACACCAGTGCAGTATTTTGCCATAGTGAAGTATAATTCTGACGGCGGTGTCATGATAACTGGCAGCCATAATCCCATAGATTATAATGGACTGAAGATATCTAAAAAAGCAGTCGTGCCAGTATATGGCGAACAGATTCAGGAAATTAAGAGGATTATCCAGGAGGAAGATTATGTGACTGGCACTGGCGTAGTTTGTGAGAAAAATGTCATGGATGATTATATTACCACTATAAAATCTAAGCTAAATTTTTCTAAAAAATTGAAGGTTGTGATTGATGCTGGAAATGGTACAGCAGGCCTTCTCATGCCAAAATTATGGCAGGATTTAGGATGCGAGGTTTTCTGTTTATACTGTGAGCTCGATGGACGATTTCCTAATCATCTCCCTGACCCGACCGTTCCTAAATATGTTGTCGATCTGCAGAAAAAAGTGAACGAACTGGGCGCTGACGTTGGAATTGGCTACGATGGGGATAGCGATCGAATTGGCGTGATCGACGACCAGGGACGCATCATTTTTGCAGACAGACTTTTGGCTATTTTAAGTCAGGAAGTCCTGAAGCGAAATCCAGGTTCTGATATTGTATTTGATGTAAAGTGTTCACAATCCCTTCCCGAAGAAATTAAAAAATTCGGTGGCAAACCGCTAATGTGGCAAACAGGGCATTCTTTAATAAAAGCGAAAATGAAAGAAATCCATTCTCCTTTGGCGGGAGAAATGTCCGGCCATATATTTTATGCAGATGATTATTTCGGTTTTGACGACGCCATTTATGTTTCAGGCCGATTACTGCAACTTCTTTCCAAAACGGATAAAAAGCTGTCTGAAATTGCCGATGAAATTCCCCGTTTTGAATCTACGCCTGAAATCCGAATAGAAGCGACTGATGAAGACAAATTCAATGTAGTAGCTGACCTTGCTGAATATTTTAAATCAAAATATGAAACCATAGATATTGACGGCGCCAGGGTGTTGTTTGGAGATGGCTGGGGTCTGGTTCGAGCTTCTAATACACAACCAGTTTTAGTACTCCGATTTGAGGCAAAATCCAAAGAGCGCTTAAACGGGATTATTGAGATTTTTAAAGCAAAATTGCATGAATATCCTTCAGTTAAATTTTCGGATTCTGATTTTGAAATATCGGTATAAATTATGACAATTATTTTCCTTGAAATAGTTTAATAAAAATTGTAGTTTGTTTAAAATAAATTAACAAAGTAAGTATACAATGTATTCAAAAAATATAATCAAAATCTTAATACTTTTACTCTTCGCCAATGTTGGTATTGCCGGCGAGAATATTATGCCGGTGAATCAAATAAAGCCTGGAATGCGCGGATTCGGGAAGACTATTTTCAGTGGTATGGAGATCGAAGAGTTTCAATTTGAAGTTATCGAAATCATTAAAAATTTCAGGGCTAAACGGGATTTAATTTTAGTAAAATTAGTTGGCGAAAAAGTTGAAAAGACTGGCGTGGTTGCTGGAATGAGCGGCAGCCCGGTTTACATTGACGGCAAACTAATCGGTGCACTGGCTTACAGTATGGGCATTTTCATGAAGGATCCCATAGCTGGTATAACGCCAATTGAACAGATGCTGGAAATTTTTGATAACGAAAATGTACGTGAAGAGGAACTGGCATTAAATAGAGGTTTTAATGCGCAGTATCTGGAAATGGCGATTGGGGTCAGGGAATTAAAGATGGGAAATTTTATTCCGCCGCAATTTCAAAAAATCAAAAATCAAAAGACAGGTTCAGCAGGTATTTTCCCTTTGGCGATACCACTTTTATTCTCCGGATTTGAAAATTCAGTTATTGAATCTTACTCTGAAATCTTCAGTGGTTTAGGCTTCAAGGTGTTGAATGTTGGCGGGACTTTTTCAACAGAGCCAGAAGAAGGTTTAAGTGTTTTAGAACCGGGGGATGCTTTTTCCGTCGTGATTGTAGATGGGGATTTAGGACTGCAGGCTACGGGAACGGTGACATATTGCGACGGTGAAAAAATATTAGGAATGGGACATCCTTTTTTAAACAGTGGCGCAGTCGGATTACCCCTCGGAAAGGCCAAAATATTAACCACGCTTTCGAGTTTAATGGCGTCCACGAAAATGGCTTCACTCACCGAAATTATTGGCACTGTTCATCAGGATCGTTCGACCGGCATCATGGGAGTCAGAGGCGAGGAACCTGAAATGATTCCTTTCCGGATAAATGTTCGGTCCAGAGTGAGGCCCAACACCGAATTCAATTTTCGAATTGCAGAAGACCGGAGTATTTATTCTATTACACCTTTTATTTTTCAGATTGTATTAACGAATGCTTTAGAATCAGCCAGGCTATCCGTTCCCAACCAGACGCTGCAACTTGAAGGTGCGATTCAGCTAAAAGGACAAAAATCCATTATACTGCAAAATTATTTTGCTGGCGGTGTGCCTTCATCTTTTTTAACGGATGCTGCACAGGCAGTTGGTGAAATTTCGTCGATTTTAGGCGCATTATTATCAAATAATTTTGAGTTACCTGAAATTGAGTCCGTTGAGCTAAATTTTACTGCACATCCTAAAAAATATCTGGCATCTATCCAGGGAATTGAAGTGGATAAGTCAGTGGTCAAACCTGGAGAAAAAATTAACATACTGGTAGACATTAAAGAATATCAGGGAGAGCGGCATAGAATTCAGCAGACACTTAAAATTCCAGATGATATTGATTCAAATCGTATTCTGCTATTTGCCGGAAGTGGCAGTAGGCTAACGCAAATTGAATACAGAACTTCGCCACAGGAATTCAGGCCTAAAACATTTAACCAGTTGGTTGATCTGCTTGAAAGTCGGCGTAAAAATAACTATTTATTTTTTCAAATTCGCGAAAGAAACAATGGTGTTATAGTTGAAGGAGAAAAATTTCCCAGTCTTCCTCCATCTATTCTGTCTGTTATGAATTCTCAGAAATCTTCGGGGAATGTTCAATCGTTACGATATCGGGTGCTATCTGAAGAAAAAGCAGAAGTAGAATACTCAATTTCAGGAGGTAGAACAATTTGGCTTAAAGTTGAACCAAAAGACGAGTAGGTGCTATGAAATTAATACAATACTTTATTTTTACAATTATCATGTTGTTGATGTTTTCTTTATTGACGGCTTCAACACCCATAATTATTACGTTCAATACACAAAAGGATTTTGAAAAAGGTAAGCCGAATGGCGTTTCGATCAGTAACCGGGGCGAAATCTATTTAGCGCCAAAAATTGAGGCAGTGTTTAAACCGGACATACCGTTTATCTGGGCTGGAGTAGCAGACAGTCGCGGGAATATTTTCGCGGCTGGCGGTAACAATGGACAAGTTTTTAAAATAGATCCCGACAACCAATCAAGTGTTGTTTTCGAGTCTGAAGACCTGCAAATATATGCAATGGCAGTCGATAAGCAAAACAACCTTTATATAGGAACTTCGCCACAGGGAAAGATCTATAAAATTCTTAATGGCAGAAAAACAAATAGTGAAGAAGCTGTATTCTTTGCTCCCGGGCAAGTTTATATCTGGTCAATTGCGGTGGACGACCAAAATAATATTTATGTAGCAACCGGTGATAAGGGCAACATTTATCGTGTTGACCAACAAGGAAACGGGACTTTATTTTATGAGAGTCAGGATGTTCATATCAGAAAGATCGTCCTCGATGCGCAAGGAAATATCATTGCAGGAACTGCAAACAAAGGTATGATTATTAGAATAGATTCGAACGGTCAGGCCTTTGTACTTTATGATTCTCCATTAGTAGAAATTACCGATATTGAAATAGACGGAACCGGGAACATCTTTGCTGCGGCTGCGGGTGAGTCTCGTCTGAAAAGGGAAATTCCAAGAACGCCGGCAACAGCCCAGTCTGTTGGTGAAAACACGCAAGTCAGCACAGCAGAAGAAGATAGAATTGATTTACCAGTTCAACAGATCTCTGCAGAAGGCCCTCCTCGTTTCGGTCAACAAAATAGTGCACTATACAGAATCGAAAAAGATGGCACTGTGAAAACAATCTGGAGCTCTCGAAAGTATGGAATTTATGCCATAATTCTTGATGATGATGAAAATATTGTTTTAGGAACAGGCGAGCCTGGTCGGCTATTTTCTTTAAAAGATGCACGAGAACACACACTTTTGACTGAACTTGAGGAAACGCAAATTACGGTACTCGGGAAAGATTCAGGCAGGAAAAAATTTATTTGTACTTCGAATACCGGCAGAATATATCGTTTGTCTTCGGAACATATTTCACAAGGAGACTATATTTCAGAAGTGATTGATGCCTCTGTTTCTTCTCAATGGGGCGCTTTAAGTTGGGAAGCGGAAATACCAGAAAGTACCAAACTTGTATTTTATTCCCGTACCGGGAATACAGAGGAACCAGATAAAACCTGGAGTTCCTGGTCAGAAAGTTATACCAATTCATCCGGGCAGTTAATAAGCAGCCCTCATGCGAGGTTTATTCAGTTAAAAGCATCCTTAACTACAACAAACAGTAGATATTCACCCGTGCTTGAAGAAGTATCTTTTTCCTATCTGCAAAAGAATATTGAGCCGGAGATAAATGACATTTTAGTGCACGCTCCGGGCAATTATTTTCCTAACTTTTCTAATCAAATGGCAGTGGATTCGCATATAGAAAGCGCGAGTTCATCGAACAACAACAACACTCAGAATCAATCTACCGGACGGAAGACATTTCGTCAAGGCTTTCGTTCGATTAGCTGGAAAACCAAGGATGATAATGGCGATCAGTTGTCCTTTGATCTGTTTTATAAAGGAGAAGATGAAAATAGCTGGAAGACGTTGGTTAAAGATTTTCAGGGATTTGTCTATTCCTGGGATAGTGAACTTTTTCCAGATGGGAAATATTTCATCAAAATTATAGCCAAAGATGATCAGTCCAATCCCCCTTCCATGGCCTTATCTTCTGATAAAATAAGCCCGCTATTCAAAGTGGATAATAGTGGACCAAAAATTTCAGACATTAAAATTCAGGCACAAAAGAATGATGCAAAGATATCATTTGTAGTTGAAGATGAAATGCTTAATATCAAATCCGTAGAATATGGCTTGAATGCCGATGACTGGAAGTTAGTGTATCCTGTCGATGGAATTTGTGATTCGAAAACGGAAAAATTTGAAATAGTTTTAAAATCGTATGTAAAGGGAGTTAATACAATTGTCATAAAGGCCGAAGATGCTTTGGGTAATACGGGATTTGGCAAAACTAATATCAAACTATAAATTTAAGTAAGAAAGGATGTAACTGCATCCATGGTTGATAGGACATCATTGGAAAGAGTACGGAATTGTATTAATAGCGGCCAAAGATTTGTAATGACAACACATGTAAATCCGGATGGCGACGGTTTAGGATCGGAAATCGCGCTCGCAGCTTTATTGAATGATTTGGGTAAGGATGTTTATATTTTCAATAGCGGTCCGGTTTCAGCTAATTACAAATTTTTAGATCCCGATAACAGCATAATGGTATATAATCCAAATATTCATCGCGAAATCCTATATAGCGCTGATTATATTTTTGTATTAGATATCAGCGACTGGAGTCGTTTAAGAAAAGTTGGAGAGGATATAAGAGATTTAAAGGTAAAAATAATTTGTATTGACCACCATCCACCGCATGAAAAATTTGGAGATATCAAATTAATAAATGTTGATGCTTGTTCAACAGGAGAAATTATTTATGATTTGATAAAATTTTTTGATGCGAAAATTTCTAAGAGAATTGCTGAAGCGTTATACACGAGTATCATCACCGATACTGGTTCATTCAAGTTTTCTAACACCAATGTCCGGTCATATACGATTTCAGGTGAAATGGTCAAGAAGGGAGTAAGCCCTCAAAAAATTTATCAGGAAATATATGAACGCCAATCAAAAAATAAAATTAAATTATTTGCCTATATTTTAAATAATTTACAATTTGAACATGATGATCAGGTAGTGTGGGTGGCGATTACCCAAAAAGTATTGGATGAATTTGGCGCAAAATCTTATGAAACTGATGGATTCGCAGATTACCCTCGAGTTGTGAATGGCGTTGAAATCAGTATTATGTTTAGTGAAATAAATGAAGGAAGCGTTAAAGTTAGTATGCGCTCCAGTGGTAATTACGTGATTAATGGAATAGCACAAAAATTTGGCGGGGGTGGTCATCCATTTGCCGCTGGTGTTTCAATCGAGGGTAACCTGAATGAAATCAGAACCAGAGTTTTGGAGGAAATGTCCTACCTTTTTAATAATTGAGAGCTTAAATTATCATCTTTGACAAATCATTATAAATGCCTGTCTCAGTTTTACAAATCAATAATTTATTCACTCAAATTCGTTCTCAATTATCTGATTTAAAGCATGAGTTACTTTTTTTCGGTGCTGCCAGTCGAGCAAATAGTGACTATTTGAATTTTATTCTGAATGTAATAAATTCATTCGGGTTGGAATGCAGACAGTTTGGCCGGGCTGGAATATCAGTGGATATTTCTGGCAATATGTTAAATTCGAAAGTTGTAGCTATTCGCGTTAAAAAAAATGATTGTGTTAATAAAATTGCACAGGAAGTTCGGCAAAAGTCTAATATCACAAATGAATCCATTGAAATAGATGGGATTATTCAAACGGTAATTGGTTTGGGTTTGACAAAAATATTAAGTTTACTGCAAAGCCAGTTGCAAACCAATGTTAGGGTAATTTTTCAGTTAAACGAAGATGTTAATTCCCAGAATACAAATTCAATGATTCAACAAGGCGTACTTAATCAGGTTGCTGCGATTTATGGTTTGAATTTTCATTCGACTGTTCCTCAGGGTAGCGTGGGAATTAAATTTGGACCGCTTATTTCATCTATTGATAATTTCACCCTAAAGTTATTTAAAAGAAATAATTGCAACAACTTTTCACAAGATGTTGAAAATATTATTCAGATTGCGGCAAACGTAATCATCACGTTGAAACAGACTATTGCAAGAATAATTGATCCGATAAAACCAGCTGTGATTTGGTTTTCATCAATTCAGAGTGAATCTGATAGTTTTGCAGTTCCACATTCCGTTTTTATAAAAGGTTCTTTTCAGGCCATTGATGAATCTGTTTGCGAAAAAATACCTGTTATTATTGAAAAAGCTGTTCAAAGTATTACCAGCGCATTTGCGGTAGATTTTGAATTAGAGACTGAAAAAAAATCACCGATATTGAAAGCTGATGAAACCACGACGCTGCATTTGTTTTCCGCGGCAAAACAGATAATGGGCGAAGACCATGTTGTCAACTTAGAATATCCAACAATGGATTTAGAGGGATTGACGCCATTCCTTAATATAGCGCCTGGTAGTATTTTACATCTTGGCGCCAGCGATAGAAACTCAAACCAGAGTTTTGATTGTGCTGAAAATGCAGATATTGTCATTGAAGCTGGTATAAAATCCTTAAGCTGGACAGTACTCAAACATTAACATTTATGAATTTGCCCGCAATGAAGTATTAACAGGACGTAAATTTCATTTCCATTTGGATCATATCATCCCTCCACTCAATTGGAAGCCTCGATTCATCAAGGTGAATCCCAAATGAACTTGGGCTTCCAAAGGGCACTTATATTAATAAAAGTTTCCTGGCGTACACCCCGAAGATAGCAATAGTTAATTCGGGTAAACTGAAAACTAATTATCAATATTTATACAAAAGGCAGTAGAATTATTAAAATGCAGTAATATCTCTTTTATTTCTTGCATTTAGAGCCAAGAAGAGTTAGTTTTTAATTGCTGTATCTAAACGATGATTGTTAAATAACTAATTATTAAAAACTTAGATGAAGTAAAGGTGGGCCTTATAAAAAAAACCAGAACTGAAGAAGGAATTAGTTTAACAGAATTATCAGATTCCGGTAGTATTTTTAAAACTGTTTTCTCTAGTATAAACATCCCTGCTGTAATTGTTGATGATGCTGGTTTAGTGATACATGCAAATAAGGCATTTGTTGAGATGAGTGGGGCGTCTCCAGGATTAGTCAACCAAAAGAAATATTTGGTGGATTTTATTTCCTCTTCAACTAAGCATGCACTTGCTGATTTATTATGCAAATTAAAAGTATATAACAATAAACCCGTTACACTTGAAATTCGGCTTGAAGACAGCACGGGCTATGAAAAATTGGTTGGATGTACATTAGATAAGATTGCAAAATCAAAATTATTCCTCATAACATTTACCGTAAGGAATGATAACCAAAAGTCTTTTGATAATAAACATAAAACGAATGAGTTAGAAAATCTATTTTTACTTATTTCGCATAGCTTAAAATCTCCTATCGTTTCTATACAAGGTTTCACGAATGTACTAATCGAAAATCATGCCTCCTATAGCGATGAAGAGATCAAATACTATTTAGAAAGAATTCTAAAAAACAACTCACGTTTAGAAAAAATGGTTCACGATCTGTTGGAATTTTCAAAGTCAGCTAAACGGATAAATACACGCAAGAAAGTCTCATTAAATGATATAGTAATGAATGTTTGTATTGATTATCACATTCGAATCAAATCTAAAAGCATTAAAATAAATATACCGAGGCAATTACCAGAAGTGTTGTGCGATAACGAAAGTATGGGTACCGTGTTTTGCAATTTAATTGATAATGCCATAAAATATCTTGATTCCAGGGAAAATCCTGAGATTGAAATAGGGTACGAGGACAAAAATAGATTTTACGTTTTTTGGATTAAGGATAATGGTATCGGTGTTGCTGAAGATTACCAGGAAAATGTGTTTAATTTATTTCAGCGGGCAGAAGCGCCTAATCATATTGAAGGTACTGGTGTTGGGCTTGCCATTGTTAAACGAATTGTAGAAAATCATGGCGGTTTGACCAGAATGAGTTCAAAAGTCGGAGAGGGTACAACGATTTATTTCACACTCCCGAAATTAGTTGAAAATTAGATTCTTGTTAAACTATGAACGAGAATAAAGCGACATATGAAAATAAAGCAAACTTTGGCGAACAACTGAGTATATACCTTCACACGATAGTCCATGAACTTCGTAATCCATTGGTTTCCATTCAGGGATTCTCTTCTCTTTTAGCAGATAACTTTAGTAATAATTTACCTATTGAAGCCACAAAGTATTTAGAGCGCATTATTTCTAACTCAACCCAGTTAGAAAGTTTGTTGACTGATATAACAAAACTGGCGAAAGTTTCGATCAACGAAACAGATTTTGAAAAAATATCAATACACGAGATAATCTTAGCTGCATTAGATTCGTTCGGGATCGAAACAGACCACAAGGATGTGGAAATAAAAATACACCCCATTTTTCCTGAAATTTATTGTGATGTTAAGACTATGATCCAGGTTTATTCTAATTTAATTACTAATGCAATTAAATATGCGCGTGATGGCCATAAGCTTAAACTGGAATTCGGCTATTCTGATGATGAGTTGTTTTATAAATTTTTTGTAAAAGACAACGGAGTAGGGATATCAGCAAAAGATAATAATAAAGTCTTTCGTCTTTTCGGCCGATTACATAATAAAAGTAATGTGAATGGCACTGGTTTAGGTTTATCGATTGTAAAGCGGATAATTGAGGGTCACGGGGGAGAGGTTTGGTTAGTTTCCAAAAGAAATACAGGGACCTCAATATATTTTACATTGCCTAAAATGTCTCCATTCTAATTAGAGAAGTAGAAACAAATCCCATTTACTGTATTAAAAGTTATTAACCAGCACAATCCAACTCATTTTATTTGAATAATATATTCTATATTTCACAAAATTACTCTAAATTCAATCTTCGGAGGCAGAAACTATGGATGGTTTGATAAAAGTATTGTTAGTCGAGGATGATTTAGAGCTGGCCCAATCAGTCAGTAAGACTTTGTGTGATTACAATCCACAATTCACGACTGAAATTGTTACAACGGGAGATTCATGTTTGACCAAACTTTCCGAGAAAGATAGTGAATATGATGCTATAGTTTTGGACTATCAATTACCAGAATTTGATGGTTTGGAAGTTTTTAAAACAATTAAAAGAAACGGCATTGATACTCCAGTTGTAGTAGTTTCAGATCAAAGAACTGAACAAATTGCTGTTGAAGTGTTACAGAGAGGCGCTTATGATTACCTTGTTAAAGATGCGAGTTATTTATCAACCCTCCCCAATGCTCTTGAAAAAACTATTGAAAAGCACCAATTAATCACTAAACTTATTGAGTCAGAACATAAATATCGCCATATTTTCGAAAAGGCAAATGATTCGATTTTCATAATTAATCCTAATAATTTCATAATCTTAGAAGCAAATATTAAAACAACTAAGATTTCAGGATTTAAAAAAAATGAGCTAATTGGCAAGCAGTTTATGGATTTGTATCCAGACGACCAAAAAACGCGTGCAGAAAATTTAATCAAACAAGCTCTTTCTGACGGCACCAGGCGTGATGATTCTCTTTCTATTCTTTCTAAAGATGGCGTATTATTACCAGTTGATATTAGTGCCAGTGTAATAAATTTTGAAAAATATCAATATGTTTTAGGAATCCTCAGAAATATAACTGAGAAGAAGGAACTGCAATCTCTAATTCTGAACAGCAAAAAAAAGCTTCAAAACACTTTTGATGGCATCACAGATATAATATATCAGGTGAACAGTGATTATGAAATTATCGCAGCCAATAAGGCATTTGCAGAATTCTGTGGTAGTAAACCGGAAAAACTAATCGGCAAGAAATGTTACGATACCTATTTTGATTGCAAAGCGCCATGTGTGGATTGCCCGGTGAAATCTACTTTTGAGTCTCCCGAACCGAGGACAATTGAAAAATCTAAACATGATAATATATTTGAAATCAGGAGCTACCCGGTTTTTTCAGATGAGGGTCACACAGAATCAGTGGTTGTATATTCTAAAAATATTACCGAAAAAAAGAAATTAGAAAAGTCGTTGATTCAGTCAGAAAAATTAGCGACTATTGGTTTGCTTGCATCAGGGATATCTCATGAAATCAGAAATCCGTTAAATATTATTGAAGCAGCAAGGTACTATCTTGAAGAAATTATGGGTGAGCAAAATCCTGATATCCAGGATAAGTTTGATATTATCAGAAGAAATGTGCGACGTGCTGCAAATATAATTAGCAACCTTTTAGAATTTACACATAATTCTGAAAATGAACAGGAAAATGTAAACCTGAATAAACTTATCCATAGCACAATCTCACTATTCGGAAAAGAATTCACTGCTAACAATATTGAACTCCATTTTAAAACTAAGAAAGAGTATTTTGCTTATTTCGGAGTTGATTCTCTTAAACAGGTTTTATTAAATATGATAGTAAACGCTACCCAGGCTATGCCGGATGGCGGCAAATTAACTATTGTTATTAAGCCTGACAGGGTAGAAACTATTAATATTAAAATAAGCGATACTGGCATTGGCATACCTGAGGAAAATCTCCCCCACATATTTACAGCTTTATTCACAACCAAAGCAGTTGGCATTGGTACAGGGTTGGGTCTTTACATTTCCCAAATGATTATTGAAAGAGACGGTGGCAAAATTTCAGTTGAAAGCCAGGTCAACAAAGGAAGCACATTTACAATTTCTTTGCCGGCCAAAATGAAAACATAAATTCTATGTTGTTTTGTGCAGGTGAACCAAGAATTACAAATCTGCAAATCAGGTTTCATATCATTTTAATAAGTTTTGTGATTTTTATTTGACAAAATCGGTTTTAATCACTACATTTATAAACATTTTGTTAAATGAGTCAACTTATTATAAAAATGCATTGAGGCCAAAAAGTGTCACTAAAAGAGATTTACGGACCTATTGAAGACGATCTCTCCGCGTATGAAATTGAATTCAAGAATCTTTTAAAATCAAATGTTTTTTTAATCGATAAAGTCGTTCGATATATTATCGCAAACAAAGGTAAACGGCTCAGACCGATATTGGTAATATTAACCAGCAGGCTGCATGACTGTGCGAAACTGGATAGCAAAAATTTAAAAGCCGCCGCAATTATGGAGCTTTTGCATACAGCAAGTTTAGTGCACGATGATGTTATTGATAACTCGCATCAAAGGCGCGGCGTTCCCTCAATTAATTCTATCTGGAAAAACAAGGTTTCTGTCTTGATGGGCGACTACCTGTTTTCAAAATCCCTGCTTGCAATGCTAAGTTTAGAAAGTCTACGGGCTTTTGAAATAATCTCTGAAACAGCAGAACGCATGAGCCAGGGTGAATTATTAGGGCAGGAACGGGGACGTGATTACTGGATGGAGGAAGAAGTATACTATAAACTAATCGCTGACAAAACAGCTTCACTTCTTGCTGCAGCCTGTCAACTGGGAGCTGTATCCACTACAAAAAAAGAAGAACACATTGTAGCTATGAGACAATTTGGGGAAAATTTAGGCATAGCTTTTCAAATTCGTGATGATTTATTGGATATTCTGGGTGTGGAGAAAACCACCGGAAAACCTCTGGGTAATGATATTCGGGAGAATAAAATAACTTTACCGCTTTTGCATGCACTGAAACAAGCCAAAAAAAAAGAAGCCAGAAGAATTATTCGAATGATAAAGCGGAATGCCAATAAAAAAGAGATTGGCGAAATTATCCATTTTGTGGAATCTCACGGTGGTATACAATATGCAATGGGAAAAGCCCAGGAATTTAGTGGAAAAGCATTACAATCGTTAGATCAATATCCAGAATCGCCGTATAAAGTCGCTTTAACCAAATTGGTGACTTTTATTACATCACGGGAAAGATAATGCCGTGAAAAGAGAAATTCAAAAATAATTGAGATTATTGGGGACTAAAGTAAAGTTATCATTATGCCAAGAACATTAGTAACCGGAGGCGCTGGATTTTTAGGTTCACATATCTGTGAATATCTGCTTAATAAAGGTCATGAAGTTATTGCAATGGATAATTTGGTGACCGGGACTATCGCAAATATCGAACACTTGCAGTGTGGACAATTCAAATTTATTAAACATGATGTTACTGAATACATCTATTGTGCTGGAAACATTGATTATGTTTTGCATTTTGCTTCACCAGCAAGTCCAATGGATTATCTGGAACTGCCAATTCAAACGTTAAAAGTAGGCGCTCTGGGCGCCCATAAAGCTCTGGGATTGGCCCTGGGGAAAAAAGCAACTTTTTTACTGGCTTCTACTTCAGAGGTCTATGGTGATCCACAAGAACATCCGCAAACGGAAAATTACTGGGGACATGTAAATCCAGTTGGTCCGCGGGGAGTTTATGATGAAGCTAAAAGATTTGGCGAGGCTATCACCATGGCTTATCACCGATTTCATGGTTTGAACACTAAAATTGTCCGTATTTTTAATACCTACGGTCCACGAATGCGCCCGAAAGACGGCAGAGCCATACCGGCATTTATTCCACAGGCTTTGAAAAATCAACCTATTACAATTTTTGGGGATGGCTCGCAAACACGCAGCTTTTGTTATGTAGATGATTTAATTAAGGGAATTTACCGGCTTTTAATTTCAGATCATCATGCACCGCTCAATATCGGCAATCCAAATGAAATGACTATAAAAGAATTGGCTGAAACAATAATTAAAGTTACGCACAGCAACAGCGAAATCACCTATAATCCGCTCCCTGTTGATGATCCTAAAGTACGTCAACCTGATATCAGCAAATCAAAAAGTGTTTTGGGATGGGAACCGAAAATTCCCCTGGAGGACGGTTTGACAAGAACTGTTGATTGGTTTAAACAGCAAGAAAATCTTTAATTGGTTAGAATTAAAAATACATATCGTAAAATATTCTTCTTTAAGAGCTTTACCTCAAGTTTTTCTCTCAATCAGTGCATATTTATCCTGTTTATTAACATTATAAATGGAGGCGAAATAAACATTTGACTTCTAAATCATTAGCAGAAAAAATTGCCAATTTATCTCTGGAAAAAAAATCTACAGATGTGATTATTCTAAATATTCATCCACTAAGCTCAATGACGGACTATTTTGTTATCTGTACGGGATCTACGAATACACAGGTTAAAGCTATCGCAGATCATATATCACGAAGTCTGAAAAATGATAAGATTCGTCCATTACATATTGAGGGATATTCCAATCAGGAGTGGGTTTTACTGGACTATGTAAATGTGATTGTTCATGTATTTCAGCCACATAAAAGAGAACATTATGCCTTGGAACGACTTTGGGGTGATGCAGAAATGGTAGAGGTTACAGATGACTAATATGGATGGGGAGCAGTACCTGAGAAAGCAGCTTTCCAACGCACTCAAAACTATTGGATTGTCATCGACCGATGATTTGGATGTTTTGCTGGAAAGGCCGAATCTTTCAGAACATGGAGACCTGGCCTCCAATATCGCGATGACACTTGCGTCAAAGCTGCGGAAGAATCCAAGAGAAATTGCCAAAGAAATTTTAGAGAAAATGGAATTGGAACCAGATGTTATTGCCAAAGCAGAAGTAGCAGGCGCCGGTTTTATAAATTTTCATTTTAGCGACAATTATTATCGGAAATCTTTACAAAACATACTTAAATCAGGCGAAAACTTTGGCCGTAGCGAGTGGGGTAGCAAAAGGAAAGTTCAAATTGAATTTGTTAGCGCCAATCCCACAGGTCCGTTAAACATTGTAAGCGCAAGGGCGGCCACAGTTGGAGATGTACTGGCAAAAATATTTGACTCTGCCGGATTCGTTTCGCAAAAAGAGTATTATGTTAATGATGCCGGTCGACAAATTCGACTTCTGGGAATGTCCGTTAGCGCTCGTTATATGGAACTTTCGGGAAAAGAGGAGTCCTTCCCGGAAGAAGGCTACCATGGTGATTATATTCGAGAATTAGCAAAAGAGTTTTTGGCAGAACACGGTGACAGGTTAGTTGAATTAGAAAAAGAAAAAAGATGGGAGCAATTTTCCAATCTGGCATTAGAAAAAATGGTTGCCTCTCAACAAAATGTGCTTGAGAAGTATCGAGTTCATTTTGACCACTGGTTCCGGGAAAGCAGTTTGCGAAATAACGATGCTCATCTGGAAGTATTAAATCGTTTTGCGCAAAAGGGCTTATTGTATGAGAAAGATGGTGCAAAATGGTTTAAATCTTCTGATTTTGGCGATGAAAAAGATCGAGTTTTAGTTACAGGTGAAGGAGAACCTACCTATTTTTTAGTTGATATCGCTTATCACATAGATAAATACGAACGCGGCTTTGAGATGCTGTACGATCTCTGGGGTCCGGATCACCATGGCTATATTGACCGAATGAAAGCCGCTCTTGTAGCCTTGGGTTATCCAAAAGGCAGCTTTGACGTTAAAATTATCCAGCAGGTTAATTTAATTCAGGAGGGGGAAGTAGTCAAGATGTCGAAGCGGGCTGGCAAGATCATTGAAATGGAGGAGCTTATTGAAGAAGTAGGAGTAGATGTGGCGCGATTCTTTTTTTCAGAACGGCGCAATCAGACTCCTCTTGATTTTGATCTGGATTTAGCCAAAAATACTTCTGAAGAGAATCCGGTATATTATGTGCAGTATGCCCATGCTCGAATATGCAACATAATAAAATATGCTGAAGAGCAAGGAATAGCTCAATCTGCAAAAGTGAATCTAAGTCTGTTAGTTGAAACCGAAGAAATCAGTTTAATCAAGAAGCTTTTAGAATATCCGGAGGTGATTTCCATGGCGGCAAAATTGCTGGAAGCTCATCGCATTCCCAACTATCTGCAGGAGCTTGCGGCCGTTTTTCATCGATTTTACCATCACCACCGGGTGGTAACCGAAGATAAAGATTTAACCCGGGCGCGTCTTACCCTGATTGAATGCACCCGAATTGTATTGGCGAACGCACTGCACATTCTGGGAATTACCACGCCGGAGCGGATGTAAAATTATGATTATTAATTTAGAATTTTTAACAATACAGAGTTTTATTTAGTTTAAGAAAACATTTGAACCATTAAATCCAGATTTGGAGTTACTTTTGCGCCTGTATGATATTATTTGGAAAGAAAGATTTGTTAACAAAATTGAAGATAAGCACAGTGTTGCCACTGAAGAAGTAGAACAAATACTCTTTTCTGGTGCACATTTCCGTCGGGTGCAGAAAGGGCGGATTAAGGGAGAAGATTTATTTGTTGCATACGGTCAGACTAACAGTGGCCGACATATCGTTGTTTTTTTTATTTATAAACTTAAAAAAGCGGCATTGCCTATCTCAGCTCGAGATATGACATTATTTGAAAGGAGATATTATGAGCGACAAAAATAAAAAGGTTGATCCAATACCTGAGCAATTTTTAAATTATGAAGAGGCGGCTGAATTTTGGGATACACACGATACAACAGACTATCCAGATGCTTTTAAAAATGTGGAAATGCAGGCTGAATTTCGTAAAAGACATTTTGAGGTTGAAGTGGATGAAGATGTGATGCAAGCACTGAAAAAACAGGCCAAAAAACTTGGTATTCCTGTGCGACGTCTTGTTAGTGATAGCCTGCGTAAACAATTCTCATCAGGTGCGTTATAATTATTGAAGTTAATAACAAAATTTGAGGTATCACATAATGAGCATTCTTGTAGTCGGTTCAGTCGCATTTGACACTGTAGAAACTCCCTTTGGCACAACAGAAAAAGCGTTAGGGGGATCAGCCACTTATTTCAGTGCGGCAGCTTCTTATTTTGCGCCGGTGAGAATAGTTGCAGTAGTGGGGACAGATTTTTCAAAAAACAAATTGAATTTTTTAACAAACAGAAATGTTGATTTGCGGGGAGTCGAGACAAAAGAAGGAAAGACTTTCAGCTGGGGGGGGCGATATGGTCATGATTTGAATACTCGTGAAACCCTTTTTACCCATCTGAATGTTTTTGAAAATTTCAACCCGGTCGTGCCTGAAGAATATAAAGATAGCAAATTTATCTTTTTAGCGAATATAGCGCCTGAATTACAAATGGAAGTGCTGAATCAAATCAATTCTCCAAAATTAGTGGCCCTGGATACGATGAATTATTGGATTGAAGGGAGTTTGAAGGCTCTGCATGAAACATTGCAGTCTATTGATGTGCTTCTCATAAATGATTCCGAAGCTCGACAATTAGCACATGAACCGAATCTGGTTAAGGCGGCAAGAATAATTTTCGATATGGGACCAAGTGTAATTATTATAAAAAAAGGCGAACATGGTGCGTTGATGTTTGCCGAAAATTCAATTTTTTGGGCGCCGGCCTATCCAATGGAATCGATCTACGATCCAACTGGCGCCGGGGATACCTTTGCCGGCGGATTCATTGGCTATTTGGCAAAGTCCGAAAATTTATCCACAGAAGCTTATAAACGAGCACTAATCTATGGCAGTGTCTTAGCTTCGTTTTCCGTAGAAAAATTTAGCCTGGAAAGGTTGAAAGACTTAACCGATGCAGAAATTCGGGAACGGTTTAATGAGTTCTGGCATCTGACTCATTTTGACCGTAGGAATAGCGGTTTTTGAGAGCCGGGGTGTAGTGGACAGTTGGCAATTTACCAATGTTGACGGACAACTGACCATAAGCTGGGTAACGAGACAGTCGAAAAAGTAATTTGGCTTCATCCTGAGCGGAGTCGAAGGATGCCTAAGTTACTTAAAATCAGTATGCTTTCCCGAATTTACTTCGGGACTCAGCATGAAATTAGCTATAAACGAAAATTTTTTCTACAGTCTCAGCGAAATAACTCAGTAACATTTGACATACTAATTTAATATTGAGTGAAAAATGAAAGTAATAACCGATTCCATTGAGATTTCCACCCGGGGGCATACTGATATCATTGACATCACCGGGGAGGTTGAGAGCGTTCTTGCAAAATCAGGTTTGAGCGAAGGTAATTTGACGGTTTTTATTTCTGGTTCTACCGCCGGGGTGACATCTATTGAATTTGAGCCCGGCCTTTTAAACGATTTGCCGGAAGCGTTTGAAAAGATGGCGCCCTTCAACAAGACCTACCACCATGACGCTACCTGGGGCGATGGCAACGGTTATGCCCATGTAAGGGCTGCTATGCTCGGCCCTTCGTTTATGGTACCATTTAAAGACGGCCGGCTGCTTTTAGGCACTTGGCAGCAGATCGTGGTGATAGATTTCGATAATCGCTCGCGAAGCAGGAGTGTGGTGGTGCAGATGTTGGGGGAATAGAAATTAATGATCTTTACTTTTATGGGTATATGAACGAATAAAACTAAAAAGAGTATTTTCCCTGCTGACAAATAATTAAAATATGTAAATTTTTACTTTACTTTTATTTCTTGTTGATAAATTTTTACATCAGATTCTTTGGTAATTTGATACTTTTGAAAAAATGTTTGAGCGCATGAGGCGCTCATTTCAAAATTCGTCTCCCAATTCTAAATATCAGATCATTGCATCTTAGCAAGAATTTTGAATTATTCTGTTAAACAAGGTTGAAATAAAACCTAACTGGATATATTCATAAAAGGAACAAATTACTTTCTTCCTTAAATAAGAGGAGAAATATATGCAACAAAAGAGAATTGCGTTAATTCGGAATGGCTTAATAATCAGTATGGCCATTTTAGAAAATATGACCTTATTATTCGGGCAACAACCTAGTGAAATTGTTTCTGTTTTTCCACGCCAGAATGCGTTGCATGTTCCCAGAGCGCTGACAATAACGGCTGAGTTTAATATTAATATGGATGCTACGACGATAAATGAGCATACATTTATTGTCAGGGGGGAAGACAGCGGGCCGCTTTCGGGTACTACATTATATAACTCGGCCGTCAAAACGGCCTCGTTCGAGCTCGTAAACAAATTATTCGCTGGCGAGATTGTTACTGTAACGCTCACCAATAAGATTCTAACTGCACAGAAACAACCTTTTGCGGGTTTTACATGGCATTTTACAATAGAGGCACCCCAACCGACACCGCCAATTTTTACGGAAGGTGAAGATTTGTTATTGGGCACAATGATAATGTCCGTTTATACTGTTGACCTGGACAAAGATCTTGATTTGGATTTGGTTGTTGGAAGGACCTTCACTAACGAACCTGTAGTTGTAATAAGAAATGACGGCACTGGGAAGTTTTCACAATTGGAACCTTACTATTTGCGAATAGACGCAGATCCAATTTTCGGAAATGACTTTGACAATGATGGAGATTTAGTAGCTAATACTTATTTATTAGCCGGACGTATTGCTATCTTAATTAATGATGGCAGTGGAAGGTTCTCTCAAATAATCAGATTCAATAGCACAGCCTTAGAATCATTGGCTATAACAACTGTTCGAGATGGGGACATTGACAACGACGGCGATGTTGATCTCATTTATGCAACAGCGCGAGATGACTCTGGAAATGGTTGGCTGGGAATTCTTGAAAATAACAGAAACGCTGATTTCGAAGATGCTCGGCAAATTAAACTTCGAAATTTACCCTTATATTTGAATTTGTCAGACTTAAACAACGACGGCTGGCTGGATATCGTTGCTGGTATGGGATTCACCGTAGGTCAAGCAGAATTTTGGAATGGCATGGCGATACTTCTCAATAATCAAGACGGATCTTTTGCCGAGCCTGATTATTACACATATCTCTTAGGCACAGGGACAATATATTGCAACGATTTTGACGGCGATGACGACATCGACGTTGCAGTGGCGATCAATCCGACCGGGATTTTGATTTTTTTGAATGATGGGCAAGGAGCTTTCCCTGATTCGGTGGACTTGCGGGAACGAGACTCGATTTTTCAGGTGTGGGGCTCCGACTTTGACGGTGACGGCGATATTGACCTGCTGGAAACACACAACCCGAGGTATCCCAGCACACCCGCGGTGCGGCTATACCTCAATCCCGGAGATGGCAGGTTTTCATTTTCAGAGATAAAAGACCTCAAAGTCATTCCGGATATTGACATACGCGGATACGGCAGACCTCCAAACGGCGGCGACCTGGATGGCGACGGCGACATTGACCTGGTAGTGCCGTTTGACTCCAGCGGCAGTTGGCTTAGTTTTTACTTCAACCGAACAGACCCGCTCAGTGTTGGTGATGGCGTTGCTAATTCTCCTGCGGATTTTGTCCTGGAACAGAATTTCCCGAATCCGTTCAATCCTGCCACAAATATTCGGTTTGCGTTGCCGGATGCCGCGCTTGTTTCTATAAAAATTTATAACCTGCTTGGAGAAGAAATCCGGACTCTGGTAAATGGCGGCTCAAAAGCCGGGTTTCATGTCATTCGTTGGGATGGAAAAGATGGCAAAGGGAAAGATGCACCGTCAGGTATTTATATATATCGAATGGTAGTGACTTCTTCTCACAATAGCGCCTCGCATTTTACTCAATCAAGAAAGATGACCCTTTTACGCTGAGGCTGCTATTTGTCCACAACTTGCCCCTCATCTCAAAGATGAGGGCTTTGTTAATTTCAGCTTGAATAAGTCTTGAAAATTATTAAATTCATAAAAGGTAGTTTTCTAATTTAAATCGAATTAAAAAAACCGACCTTTTTCAAAAAGGTCGGTTTTTGTTGCCATGATAAAAATATCCAATCTCACATTTGAATACCCTGCCAACCAGGCTTCGAATACAAACGTCTTAAATCAAATTAATCTTACCATTGAAGAGGGCGAATCCATTGGTATTATGGGAGCAAATGGCTCCGGTAAAACCACTTTAGCCCTCTGTTTAAATGGTTTACTGCAGCCCGCAAAAGGCGACGTCTGGATCGATGATCTAAACACTAAAGAACCAGCCAGTCTTGCGGCAATCCGCTGTAAGGTTGGAGTGGTCTTTCAAAATCCCGAGAATCAAATCGTATCAACCACCGTGGAACGGGAGATTGCGTTTGGTCTGGAAAATCTGGGCGTGCCCACAGAAGAAATGCACACAATTGTTGATGAAATGCTCCAACAATTCAATCTGGAAAAGTATCGCCTGCATCCGCCGCACATGCTCTCCGGGGGTGAAATGCAGCGCCTTGCTCTAGCTTCAGTAATGGCCATGTCTCCACAGTACCTGATTTTTGATGAACCAACTTCCCTCCTTGATATAACCAGCCGTAAAATGGTACTTGAACTCATTTCAAATCTCCACAAAAATAAAAATGCTAAGCCACAATCAGAAAGAATAAGCACCCTGTTTATTACACAATTCCCGGAAGAAGTTCTTTTGTGTGATCGCTTTTTAGTTCTTCACCTTGGGCAAATTGCATTTGATGGTAAACCGGCAGAAATTTTTCAAAGAGTTGATGAGTTAAAAGCAATCGGTGTTGATATCCCGGTTGAGTTTGAAGTAAGTCATTATTTAAAAGAAATTTCCGACGGTCAGTTTTCATTCAATACTTCAGATTTCCTGCCGATAATTGAATCAAAATAATATCTTACAAAACTAATGTAAAAATTGTAATGTGGTGGATAAAGGACTGTCCAAAAAGTCGATACATGCCTCACGACCTCATGTTGAGCGGAGTCGAACCATTTTGTATTTAATAAGATTAAACTATCCTTCGACTCCGCTCAGGATGAAGAGAAATAGACTATTTGGGCAATCCTGAGCAAAATAATGATTTTTACAATAGTTTTGATATTTGTATTTATGAAAACACAGTGTCTCGGGGCAGACAGGAATTAATATTAGAATTAGTGTATGAATTCAGATAAACTGGATATTGATTTTCTGATTCAAAAAAACAAAAAGAGCTACAGTATTGATTCTCAAACAATATTGGATAATAGTGCTTTTAGAGTGAATAAGATCGACGAGCAAGATGATGCTACGGAATTGGTCGATCTTTCTCTGTTAACTTCAAATACAACTACTCATATTGAAACAGAGACTGACCGACAAATTGACCACGGTTTAGGAAGTGACCTCGATTTACTTGTTAAATCAGAAAATAGCCAGGAGTTACCGCAACTGGATTTTGATATAACCGATGATGCAGTAAATTTAGTTAAGGAGTTTGACTGTGACTCTGACGTCGAAGAGGAACAGGTAATATCAGTTGTACTGGAAAATAGTAAAAATGAACCTGAAATACTATTCGATGCTCCTGTCGATTCAAGTTCTCTCAATAATGATAATCCATCACAAAAGTTTAGTGAAAGCAATTTTTTAACTGAAGCTTTTGAAGAATCTTCAAATTTGCCTGCAGAACCAGAAGATGAAGATTTTGAAAAAGAACAAAATGATTTTGATGATGTTCAGGAATCTGACAATACTCCTGACTTTCAATTTGGGGATAGTGGAATCGATAAGGTCAACTTGCAGGAAGAATCAGATGACCTCCTGGCTCTTATAGAGAGTTTTGATGAGTCAATAAACCTGCCAGATGAACAGAAAGCAGCTGAAGAAGATGATGGGTTTATTTCTGAAAATGACAGTTTAATCCTTGAATCAGAAATTCTAAAACCCAGGAATGGAATCAGTGAGACTGCCATTGAAAATGAACAAATGACTGGTGAAGATGAGGCAGAATCGCTCATTCAAGAAGAAGATGATGAACCACTAATCCTCTCCAATAAGGCAGAATTTAAAGCTGAGAATGGAGAAAGTGAACCTTTTGAGTCCGAGCATCAAACAACGGCCACATCTCAAAAAACCTTTCATGAAGGCCCTGCTAAGCAAAACCTCTTTACTGCTTCGATGTCGTTAACTTCATTATTTGAAAATACAAAATTATTAGGTCTGGATATTGGTGCGACATCTTTGAAGTATATAATTTTGAGAAAAACCGCCCGCGGCATTAAGCTCATTGATTGCGGCATGCGTTCAGTTCCCAAAGCGCCCGATGGCGCCAGCGATGAGGAGAAAAGTGAGCTCATCAAGGACATCCTCCTGAAGAATTTTAAACTTAATGCTCAAAAAAATACACTCATCATAAGTGCGATTTCAGGTTTGGAAGTCTTATACCAAAATGTCCAGGTACCTAAAATGGCTCGAAAGGAATTATCAAAATCTGTGCCCTGGGCCTGTCGTAAAGATTTTCCATTTCCAATCGAGAGCACTATTTTTGAATTTCAAGTCATTGACAATAAAATAAAAAATACCGAAAATAAGTTAGATGTTTTTGTACAGGCTGCACAAAAAGATTTGGTGAGCAGGCATTTAGAGTTTCTGTCAGAAGCGAAAATTGTCCCGGCCAAAGTATCAACTATTCCTGTGGCGTTATGGAAAATGTTTGGGGCTTTGGTAAAAAAGAACGCTGAGAAATGCCATGCCATTATTGATATTGGGGGGAGTTCAAGTCACATTGTCTTTATTAATCATGGACAGTTGCAATTTGCGAGAGAAATTTCTACCGCCGGCGATGACATAACCGACGCCCTGACGGGATCAATTTTTATCGAAGGTGAAGAAATTACCATAACCAGGGAAAAAGCGGAAAGCATCAAAAGGAAATACGGTTTAGTAAACGAATTTTCAGATGACGACAGGGAGGGAGCCATTCCCTTAAAAGAAATTTCCGTGTTGATGGGGCCAGTATTGGAAAAATTTGTTAAGGAAATTCAAAGGACGGTTGATTATTTTAAAGAAAAATTTCACGTTGACACGCTTGAAAAAATATTTCTTACAGGTGGTGGAGCCTTTCTGAATAATTTGACTTCATACCTTGAGAATGAGTTAAGCTCTGAAGTTGAAATTTTAAATCCCTTTCAAACATTTTCAACAAAGAATGTTGTAAATCAACCCGATTTATTAAATAATGGTTCGCGATTCGCTGTCGCTTTCGGATTAGCCCTGGACAAAAAAAAAGAATTGAATTTTTTGCCCAATGAATTAAAAGGGGCGCAAACTTTTCAGTACACAAAAAAAATATTTCGATATTCAATTGTGATCATTATCCTTACGATGTTACTTTTATCTCAGAATACAAGATTACAGATAAAAAACATTAATAATGAGTTGAAGAACATAAAAACCAGTTATAGTGTAGCCGAACCCAAAAGAGCGAAATTTGTATCATTGCAGAATATTTTAGTTGGTTTGACTGTAAAAAAAGAATTGTATCAAAAGGAGATCAGTAAATACTCAAACTACACTAATCACTTAAAGGTCATAAGCCACTTGATACTATCTAACATTGCCTTAACTTCATTCAAAGTAGACACCAGACTTGATAAGGAAAAACAGTTAAACCAGGAACTTGTTATACTGGAAGGAGTCGCATTTCAAAACAATTCAATGGAAGGTGTCAATTTAGCTAAATTTTTACTGTCGTTGGAAAATTCTAACTATTTTAATTATATATCTTTAAAATCGCAGAAAATAAGAGAAGACGGTAATTTAGAATTCACTATTGTATGTGTAAATTAATCTATTCTGTTCCCTATGCTTGATACATTTAAACCCTTGATTTTGTTAGCTTCTTTATTCGTGGTGATTTGTGTTGTCTGGTATTTTATTCTTTACCAACCAGACGTACTGAAATTAAATGTTATTAAAGATGAATTCCAGGAACTGGTTTACAGATTCCAGAGTCTCAGGGTGTCTGACCAGCAAATTCTCGCTTTAGAAGCACAGATTAAAAACCTGCAGACTGAAATTGACAGGACGGAGAAAAAATTAATCCAGAAAGATAATTTAGCCAGTATCATTCAACAGATTCAATGGAAAGCTCGCACTTTTGGATTGAAATTTGAAAGAGTTATCCCTGATTATCAATCACTGATGAACTCTCCAGATGCAAAACAAGACTCAGCACAGGTATTAAAATTAACCGTGCACATGAAGCTTCAGGGATATTATAAAAATTTTGGGAAATTTATTAATTCATTGTCTGAAATGCCATTTTACATTACCCTTGGTGAGATGACTCTTCTTTATAATGAAACCATCCATCCCCAAATAGATATTATTGTGGATGCCGTGTTATATTTGAATGCAGCGACACCTAAAATTAAAACATGATTATGGCTCAAATGCAGAAAAGAGAGAAGATATTATTAGCAATAACCGGGGTGGCTGCGCTTGTTTTTTTGTTTAATTATTTTGTGTGTGGTAAGCAAAAGGCGCCAACACCACAAATTGCAAACAAGGTTGTTACAGAAATAACCGGACCTGGCCAGCCTGTTGCTGCTGGTGTAAAGTCCTCTAACCAGGTTAAAGAAAGTGATCTCAGCAATCGTATTAATTTAAACACATGGGGACGCGATCCTTTTGCCGAGACTTACCGATTAACGTACTATGATGTCACAAAAAATGATTCCAGCAATTATGTTCTTAGAGGTATAATCAGGAAAGGTGATGAGGCGCATGTTTTAATCGGTGATGAAATATTTAAATCTGGCGAAAAGATCGGTGATTTAAAAGTCCTCGACATCGAAGACGATCGGGTTGTATGTAAAATAAGAGGTCGAGTCGTAACCTTACTTTTGAATGAAAATGAAATATTCAAAATTAATTAAAAAACCTCTGCTTGTGTTTTTGATTCCGCTACTTTTGGGTGGCAGGTCAGATGCGGCAGCTCAAAATTATAAAATTGAGAACATCGAGTTGATAAATATGGGGGGTTATTTTCGTGTTTTCATAGAAAGTACCGGGCCAATTATTTATGCCAGCAAGTTTAATGAATCTCAGCAGCAACTTGTGCTTTATATCCGTGATTCAAAATTAAATCTTGCAAAAAACAAGTTGGATTATAATAATTCTTTTATAAACAAGATCGAAGCGAGCCAGTGGAAAAAATCCCCGGCCATTGTAAAAATTACTATTGAATTGCTGCGTACTCTGAAATATGAAATCAATAAAAAAATGCGAGGTTTGATTTATGTAGATTTAAAGATACCTGAAGCGCCACAGCCAATCAATACTTTGAATGAAATAACAACAGCTCAGAGTGGCAATAACGGAAATTCTTTTTTTGAACAGGAAAAAGTAAAACAATCATTATTCAAAGAGTCATTCGAAGATAAGCCGGCAAAAAATTCCAGCGATTCCCGGGAATCCTATATTATAAATGATGCTTACCCTGATCGCATTCCTGCGCCCCTTTCAAGTAAAGCTCTCATTTCATTAGATGTAAAGGCAGCAGATATTTCAAATGTACTTCGCTTGTTGGCTAAGCAGACGAACTTAAATATTGTAGCAAGTAAGGAAGTTAGTGGTGAAGTGTCAGTAAGTTTAACGAATGTTGGCATTAAAGAAGCATTAGATATGATCGCAAAAGCCAACGGTTATGACTATATCATTAAAGGGGACGTTATCCTTGTTAAACCGCCCGACAAATTTTTAGTGAAGGAATTGCATACAAAAGTATACCGCTTGAAGTATGTGAATGCTAACAATTTAAAGAACGCAATTGCTCAGGTATTATCACCTCAGGCTAAAATTCAAGTGTTTTACCATGATTTTCAACCAATAGATGAAGGAGGTGAAAA
This sequence comes from uncultured Cytophagia bacterium, assembly GCA_964539665.1. Taxonomy (GTDB): domain Bacteria; phylum Zhuqueibacterota; class Zhuqueibacteria; order Oceanimicrobiales; family Oceanimicrobiaceae; genus CAZIKB01. The sequence continues at coordinate 60,108 of CAZIKB010000022.1, forward strand.
ACAGACAAAATCCAAAAAGAACCGAAGCAGCACTCTGATTGTCACTGACGCTTCCGCGAACTTCCAACAATTAGACGCCATGATTGAAGCTCTGGATGTGCCAACACCCCAGATTATGATCGAAGCAAAACTCATTGAAATTTCGCCACAGGATCAGGACGAATTAGGGATTGATTGGTCGAAAACCGTAAATGCGGAAATTTTCCGTGAGGTGCTGCTTCCTTCAGGTACAACGCAAAGATATACGACGGAAGTACCACTCGATGGCGGCAGTATCAACTTTGGCACTTTGAAAATTGGGGAGTATAGCGCGGTGCTTGATTTTTTGAAATCGCATACTAATTCCAAACTGGTTTCCAATCCGCGAATTTTGGCTATGGATAACCAGCAGGCGATGATCAGTGTCGGTACAAATTTTCCGATACCGCAAATAAATCGTGGAGTAGCCGGACAGGGAGATATCGTCACTTTTGAATATCGTGATGTAAATATCTCGTTGCGGGTAACTCCCCATGTTGCAGAAGATCAAACCATAGCTTTGCATGTGAATCCTGTTATTGAAGAAATTACCGGTGCGGTAAATGCTGGTGATAATAGCGCTCCCATTATTTCAAAGCGTGAAGTAGAAACTGTGGTAATTTTAAAAAGCAACGAGACCGTGGTCATTGGTGGTTTGATAAAGGAAAGCACTATTGAAACCATAAATAAAGTCTGGCTGCTGGGCGACATACCCTTAATCGGTAACTTGTTCCGCCACAAATCGAAGACAAAAAAGCAAACGGACTTGCTGATTTTTATTACGCCAAGGTTGTTGGAGTGATTAATTTGGCGTCCGGATTTGTGGAATATTGGTAATCACGAAAAAGCAGTTGCTTTATACTTATACCCTATATCCATTTTCCCTTATACCTTATTACTATGACAGTTCATGCGAAAACAAGATCTTGACAAACTCCTGGCTTACGCTGTGCAAAAAGAAGCTTCGGATATTCATCTCAGCAGCGGCAGTCAGCCCATTTTGCGAATTCATGGTAGCATGCGGAGGATTGAAAGCGGGAATGTGACAAGCGAAGGCCTGCGTGTTTTATTTAAGGAAATTTTATCCGAAGATCAGCTCAATACTTTAGAGAAAGAACTTGAGCTGGATTTTGCCTACGCTGTGCCGAAATTGGCGCGTTTTCGAACCAACTTGTTTTTTCAATTGCGCGGAGAAGCAGCAGCTTTACGTACAATTCCGGATCGCGTCCGTACATTAGAAGAATTAAGATGCCCCAAAGGTATTCATGATTTGTGTTATCAGAGAAAAGGCATTGTTCTGGTCACCGGTCCAACGGGTTCGGGTAAATCCACCACTTTAGCTTCCATGATTGACTTAATCAATAAACAGCGTCGCGAACATATTCTGACTATTGAAGATCCTATTGAATATGTACACCAGAACCAAAATTGCCTCATAAATCAACGTGAATTGGGTGAGCATACCCTTTCATTTGCCAACGCACTGCGCAGCGCTCTCAGGGAGGATCCAGACGTCATTCTTGTCGGAGAGATGCGTGATCTTGAGACCATTTCTTTAGCATTAACCGCGGCGGAAACTGGCCATCTGGTATTTGCCACTTTGCACACCATGAGCGCGGCTGAAACCGTAAACCGAATTGTGGATGTATTCCCGCCAGAGCAGCAGCGGCAGATTCGCACGATGTTTGCTAATTCTGTGCAGGGCATTGTAGCACAGCGGCTACTGCCTACGAAAGACGGGCAGGGACGCATTGGCGCTCATGAAATTATGATTGCCACTCCGGCTGTCCGCAATCTCATCCGTGAAGAAAAAACTCACCAAATTCTTTCGGCAATCCAAACCGGCGGCTCCTACGGCATGCAGACTATGGACCAGGCGCTGAAAAGATATATGGATCAAGGGCTGATTACAAAGGAAGAAGCCCTGGCCAACGCAACGGATCTATATATTTTTAAATAAACTGCTAATTAGTGATTGGCCGAAAACTAACTAATAATGTCATTTCGAACGCAGTGAGAAATCTGTTTACATTGAAATTATAGTAGTTACCGATTTCTCCTTTCAGTCGAAATGACAAAAAGAGGTGTTTTCGTTCAAACACAAAATATTCTGCCATAAACTATTTTCGTGGATTATTCAGGCTGGTCATTAATAACATCCCGGAGTTCAAAAACTCCGGGATGTTTTGTTTTAGGCTAGTTTTTCTCAGTTATATCCGCTTCTTTAACAGGCTCTTCACTTTCAGTTTCTTCGGTTATTTCAGGCGCATTTTGCTTGCAGAAATCTATCCGGTCTTTAATGGTTGGATGGCTGAACAGCCAGAACTCGATGAACGGATGCGGAGATGGATTATTGAGATTTTCATTGGCTAATTTCACAAAAGCAGAAGCCGCTGCTGTGCCATTTTTTGCCAGGTTTAAACCAAATACATCCGAGTCATGTTCAGTGATACGGCTGTAACCATTTAAAACCGGCGATATAAGAAACATCAGTAATGAAAACATCAGCAAGAGCAAAGGCAGACTGGCAATATCCGATAACTCAGTAAAACCCATCTTTTCACCAAACTTGCGGATGAAGAATCCTGTGGTGCGGGAAATAATAAACAGTAAAACAACCAGTGTGACTGTGAAAATCCCGATGAATTTCCAGACATGATTTAAAACATAGTGTCCCATCTCGTGTGCCATAACAAAAGAAACCTCATCAGCGTTTAGTTTTTCAAGAATAGTATCCCACATCACAATGCGTTTGCTGCCAAACATTCCGGTGACGTATACATTAATTTTCTCTGTTTCCTTGCTTTTGTCTACCTGAAACACTCGACCTCCGGAAATACCAGACTCTTCTGCCATAGCAAGAATACGCGTTTTCAGGGCTTCATCTTTTAGTGGTTCATATTTATTGTATAATGGATCAAGATATGCGGGGCCGATTACAAGAAAAAAGATAATTACCGGCACAAAACCAACCGATACCCATACCCACCAGAGTTTAGGACTTTTACGGATGCCCCAATAGGCCAGGGGTATAAGCAGAATGGCTATGAGGAAACCAATTAAATTCCCTTTGAGTAAATCGGAAAGCCATTTCCCAAATGTTTCATTCGAAAGTTCGAAATGATGTTCGACTATGAAGCCACGATAGTAAGCAAATGGGAAGTTAATGACTTCAAGCAAAAGGAAAAACAGCAGAATATAAAATGAAGTTAGTGCAAATTTGGAGGATTTACCGATAAACATCCCTGCTACATCCCAGGCTAATGCGAGGCCCAGCGCACCAGCGGAAACGGGTTGCTCTGGTGTGGCAGATAAAAATGTAATCAGCAATGCAATAAATGCGGCCACACTCCCGCATGCCAGCGGCGCATTTTTAAAACTGGTTACTTTTTCAGCCCATTTTTTTGCCTTCTCGCGGATTTTTGGTGAAATTCCCAGCATTAAAATCGCGAGCAAGATCGCAAATCCGAAAATATTATCAAAAAAATACCAGCCAAACCGAAATTCGAATAAATAATCGCTTTATCAACTTTTTCTGCGGCCAGGATTTCTTTGACCTCTTCGGGAACAACCGTTCCTTCTGGTAAAGATTCTGAAATATTTAAAACCATACTGGAAAAAATGAACAATACAACCAACAACACGGCAGGAAGTATGAGATTTTTCATAAGACCTCCTCCTCTTTTTGATCGTAGTGTCAAAATATTGCATTATACAATCTTTTAATTTAGTATTTTGTAAT
>CAZIKB010000023.1:0-63524 GCA_964539665.1 uncultured Cytophagia bacterium
ACGTGCCGGATTGTCCGGCTTGCCTATATTAGCTTTGCTTGGCGCACTCATGATTAACCTCCATGAAAATTTTTTACATCTGATACTTAATCTCAAATTTTAATTTGTTTTTTGAATGCGCACCGGTTTGGATTACATACAAACCTGCAAATATCTAAGTCTATTCGGTTAAATTTTTCTCACGATTGGATTCGAAAAAATCAGCACTAAGTTTTAAAAGTATAGTAAATGTACGAATTTTGCAGTTTCAGACTTTTTCTCTGAGATTATTGAGCTTTTTGATTAACTAAAAAGTAAAAAAAATCCCTCGCAAGTGCAAGGGAAAAATGGATACATTGGATAGAGTTTGTGGTTATCAAATTGAGATCGCAATAATGGCCTTCACATTTCAATTATCAGGCATTTTATTGAAATGTATGTATTCCCCTTTAATTAAAAAATCGGCAACAGATAGGATACTGATTATAGTAGTACTACTCAACTTTTGCACTTTTTTGCAAGAAAATATAAAAAGTGAGAAATTTGAATAATAATATGAATGTAATCCACACGCATTAATTAGTAAAGTTTCTGTGTGATTCTTTTTTTCGTGTTTATTATGTAGTTTTATTTAATAATAGGTACTGATCTCATTTATTAATCGATGTAGTCCTAATAATAAATTCTTTACTTTTTAACACGGTTCCATCTGATGTTTTAACATCAATTCTCCATTTACCATCCCATTCTTTAGGAATATTCTTAGTGCTCCATGTCCTCCAGGTTTTTGCTTTTACGGATAGTTTTATATTGGCTTTCTCTTCATCTTTAAAATACCAAACATGAGAAATTGAAGTGGTATCGGCAGCGCCTGAAATTTTTGTGAAGCAATATACCTTTTTAACTGTATCTGCAAAAACGGTATCAACTCCAACAGGTTTTCTTTCTTGCACAGCGGTACAAAGGACCAGCTCTTCAATTTTTAATTCTGCTTTTTCCTGTGCATTATTAATAGCGGCTACTAATAAAAAAAATAACACAAGGGCAAATAGTTTTTTAACCATGTTACTTTCTCCTATTTATAATCAGGTTTTTTAATACACCTTCAATAAATCAAAAAACCTGAGTAGAAGCAAGAAAAATATTAACATAATACAAAAATACTACATTTGTTTAGTAATGTTTGTATTAGGTCCAAATGGGTATTATATTTCATTCATACTATTAGAGTTGAGAATTCCCATTTATGGCTTTGTTGAGTTACACTTTGATCACTTCAAGAGGATCAGCTTCCTCGTTTCATTGAATGCGTTGGTGGTTACTCTGCAGAAGTATTGCCCGGAAGACACCGGCATACCCATCATATCTCGTCCGTTCCATACCATCTGGTATAAACCAGGTTCCCGAATTTGGCTTGAAGACAACTCCCACACTTTTTTGCCGGTGAGATTGTAAATTTCGATAGTAACGGCTGAAGAATTGGGCAGGTCGAATTGAATGGTAGTTTCATCATTGAAGGGATTGGGGTAGACCGGATAAAAGAGCAGTTTCGTCGTATTCCAGAATCTGTTCTCCTCGTCTGAGAGAAATCGGTCTATGATGGTTATGAAGACGTCTCCGGTCCCGCCATTGAATGAGTTGTCAAAGGCAGTATCCGTCGAGGGATAGTCTGAAGACCTGGTTGTGCCAGAGACATAGACATTACCGTATCTGTTTACAGCGATGGCATTGCAGTTTTGTTGGTCGCTGCCACCGAGGAAGGTGGAAGCCAAATTACTGCTCAGAGAGGCATTCAACCGAGAAATAAAGATATCTGCTTCTCCCGAAGCAGTTAATGTTGAATCCTGGGAACCGAATGGAATGGGGATGTCTGGTGAGGTGGAATACCCGGCGACGTAAACATAGCCGCTCCCCTTGAGGACTAATCCTTCGAGAACGTCCGAGTCAGTCCCACCCAAAAATGTGGAAGCGTGTAAGTCCGTCAGGTCTGCCTTTAACTGGGAAATATAACCGTCGAAGAAGCCGTTGTAGCTTTCGTCGAAAGCGCCTTCAGTCGAGGGGAAATCAAAAGACAGAGTTGAGCCGACTACGTAGAGATTCCCGTGGGCATCCACATCGAACCCACCTACAAAATCAGAACGCCTTCCACCTAATAAAGTAGAAGCTTCGAGCTTTGTCAGGTTCGCGTTAAATCTCGATACAAAGATGTCCGTCTCACCATTGTGGTTTTCGTCCAATACGCCGGGTGTGACCGGGAAATCGTTATATTCAGAATCGGATTGAATCATGCTTGTTATGTGCTTATCCAGCCGTGATTGCCTGTTATTCAGGACTGACAGGTTGCGAAGGGCAAGGTTGTAGCGGTTGACCGGCGCTATCAACAGTTCATCCAATTGGTGAGAGTTTGTCAAGGCGTTGTTTGTAATCATGAGTGTTGAACCGGGCAGTTTCGTTTCACCAGCCAGGTACACACTCCCTTCAAAATAAGCCAGGTGCTGTCCCCAGTCAAAACCACTTCCTCCGAGATAAGTGGATGCGGCAATTGTCTTGAGGTTGTTATCGAACCTGGAGATAAACGCGTCTCCAGGCAGCCAGAAAGTGGACTTGTTGTTGTATGAAGTATCGAAAACATCTGGCGTAGTTGGAAAATCTGCTGAGAAAGTGGTTCCTGTAACATAAACGCGATCAACTTCATCCAGCGTCAAAGAATAGCATCCGTCAAACCCGCTGCTCCCGATAAATGTCGATGCCTGCAATGTGGTTAGATCTGCGCTCAACCTGGCGATAAATCCATCCCTATAGCCATTAAAATTTTCGCCGAACACGCCAGCGGTTGTCGGGAAGTCAGCACTTCCGGTTAATCCCGTGATGTAAACCTGCGCATGATCATCCAGAACGATCGAATACGCACGTTCATCCTCGCTTCCCCCTAAAAATGTCAGGGCATCCAGAACCTTTAACTCTTTATCAAATTTTGCAATAAAGACATCCCAGTCTGAGCGGTCAGAGCTTTTGGCTCGGTTGTCTGAAGAAGTAAAATCGACAGAATTCGTTCCACCCACAACATAGACATTATCCTGGGGATCAAGGGCAACGGCGTAACTAATTTCATCACCGCTTCCGCCGACGAAGGTAGAAGCCAGCAGGGGATCGATTACAAGCATTTCATCAGGATCATATTCGCCAACCGTAAATCCGTATTCATCGTTGTTTACCGTATATGCGACCTCGACTATATTTTTAATGGTTTTCTTTTCATCCTGCTGATATGCAACAGGTTTTGTGAATTTGATTTTGCCATATTCAGAACGAGCTTCTAATTCTCCCGCTTCATTCATGCGTAACTCCAGGATTCCTTTGAGTTTCACTTTTATATTTTCTGGATTTGCGCCTGGTTTTACATAAAATAGTTTTTCAACGTTATTTCCATAGGTTTTCAGTTTCAGTTCGATTCCTTCATATATTTCACCCAGGCTGACACAAGAGTATGTTTGCAGATTTTTCTGCCATTTATTGGCATCATCGCCCTTGAGATAATTCACTCTCGTTGGGGCTGGCTTCTCACCTCGGATTGTGACTTTTAACCGGCTAATGAAATTTTCTTCGATGACAAGCGGATCGGCGTTGATATTTTTTTGTGTCAAAGTGCTGCCATGATTCGTCAAATTTTCCGCTTCGTTATTGCGTGCGGGAAATCTGTATTCAATAGTACCATCCCCTGTGACGTAGACGGAACCGCAGAATGTTTTTGTATAGAATTGAATGCGTTCATCGAGATGACCCTGGTTAAGTATGAATGGTAGATGAATTCCTGACCCAATTGTTTTGAACTCCACGAGATGTTCAGGATTCATTTGTCTTTTTGTGCTCTCCGGTCCGGGTCTGATGCTTAATAAAATCAATGCGCAGAATAGCATTAATCCGTATCGTATGTACCGATTTATAAAACTTACTCTTGTTCTAGTCATGGTTTTACCGTGTTAAAAGTTTAGTGTATTTTCCAGCGTGGTGGACCGCAATTATTATAGATTAATTATTCATATTGACCGATTGTTTGAATGTATAGTTCTAAATAAAATGCACTCTCATGCATGAGTTTACCCGTAACACTCTAAATGTCAGCGCACGGATTTTGTACTCGGCATCATATCTCTCGTAAAAATGACGCCGTCGAGTATGGTCGTCCAGTCATCAGCCGGCAAGCGTTTGTAATCGATAGGACTCATCACGGCATGCTGGCGGAACCAGGCACCATTCTCCGGAGACAACCTGTTTTCTGTGAGATGTCGGTAGTCAAAAATATTTCGCAGGTCGAGGAACGCGTTTTCGAAGCCGGCTGCGTTCATCACATCCTCAAAATCGCTATTCCATATAGGCCCAATAGAGCGATCGTTTGCTCCAAAATTGGAATAAATCGTTCCCTGGTACGCCATGAACGCCAATGTGTACAATTCGGACCCTTTGGCTTCCCATACTACATCACCCATGGATCGAAAGCCTGTGGCAGCCCATCCCCAATCGGTCACCTCGTCGTTTATACTTCGGCATACGTGCCTGGCAGCAGCCCACACTATGATCTTTCTGTCCGGGAATATCTGATCTGCAAAAGACAGCAGATTGCGTCCCATTTGTTCGCTCTTCATATTCCAATAATCTGGTGGTGGTTTTTTGCGTCCCAATCCCCAATCTCCCCAAAGTCGTTTGGCTTGTGTGCCGATATTTTCGAGCACTTGCTGCCAGAAATAATTCACACGAGCGCCAGCGGGAGCGTTAACTGTGACTCCGATCAATAGTTCACTGAGCGTTTCGAAGAAAATCACTTGCTTCTCCTCATCCGGGTCTTCAGGTTCGCGGTTGGCAAGCATGTCCAGCCAGTACGCAAAGGTTGACCAACCTTCGAAATCGTTCGTATCAACTCCGATGCTGGTTAAGAAAACGTTCAATTCAGGAAGGAGGAGTTCTCCAGCATAGTTTCCTGTGAACTCGCAGTCCAGGCCTATGAGCTCAAGGGGTGGATTCGAAGCGATGTTATCACCGATATAATCGATGAGAGGTTCTACTTGCGCGCTATAGCCCCAACAAAACCGGGTAGCATTGCGGAAAGCGGTGGTAGGGTCCATACCGTTTAGAAGATCTTCCCAGGCTTTTTTGTGATCAAATGTGTTGCTTTCGATTGCGATTACATCAAATCCCATTTCCTGGTGTAAAAATTTCACCAGGCGGGTTTTAGCCAGTAAGGTTGAGCCATCCCAGTATGACTCTTCACCGAGCATGACAATTCTGGCCTCACCGATAGCTTGCTTGAGTGGTTGCAGGTCAGAATAATTCTCATCGGTTGGCTGAATTGTGTTCAAAGCATGGGCGTTTTGCTGCAACCATTCAGCTCTTTGTGCTCGGCTTGTCGGTGGAACACTCATTGAATCCACGACAGCCTGCTCAACTTCTGAGGGCTCTTCAGGTTCGGGTGAGATGGGAAGATTGGGTATGACCGAATCATGACAAGCTGAAAAAACTACGGTACTCAGAAGTGTTAGAATAATATAGCATACTGATTTATTCATGAATCACATCTCCGTTTAAACATGATGAGGACACCAATCAAACCTCTGTTTTTTGTAAGAAAATGGGTTGTTTAATGTGGATGAAATTGAACGATGCCGGAGACAAGGAATCGGACAAATATTAATTGTCATCCAGCACCCGGAAACCGTCAAGCCTTGTTTCACATAACACTTTTTCTTTCTCATACTAATTACCCTGTCTGCGATTGCCCGGGTTATTTAATATTGCAATCCGAGAGTAAAATAGAACTTTGAATCCCGCAAGGCGAATCCTTCTAACTCAAGAGAGTCTCCAAGGATGTTCAGCCCGCTGACGTTGGCCAGAAATTTGAGTTTCCAGAATTCAAAGCGCTTGCTTAAATGAATGTCAATATTGCCTTTGGAGGGCAGGATTTGTTCATAGAGCACGCCTTTCTCTCCTCGAATCCAGGCCAGCTTTTCGGATTCCCAGAACCAGGTGAATTGAAAAGATGCCCCATGATGTTCTACCAGGGTATTAAATATTAATTTATTCGACTTATACGGGAATACACTCTTATCAGATATCGAATAAAAGGACGACAGTAATTCAAATGTTAACTTCTTTTGCAGTGCAAACAGTTTGAGTTTTGATTCAAAGCCGGAGATGGCTGCGTCAGCAACATTGTCGTAGATCGTAATCGGACTGAATAGCGGCGTATAAATTCTGATCTTGTTTGTATACCTGGTTGTGAATACGCTCATACCTACCTGCCAGCCGTTCAGGCTCAATTCTTTTGATATATCTGTAAAGAAATCAATGCTCGCTTCCAGGTGATTGCTCCACTCAGGCAACAGATTCGGTTGGTAAATTTTGAAGAAAGTGTCGATGGTGTACGGATTACCGATCTGCTGCAGCATAGTCGGAAATTTGAAGTTCTTGCCAAAGTTGACATGGGCATTGAGTCCAACGCGGTCGTTTTTGCCCATGAGGGAACTGGAAAGATTCAGCATGCCTTCTTTCCAATCGCCCTCTTGCGGGTCGGATTCCTCATCGGTGTTGGGCGGGACTGTGGTATTCTGAACCAGGTCCTTTTGCCTGTTCCTGACGGCCTCGTGACGGAAACTCAGGTTAAAGTCGGTTGCCTGTAAAAAAGTTGATTTTGTTGGAATGTGCAGTTTCAGAACGCCGACCAAACCATGTTTTTGCCGCGCCAACAAAGCTGATCGGATGTCGCTACTCGAAGATGCGCTTGTGCTGTCCCGATAATCCAATTCACCGCTTTCGAACTGGTATGCCGTTGTGAGCTCGAAACGCTTAAGCAGGAATCGCTTCTCGATACTCAGGAGAAAATTTCGATTGTCAAAATGCCGGTCAAGTGGACTGCCTTCAGAAGAGGCGAATTGTTCGGTGTCGAGCCACTGGTAAGAGCTTGTCAGGTTTAAATTATTTATCTTCCATATTTTTCCAACATACCTCATGGAAACGATTTGATTGAAATCGCTGAAGTTCTGCTGGTATTTATGATTCAGATAATCAAGGTTTGAGCGAAAGAAGAGGATACGCAGATGATGATCTGATTCTTCATTCCAATCGTCCGCGAAATGTAAGACATGCTGGCTGTGTGGTAAGAAGATTTGTTTTCCAGAACGTGATACTCAAAGCCGGTTTCATCCAGAAATTTTCTCTCTGTGTTGCCCCTTTTGTATGTGTAGGACAGATCGAGTCTCTTGATAAAATTGCGATGAAGCTGCACGATCCAGTCGGTTGCGTTGTATGAGCCTTTTCTCTGCTGGAGTTTGATAGTATAATCCCGGAATGTTTTTGGCACGATGTTGATGACTCCCGAGATAGCGCCGGCGCCATACAGGGCTGTGTTGCCTCCCCTGACAATTTCAATCTGCCTGACGTCCTCCAGGTTGATCTGGGAAAAATCGAATACATTGTTGGAAACGCTGTTGACTTTCACGCCATCATAGAGGACAATGACGTCGTCTGGATTCCCGCCGCGCAGGGCAATGGTTTTTGTCCCGCTAACCTGCTCCTCAACCTGCACGCTTTGCTCAGCTTTGAGAATGTCGCCAATATCCTTGTAACCGCGACCATCGAACGTTTTAGCCTCAATTACGGTGTAGGTTTGTGGAATATCCTTCAGCAAAACAGGCGGTTGTTTTTCACCCGTGACGCTAATATCCGGAAACTGTATGACTTGTGGTTTGAGGTAAAATTTATCACTGCCTTGGGCTTTGTCAAGTTCGATTTCGAGTGGATAGAATGAGACATGGTCAAAAATAATGATCATGTCCGGAGTCGGATTCGGAATGCTTAGTTTGAATGTGCCATCCAGATAGGATGAGGTTCCGAGGGTGGTTTCCTTGATGTAGATGTTGACTCCGGAAATAGCTTCATGCGTGTTTGCATGCAGAGCTTTTCCACTGATGATTGTTTCCTGACCTGGGAGAAACTGCGCATAAATAAGGCAAACAAGAACCGTTATGTAGAAATATGCTTTCATTGAAACGATTCCTTTACTATAAATGAATGGACACGTTAAACGTTGGATAAATCTACTAATATGATGGATAATTAAGATTACTTAAACGACAAAATAGAAAAGTAATTTACGGATAAGATATTAAATCCAATTCTTCAATATATTGATAATCCACATCATCAATTTTACAAATTGTTAAAATTAATATAACATTATTAATATTCTGATGCCAATAATTTATCACCCAAATTACCATTAGGCAAAAGATTTATTCCTGAACTTAAATATCGAATACCAGCACAATCCATTCTCTGTGGTTATAAGAAAGCTGTTTGCACCCATCCACCAGTTTGACTCTCGCATAGATAAAATCAGTAGAATTATAAATGTCTGGAATAAATCCAACCTGTCAAACGGTTTACCTAATGAAAACAAAAGGAATTTTCATAAATGGAGGACATTGTGAAATATATTTTAGTTTTGTTTGTAATGAGCTTGCCAGCCCTGAGTTTCGCTCTGGGATTTGAAAAACCTCGTCTTGAAAAAGCCACTTTTGCAGGCGGTTGTTTTTGGTGCATAGAAGCGCCTTTTGACAAGCTTGAAGGCGTACATGAAGCCATATCCGGCTATACGGGCGGGCATGAGAAAGAGCCGACTTATGGTGATGTGTCGAGTGGCGCCACTGGTCATCTGGAAGCTGTTCAGGTTTTGTATGATCCTGAGATGATTTCCTATATCGAGATTCTGGAACACTTCTGGATGCAGTTCGACCCGACTGATGCTGGTGGATCGTTTTATGACCGCGGCAGCCAATACACTTCAGCAATTTTCTACCATAATGATGAGCAGAAAAAACTTGCCGAAGCTTCCAAAAAGAAACTGGCAGAATCTGGAATTGTCGACAAGCCTATTGTCACCCCGATAAGACCGGCGGCAACTTTTCACCCTGCAGAGGACTATCACCAGGATTACCATAAAAAGAATCCAGCACATTACAAAAAATATCGTAAAGGATCAGGACGTGATGATTTTATTAAAAAAACCTGGGGAACGAAAATGAGTAATAAGCACAGTTATAATATACCGGATGATGAAGAGTTAAGGGAAAAATTAACTCCATTACAATTCCAGGTAACCCGGAATGAAGGCACAGAGCGGCCTTTTGATAATGAATACTGGGACAATAAAAAAGAAGGAATTTATGTCGATATAGTATCCGGCGAGCCGTTGTTCAGTTCTAAGGATAAATTTAAATCTGGCACCGGCTGGCCCAGCTTTACCAGACCACTGCAACAAGAAAATATCGTAGAAAAAGTAGATAATGAATTTGGTATGAACCGCACCGAAGTCCGTAGTAAACACGGCGATTCTCATCTGGGTCACCTATTCAATGATGGTCCGGCGCCGACCGGTATGCGTTATTGCCTCAACTCAGCCTCATTACGCTTCATTCCAAAACAAGATTTAGAGAAAGAAGGGTACGGGGAATATTCGCAGTTATTTGGAGCAGTCGTAAAATAGTACATTTATTCACTGATCGCTGTGCATAAAGTTGATTGTGTAAATGTATTCACTGATTTCGAAATGAGTACAGCCCTTCGGTCGGAATGACAAAAAATGCCCTTGCTGAGCTAAATGGATAGCCGGAGCTGTTGAGAGTTAAAACTTTGTTATTATTGCAAAAGAATTTTGACTTATAAATATCTTTAATTTGATCTTCAAACTTTAGGCGCTTTAGCGCACTAAGAGATTATATTCGGGTTCTGGCCTTCCTTTCCATTGGTAACAAACTTGCATAAACAAATTTATTTACAGGCGCTTCAACACGCACCTCATTGCTAATTCGCACAACTGCGCCATTCTGTGATTCAAGTTCTGAAGGCAGTCCATCCATAATATCTCGCTGCATCGAAGGAATTGTGGCAGCCGCCATATTATCCAGAAATGCCAAAGTTTTTTGGACGGCATCCCGGGCTAAAACAATACCTTTGGCAATCGCAATACTATAAACCTCTTCCATTGCCTGTTTAAGAATATTTCTACTTTCAGGTATTTTTCTGACCGTTCCAATAGGGCTGCGTGTAACTGCGCCGACTCCACTGACTGGCGCGATAAATAAAAATTTTTGCCAGATAGCAGAATGAATATCTGACGGTATCTCAGCTGCAATTTTTGCGTATTTTAGTATTTTAACCAGTTCCAAAACTCTGTTGCTTTTAGTATTATCCAATTCACCAAGAGCAATTAAGGGCTCAACGTCTACATGTTTAATTTCATTGAAAGAAGATTTGTAAGCAGAAATTCTGCATATCCCTCCAAGCACATGTTCTTGTCCCTGAAATGCAACAATTTGATTTGATGCTTCAACTCCATTTTGAAGAGGAAGAATAGCAGTATTGGGATTCATCATCGGTGTTAACAATTCGGCAACTTCTGGAACCTGCCATGCCTTCACGGCTATTATAATTACATCAACTGTTCCAACCTTCGTGGGATGGTCGGTTGCTTTAATGTCTGATAATATAATATTCCCATTTGGACTATAAATCTTCAGGCCTTCTGAAACTAATTTGTTTAAAGTATTTCCTCGTGCTACAAAAGTCACATCCATTCCAGATTCTGCCAAACGTCCCCCAAAATAACCACCCACGGCGCCAACACCTACTATAGCTATTCTCACTATGAACTCTCCTACTTAGATAATAGTAAAATTTCTTTTATAACACTCTCAAAAGAATAATGAACCACTTTGTTTAGTTCTCAGATGAAGCTCCCTCAGACACAACGGTCTATAAATGATGCCTGCCGAACTGTGTGACTCCTATTGAGAGGAGCTCGCAAAAGCTATCCCATGAAGAAACCTTTGCGATGAGAAACGCCCAGGACTTTGCGACATTTGGCGCAGAAATAGACATAGCGTCTGCCGAATATTCCGCGTAACTCACTAAACCACAACTCTTCCAGAGGCTCGTTGCAATGCGGACAAATCGGTTTTACATCGTTTTTTTCTTTTAGTTCAATCATTCAAATCATCCTTATTTTAATTAAAAGCCCGTGGTTTTTTTGTAACCCTTTGGCAGAATAAACACATCAGCCGGCGCTTTCCCTTCTTTGAACTCAATTAGCTCGATAGATGAATTAATGTTTTGTCCCATCATTTTTGTGGTTTGTTTTGTTAATACATGCACTCCATTAATTTTCTGCATTTCCTGTAGTATTGTACCCAGGTTCTGGCTCACACCGGGTATCTGGGCCATCATTCCAGCAAAATATTTAGTGTAAAGTTCCTTATCGACTTTGATGTCTGCTGTGGCCCAAATTTCCGCATTAATTGTGCCCAATGCCATCCCAAGAGTTTGAATGTATTTTCGGCAGTTCCATTTGCCAATTTTTTTTGTTTCGTTCGTTTCTTGCACCGTCACGTTCATTTTCATCATATTGCCCATAAATTTTTGAAGATCGGCCTTTTCTTTCGTGGACATATCTGTGCCTTTTGGATTCATAATCTTAGAAAAATCCAGTGGAATACTGACGATGGTTTTATTTTCATGATTAGCCATTATGATTATCTTCTTATCAATATCCACAATGACTTTTTGTTTTGGATTCATGATCACTATTTTACTGGATGTAATCCAGGACTCAACAATCAAATCCTGAGCGGGTTGGGTATATCCCATGACCGTCATGGCATCATTATGTTGTTTTTGCTTCATATATAAGTCACCATAGGCGTGGTTTGACAATAGGGCAAAAAATATCAAGCTAATAAGCCATATTGTAAATGCTTTTTTTCTCATGATTTTTCTCCTTTTTAATAAGATGATTTTTATATGAAACAATTTACCGCTTTTCTTAAATGAAATTGCTTAACAACATCTAATTGGCAGCAATAGCAACCAAATTCTTTCGTGTTCTGATAAACAGCATACCTTCTGATATCGCCGGCGTGGCCATACAGATTTCATCCATTGAATTTTGCGCCAGAAGCTTGAATTCCGGTCCAGCCTGGATGACATAAATATCGCCGATTTCGCTGGTGAAGTAGAGTTTACCATCAGCGGCAACCGGGGAGGCTGAAAATCCAGTACCTCCGCCCGCCAATCGTTGCTGGTAGATACGTTCGCCGGTTTTGGCCTGGTAGCAAATCAGGCCGCCATTATTTCTGCAGCTATAAATGTAATCGCCATAAACCAGGGGTGTTAGCATATAAGCACCGTTACGAGGTACGCTCCAGGCAACGTACTCGTTAGAAGTGCTGTTCTCCTCAAGTGAGATATCCCCGCTGGCGTCAAGTCGTATTGCGTACAATGGTGACATTTTACCATGCGCGTTGGCAATGAAAACAAGACCGTGCGCAACAACAGGAGTCGGCACGGGAATATCCCCGCCGCCTTTTAGCTTCCACAACTCGTTTCCCGTGGCGGCGTCATAGCTGCCGATGTGTTTCCAGCCATTGACGATAACCTGGGTGCGATTGTTTGCAGAGTGAACAGTCGGCGATCCCCACGTCGGCACTTCTTCCCGCGGCGTACGCCAGAGCTCTTTGCCATCGAGTATATTAAACGCAGCAATGAATGAATTCTCTTGCACATCGCATTGCACGATAACCATGTCTTCATGAATAACAGGCGAACTGCCGAATCCCCATTGCGCATCTGGAACAATGTAGTAGCCGGAATCAAGCTGGCCCAAGTCAATTTTCCAGAGTAGTTTTCCGGACATATCGTAGCAGAACAAACCCTCGGAACCGAAAAAAGTCACGACATGTTTGCCATCGGTTGCCGGTGTGGAGTTCGCGTGCGTCGCTTTCGGGTGACGTTTAATCCGGGGCACACCTTCAAAGCCAAGTTTTTCCCAGAGAATCTTGCCGGTGTTTTTGTCGATGCAGTAAATGAACCACTTGTGAACACTTTGGTCCTCGACAGGTTTAATATCGCCGTACAATCCAACTCTTAAAGAATCATTCTGTTGACCGCTTAATGCCGTTGTGATAAAAATGCGATCACCCCAGATGACCGGGCTTGAATGTCCCAGACCGGGTATCGGTGTCTTCCACTTGATGTTTTCGGATTTAGCGGTATTCCAGGTTGTGGGCGTCGGGTAATTTTCCGCGATACCGCTTGCCTGCGGCCCACGATAGGAAGGCCAGTTCACGTCTTCTGGCTCAGCAGAACATCCGCTAAGGCAGGCGTACAAAATGACGAGAATGGAGGTTTTGAGTTTCATGTTAGATCCTTATTTTGAGTTAGGTATTTGATTGCTGGATTTCGTTTACTAAATTTAGTTTAGAAGCCCCCAAATTGCTTTTCATGTTATGAATTGTATTTTTCAATATCCTCTGCAACAGCCATTGTACCCTGGTTTCTTCGTATTTTATTTGCGAACACTCTCGTTAATCCCCCAAAAATTCTAACTGCAATGTAGTAAAAATATTTGGGTGCAAAATCGAATGTGGTCATTATATCTAAGAAAAACATATCAGCCTCTTTCCTCGTGAATGGGAATTCCTTGCACATGAATTGAAGAAGCGCGTCATGCACCAGCGAGGCGTAATAGGTTTTTGGCTTTTTGGTTTTCTCGTGAACAGCGCCATCAGGGATTCCTACGTAAATATCACAAATACAGAACTTTGGTGTGCACCCGTCCCATGCATAATCCTTCAGAACAATAATTTTACCAGCTTTAGTAATGATCAGTCGCACCACATCATTTTTATCTTTGAAAATGTAGTTTTGCCCCAGGTCTTTCTTACTTTCATACTCGTAGTTCTTTTCCTGGACGTATATCCAATCAACAGAAAATTTACTCATAATTCGTGTCCTCTAATTATCATTACAACGACACTTTGTCATTGTGAGGAGTGAAACGACGAAGAATCTCTTTCCTTGAGATTCAATTTCAAGTCAATCAAAAGGTTCTTCATCCCACAAAAAACGCGGGATTCAGAATGACATGATTGGAGAAAGTGTCGTTGTAGTGATTTAAATGAACTATAATACATCATTTAGTTAGATAACCTGTGATTTTCAAATTGTAAGATTAGATTAAACTGTCAAGAATCATGAAATGTCACAGAAGTTTAGTTTTTAAAATAGTGATTTCTAATTAAAAAGCAAGAGAATTTATGCACACCTGCAAATGCCGCGTTAAAAATAAAACACCCCGAGTTTACTGTCTTAAAAGCATTCGTTTTTGGAGTTTACCGAAGATAGATTCTTACATTACGTTTGAAAGGGAAAATAATTTTTGTATTGTACGTGTAAAAGCTAAAGAATCCCGTTAAAATAGAGAGGTTTTTTTACACTTTTCGGAAAGTGTTAAAATTGGGCTTGCGTTAGTGGGGAAAGTTGTTTCGTGAAGAACTGGGTGCTCAGCTGCAAAACAAATTCAAGCACCAACATTACTTTTTAGAGTAATTGCCTAGAAAAGCCACTGAACCCAAACTAAAAACCGGCTCGAAAAAAACAGCGAAAAAACCATAAAGGCGGCCCCGAAAGTAGTTTCCCAACCAAAGCCATAACTTGAAATCATTCCTACAGTAGAAACTAAACAGCCGAAAAGGTTATTAAACCATAGCATGTTTGGAGAACAATCGAGTTTGATGATTATTTACCAAAAAATATATGATAACAGTTGAAGCATTATAAAAGGGCTGATTTGTGTAGATTATGGGAACTTATTTAGGTGTTATGGCGTGACACAAGAAGTAACATACTAACGGAGATTTAAATTAGATAAAAAACAATTGACTTTTATTATAGAGTACGGTATATTAGATGACATATTATAAAGGAGACACTTAAAATGAAATTTAATTTTATTGTACCGAAGCATGGAACTATTAAATGCACTATACAAAAATCTGGTAAACTTGGTTTCACAAGAGCTGCAATAAAGGAACTTGGAATAAATGATAATAGTTATGTTAAATTTGGTACTAATGCAGAAGATAAAAGTGATGAAGATTTGTATCTTTTAGTAAAGCAAGAACAGGACAGAGAATCGTTTAAGGTTAACAGGGCAGGAGATTATTACTATGTTAACACGAAACAAATGTTTAATGATTTGGGTATTGATTATGTGAAGGAAAAAGTAATATATGACATAGGGAAAGTAATTGATAACGGAAACACATACTATAGATTAAAAAGGAGGATTAAAGACAGGAAAAATTTAATATAAAAAAAGAAAACCAATAGCTCTGCCTAGCTATTGGTTTTTCTACAAAGGGAACTCATAAAACGTTTTTTCAGGGTCTAGTTTTAACCACAGAGGCTTGTCACCTCTGGGTGTCCCATTTTGTTTTTAAGTATAACTAATTAAAAAATTAAATGCAACTATATTCTGCCAAGGAGTTGCAAAAACATGGAGGTCTTATAATGACCGAAACACAAATCAAATCTGAAATCGAAAATATTGTTAGCACTTATAGTTCATGGACAATTGGTATCACTGATGATCCTGAACGCCGCAAAGGAGAACACGGCAATCCTAGCCACTGGCATCAATGGAAAGCGGACTCAGAACAAATAGCAAGAAATGTTGAGAAACATTTCTTGGATAAAGGTATGAAAGGCGCTACTGGCGGTGGCTTTTCTCCCAATTATGTTTACATTTTCTGACGATAGTTTGTGTAATTAGTAAACAAAAGGCGTTCTCTTTAAGGAACGCCTTTTTTAATTTTAAGAAGATTCAAAGTGTTAAAGCAAGGCGTTTTCAAAACCAAAATATAGGTTATCTTTGGTAGATACGCGAGCGTAGATGGCGACTTGCGTTTTGTTGTTGGTTTGAGGCATATAGTTTATAAGCTTCCTTGTAATTCCTTCGCCTTTACTTCTGCAGGGATTATAACCTTTTCTTCAAGAGTGCTTAGTAGCGCTTTGGGGGTTTCATATGAGCACGTTTTTAGAAACCAGGGAAACCTACGAAAGAAGTCGAACATTCCTGGTTCTTGCTGTGAAGCAAGAAGTATCGGTTGAATTGGCAAAGACACGTTCAGCGGCACAATCATTTGTAGTTCCTGCAATATGGTTTTGGCATCAGTAATGTCAGCGATAACGAAATAAGCCATGTTTGCCAGTATCGAGACTGTTTCTAATGTGGTTTTAGTGGGTGGTTTGTCAAAGTCAAACAGGATTGGCAAATAGTCTCGTCTGCGAAGTTCGTCTCGAATGGCGTCCAATACTTGTTTCCGCTCGTCTGTGAATCTTCCCAAAATCAGAACAGCCTTAGTGGCAATGGTTCTTATAACATCACGAATCTTTTCATTGTTAAGGAGTAAATAAATAAACTGGGCGACTTCAAGGTTGTCGACGGTTATAGCCGACTCGTCTGCTGGGGTTATTACGAGGTCTGACTGTTTTGTCTTGTCGTCTATTTTTACATCCCAGACAGATATCCCATAAATAGAACAATTATTAAGATTTGAATTTTCGAGATTAGTACGAACCAAAGTTGCCTCACGAAGGTCTGCACCGCGAAGGTCTGCATTGGTAAGGTATGCCACGCTAAGGTTTGCACTGTGAAGGGTTGCCTTGCGAAGGTCTGCTCCGCTAAGATTTGCATTGTAAAGATTTGCCCAGGTAAGGTGTGCGCAGGTAAGGTTTGCCCTGTGAAGGTTTGCCTTCTCAAGGTATGCCATGCTAAGGTTTGCCCTGTGAAGGTTTGCCTTCTCAAGGTTTGCCACGTAAAGGTTTACATTGTGAAGGTTTGCCCCGCGAAGAACTGCCTCGTAAAGGTCGGGTTTTATTTTGGGATTCTTTTCCCGCCACTCGTTCCAAGCTTCAACGCCTTGCTTGAGAATTTTGAGATGTTCTTGGTTTGCCAACTTTTATTACCCCTGTTCAAAAAACCTTCCTTTTTTGAAAACCTAAAATGTTAGCTAACTTGTGCGTAAAAAGCAAGCTTAAAATTCACTCCCCTTTTTTGAACACCCTGTCTAAGCATAAATAATAAAAATTAACTCGAAAATGCAATGGAAAAGTTGACATGCTGAAAAAAGTGTGCAATGGCAATCTAAAGATGTTTAAGAAACTCATCCATTGTCATTCCCGACTGACGGATTATATTTGCCAGCGTACCTTTTGGAATATCTTTATTATGGATCGGAATCGTTATTCGTCTTTCAGGATTAATTTTGTGAATCAATCTTGCGTGACTGCCAGTCGTCCTACCTCTCCTTAATAAACAATTACTTACAAGCAAGCAAGTCAATATTTGCTACCATTATTTAGTAGCATAGCCTTAAACGGTATGTGCCAAATAGTCAGCACCGATGTCATTTGCACCGCTAAGGTTTGTTCATAAGCAGCTCTTTGATGCGAGCCCGATGCGGCGAGTAGCGTAATTAAAAGTTACAATGACATTCTTGCCAGTTTTTTTCTCGGCCTCAAGTATGTCCTGGGCTTTCATCTCATCTGTAGTCATCGGTTTTTCAGTAATGACATTTACTCTCAGTTCCAAGCCACGGGAAATAAACTCATCGTGGGTTGAGTCAACGGTGGTCACAATCAAGGTATCCGGCTTCATTCCCCGCATCACTTTTTCAAAATCAGTAAAGATAGGACAATTGACGGCAATATATTCTCTTGCATATTTCACATGTCCAGGATTAATATCACATAAGCCCACATTTTCAACATAATCACTATAATCCCTCATCAGGTTTTTGCCATACATTCCGACTCCTTTCACTCCTGTTCCGACAATCGCGATACGCGTTTGTATACCAGGAATCTTTGGTCTAATCAGGGTTCAAAACGGATTAATGACTACCGGCTGGCGACGACTTTTCCAGTGGTGCTTAAAAAATCTCTACGAGTAATATTTTTGTTTTTTTTAAGCATACAATCCTCATTAATTAATTCTGTTTATTTCTTAATAAATCAATCTCTCATTCAATAATTGTTCCGTACAATTTAAGTTTCAACTTCCAATTTTTGCCAGAAACAAAGCTAAGAATATCATTACCAGTGCGAGTATAGCCGCCGAAAAGAATCCTAATAAGTCCGTTTTATATCGTCTCCATGAATATTTCTTCCTAATTGAGAGGAGATCTACAATCAATAACCCATCATCGTCGTCTTCTTCAGAAATAATTTTCTCATTCTTGGACGCTTTCATTTTCTTAGTAATTTTACCTTCGGACTGCCCTTCTAATTTAATTTCAATATTGGCGTCACGTAAACGTTTCTCCTTGCCGACAGGTGTATCAAGTAGTGTGTAAAATTTTCGTAGTTGCTCCTGTGGCTCAGGTTTTGTAAATCGACTCACTAAAATCATCAGAACGATGCCCACAGGCAGGTAGAGTGCAATTTGATGCTGAAGTGGCCACCCCAGAAAGTTTCCTGTATAAATTGAAATCAAAGCCATTGCAATTGCGCTCACCAATGCTCCATAGCGGTTTGCCTTTTTCCAGATGACTCCAAACCAGAACGCAATGCCAAGATAGGCGGTGACTTTCCACACTTCAATCAAACCTGCCACCACGCTCGGGAACACAAAAGCAAAGAATACTCCGCCAATAACTATAACTACTGAAGAGATTCGTGCAGTTCTCAACAGTTGTTTTTCTGAAGCTTTCGGATTCATATATGGTAAATATACATTCCTCGTGAACAAAGCCGAACCATGTACCATGAACGCATCACATGTTGACATCACTGCTGCAATCATAGCTGCGATCATCATCCCAACCAGACCAACGGGTAACAAGTTCTTGGCCGCGATCCCGAAGGCAAGCTCCCTTTCCTCGAATCCCAATCCCGGATAAAGGAATGCTGCAAACACCCCTAAAAATGCCCATCCCATGGTGGCAAATCTTTTCAGAAAATTACCATACGTCCATCCCGTGCGACAGGCAATTTCAGTTTTGCCAGAACCGCCAATTGCCATGTGATGCGGTTGAATTACAATTCCAGCCAGACCGTTTATAACAATCATAATTATGAAAAATAAAGTCACTTCCTGTGGGGCGATCAGGCTAAACATGTGCTCTGGTAATCCTTCGTGTATATTGCTTATGCTCCCGGCTGCTTTTAAAGCAAAAGGAATCAACATAAACGACAAGACCAGAATCAGGACACCCTGAATTGTATCCGTAACCACAGCTGCGATAAGTCCACCCGCCAATCCGTAAACTACGAAAAGAATTGTAGCGACAATGATGGTCACTTCTTCGGAAACGACACCGCCCGTGAGAGCTTCTATAGTGATACCGGTTCCCTTTAGCATGATTCCAATATCCATGCAGAAATATAGCACACCCATGATGGTATACACAATCGCCAGCACTGTACCGTATCTTTCTTGAAAAAAGTCAGCCATGGTCACGTAGCGAAGCCGGCGATAAATGGGAGCAATTATCCAGAAAAAAGGAGTCGCAAACAACCACATCCACTGGTACCATATACCGGCTATACCATTAGTATATGAAGCCCCTGACACTGATACAGGTTGATCTGTATGGGTGCCAGTCCCAAATGCCTGAGCGATCATCAACACTTTGCCAAACCGACGATCCCCCATGAAATAGTCGCCGGATGATTTAATTTTCTTGCGCGCCCAAACACCAATGACAACAATACCAAATAAATAAACTAAAAGTACACCTACGTCGATTAACGATATTCCAAGCATTTCTTCACTTTTTAATATCAACTTCTGTTTGAGATTCTATCCAATTAGTGATTGACCCAAAACAGCCTTTTCCTGTCATTCCTGCATGAAAAGAGGAGATTCCAGCACAAAAGATAGCTGGAATGAAATAAAGAAGCGAGTTTTCAATCAAACGCTTATTAAATTCATCTGTGGCGCGAAATGCATTTTTCCCACAGCTCGCTTGACCTTTTACACTACTGCTTTCTTTTTTTTATTTAACCAATGCTTGCGTACTATAAAAGCTGCTGATTTGGGCTCCCTTTGACGATTAAACACTCCTTTTTTATTCAGAATAACCCGACGATGATGCTGTGCGGTTCTGAAATCAGCAAAATTCCATATATGTTCACCGACGGTAAATGGCAACGATTCGATGACTTCAAAATATTTTTCAATTAATAAAATTTGATATTCCTCTGTAAAAAGCTGAGGAGTAGTGGAATGTTGACCTTCAATAGTATCCGCGCCAAATTCGGTAACCATAATCGGCCGCTGGTATTTTTCGAACAGCCTCTGTAATTCCGATTTTAAAACTACGCCGACTTTTTCTAAATCACCTGGAATTTCATACCATCCCCAGTATCGATTAATGGATATAAAATCTGAAAATTTATAGCTGAGATCATCATCTCCCCATTTTGCACTTGCTGGTAATGTGATGGGTCTTGATGAGTCTAATTTTTTAACATGTTTGTAAATTACCGCCCAATATTTTTCAGCCTTTTCAGAAATCGCTTCTTCTTCTCCCCAAATTCCTGGTTCATTAGCAATACTCCAACATATAACAGAAGGATGATTTCGATCTCTTCTAATTAATTCAGTCAAACAACTCTGATGGTTTGCGAGCGTTTTTTCATTAGCATATTTGAAATTCAAACTCACAGCAGGACATTCATCCATTACCAGAAATCCCATTTTATCTGCCATTTGCAGGACTTCTTCTGCATAAGGATAGTGTGAGGTGCGAAAAGAATTAGCCCCGATCCATTTTAACAACTGAAAATCTTTAATGACAAGTGGATAACATAATCCTTTGCCTAAAACAGGAAAATCTTCATGTTTGCCGAATCCCCTTAGAAAAATCGGCTTTCCATTTAACAGCAGCTCTATGTCCTTAACTTCAATTTCGCGGACACCAGTCTCAAGCTGATATTCATCAACAAGGTTATCTTTTTCAAATAATTCGAACTTCACAATATAAAGGTGTGGATGCTCAGGACTCCAGAAGTGACAATTCTCGATCGAAAATTCCCCACATAGTGTACTTTTGTCTAAAGTTAAAGGCAGCTGAGCTATTTGCTGTGCACCATCTAATAAAGTAACGACTACTCGAGCACTGCTACCATTATTCACAAAATCTGCCTCAAAGTTTATTTTGCCAATTTTATCTTGAATTTCAGTCTTGATGCTGATATTTTCTAAGTGATTTTCGTGCAGAGCGATAATTTTTACAGGTCTATGAATACCACCGTAAGCAATAAAATCAAATATGGTCGGAGGATAGGTTGCCTCTCTTTGTTTATGAAAATTTTGAAAATCATCCTCAGTAACGCCTTGTGGAATGGTCTCATAACTCAATGTGTTGTCCACGCAGAGCACTAAGATGTTTTCCTGGTCAACATTAACAAAAGAAGTAATGTCAAATTCAAACGGCAGATACCCTCCTTTATTTTCCCCGACAAGCTCTCCATTAATCCATACCTTCGCATAGAAATCAACTGAACCAAATCTGATCAATAGTTTTTTGTGCTTTAGGATTGTCGGAATTGTAAAAGGACGTTGGTACCAAATTTTGCCAATGTAATTCATCAGCCCCAATTCAGAAAGCTGCTCATTCCAACTGCCTGGCACGCCAATAAATGCATCGGCCTTGAAGCCTTTTTGCCAACCTTTTTCAATTCCGATATCTTTACGATCTATTTTCATTTCCCAAAAACCGGATTGCTCTAATACTGTTCGACAGCGATTTGTTTGAGGATAAAGCATAAGGATATATCTACCTATGTCTGTGAAAATTGTATCAATTATAATTAACGAACACGGGCTGAACACAAGAAACGAATCCTCCTGAATTGTATACTTTGGCCCGAATATATTTTTCTTTTGCTGTTAGCTAAAATATCAGCGTGTTGTTCTCAATAAATTCAGTTCGATTGTTTTTCACTTGAATGGCCTTGATCGTTTGACCAAAACTTATTTTTTTTTGCTTAACTTTTTTTATATCGTTATCTTCTGCTTCATCTAAAAACCATTCCAGGGCCAGTTTATAGGCTGTAAGGGCGTTTTCACCATCCTCCAATTTTTCATATAAATTACCAAGATCGATATATAAATCTGAGACGGCAGGATTTACAAGAATAGCACTTTTCATTTGCTGAATTGCTAAGTCATACTTTTTTTCCCTGGCGTATATGTCGGTCATTGTTTCATTCGCACCAGGACTATCCGGGGTAAATACCAACCATTTTTTACACCATTCTAAAGCTTGATCATACTCTTCCTGAGAAACGTAAACATCAATCAGAACCTCGTAGCCATCTGGATAATTAGGCCTTTTTCGAATAGCCCTTAAAGCATATTGGGCTGCTGTATCTACTTTTCCAAGTTCAAAATAACATTCGGCCATTCCTGCGAGGGCTTCGACACAGGTTGAGTCTTCCCGGTACGCTTTAATGTAAAAAGGCAACGCTTCTTCAAAATTATCATCCCTTAGCAGTCTTCTTCCCTTGGTATAATATTTAAGAGCCTGCAAATGATCGTCAATATCTTCATAGTAAACTTTGCTTTTTTCATAAGCGTGTACCGAAGCAGGATCACTTTTATCCAGAATAAATTCATCAATCACTTCATTGTCAATGTTGAAAGACTGGAAGTGCATTTTTGCGCCATCAATACTGACCAGCACAAATCCAAAAACACGTTCAGCATACTGAGTCCATTCACGATAACCAATGTAGCGCATCGGAGTGCCGCCATTTCCACAAATAATGTAAGTCACTGGATTCTGTCCATTATTGCTGACAATTGGTTTGGAGCGCTCATAATTGTGGTCGTGACCACTCAACACCAGATCAACACCGTACTTTTCAAAGATGGGATGAAGCAAATTTTTGAGTTTTATTCTACTGGTTCGATAGTAATTTCCACCAGCGGTAAAAGGCGGGTGGTGTGAATTGACAATTATCCATTCGGCGTTTGTGTTTTTCAAATCTTCGATTAACCACTTAATCTGACCATTTTTTTCGAGATCATCATCACCGGTATCAATAATAACGATGTGGGTGTTGCCGAAGTCAAAGGAATACCATCTCTCATTTCCTGGAAAGCTGAAAAAATTGTAATAGTTTTCAGAATCATCTTCATGGTTGCCGATTGCGCCAAAAAGTGGAATGCACGAAAGTAAGTTAGCTGCTGGATTAAAAAACAGCTTTTCCCACTGTTTATAAATATTTCCACGGTTGACAAAATCGCCGTTATGAATTACAAAATTCGGATTTTTAGTTAAAATAAGATTGGCTACTTTTTCATAATTGAAAGGCCCCTGTTTATTATCTCCATAAGCGGCAAATGAATATGGCGATTCCCTTCTCACCGCCGTTTTAAAGGTGGAAACAGTGCTTTTAGCTTCTCCGGAAACAACCTGATATTTATAGACTGTTTCGATATCTAATCCAGCCAGGATAATCCTGTGAATGGTTGCAGTGTCTGTTTCCGTCATCTCATTTTCATCAACTTGTTGTTTGCCGAACAAAACCTTACCGCTAAGTGGTTTTTCGCTTTCCCACATTATCGTAATTTCATCAACCCTAACGTTTTGCACGTAAGGACCTTTTAAAAATTCGGAAGGTTTCGAATCAAATCGAGGAATTGAATCCCACCAATTTCTTGACTCATTTTGACAATTAGAAATGATGAGTACAACAAAAAGTAAAATGGTAAAAACGAAAACTTTATATCTTTTCTGAAAAGAATTCATTTTATCTCCCTGATTTTTGCTTCAAAAAAAGAGGAACTCGCATTATAGGTTCCTCTTCATTTTATCAAAGGTTTGTAAATGAAATATAGAGTAGTAAATTTAGAGGTCGATTTCTTTTCTATTTATTATTAATCCTGTTCAAATATTAGAAATGTCTTTCTCAAAACTCTTTGTTGCGGCTCTTATCCTGGCTCCACAAGATTCACGTACGACCAATTCAGGCTTTAATATGATGCGGTTTTCTGGTCTACCTCCTTTGATTCTTTCAATAAGTGTCTTTGCCGCTAATTCCCCAATCTTTGCGGTTGGCTGGTGTATGGTAGTCAACGGTATCTGAGCGATGCGACCTCGCTTGATGTTATCAAAACCTACAATAGCCACATCCTCCGGAATTGTTAAGCCACCATCAAGAATTGCTTTCTCAAAACCTAACGCAGATACATCGTTGTACACGAACATGGCATCAGGTCTTTGGGATAGACTAACAAACTTCTCACCTATTTCATATCCAAAGTGGTATTCGTTCCATTCTCCACTGTCTCGGAGTCGATAAACAAAGTCTTCATTATATGTTTGCCCGTACTGCTCAAGCGCTCTTTGATAGCCTTTTTTTCGCAGTTCTCCTAATTGGTTGCCTGCTTCACCGTTAATGTAACCAATTCGATCATAGTCGAGTTTAATAAGATGCTCAGTTGCTAAAAAAGCTCCAAATTCATGATCTGAACCTACATAATTTATGTCAGTATCTGCAATGTAAGAGATGACCACACACGGGAATTGCTCTTCATGTAATTTCCGGATGATGGACGTTGCATGAAACACATGGGTCATTGACGCGATGATCAAACCATTCACTTCAATATTGCGAAAGTGGCGTATTTGACTTTCTTCTTTTTCGATTTGATTAGCAGAGGTGGTAAGCAGAATATTAAAACCGTGCTCAGAGAGTACTTTTTCAATACTGGGAATGATTAAAGAGAAAAAAGGGCTTTTCAAATCTCGAAAAACCAGGCCAATGGTTTCATGCTTTGAAAGATTTGAGGATTGGGACATTTCAGCAACATACGTGCCTTTTCCGACACGACTGAATAACACACCCTCATTAATTAAATCCGCTATCGCTTTTTTAACCGTGATAAGACTCACATCATACTTACGAGCCAATTCTTGTTGTGAGCCAATCTGGTCGCCAACCTTCAGTTGACCATTCGCAATCCTTGCTTTGATGGCTTCAGCAATTTGACGATACAGCGGTGTAGGATTTGTTAAATCTATTTCCATTTAAGCTCTCTTTTATGTAAATGACCATCCTGCTGAATTATTTATAACCCATGACTGAGTTGCTATATAGGTTATATTAGGTATACCTAATATAGGTTAATTTATTATATTAATCAAGATCAAATTATTCTTTTAAGGAAAAATCATTTATGCTCGAAAAATTCTCTGAGCCTTATTCATTCTCTGAAATGACTTGAATCTCAATCAGGGCCTGTGTTTCTTCGATGACGATTTTATATTTATCATCCATAAGTTCAATTTTATATTTGACATGCTCAGGAGCACTGGAATGCACGCCGGGCTTTCCCAGTTCAATTGGCCAAACAACCTGCTGACGACCCGGAGCGCCATTCGTGAATGTGAAGGATTTTTGACCCGTTACCTTTGCAGACTTCAGCCAACAGGTTGAACTTTCAATATGTCCAGAGAATTCAGAATTAGAAAGGACAAAAGTTTCACAGGCTGCATCCGGTTGGGGAAAAAGTAAGGCCAAATTCAAAGAACCTTCTTCTTCAAGAGTATAAGCATTTCGCAGCACACAAAAAAAGTTTTGAATATTTATGGGTTGCGTCCGATAATTTATCTGCAGTGCGCTGCCGCTAAAGGCGATAACCGCACCTTCTGACTTTTGGGAATCTATAAATTCATAAACTTCCGGCGAAGAACCTATGGAACCCGTGACCAGGGGCCGGGTTGAAACGATACTCGGAGCTACTTTTTTGAATAATTGCACTACCTCGCCTACCCTTTCTCGCTCCTCAGAAGACATCTCCGACAGGTCTCCCCAGAAACCGCCGCCGCCAAGTAAAGTGGTGTTCACATTATATCTTTGAGCGCCATACATTTCGGAATGATGCGGATAGTTTGCCGAAGTTTGCAGTACGGTTGGAATTATTTGATTATATTCATTCGCCACGGTCCGAATAGACTTCGCCCGGTAAAAACTCAAATCGTCATACCAGGTGGCGCCATTATTTATCCAGAAAAAGCGTGCTTCACTCAGAAAAGCCAGACCGACATTGCGCAATCTTTCGGTCATATCGAATACAATTACGACATTTGGATTATATTCCGTGATCGTCTTCGCGACGTCTGTCACCTCAAGAATAAATGCATAACCTGAACGGTAGGCGCGTTCTTCTGGACTGATCGAATCATCTCCATGTCTGTGGTCGGGTGAGTAACAAAGATGTTTATCCAATCCATCCCATTTGAAATAGGTCACGCCTTGATCAATCCAGTATTTACAGAGTGTAGTAAAATATGCTTTATATTCACTGGAGAAACATCCTATCGGTTTATTCCAGCGGCCAATCGTTTCGGTACCGTCTTCATTCCTGACCAGCCATTCAGGGTGGCCTTCATACAGGTTTGAATTTGGATCAATGCCTTCTGCGGCCAACCAGAGGCCAAGGCGTATTTCAAGGCTGTCTAATTTTGCTTTGATTTTATTAAAACCATCCGGGAATCGGTCCACGACCGGCTGCCAGTCCCCAAAATAATTTTGCCAGCCATCGTCAACCACAAAAACATCTACGCTTAATTGATGGGCATTCTCGATCTCTTGCAAAACGCGCTTTTCCGTTAAGATCTCTTGCGGCCGCTTTTTCTTTTCCTTCTGATCATCTCTTTGAAGTCCCCAGGTGTTATAATAAAAGGTCGGCTGGCGGGGCGCCAGATGTTCGCTCTGATTAAAATAAAGAAAATTCCAGAAAGTAGCTTCACCATCATCAATCGTGTTTCCTTTAAAATATCCAACATCGACCCAGACGGTTGCATAGGGATTTTCAGCGGTGATTTTTTCTCCGTCCAAATAAGATCCTTTTAATGCACGTACCCTGGTTTTGAGTTTCTTAGATTCTTTTGCCTCCAAATCCAAGGCAAGATAATTCTGGGTTAAGTCGTCATCCGGAGATCCGTGTTCGTAAGCACATATTATTCCTGCCTGTTTTTGACTGTCCAATACGATCCCGATGGGTCCTTTCATTTCGTAGGCTGAACCGATTTGAATCCCTGGCGTCAGGATACGTTTTGGATGGTACATGTGGTTTTGCGCGAGATTCCGACCAGTTTTTCCGTCAGGAAGCTGCAATCGATCGTTAGGACGAAGACGCCAATCTATTTGAGAAAGAACTTCCCCCTCCCACTCGGCCAGGCGTATTTCTTGGATTGTTAGATTTTCAAATGCAGAAACAGAAAAGTTGTAATTCGGAAAAACCAGCTTGATCTCATCCTGGTATTTGCTAAGCTGAATACTTTCCTGACCCTGAGGGGATATTTCCAATCTTTCACGAACAATACTGGAATGGGGAAAAATTTGTAATCGATAAAATAATTGCAGACGGGCGTGTACATCAGAAACATGCTTTTGTCCAACCAGACGTACGACTACTTCCGTTCCGCCGTTTTCTAATGGCCGTTTTTCATAACCAGCGTAATCCCAGCCGCCATGTTCACTCTGGATGAGTGTTTTTTCAGCACATAACTCAAACCAATCCTTATTTTCGGCGCCAAGAAAATCAATGTTCTCTTGTTTATCAATCCAGGAAAGAGGATAAAAGAAATGTACGGGCGAAGAAGTGTCATATTTGAACTGCCGCTCCATTAGATCGTTTTGCACCGAGAGAATGCCCGCTTTGTAACTTATTTTTACGGGTGAATCGGGTTGAGCATAAAGCGTAAAGCGCGGTACAAAAACATACAGAAAAATAAAGGCAGGGACGATTCTTTGCTTTAAATTACAAAGCATGGATTTACTTGGACGCATTTTATTTATTCCCTTCAATAATATAAATAACATCAATTTGATCCTCCACAACCTTGTTTCCTTTTCGGGCAACCGCTGTTAACTGATTTTCACCGGCGTTCAGGTTTACATCCCATCGAAATACATATTCTTTTTGCTTTTGACCAAGCGATTTTCCATTCAGGAACAACTCAACCTGGTCGCAATTGCTGTAAACCCGAAATTGATTAGTTTCCCCTTCAGTCCCCTCTATGTGTCGCCGGGTGTGTGAAACAATATAAACCATGGGTTTTTCCGACCACTGGCTTTGATAAAAATAATAAGCATCCTTTGGACGCCGCGCCATATCGCACAGGCCTTTCTGGTTAATGCGAGGGATGTTACCGACTTTCACAAAGGAGCCAAAATCAAAAGCATTCCAGACCGCACTGCCTGCTATCCACGGCCGCTGCTGGATGACCTGCCAGTAATGCTCATGAAAGTTGAGTTGATATTCTTCACTGAAGTCAAAAGCAACCGGATTGTCCACATGATAACCCAGCTTGCTGCCTACCCCGTATTCGCTGATGATAATTTTCCAATCTGGATGAACTTTGTGTTCCTCATCCATCACTTTGCCAAAATCCTCGATGACGCCTTCATACCAACCATAGTACCGATTACGGCCAATGACGTCAGTGATTTCGGCTAAAGCAATATCCTTGAAATGATTGTGGGCCTGAATGGTCAGCCGCGATGGATCCTCTGCCTGCGAGATTTCATGCAACTCTTGTAAAAGTTTGCTTATCTTTGGCAACTGCTCTTTATTTGAAAATCTCATGGCAGATTCATTTGTGATTCCCCACAGAATGACCGAAGGATGATTTCGGGCCTGCCTGACCATCTCCCGCATCATCTGTTTGGTGTTTTGAATAAATTTCTCTCCGCCAACAGTATTCACCAGCGGAATTTCAGACCAGACCAGCAGTCCGTAGCGGTCACAGGCATCCAGCACAGCAGGATCATGGGGATAGTGTGCCAGGCGGATAAAATTGGCCCCCATCTCTTTGATGATTTCAATGTCACGCACCTGCAAAGAATCTGGCACGGCGTTACCCAGTCCCAGGTAGTCCTGATGTTTGTTGACTCCCCGCAATTTCAGCGGTTTTCCGTTTAAGAAAAATCCTTCATTTGCGTCAAACGAAAACCAGCGGAACCCGAAGGGAGTTTTGATTTCATCCACAGGCTTTCCATTCACATAAATTGTGGAATAAACAGAATAGAGATATGGATCATCTGGACTCCACAATTTTGGATATCTTACCACAGGAGTGGTCTGCTGAAATTGATAGACTGAACCCGCATCAAGCCTGTGACTACTTTTCACGGTAGCCTCGATTTCCCCCTCTCGATTAACCACACTGGTTAGCAAGAGAGCCTCTGTTGCTTTATCCGTATCATTATTTACCTCAGTCTGAATTTTAACGTTTGCTTCAGAATGGGAAACTTCAGGAGAAATAAGGTACACATCCTGAACATGCAGCTTGTCCGTCACCAGCAAACTGACATCCCGGTAAAGGCCGCCATACATGACAAAATCTGCCGTGTGTGGAGGTACATCATGGTTGTAGGCATTATCCACTTTTACGGCTATTAGATTCTTATTTTGATCAAAATTAACGAATTCCGTAATATCAAAAGAAAATCCCGTATACCCGCCCACATGTTTTCCGACAAAATGGTCGTTCACCCATACCTCGGCTATTTGATTGGCGCCCTCAAACTGCAAAAATATTTGCTGGCCATTTAAAGAGGGATCAAGTGAAAATCGTTTTCGATACCAGCCAACGCCCCGATAGAAAGCATGATAAACTTCATAGCCATCGGTAACGTTGCGTGTATCATAAACATCTTTCTGGTTCCAACAGTGCGGAATTGAAACATCCGGCCAATCATCGTCCAGCAAGGATTCTCGAAAAGCTTCGTTGACATCCTGTTTACGAAATTTCCAATCCTGATTGAGATCAATTGTGTGTCTGGCCACCTGTTTATTTGGAAAAAATATTGGCTTGTATTCATCAGCCATTTTCAACACGCTAAAAAAATGCCCTTCTCCCGCTTTTAATGGATAGGTTATTTTCTTCTCCTCACCCCAAAGTGTGCGGTCAATCATAATTTCAGCTTCTACCGCTTCCTCGGAGGCAATAAAAACGACCAGTTCTTTTTCAATGACTTTTTCCGCATAAAACGCCAGTGCAAACACATTTGCTTTGACTAAATGACTCACATCACGTTGATACTTTTTCCGTCGGTAGGAGGTAAAAATTGAGTTCGTCGTGTAGAGCCATCCATCCATTAAGAAGAAGTTGTGCGATTTGCCTTGATAGGAGAGATTTTTTACGGCCAGCCAGGTCCAGTTTTCCTTCAAGATAGGATTGATCGTAAGTCCCTCATCAGTGGTCGAAAGGCCAAAAACATCTAAAGGATCGATTCGTCCATTTATTAGCTGGTTATTTAAATCTCCGTCCGGTGTAAAGTAGACGGCTTGTTTATTCGAACTGGTATTGCTTTGTGAGTAAACGAGTTTCAATTTAAGTATGGGGAGAAGTTGGGCCAAAAGAATCCAGAACATGACCTGTTTAAAATATGGGTTTTTATTCATGGTTATTTACCTTTTAGTTTAAAAGCCGACTATTTAGAAAAATACAACATATAAGAACACAACAGCTGCGATCAACACCATGCTCCACAATCTGAATTGACTGTACCACGGCACAGTTTTCAATACTGCTAAATCATCCTCAGAAAACGATCTATCGACAATTGCTTTCTCAGGAATTTCAGCATCTTTCGTTCGAAACAACCAGATTATAAGCCAGCAAAATAGAAAATCAATGCCGGCTCGGTTGAGAAACGCAAGTTTAGGCACAATATCGGCTGACTCAGCAATGGTAAACAAAATCGCCCAGATGGGTCCGACGATAATCGTGATTAAGCTGCCTTTGGCATTCGCCCGTTTGTAGAAAAATCCTGCCAAAAACACCGTGACCACGGCGGGCCAGGCAATTGACCAGTACTTCTGGATGTATGTAAAAATAGCAGTTAAATCTCTGAGAAAAAACCCAAATATAGTTGCAATAACCAGGACTACAAAGATCGTTATGCGTCCCAAACGAATCAAATCCTTGTCACTAGCATCAATTTTTAAGTGCCGTTTATAAATATCAAATGTGAATATGGACGAGCATGAAGTCAGCAATGAGGCAATCGTAGACATGACTGCACCCATGAGTCCCGCCATGACCAGACCAGAAATACCAGATGGCAGCAAATTTTTGACTAGCGTGGGAAATGCCAGATCCGCTTTTGATAAGGCATACTCATGGCTGAGCATCCCGATAGAAGGATCATATAATCTATACGCAATGATGCCAGGCAGTACAACCAGAATGGGAACCAGAAGCTTAAGATAGCCAGCAAAGACGACGCCCATTTGTCCGTGCCACACATTTCTTGCAGCTAATGTTCTCTGGGTAATGAACTGGTTACATCCCCAGTAAAAAATATTCGCCAGCCACATGCCTCCAAAGAAGACGCCAAGCCAAGGCAGTTCGGGATGATTCCAGGATTTCACCATGTGAAATTTTTCTGGCGCACCTTGCACAATTGCCTGAAGCCCGCCAAAAACCGTGTCACTAAACTCAGGAGAAGAGGCTCCAACCTTGATCAATCCTATGATCGTCACAGCCAATCCGCCTAACATCAGAACGGATACCTGAATTATATCAGTGTAGGCCACCGACTTCAAACCACCATAAATCGTATATCCACCCGCGACAATGCACAAAATGGCCAATCCATATTCCAGCTGCAATCCAAAAAGAGATTCCATCGCCAACGAACCCGTGTACAGCACAACCGCAAGTTCTATGAAAACATACCCGACTAAACTGATTATGGCAAACATGGTCCGCACCTGGTGATTAAACCGCTTTTCCAAAAACTCCGGCATGGTGGTGATTTTAGTTTTCAAATAATATGGTAGAAAAAATTTCCCATAAATTATCAGGGCAATTGCTGCTATCCACTCGTAACTGGCAATGGCAAGTCCTATAGAAAATCCCTGTCCCGACATGCCAATAAAGTGGTGTGTAGAAATGTTGGCAGCAATTAAAGAGCCGCCAATAACCCACCAGGTCAGGTTTCGGCCAGCCAAAAAGTAGTCTTCTGATTTTGTTCTCTTACGGGACACCAGGATGCCAACCGCGGATACACAGATTAAGTATGCTGCAAATATGAATAAATCTAAATTAAGGTTTTCCATAGTCTATCCTTTCTAATTCCGGTAACTGTACAGAAACTCAGATGTTTGAGAAAAATACCATCCTTCTGAAACACAAAACAGTGGAAACAAAATAGTGAATGCCCATATTTTGAACTTTTTACAAAGAGTGTGTTTTTTAGTAAACACCACAGCAATTTTTATATTTAATCCCACTTCCGCAAGAGCAGGATTCATTTCTGCCAATTTTATGTTCGCTTTTTTTCCCGGAAACGTTGGCGGCTTGCTTGTGTGCAGATTCAATTTGTTGCCGCTGCCAATTTTGCGCAAGCTGTCTCAACCGGGTATCAGCGTGTTCGAAAAACTTCTGGTAGGAATGGCAAAAATAAGTAAGATTATTATCGAGCGGATTGTGATTACGATCTTTAA
The DNA here is from genome assembly GCA_964539665.1 of uncultured Cytophagia bacterium. GTDB lineage: Bacteria > Zhuqueibacterota > Zhuqueibacteria > Oceanimicrobiales > Oceanimicrobiaceae > CAZIKB01. Next base: position 32,348 of record CAZIKB010000023.1, read on the forward strand.
TGCAGCCTCCCCAACAATATTTTAGCCACTGACAGTTGCTGCACTGGTCATGTAATTTCCTTTTAGTTTTACCAAATTTCTTCTGGAGCTCCGAATTCAGCATCTCACTCAATTCAGCTTGCATAACATTACCAAGATACCAGGCAGGTTCGACAAAAAAATCACAAGAATAAACATTGCCGTTATGTTCAATGACGACATAAACTCCGCATTCTGGCAACAAAGTACAATCAGGAGCAGTTAACCCGACATAGTTATAAAAAACTGAATCAAAAAAACGCACCGAGGTTGTGGGAGTTCCGTATTCAAAATCAGCTATCCACAAATCAAACAATCTGCACAGAAAGTCGCCATACTCTTCTGAGGAAACAGAAAATGACGCGGTTCGTTCCGGATTATCATCATCCGGTTCAAGACAGGGGATGAACTGCATAAAAGTCAATCCCAGCTCTTTGTGGAATTCATAAATATCTTGTGGAAACTGCACTGAATAATCATTGACTACTGTGAGTGCATTTACTGCAACACCTTTATCAAGCATGAGTTTGGCGCTATCTACCACGCGAGTCCATGTACTTTGCCCGCTTCGATTCACTCGATATCTATTGTGAATGTGTTCCGGACCATCCAATGACAATCCAACTAAGAATTTGTTACTGTCGAGAAAATGTGCCCATTGCTTATCTATTAATATGCCATTGGTTTGAAGTCCATTGCCTACTATTTGCCTCTTTCCATATTGTTTTTGATATTCAATCACTTTTTCGAAAAAAGGAAGTCCCATTAGAGTTGGTTCTCCCCCTTGCCACCCAAATGACACATTTTCTCCGGCTCGAGTCATTACCTGTTTGACTATGGCTTCTAAAACATCCTCACTCATTCTGTGTTTACTTGATTCAGAAAATAAATTTGATTTTTCCAGATAAAAACAGTAACTGCAAGATAAATTGCAGTCTGGTCCTGCGGGTTTGATTAGCACAGAATCAAGCGCTTTTGCATTTTTTATTTGTTCGGACATTAATTATATAAAACCTGATTAGCGGAATAATTCTCATTGATGAGCCAGGGATCGTCGGTTCTTTCCCGCATTGTTCTTAACTTTCCCCGCATCTCAAGAAGCACTTCTTGATATTCTGGTGCATTAGCAAGGTTGTGGGATTCAACGGCATCTTTACCGAGATCATATAGTTCTTCTGCCGGCCGTTTTAGATAGTCACGTACTTTACGTTTTCCCATCATCTTTGATTTTAGTTTTAAAATCCCCTGCCAGGTTTTGCAGATAAATAAATCCGTTGCAAAAGGATATTCTAATCCTGGAAAAAGGTTTTGAATATACTTATAGCGTCGAGTACGAACGGCTCGCATCGGATAATACATAGTGATTTCATGAAAAATGTGGGAGTGATAAACTTCATCCCAACCCGACGAATTTTTTTCATTCATAATTGACATAAAAGATCTGCCCGGTAATTTATAATCCGGTCCCGATGTCTTAGTCCATTCGAGAATCGTGGGAACCAAATCGACAAAACTCACCATAGCATTATTTACACTGCCACCATTTTCTACGAGAGGTGCGTTCACGATCATCGGCAGGTGTACTCCGGAATCGTAAATCGTTGTCTTGGCTCCTGGAAAAGGGATACCATTATCACTAATGTAAATAATCAGGGTGTCATCATAACGGCCTGATTTCCGCAATTCATCCATGACCATGCCGATGCCCGTGTCCAACCTGGTAATAGATTCATACTGGTCGGCTAATTCCTCGCGGACTTCTGGCGTGTCGGGTAAAAAATCTGGTACATGCACATCAGCCGGATCATATTTTGTGGGGTTCATACCTGGATATTTTTTATCATTTCCAAAACCGGAGAAATTTTCAACATTTCTCATTTCACTCATACCCTGCGCCGAACGATGCGGATCAGAATATCCGACAAGCAAAAAAAATGGCATATTTTTTTCCAGATTAAAAAATTCACCAGCTTTGTCAGCCATGGTTTTGACATCACGGTTACCCATGATATCCTTTCCGGGCACGACGAAATCAAACGGTAATTGTTCTTTTGGCGCAACATGCAACTTACCGACAACGCCGGTTTGATAACCATTCTGCTTTAGTAAAGCGGGTAACGTTTGTACCCAGCTATGAAAGCTGAAGTGATGCCAGTTGTGCTGATGTCCAAATTGACCGTTTTGATGAGTATAGAGTCCGGTTAAAATGGTGCCTCTGCTGGCGCTGCAAGAGGCGGTAATAGAAAAAGCATTGGTGAATCTAACTCCTCTCCCAGCCATCTTATCCAGATTGGGGGTTTTTATTTTCGAGTTTCCGTAACATCCCAACTGGTCGATTCCATGGTCATCAGAGATTAACAGCAAAACATTTCGTTGAGGTAAATCCTGGCTCGCCTGCTTTTCGGATGATTGGAAAACTTGACTGGCCGGCAAAACATTTGCACCAATAGCAGCGCTTCCTACTGCAGCGCATCTGCCTAAAAAAGTACGTCTATTCATCTGTTTTTGTTTTTTCATTAGACATTCCTCTTGCATTATTTACAATTCATTTTAAGCTCTTAAATTGTCAATTGGAGGTATGAAAGTCTCTGTTTCCACCTCCCATTTGAGTAATCGTTCAAGTAATTCATATTGCACATCTTGGTATTTGGAATTATCAAATAGATTATGCAATTCGTGTGGATCGGTTTCCAGGTCATACAGCTCATTTTTGCTCCACAGTCTATAGACCAACTTATGCGTTTTAGTGCGAACCATTCGAGTGCGAATGTTGTTTCGAGGTTCGTTTGCCATAACTGTTTGTTTACAGATGTAGTTGGGGTTCCTATTCACCTGTTGCCGGTCATAATTGAGTAACGACACCAATTCCTGCCCTCCTTCACAAAAAACAGCGTCCCGTACATCATCAGTTTTTCCAAGCAGTAAATCACTCAAATTTAATCCTTGTATTCCCCAGTGTGGCTGAATATTCAGGAGAGCATAAATTGTGGCAGTTACATCGATTGTCTGGACAAAGCCATCTATTCGCCGGTCTTTTGGAACACCTGGCCCACTCAGTATCAGGGGCGTTTTGATCAGACAATCTTGCATGCAAGTATCCCATTTCTCCACTAATTGGAATTCACCAGCAAAGTCCCCACGATCTGACCAAAAAATAACGATTGTATTTTCCAGTTGCCCGGTTTCTTCAAGCGCGTCCAATACCCGACCGAATTCGTAATCAGCATGACTGATCATTCCGTAATACACAGCTATCAGTTCGCGCCAATCATCATCGCTCAACCTGTCCAATTGATAAGCAGCATGAAGTTTACGCATAACTTCAGGCTTATCGCTGTAATCTACCTTGCTGGGTAAGTCGATGTCCTGGCGGTTATACATAGAAAAAAATGGCTCTCTAACCCGGTAAGGCGGGTGTGGAAAATTGTTGTTTATCCACAGAAAAAATGGACGCTGCCTTTTTCGCTTGATAAATTCAATGCCGACATCCGTAAAAGCGGCGTCGCGCGAACGTCCTTTTTCCTGTCCCCGATAGTAACTTTCAGGGTGCAAGCCGGCGCTATTTTGTATTTCTGGCGCGGGATATTTTTCCATGTCAGGAACTAATCTCTCAGTCAAAAATGCATCCAATTCGTTTTCAGCAAAGCAGTGGTTGTTACCAACTAGTGCGGTTTCATACCCAATCTGTTTCAGTGTAGAAGCAAGATTGGGCCGTCTGGAAGACAGAAAAATTTGATTTGCACGAAAGCCCTCAGCGTGCGGATAGGCGCCAGTCATCAGCGATATACGGCTGGGAACACATTTGCCGTAACAATTGAAATGATTCTCAAACGCAACCCCTGAATTTGCCATTCGAGTCATATTCGGCGTCTTAACCAGGAGATGTCCAAAGGCGCCGGTTTTATTGGCTGTCATTTCATCCGGACAAAAAATGAGAAGGTTAGGCATTTTTTGTAATTTTTCCTGTGGCAAAGACCGGCAGATTTCTGAAGCATTGTATTCATTCCACAAGCTTTCTGAAAGACCCATACCTGAAAGCCCTGTAAGTACAACTGACTTTTTTACAAAATCACGACGGGTTATTGATTTTCTGGGCATAAGCAACGCCTGCTGATAATTAAATAAAAACTATTCTAGCTTTTTCAACGGCCAATATTTCGATTCACTCCTTGCTGTTTGCAGATATTCTTCAATTCTGCTCACAATTTCGGGATTTTCATCTGCAACATTTTTCGTCTCTCCGATATCTTGTTTTAAATTGTAAAGTTCAATTAGCATATCGAATCCAAAACGTACACCCTTCCAATTACCCATACGAGCAGCTTGATTGAAAATATTTTGTCTTTGAAATTCCCAATACAAAAAATCATGCTTTTGCTGATTATGTCTTTCTCCCAACAAAGAAGGTACAAATGAAATACCATCAATATCATCAGGTGCCTTGACATCCGCAATTTCTGCTGCAGTCGGGAAAAAATCCCAGAATGCAGAGACATGATTACTCACGGACCCCGCTTTAATTTTCCCGGGCCATCTAACTATCAACGGAACACGAATACCCCCTTCATACAGGTCGCGTTTAATCCCGCGCAATGGCCCATTACTATCAAAGAATTCAGGATTCACTCCGCCTTCTTTGTGGGGTCCATTATCGCTGCTAAAAAATACAACTGTGTTATCATCGAGTCCCATACGTTTAATAAGGCGCATAATTTGGCCAACATCGTCATCCATTCTGGTAATCATTGCAGCAAAATTCTTTTGCTGTTGCGGCCAGTCTTTGTTTGAGAATAAAGCCGCATTCGGGACTTCCATACCATTTTCTCCAGCCTCATTATTGGCATGGGGAATGGTGTACGCAAGGTAGAGAAAAAATGGTTTATCTTTGTTCTTTTCAATAAAAGATAGCGCTTCATGAGTAAAAAGATCATGTGAATACTGGGTCTGTTTAACTGCGACGCCAGAGCCATCAGCGCTGGGACGATTTAATTCATTCCCTTCTAAAAAATATTTTTCATTGTTCTTCCAAACAAACTCGGGATAATAATTGTGTGCGTGGCGTTGGTTTAAATACCCGAACCAGTAATCAAATCCCTTTTTATTCGGATGACCAGGGGTATCGTTCATTCCCAATCCCCACTTACCAATAATGCCAGTTGTGTAACCCGCTTTTTTGAGTATTTCAGCAACCGTAGTATCTTCAGGCCGCAAAGGAATCCCGGCGACTCTATTGGCATTCCCTCGAACGAGAGCATGTCCCGTATGCAGGCCAGTCATGAGTGTACAGCGTGAAGGAGCGCAAACTGTACTTCCGGCGTAATGATCAGTAAACCGAACTCCTTCAGCTGCCAGGTTATCAATGTTTGGAGTATTAAAGTCAGATTGTCCATAACAACTTAAATCTCCATATCCTAAGTCATCAGTTAGAATGAATATAATATTTGTCTTCTGCCTGGGACTTCTCTTAAAACAACCAGCGCCAAAAAGCAACGCAGCAGCGCCAAATTCAAAAGATGTATTTATAAATTCCCTTCTATTAATCATAATAACCTTACATTTCACACAAAGAAAACAGGACTTGAGAAAGCGATCTGATGGTCCATTTGCGTAATCCGAACATACCAATTGGACGGTTCATCGTCTTTAATACTAAATTCTGATTTGAATGTTTTGCCTTCCGGGATAAAGCGCTTATGGTGCACTCCGTTTCTGAATAAATCAATTTTCTTTAAATTATTCTCACCGACTACATCGATCATGAATATTTTTTCTTCTGAATTCGGGATAACCGATCCCATGAGCTGCCCGTTGGCCGTAAAAAGCAGCCGTATCCTGGCGTTGGTTGTGCCATAAACATGACGATTTCTATAGGCTGTGAAAATCGATTTTTGGTCCAGGGTTTTTGCAAAAACGGCTGTAAGGCCGTTCAAGCCCACATGCCCCTTATGGTTGTCAGAATTACAAACGAATCCGTAGTGGTACCCAGCACCAAGAAAAAAAGCGCCGCAGCGGTCAGAGCGAAATCGTTTAATCATGGCCCGGTCGTTTTCAAGAACATCCTCACGTTCATAACTGCCGTGACAAGCAAAGACCTCAATTACGGGTTCCACACCACTGGCCATGTTTTCCCACCACTCACCCATTTTTAGTTTGCCAGGACTGTGAAAATGCGGTTGAGTAAGGTACTCTTTTCCTTTAAGCGCCTCCCAAACTTCTCGAATATCCTGCCACTCAGGTCGATCGATCTCTTCATATTCAGGCAGCCAGCCAAAAGTGATGATGGTGTCGCCACGCGTTCCACGAAACTCAAATCCAGGGAACACCAGGAACTCGCCAGGCATATCATGCGTGCGTGCGGCTTCAATGGTTCTATCCCAATTTTCTTTACCTATTTTGTTACGTTCAATGTCCCATGGTTGATGATGGTCGCTTACAGAGTAATAATCCAGCCCAGCGCGTTCTCGAGCGGACTTCATCAGATCCGCCGGCGTCATAAGCATCTTCTCCCGTTCGATACAATCCTTTGAAAATACTGAATGGGTGTGGAGATCGCCCCAGTAAATGTTCATACCTTCATATACATTGTCCATGTTTGGCGAATCCAGAAGCGGAAGTTTTTTTGAGGTGACATGAATATGTTTATTTGCATATTCAAATACACCCGATTCATTCTTCACAGGCTTATCCACCGCTTCAACCAGATCGGACAACTCTTTAACTGGAGTAACATTCCAGAACCGATCATGCGGGACTAGAATGGCTTTATTTACCTTGCGAATTAAACGCAAATGGTGGAGTCGACACGGATAAATTTTGAATGCGAGGGGAATTTCAAGTTGCGGGACTGGTCGTTGATACCCTTTGAAAGACCTGCCCATATCTGGCAGGCCCTGTTCCGGACTATCAAAGTAGCGAACATGAATGGTATTTTTGTAATCAAGTACAGGAACAACACTGGTTATATTCGTGCCCGGCCCAAAACCTCTTTGGTTATCCCCCCAGTGAATTCTGAGAACATCGCCTTCTTTGAGTCCTTCTGATAGATCCAGCACAAATAAACGCTCTGCTGCTCCGCGCCAGGACCTGGTCTTTTTACTCACAAAATCTCCCAACTCTAAATCCCAAATGTGCTTGGTATAGGTTACTTCACGATTGCTCATATAAACTTCGATATAGCCATAATCTTCATGGTGCATAAGCGTAGGACGTGATTGGCCGAGAGTGCATGGAAAATCAAGAATGATTCGTGATGTACCTGAAGTGTACCTCTTACCGATGGTTAATGTTATGATAAATTCGGCGCTCTCTCCCGCTATGACCCTGTTTGGTGTGAGTTCCGCCTTTTTGAAGATTCTTGTGCCCGTAACTACAGTCCTATTAACCGCGATTCCCGAATTAGCGTTCCTGTTATAATCAATCCCACTTTCACTGTACCGATGGTTTAGCTCACCACCAGGGTCCTCATCCTCATGCACGCTCCGAGCTACTATTGACGGAGCTACGGTTAATGCGGCAGTGACTTTTGCGCTTTTTTTAAAAAAGGTTCTTCGTGAAATTGGCATTGGCTCCTCAAGGCAAATTCATACGTTTCGACTGTTCACTTCCAATCAGGCCAAATGGCCCCTACGCTCAAGTGGAAGCCTCGATTCATCGAGGTTACTCCCAAATGAATTTGGGCATCCGTGTGGCACTATTTCAACAAAAGCATTCGCTTTGTCATAGTTTTGTCACCAACTTTCAGGCGATAAAAATAAAGGCCGCTGGGCAGACTTCGTTTGTATTTATCCCGACCATACCAATTTACTGAGTGTTCCCCATAATCCACCTCTTGCTCAACTAACGTCTTCACAACTCGCCCCAATAAATCAAAGATATGTAAACTCACGAACTGTTGCTTGCGCAATTCAAACCGAATTAAAGTCGAGCTGTTGAACGGATTAGGATAATTCTGTGCAAGTTGAAAATTTGGCCCCATTTCAACATTCAAATCATTATTAGCTTGAACAGATGTAACATTAAATTCTATGTAATTTCCATTCTGAATAAAACTAATCTTCCTACTGTTCACAACCACCGAATCAGCCTGGGGCGCCCAGATTTTGGCGTATTGAATATAATCGCCTTCAATAAAAACTGCCTTTTGAAACCAGCTTACGTTGACAAATTCGGCATCCGTATCCACCAGCAAGGTATCACCTTTATAGAGGAGAGAACCCTGCACAAGTTGAATATTGGGAATCGAATTATCTGAATCAATGCGAATTATAGCTGCTTGCGCGTCGCATTGAAATCCCTGAAAAGACAATAGACCTGGCGAAAGTGTAGAATGAAAAAACCAATCATTGTTATTATTCAATTGAATATTTAAACAAACCGCTTCTTCTGGTTCGATCTCTTTCTGTCCCCAAAAAATCCTCGACTTTTCCACGTCAAGCGGTACGACTCCAGCATCATACGGCAAAAGCACGGTTTCGAAACTAACCGGCGGCTCTCCGTTCTTTTGATATTTTACAACCGGGGCCTGCTGTTTCGCATTATACGAATTGGATACCCAGCCTGTGATGATTTCTGCAGACGCCGAAGCATCAGACGGCATGATGATGAAATTTGGAGTTGAAACAGAATGGTTTGATGCATTAAAATTGGCATGATTTAAGTACGACGCATCAAGATGAAAGTATAGGTCATAAACATGGCTGCCGCTGCCGGTAACCAGATCTGAAATAATCCAGTATTCTGGTTTAACAAAAAAGATTCTTCGTTCGTGCTTCAGACCGGTATAGGCTGTATGCTGACCTGAAACATAGTCGAAACCGGGCAGTGAGGCCCAGAAAATTGGACTGCCAGCGGTATTTTGTTTTTGATTTCGATTGTCAATCACAAGGGTATTATGCGCGGTGGTATTTTTAAAATAATCTCGCCAGGAACCTGACACATAAGTATATCTACCGGCGTCTCTCACTAAAACATATTTATTGGCGTAGGCTTCAAAATTGAAAATATCGTAGTGCGCATGCCAGGGTTCATTGGAGCCGGTATCAAAAACCAGATATTTAGAGTCGCGATAATCTGCATGCTGCTGCCCCCAGTCGCTTCTCATGATAAAATATCCACCTTCAGGAAAAGGCGCAAAGGTGTTTTCGGGGGGCGTACCGTTCTGCCCCAGCGTTGCAGCGTAAACCATGTCATCACGCGAAAAAGTATCGCCACCCTCTTTCAACCTGTCGCGGTAATGTTTACGGTCAGTGTCTGACAATTGAGGTAAATAACCATCCGGTTTATGAATGTGCATCATAAATTCAAGAGGTTTTATGAAACGATTCAAAAGTTGTTCCGAAATGCCTATCCCATTCAAAGTCATCAATTGATAAGTTAGAAACAGATTGCGATATTCCAAACTGTGATAGGTTGGACTGGTTTCGTATTGCACACCATCCGAATAAAAGTCGTTCGTCAGGTGGTGCTCTAAGCGCGAAATCACTAAATCTTTCCAATTCTCCCAGGTTCCATCTGGCGCGATTTTGAATTCAGGAAACATCACAACCGCAGTTCCCAATCCACGAGTCTCAGATGCCCCCCAATTTCCTTCAGAGCGCCAGTTGTCCCGGAGAAATCGACACTGCTCCATCAATGATTTCAAGATAGCGACGTGGTCGTCCGGCGTAATGGAAGGAGAATCGTAGACATTGATAAAATACAGGTAGGATTCCACCCAATTTCTTAGTCTTATTCCTGTATCAAGAGTACGGGGATAGCCGGGAGAATTGTCTTGTGCCCAATCAATCAATTCTGCAATCCATTCTTTGACATACTTTTCATCGACTGTGCGTCCGTAAACACGGCCCAGATTTATCAACCAGTACATTCGGTGAAATTGGTAGTGCCACTCATTATCTTGTGAATCGAATGTGGTCCAATCGATTGTGCCATCATTTTCACCTGCATTTTTGCGAATACCGATAACTGTAAAATAATGATTGAGATTATCGTTTGCATCTGAAATATTGCCGCTGCCTGTGAGTGGAAAATATTGGATAGACGTGCGATTCTGATAATATTCCAATAGTTTAGTTTTAGCCAGAGTGGTATCTCCAGATGTTAGCGCAGCATTCACGCCCTCCAGCCCCGAGTAATTCAGATTCATTGATTCAAAAAATTCTTTGTCACTAATACCGGCATCACCTGTTTTAGGCAAAAATAGGACAAAACAAAAAGTAATCCAAAATATCTTCAGGATTTGAGTGGTCAGCTTCATCATTTTAATCTAAATATAAACCTCGGTTAAACAGTTAAAACAAAATCGGTATTACTATTAGTTTTTTACATAATTTTCAATTTAACAAGATTTCTCACTTTCAGACTGTGTGAAAACTAACCGATACTGGTCATAGTTTTCCGAATTTACTTCTTTTTCGCATCAACTTAAGCGTTTTAGAATTTCCTCCTTAAAAAAGGAGAACAAAGGGGGTTGCAAAAGCCTAATTGATTGTTTTTATTTTTCTTACTTTAGTTAAATACTTAGTTGTTTTACCATAAATTGGAATTAGTTTTTGCTTATATTCCCAATACAACCCCCTAAATCCCCCTTTGCTAAAGGGGACTTTTCCTTCACATGACGCCAATGCGAATTTAATTCGGGACTTACCATGAATTGAGCGTAGCTTCATCCTGAGCGAAGTCGAAGGATGAACTTGTCAGACCTTTTGACACAGTCTGTTTGTTCGAAATGACATCTTGTCCTTAATACTATTTTTTATTAACCGTTTCATCAAGAGGTATCCCCAAGCGTTTATACCTCTCCCCCCGAACTTTTTCATCATTCTCATTAATTTCACGGGCCAGTTTTCCGACTTCAAGCGCATGGCTTCGTGGTACCACCAGAACTCCATCACCATCGGCGACAATGACGTCTCCAGGAAAGACCAGCGCCCCGCCACAAAGGTCGAATATTCTTGTTCATTAATCCGATGTCCTGCAGTCCAATTAAATCCATACCATCGAGGACGTCTGTCAGACGTAAATCTTTATACAAATCAAGAATTTCCTGGCGAGCTTCGTCACTGTCATCAAAGCTCTTATTCTGCAATAGTTGAACTCCTTTCGGGGTAACTAATTCTTGAGAAAAATGTTAGTCGAAATAAAAATAAAAATACATACGAAGAAAGGTGTCCACAACATTTTTAACGGAATAACATTTAAAGAATTCATGCCTACCTCCATCCTTTCATCATCTTTATTAATCCCAAATTGTCTATTTATTTTACGATAACCAATTACTCTCAGTATTCTCAATCGCACTTGAAACTCCAGTTGGGACAATTGAATATTGAATTCAAACACAAGGTTTAAATTTTGCTACAGCACGATTTTGAGGGCATATTAAAGAGCCGTCTGTCTGCCACCATCACGCAGCATTTTACTCAATTTTTGTATAATCTCTTGATTCTCGGGCAACTCTGATATATTCAAATTCTCGAATGGATCCTGGATATGATCAAACAGCATCCTCGCATATACATTTCCATCCGTTTTGCTCCATTCAGTATAGCGGAACCTGTCTGTCTTAATTGAGTCTCCATCTTTAAATCTGCTGAATACAGCTTCCTTCCAGGGCCTATTCGGATTTTCTAAAAGAGGTACAGCGCTTTTGCCATCCAGATGATCTGGCATTGGCAAATCACACAATTCACAAATTGTGGGATAAATATCCACAAATTCAGTCAATGCATTCGTTTTTTGATCCCCAACGTGCCACGGCGTACTGATAATCATCGGTGAATGTAGCGAGGTTTCAAAATTACAATGTTTACACCACAATCCATGTTCACCCAATTGCCATCCGTGATCTCCCCAAAGCACCACAATTGTGTTATCACGTAAACCCAAATTATCAAGCTCGGTTAACATCCTGCCGATTTGGGCGTCCGTGTAGCTAACGCACGCATAGTAGCCGTGGATGAGGGTACGCGCCAGCGCATCAGACAAAGATCCCTGCTTGGGAATATTTGTATACTGTCTTAATTCACCCCAGTTGTGCAAAGCTGCATCCGGAGCGCCTTTGGGTCTAAAAGGATTATCTACCAGGTTAATGTTTTCCCTCTTGTATAAATCCCAGTATTTCTTTGGTGCATTAAAAGGCAGATGGGGCTTTCTAAATCCAACTGCAAGAAAAAAAGGCTGGTTCACACCCTTGAGACGTTTAAGGTCCGAAATCGATTTGTCGGCAATTTTTCCATCCCGATATGCTTGGTCTGCGACATCGGCTACCTCAAAAGCCGGTCCCACACCGCGTGGATTATTTTGAGCAAGAGTTTTATTTCTTTCCAACCAGTAATTCCGCCAGGGTCCCTCAGGCCACCAGGCAGGCTCGCTCCAACTCTGCTCATTGTCCTCCAAATGATGAAAGACTTTACCGTTTGAAAGGGTTTGGTAACCGTTATTCAAAAAATGTCCTGGCAGAGTCAGGGCGCCTGGCAAATCTCTGTCTACCCAGGTTTCATAATTTACAAATCTATTTCTCGTGGGTCGCACTCCCGTTAGAAGGCTGGCGCGTGAAGCTCCACAAACAGGAACCTGGCAGTAGGTGCGCTTAAAGGTAACACCTTGTGAAGCTAAACGATCTATATTGGGCGAAATCATCTGTTCATGTCCATAACACTTAAGTTGTGGCCGTAAATCATCAACAGCGATGAAAAGGACATTCGGTTTTTTTCTAATCGGACCAATCCCGCATGAGTAGAAGACAGAACCAGGAATTGCAAAAGATGCAGCTCCAGAACATAAAGCTTTTAGAACATCACGTCGATTATAGTTGATTTTAGACACGCTTTTTTCCTAACCTATTCTGGCTACCTAATGATTTCAAAACTATCCCGGAGTCGAATATCCTCTGAAGAGCTGCCCAGCATCACTTCAAACATCCCGGGTTCCACCATCCACGCCATGTTCCGATTCAGGAGTGACAAATCATCAGGCGTCAGGGTGAAATCCACCGTTTTTTTCTCTCCTGGTGCAAGTGTGATTCTTTCAAAACCTCTGAGTTCCTGCACACAAGTCGTCACACTACTTACCACATCGTTGATGTACATTTGCACAACTTCATCCCCCTGTCGATGACCGACATTTTCGATCTCAACCCGGACAACGACATTTCCAGCCGTACGCTGCTGTTTCGGAGTAACTTCAAGGTTACTATATTTAAAACTCGTGTAACTGAGACCATGCCCAAACGGATATAGAACGCCTAATATCCGGCTAAGCTGATCATCATGTTTCACGCCTGCCTGCGAGCCTGGTTTATAGGGAAAATTCATCGGGATTTGACCCACTGTTTTGGGAAACGTTATTGGAAGTTTGCCGCCCGGGTTATAGTCACCAAACAGTACATCTGCAACAGCCTGTCCCCCTTTATCGCCCGGAAACCAGGCTTCAACAATGGCCGGGACGTTTTTGTCGATCCAATTGATAGTTAATGGCCGGCCATTCATTAAAACAACCACGGTCGGTGTGCCAGTTTCATAGATGGCTTTCACTAAATCGAGCTGAAATCCAGTCAAGTCTAAACTGGTACGGGAATGGGACTCGCCAACCGTTCTACTGGACTCCCCGAGAACAACTACGGCTACTTCAACGCCTGCTGCCATTTTTTTGGCTTCGTCTATTTGTTTTTGTTCCAGCTCCGTAGGGGGATTTGGCAGGATCTCACTCTCTGGCCAATTAGCATCAAAAAGTTCACAGCCTTTCGCATATTTAACGTCGGTTTGCCGCGATACTTTCTTTTTGATTCCTTCCACAACTGTGATCACATCCACTTTAGAAGGGCCGTAACGACTCATGAGTTCTTTCGTAGCTTTCGCGTTTGGTCCAGTAATAAGAATGGATTTGATGTTTTTGCGCAAGGGAAGAAGGCTACCTACATTCTTCAGCAGGACAATAGACTCGCGGGCTGCTTTAAGCGACCACTCCAGGTGTTCTTCAGATCGGATAATCTGATCAGTCAAGTCAGGATTTTTCACGTACGGATGGTCAAACAATCCCAGAAGATACTTAACTCTCAATACACATCTGACTCGTTCATCAATGATTTTCATCGCAATCTTGCCTTCTTTAACCAGCTCGCGAAGCGGTTTAATAAAAACATCAGGCGGTGTAAATGTTGTCCGGACATTTAAACCGGCCTCAACAGCCTGTCTCACCGCGTCTTTGTAGGTAGGGGCTACATGATGCTTACTGAAGATATATTTTATGGCGTCGCTGTCTGAAACAATGTAACCTTTAAAATGCCACTTTTGTCGAAGTATTTCAGTCAGAAACTCGCGGCTGCCTGAGACCGGTATCCCGTTGTAATCGTTGTATGAGCTCATCACTCCTAACGCGCCCGCATCTCGAATAGCCGCGCGAAATGGCGTGAGGTAAATCGATTCAACGTCTCTGGGGGAAACCTTAGGGTCGGTTCTTGCAGCGCCATCACGGCCGCCCTTCGGAACACTGTAGACTGCAAAATGTTTTGGACTGGAAACAACCCCCTCCGCTTGCAGCGCTTTGACCTGTACCATGCCAAGTTGAGCCGTTAAATATGGATCTTCGCTATAAGATTCTACGGTCCTTCCCCAGCGTGGATCTCGAGCGAGATCGAGAATAGGAGAATAGATGTTTGTGTAGCCCAGGGCCCGCGCTTCTTTCCCAGTCACGTGCCCGATGGCGGCTACCAACTCTTTATCCCAGCTGCTTCCGACGCCGATTTGAGCAGGAAAGGAGGTTGCCTTTTCATGACAGACACCGCGAATCCCTTCATTGGTGAAGTCGACCGGAATGCCCAGTCTGGTTTTTTCGACAAAAAACCGCTGAACCTCATTGAGTGCCCACGCGTGTTTTGAAGGCGGCCACGAATATTCAGTTTTACACTCGGGTCGGTCCAAACCGTTGAGATGCTCATCAATATTCGCAATCCCGTCTTTCCAAATTTCATTTAACCACTGTTCGGTGGGTAATTCATCCTTTGCCACGCGACAAAAGCCATAAAGTGTAGCCATCTGACAGGTCTTTTCTTCCATTGTCATTCTTGAGAGAAGATCGTCGATTCGCTGTTCAATATCGAGCTCAGGATTTTCATACGGATCCATCTTTCCATTTTTGTTGAGATCATTCCATCCATCATGGTAAATACCTTTGTCACTATCCGTACTATGACCACTTATCGAAGGGGATGTCCAATGTAAACTCACTACTATTAAAGTTGTTATAAAAAACGCGACCCTTTTCATTTTAACCTTTCCTCCAAATTATGTGCCGCCTGACAACATTATTGTAATTTTATCATTTTCATCGTCTTCTTAAAAGTATTCGTCCGTATTCGATAATAATATGTGCCGCTTGGTAGTTGAACTCCAGCAGAATTCACACCTTTCCAATGAAACTTGTGAGTTCCTTCTGTAAGAAAACCAGCAAATAACGTATTCACTATCGAGCCGGAAATATCAAAAATTTCCAGGATAACGTTACCGCTTGTGGGAAGGTCGAATTGTATGGTCGTACCGGGATTGAAAGGATTCGGATAATTTCGATCCAAGCTGTATCCCGTGGGAAGAATGTTATTTGCAATCGTTTCATATACCGAAGTCCAGCCAGGTTTTGGATTCGGAGTAAATGTTGCCTCGTCAAATATGGTCCCGTCCCTAAGAATATGTTTGTAATGCAATGTATCTTCATCAACGGTCAATTCACAATATCCGTAATTACTCACATGCGCTTCAACCATAAATCCATTGCCATCATTGTTCGTATCCACGGATTTTAATGAGGCACCACCATTACCGGTAACAAGCTGAACCGTTCCAATATCCGGCTCCAGTGGTGGATTCTTTATTCCTGTTAAGGCTAGTTTTTTGCTTCTCACATAATAATGCGCATGCCCCATAAACATAATGTCACAGCCGTATTGATAAAGCGGAGTCCCCCAGGTGTTATGAATGCCGCCCTCGTACTCTTTTGGTCCAAAATCGAAGATAGGATGGTGCCAGATAACAAACAACCATGTCTTGGGATTATTCTGGATCGCATCCATTAGCATGGTAAGCTGAGCGCCACTCATAGGAGATTTGTCCGAGTCCATGATAATAAACCGGGCATTCTCATAATCAAAAACAAAAAACTTCCCCTGGTTACCATATTCACGTACTTGACCAGGAAGATAATTATTCCAGTTGGTTAACCCTGCACTTTTTTCAGTGGCATCATGATTGCCCGGTGTGGCCATATATTTTGGAGGAACTTGATCCTGGCCTGTTCCTCCCAATTTATCATCGCAGGCCATTTGCCAGGTATTCCACTGACTGACACTAGTACCATCGTTAACAACGTCTCCTACGTTGATAATAAATTTGTAATCAGGCGTATTCTGATTAATCGATTGTAAAACCTCTCGATGACGTGCATCGTTTGATCGAGTATCTCCGTAGGCAATCCACTGCCATGGCTCCGTTTGAGCCGATAAAGTGGTGTTTCCCCAAAGCAAAAATGTTGCTACAATATTCACAAATATGATTCTTTGAAGAAACTGGTTTTTACTTAACTTCATGTCTTCTCCAGTTTAACTCTTTTTAGTAAGGTACTAATTATCCTTCATTAGGTTAAAACTGACGGTCTTATCTGTTCTTTTAACATCAATCCTTATCTGGTTCAGAAAGACTTCCGGCGTATCCTGCACCTGTAATTGAAAACCGCTAATGAAATTTCCCGTCAATTCAACGTTTTGGTTTTGGACTGAAATATCAGCCGATTCACCGAGGATTTGCGCTACGGTTTTCTCACAATATTTCAAATAAGTACCGCCAACCATCCGGTATTCTACAATGTTTTCTTTTTCATCAAAACGGATAAAAACCATTTTAGCATCGGTTTCAAGCACTTCACTTTTGAATGGGCTTCCCATATTTTGCTGCTCAAAGAAGATATCCGTAGATTTTGCAAAAGATAAACGAATGGTAACTGCAAACGATGAATCCACATTTTCCAAGTGACGTTTTTTCCAAATTTGTTCGACCTTCATTTTAGGCGCTGATGATTTGAATGGATACAAAACAGTAGGCCAAACAATTGGAGGTTCGCCTTGTAAAGAAAATCGTACCACTGGAGCTTCTTCCTTCTGTCGATAGCGATATGAAATATATCCCGTGTCTAAACTGGTTTCTAAATCATCACGGAGAGAGACGAGGTTTAAATGTGGAGCAAACACCTTTCGACCGCCTGCACCAATCTGAACATTATTCAATGACTTATCATTCAAATGCCAGAATTGATCATACTTATGGTTGCCGGAACCTGTCAATCGGTCTACTACAATCCAATATTCCGGTTTAACAAAAAACACCGAACGTTCATGACTCACTTCCGGGTGGCTGCTCTGGATTCCCACCACATAATCAAAACTCGCCAATGAATGCCATTCTGCTCTGGGCGATGAATAACTCCTGAGTTGATCCTCTGCATCAATTACAATTGTATTATGAGCCGCTGTACTTTTAAAATAATCCCTATCTGCCCCTGCAGTGTAAGTAAATCGGCCAGGATCTTTCAACAGGTCGTACCCATAGGCAGTGGCTACAATGTTTAACATGTCATAATGCGCATGCCAGGGATAGTTTGTACCACAATCAAACAACAGATACAATTCTTCATTAAAAGGCAGATTTTTATTTCCCCAGCCACTGCGCATAATATAATACCCGCCTTCGGGAAAAGCAATAGATGTCTTCGCCGGGGACTGTCCACTTTTCCCATTCGTTGCAACATAAACAAAGCCCGGCCAATCCCAATATTTGCCCATCTTGCGTAGAAAGGAGCGTTCGTTTCGTTCATCTGTATCACCCACCTGTGGCATCAGCCCGGTGGGCTTGTAAAAATGCAATAAAGCCCGGGCTGGTTTTTCAAACATTGACTTGAGTGGAGGCAAAGGGATTTGCGAGTTCCACGTAGAGTTTACCTTATTTATCTCAGCCAACTGCAAAAAGTTAAACCAGACTTCTAATTCATGGCTGTGGTAGCTCGGACTCACTTCAATGTGCATTCCATCTGCGTGGTAACTTTCACCGAGTTGAAAACGCATGCGAAACCAAATCTCTTTTAGCCATATTTCATTGCGTTTAAATTCTGGAAACATCAAAACAAACAGGGACAGCCCGGAGTTTTCAAAGGTTCCCCAATTGGAATATCGCCGCCAGTGTTCAGGTTGATACAAATATTCAGCCTGTTCAACCATGGAACTAAGCATTTTGGCATTGAAATCTGGAGTGACGGCTGGCGATTTAAGTTCGTGGATAAACAGCCAGTGAGATTTTGTCCAGTTTTCCACTCGACGGCCAGTATCAATCGTTCTTGGGTAACCAGCATTGCCTAATTCAATCCAGCTTTCGATTTGATCCATCCAGGCACGAACATATTTCTTATCGTTGGTTCTCTGGTAAACTCCGGCAAAATTCAAAAACCATTTCATTCGGTTCAGCGTGAATTGCCACTCCTTATCCTGATGAATTTTTGTCCAGTCGATTTTTTTGCCAAAATCATTAAGCGAAGATTTTATCAGGAAAACGTTACTGGCATTTTGCTTCGCCCTGGATGTGTCATACTCCATCCTAAAACCAGGAAATACCCGATTATTGCGATTCTGAAAGTATTTCAGCAGCTCGCCTTTTGCCAAATCCATATTCCCCTGACTGTAGGCAGTTTTTACTTTCTCCAAACCGGGATAGTCTAAGTTTAGATAATGAAAGACAGAATCGGCATCAGATTTAGCGTTCAGTGTCGCTGTCATCAACCACAAAAAATAGAGGATTTTGGGGAGATTATTGAGTTTCATTTCAAACTCCAGGTTTTTAATTTGAATTGTCTGGAAAAACGACCTGGGCCAGCGCTTCCATGAGATAATAATCACCCCAGATGGTTTCGCTATCTGCGTTTTTGAAAATCTGGTAGCAGCCATTTCGGAGAATCCCTTCAGGACTGTCTTTACCAACAAACGGGGTCAGGTGCCGGCTGATTAAAGCTTTCAGCATGTGTTTGCCCATATTTTCATATTTAACTTGAAGATCAGGTTCTTTGATAAGTTTAGAAAATTGCATAAAAGCAGATGCTGCGATAGCACCAGCCGAAGTGTCTTTATTATTAACGGGGTCGTCATAATCGTACCACGGAACGCCATCTTCTGGCAGATGGGCTATGATATACTCAGCCAGGGTTGTTGCAGCAGAGAGAAAGTCAGGATTGCAGGCTGCCTCAAACGCTTTCATGAATCCATACAGGCCCCATGATTGCCCACGCGACCAGCAAGCGGAGTCTGCAAATCCCTGGTGCGTGTGTTTTTTTTGAATCCCCCCGGTAGTCGTGTCATAATGCACAGACTGCCAGGTCGAACCATCCTTTCGAATAAAATCATTCATAGTTTTTTCAGCATGAGCATTTGCTATTTCTTGATACAATTCTTTATAAGGATCACCTGGATTCGCGTTGGTATGCGCCCACCAGAGAAGCTGCAGATTCATCATCGTGTCAATAATTACATTCTCCGGTTGTTTTAGATTCTGTGGAATTATCTTACTTGCGGGTTGATACATATCAACCAATTTTTGTGCCGCGCGAAAGGCGCTTTTTTGATAGGGCTTGTTGCGAATTAATCTATAACCTGACACGGATGAGTAAAAATAAACAAATCCTCGATCGTGATTACTCTCCTCTTCATAACCCAAAATCGCATCATTCCAGGTCCTGGCCCATTGAAGATATTTTGCTTCCCTGGTTTTTTCGTAAGCTAACCAGAGCATGCCCACCCAGAAACCGCCTGTCCACTTCGGATTTGTTGAGGTTTCCCACGCACCTGAGTTGTTATTTGCCAGCATCGGAAAATGTTGTTTTTCAATATGCTGCACAGTCCAGTCTATTCGCTGCAAAATTGCTTGCCATGCCTGTTCAAATATAGCAGCCTGTTCAAGGTTAGCCTGGTGTTGATTTTTGCTGTTGCGACTCAGGCTCTGACCATAAAAAGATACGGTGATCCAGATAATAAAAAGTTGAAAGAATATTAGACGTTTCAATATTAGTTATTTTTAGAGTGAGAATGAAAGCTTAACAATAAAACAAACACCGTATAATTTGTAAAACGGCATATTAAAAGTGAGGGAGATTGATACCCCCCTCACTTTTCGTTCTGCATCGATATGGATATTATTTCAGCAGCAACATTTTCTTTGTAACAATGAAATCGCCGGCTTCTATTTTATATAAATATAAACCACTGGCTGCCTTCGCTCCGTTTTCAAAGGTACCATTCCAGCTTATCGAATGGCCTCCAGCAATCTGTTCCTTATTCACCAAGGTCGTGACCTTTTGACCAAGCAGGTTGTACACGGTCAATTTCACAAAATTCTTCATCGGAAGAACATATTCTATCGTCGTTTCCGGATTGAAGGGATTAGGATAGTTTTGTGATAGATGAAAGGAATTTGGTGTAAGCTCCTCACTCTCAACACCTGTGGCTATCCAGGTTCCCCAGCGCGGATCACCGAGATTCGAACCATCAGAAGCTGCTCCAACTGCAGGACTGTTGTTTGCTTCTAATGCCAGATCAACGTTAGCGGCTGAGGTATCTTTAAACACTGGATCGTCTACGAAATTAAATACAGGAAAAACTAATGTTGTATCTTGCGAATCAATATCCAATGTATTATCCCAGAAATTATTGTATTCAATAACGGGAGTACCATAGACTTTTAATGCCGCAGCCTTAGCCGACACAAATATGTTATCTCTAATTACAGTCCCGTTAGTATCCTCTTTTGCATACACCGCTCTCTCTGCCATATTTAAGAAAGTGCAATGTGAAACCTCTAATTCTTCACCAACATCAGCAATATAAACACCATATTTTACATTCCAAAAAGAACTATTTGTTATTTTAGCTACCTGGATTTGAGATGGCACATCTTTGACGCGCATGGCTTCGTTGAGAAAATCCCAAAACCTGCAATTGTTAACTATTAATGTATCAACTTTTTTAGCTGCTCCATCAAAACCTCGCCCGCGGATGTTGTAAAAATCACAGTCTTCAATTTCTACTTTTCCGATATCTTTGTTAAGATATAACATTCTAAAAGTAGAGGTAGCTCCATTCTCAGCATGCAGTCCATTAAAAGCTAATCCAGATACTTTTATATTAGCATTCACCTTTCCGATATAACCACCATCATTGGTGGAAAGAACCGGTTTGTTTGTTAAACCCGGTGCTGCCATTAATACTAACTCTCTGCTTGGAATATAGTTTGATTTGGGCGACATGTAACTACCACCATCAGTGACAAACATTATAGTATCTCCGGCTGTTGTAGCATCCTTGACTAATCCACACCAATCAATATTCTCAACAATTTCCCACCTGGTAATGTCTGCTGCATCCCAGGTGCCGTTATTGCTGTCACCCAACGCAACCCCGCCTTCACCAAATTTTGCAGCCGGAGAGTTGGCGGCTACAGCAAAATCACCGGTTTCAACATCTGCAAAATAAGGCTCCTGATTTTGTAATAAACGGCTATAATCGACCGTAGCTCCGTCCTGCCTGCTGATATAATCATTGGGGCAATTATTAAACAGGATATATTCCGCCACCGAACTGGTGTTATATATCCGGGCGGGGTACTCAAGATTATTGACAGAGATTACATTCTTGATTACCGCACCATCAATTTCCTTTGGATAAATAGCCTTGCTCCCCACTCCAACAATCGTTACATGATTTACTAATAATTCAGGTTGAGGATCTGTACTTGAGTCATTATCATTGTCTTCCATATAGATCGCTTCATTTTGACCGTCCCAGAAAGTACAATGTTCAATTCTTGTGTATTTAACCGGTCCATGGGAAGAGTCTGCAACACCATCTTTGAATGATATATGCTCACCCGGCATATGTTCAAATCTGGAATTGGTGATGATCAGCGTATCTAATCTTGCTTCACTTCCACCCTTAATACCGTGTCCATCTTCATCACCGACAACACCGTCGTTGAAGTTTTGAATTAAACAATTATTTACTTTTAAAACAAGACCGGCTTCCGGTCCAGTTCGAATACAATCGGCTGTTAATGAATCGCCCAAAGAACCATCAAAAGCAATTCCATCGAGTGTTAATTTTGCCGAAACAGTCATAAGACGGCCGGCCCCATCACAGGTCCAGATAGGTTTATTAGTTAATCCAGCCGCAGCTCGAATGGTAACAGGTATGTCGATGATCGTTGTGAAAGTTTCGTTATACACACCTCCGTCGGTTATGAGCTCAAGAGTGTCACCTGCGGCTGCTCCAAATAAGGCATTATCAATATTGTCAGCGCCAGCGGCGACTTGAATGACAGTTTGCCCCAGAATTACTGTTGGCAAACATACTACGACAACTAACATCGTGAGTAACAATTTACATTTCATTTTTCCCTCCTTGTTTTTTAAATGGATGAAAGTAAGAGTATTACTGTACGGCCCAGTTTATTGTATTAATTTTTTGGGAATTATATCACCCCTTTCCTGAGTATTAGATGAAGTTAATTTATTTGCTAATGTTTGGTTTTAGTTTTCACCAGTCGTAAACGTGAAATTGTGATCTACTTCGAATGAATTACCACTTATGTCATGTGCACCATAACTCTCTTTGAGTGTTTCCCGATCGCCTTGAAAAGAGCCATTAATCCTTACTTGATATTTTGAATTAGGTAATAAAGGATTGTTTAAAGTAAAAATCATCTTGGTAGCTGTGGGATTAGGATCAGCCGGTGGCTCACCCTGTTTATCATAGGCAAGCCATGCTTCTAAAGCTCTCTCATATAGGTACGGGAAGATGATTGATGTATCAACGGTCGTTGAATTCAAAGCAGCTATAACTACCGTTGAATCCTGCCAGAATTCAAAATCAAATGATCCGCCTATATATAAATTTTCTAATGGTAAATTACTTTTTTCAAGCCATAAACTCCCGGAATCGTCGCTGCCATATATCCCAAGAGAAGTCCCTGCAAATATCCGGTTCGGCGTCATCGGGTCAATCACCAGCATAGCAATCACCGTTTCAGCAGGGATGTCCCCGGAGAGAAACCAATTATCACCTCCGTCTACACTTTTGTATAAGCCCGAAACTGTGCTGACGAATAAAATATTAGCGTCTTGAGAGTGTAAGGCAATCGACTGGATATTGAGACTAGTTAGTCCTTCAATAATTAGCTCCCAGTTGGCTCCGCTATTTGTTGAACGATAAATACCCCCACCGATCGATACTGCAAATACGGTAGAGGTGTCCAGCGGCTGAATAGCCATCACATCGAAATTAAATGTAAAGAAGCCGGTTCTATGCCTTGTCCAACTTTCACCGCCGTCGACACTCTTGAGTATAAAATCCCCTTTTGTTGCAAGGTAAAGTGTTTGTGTATTTAATGGATTTATAACAATATGTTGAGGATTTCGAGTTATTCTGATACCGCTATTCTTCGCATTCCAGGTTGCCCCCCCGTCCTCTGTTTTGTAAATACCGTTAGAACTTGTAACGGCAAATACAATATCATCATTGGTTGGATCCACAGCAATATTCAAAACATTAATTCCTGGTAACCCATTATTAACCTGCTGCCATATAAATCCTCCATCAATACTCCGATAAATTCCACTATCAGCTGAAGCTGCATACAGGAGACTCGAATTATTTGTTGAAACCACCACTGTATTTATGTCACTCTTCATCGATGCCGGCGTTATCCATTGCCATGACTCGCCGCCATCTTCGCTTTTAAAAATTCCTGTTCCTGGTTTTGCAGCATAAAGGATTTCAGAATTGTTCGGATCAATGGCAATAACTTCGATGGAATCTATCTGTACAGAAGACCAAACATGGAAATTATCCTGTACCGAAGTCTCATCCATGAGCTCATCAAACCAGATGGTAATGGTCGTGTTTCTGCTCACTTCGGCGGCACCACTCAGTGGTACGTGATGTTCCATTCCAGGCCGGCGTACATCTGTGGCTTCAAAATCGGGATCAGTGACAACTCTATCTGAATGACAGCCAAAGAAACTCCATATCATCAGCAGAAATCCAAGATTGGATAAAAATTTCATTTTACATTTCTCCAATTTTCTTTATCCGATTGACTATTTAATACCTGAGGATGAGAGAAAACTTTTGTATTTGACTGAGTATTCCGAAATCCTCATACGCGTAATCAAACTTAAGGCCTACACCCTTAACGTCGGGCAAATTTAGTCCGAATCCAAATGTCAAATCAGCTTCATCCAAATTAAACTTGTATCCACCCCTGAGAAATATCATATTTTTGAATGCAAATTCCCCTCCACTATTGATGTTATAAGCGAAATCTCGGGAATCCATCACTTCTGAGGAGACTGTCAACTGAAAATCTTCCTTTTGAATCACATCAGTAGCCATTCCGAAACGAAATAGCAGTGGTATATCCCAGGGCTCGGTCCCTAATTGGGTGCGGACATATTTGACTCCAGGTTCTTGAAGAACTTGAACAGCTAAATCCGTACCCTCAAGTTTCATCCTGCCTCCTAAATTGGAGAGTGCAAAGCCGATACGTAGATCGTTAAAAAAGTTAGTCACAAAAACACTCCCCACATCTAAAGCGATAGTGCTCGCGTATTCCCTATCCAAACTTTCCCGAATATACTTTACCGTGATGCCAGCGCTAAATCGGTCGGTGATTTGACGGGAGTAGGTCAAACCGGCTGAAAAGTCGCCCGCACTAAAAGTTCTGCCGGTTCCATCGGGTTCCAATACGGTTGTCTCTGCAATATCACCCGAAGTAAATGAATACATACTGACACCGAATACGCCCACATTTTCGAGTCGGAAGGATGCGCCGAAAAAATAGATGCCGGTATCCACCAGCCAATCACTAAAAGAGAACATAATTTCATTTTTCTGGAGAGAAGCAAGTCCACCAGGATTCCAGTACAAAGAACTGATATCATCGGACAGGGCGACATAGGCATCTCCCATTGCAGAGGCTCTAGCGCCAACTCCAATTTTGAGGAAATTAGCCATTGAAGTCCCTACCTGGTTCAATTCCGACTGTTGTCCAAAAGCCGAAGTGCTTATGAAAAAAGCGAGACTTATGCAAAGAAAAGTATAATTTCGATTCATCTTAAACTTCCTTTATTTGATGATGACAAGTTTTCCGGCTTTGTTGCCCAGGTCTGATTCAATGTGATAAAAATACAGACCGGGCGCCACTTCACGATTTTCTTTACTCCTTAGGTTCCACTGCTTCTCGGAATCTATAGGCGAGTTCAAATCATGATTGAGAGTGACAATAAGGTCTCCTGCGACATTGAAAATGCGAATAGTACACGTTTCAGGCAGGTGGGTGAACTTGATCATTCGTTCTCTTACCGCAGTTTCCTGGGGATTAATCACCCGATATGGATTCGGCACAACGTTAATCAAATCTAATGCAGATGTTGTGACAGCTTTCAGTGCATGAGGCACAACCGAGACTACATTAGTGCCCGAAGTTCTGGCATTTTGTAGAGGTTGTAAACCATCTGGGGTTTCATCACCGGCGCCGTAGGCAATCACCGCATAGAGGTAAGAAAAACCGTTGTTAACGGATTCGTCCACATAAATGTAGCGTAGTGTGTCCTTTACGGTTTTGCCCAAATCTTTAATGTAGACATCACGCACGGAATCAGTTGGTGCCATTATGCCTTCCAGACCAGTATCACTGCCGCGATTGAACCAAGGCGAAATCGGGGAGGCGCCAGTGATACCGTTTGCTAAATCATACTGCGCTGTTGGTACATAATCCACAACGGTTCCATTCTCGTCAGTTATCGGGAGTTTACCCCAGCTATTGCCCCCATCTTCGCTGCGGTAGATTTTAAATCCTTCAAACGGCTGTCGTCCCACCAAAACGTTTAAAGAATCATTTTCACTCAGAGTACTCCATCGCAAAGTAACCTTTTCGCTTTCTACTTTAGTAACAAGGTCAGGCTCAAACGGCGGTTTGGGTACCACCCAGCCAGATTGGAATATCTGCAAAGCAATCTTGGCATTTTTGAACAAATCGGAGCGACTTTCACCCATCATCGTTGCACAGATTAAAGTATCGGTTTCACCCGGTTCTAATCGAAAGGGGCCGGTGTTGATGCTCATGGCACAGCGCTCACCGTTGCTATAAAGTACTTCTGATCCCATTGGAAAAGGGCGCTCCCAGGTCCAGTTATCTATTCTATCTCCGTCTGGATCGTCTGGATCGGTACTCAATCCAGACAATCCGGTATTAGCAGCATTCAACCAATAGAATTTTTCAACCGTGTTGCCAATCCCTTCTACTTGCCCCTTGAGCGTGACACCGAAGGCATCAAAACTGGATATGCCCAACTCCTTATTGCTTAAGGTATCTATCGGTGTTTGTAAAAAGATCACCCCTGCTAAAGCGACCTTTTCCACCGGTGTTTCATCGGTTAATTTAGCCTTTAAGTAGGGCCAATTGCCAGCAGAAGCACCAGCCACATCTCCGTCCCCATCCCAGCCATAGGCTATCTTATGTTCTCTTCCCGTTTCTTCATCAATGTCATAGGTATCGAAGGCGAAGGCGTCCACTTTGCTGTAAGTGCTGTATTCCTGGTAGCTGCCCCAGGGGAAGTCGAAGTCGGCGAACATACCGACATAGGTACTGTCAATAGGTAAGGTGCCGATATTAGTGACAGAAAGTACCCAGAACAGAATATCTTCGGCAAGATCTCCTTTCCAGCTTAACCCACGAAGAGTAGTGTAAATCATGAGATGACCTTTTTCTGGACTACTATTACCTGGTAAATCGCGGTTTTTGGCAAAACTCACCGTAAAAGATTCCTGGTCAGCCACAACTTTACCAGGGTAATAAACTCCAGGTGCTGAGAATTTATTGGGTCCGGCACCGGGGAATCCCGACAAGCGATCCAATAAAATCGGGATGGGCTCAGCCAAACCCTGATTATATGCCGTCGGATAGTTTGCGTCTAATCTTTGCAATACCGGATCCGTGGTAGGATAGGTTGCCGGCCACCCGCTTTGGGGCCAGCCACCTTGATCATCACTCAAGGGTATAGGATCAGTACCGGAAGGAGCAATGAAGTCGGGAAAACTATCAAAATGGAAACCCTTATAAAACGAATAGCTTGCCTGATCTCCACTTTCCAATAAAGGGCGATCAAAACTATTAGGATCACGATCCCAGGCAGGACCGCGATCCATGGTGTATCCTCCAACATGGAACGAGACTCCTACCGCGTAATAGACATGACGTCCCCCTGCGTCCGCATTGTAGGGATATTCGAAGGCAGGAAACTTGGCTATCTCTGGATATTTCAGTCGCCCGGAACCGATATTGTTGGTATTAGACATTTTCGTAACCAACTTGCCAACTCCAAAATTACCCCAGCGTTCCCACTCGAGTCGCTGTTGGCTTAATGCAGCATTAGCGATGATCATAATCACCGCAATGGTTAGTAAAGTACTGATATTTTTGCATTTTTTCATATTTGAGCTCCCTTTCTCAAAACTCAACTTTCAAACCAATTCGTGCTCTTCGGCCATCAGAAATACGTCTTGGATTGGCATCCTTTGCATAAGGCGTACCGGGATCACCATCATCGTCCCATTTTCCTGTCACATCATATACCCAATAGATGTTTCGTCGATCAAAGAGGTTGAATATCTGAAGAAACCATGTTTCCTTCAGGCCGAAAAAGTTGAAATACTTACTCAGTCTCATGTCCACATTAATATTCCAGGGCATGCGCTCTGTATTTTTCTGCTCTGCCATAACTGTATAGGGCCGTCCGGATTTTACTTTACCTTTTAAGCTGATAGCCCAGCTTTTTGGCATGTTGATGCGTAATAGAGCCGCCAAATTATGGGTTCTATCCCAATCTGCTAGAAAACTTTTATATGCTATCGGCGCACCAACGGTCTGAGCTGCAGTCATCGGACTTGAGGTACTTATCAGCGTTTGAGACCAGGTATAGTTGATACGGGTCGAAAAATAATTGCTTAATCGTTTTTTTAATGTAAACTCCAGGCCCTTGGCATTGCCAAAGTCTACATTATCGAAATAGACATATCCGGCCGTTTGAATCCACCTCACGCCGACAAGATCCGCCAATTCTCGGTAAAATGCGGTCACGTTTAATGAAACATCGTCCGTTAACTGAGTTTGGATTCCGGCTTCGTAAGTCACAGACTTTTCAGGATTGATATTAGGATTGAATATGGCTAATCCGATTTGTTGAAGATTGGGACGATCTGGATTGGTGCCGCGCTCATTGATTCCCGAAAGTAAATTTACATAGCTGGGATATTGATAGAAATGACCGTAAGCGAAATGGAAAGCAGCCCTGTCTGATACCGGGTATGATATCCCCAATCGAGGGCTGACTCTTATCTTCGCTTCAGCCGGCAGCAAGTCTGATTCCATAGGTCTTTCGGGATCCTCCATATATTTCTCGCCTATACTCCAGCGTTCCCAACGAATTCCGGCGTTAACGATCATCCCGATTTCTTCGAATTCCATTTTGTCCTGAATATAAGCCGCCCATTCTATCGGCTTGGAGTCGGCATAAGCCATATGCGATTCAACAAATTCTCTTATTGGATTCCCATTTTCATCCGTTCCGACCACAACTTCCCCCACGGGGGTACTCCAGGCTGCAGACAAACGGTGAAATAAATCCAGAGTTCGAACATCAATGCCGCCTCTGAGTAAATGCGTTGTGTTTACCTGGCTGGTCATATTAAATGACAGTTGATAAGTTCTTGTGGAATCTGCCCAAAAACTATTCTTCGCACCAGAATACTTAAATCCATAAACAGGTTCATCCAAATTAGAGCCCATGACGATTCTTTGCTCCCGGGTCTTGTGTACTCCAAGCCAGTAATCTATTCGTTGATACGCGCCTGTTAACTCATAAAATGTGCTGGGATTCAACATGTGCGTCAATTTTAACGTAAAACCATCGCTCTTCGTATCGCTCCAGGGCATCGAATAAGGCATGTATTTATACTCATGATAATACTTTATCTTTCTAACCTGAGAATGAATATAACTTCCCATCACTTTAATACTTGGTTTTATCTGCCAATTTAATTTGAATAAGCCGTTCCATTCATCTTTCCAATCCAGGGAAACCTCTTCGCCAAGTGGATTGCCATGCTCGTCCTCAATTGGCACCTGTCCTTTAGAATCGGTCCAGTTTGGTATCACGTAGCCTCGAAATCGGCCGTCAGTTGTGCGAATTTGCGCGTTGGTAAAAAAAGTCATGTTCTTAATAAGAGGTACCGGTCCACTAAATGTCACATCCCCCTGAAAAGTGTTACGATCGAATCGACTAATGCCAAAATTGTCAGAGTAGCTGCTGATCTGACCACTATATTTGTCTGAACCTTCCCTGGTAACCAGGTTGATAACGGCCGATGTTTTCCCTCCGTACTCAGCGTTGAAAGTTCCCAGGATAGTCACCATCTCTATCACTGTGCTACCAGAGGTATTTTGCACATAATCGGCGCCACCCAACATAGGATTTTCCACTCTTACACCATCCACTAAAAATGCGGTCTCATTTTCTCGTCCACCTCGTATATGCAGACCATCACCGGGAACATCTCTAATTATGCTCGCTCTCTCAGTCGCTTCAAGTGGAGAGACTCCAGCCTGCATTTCCAGTAATTGAGGAAGATTCTCCACCGGTGCATTAGCGATTTCGTCTCCTGCAAACGCCTGAAGACTGGAGGTCAGGTCTTTTTGCACGGCCGGCCGTTCAGCCACAACGGTAACGGCTTCCGTCTCAAGAACAGTGGAATTGAGCTGAAAATTAACTTTTGTAGTAATATCGCTTACAACTTTCATGCCTGCCATACTCTGCGCCGTATAACCCATCATTGTGACTTTAACAGTGTATTTACCCGGCGGTACATTAATTATGAAATAGAATCCGTTAATATCGGTTGCCGCTCCTAAACTGGTACCCTCAATAACCACATTGACCCCTGGAAGGGGTACGCCATCTTGGGCATCTTTAACAGTTCCAGAAATTTTACCGGTGGTTCCCGCAATGGCGTTTGATCCTATAAGGACTAAACATACAGGAATGAACATAAATCTTCTTTTCATTATCTACTCCTCTTACATTTCAATTAGTTGAATAATCAAAATATCTGGAATACAAATTAAATCTATAAAAACAATTTATGCATGAGTTAACGATTCATGGTCGTCATGCCGTTAATATGAATACAAGTAAGGAACGAGAAAATTGGTTAAGATATATTAGGTATACCTATTATACGCAAATCAATTTATATTGTCAAGATTTTTTTTACATTTTTTTAAAATATGTGAAGTAATCTTAAATTGATGCCATAAAAATTGCGATTGGATAATTCCTACCAAACAATTAATATTATACATTTTGCTGTCTGTCCAGAAACATTGATAGAAACACTGATTCGAGTATTATATCCTGAATTTTATTGTGAAAAGTGTAGAAAACCACAGGAGAAATAATTAACCAACTGGAGATCTAATCAACAAGGTTGGTTACTGTAGCAAAAGATAGGTTCATATTGGAGTGAATCCAACGTCATCTATGTTAACAAAAAGTGTTCAAGAAAAAGAGTTTGTTGGCTATACTCGTCGCAAATGTGACATAGGAATCGAATCAGGTATAGTCCTTAATCCTTTTATGGGGAAATTGGATTTGAAAATACTAGGGGAGAATAAAATTGGATGTTTGTTTTTAT
Organism: uncultured Cytophagia bacterium; assembly: GCA_964539665.1. Lineage (GTDB taxonomy): Bacteria > Zhuqueibacterota > Zhuqueibacteria > Oceanimicrobiales > Oceanimicrobiaceae > CAZIKB01. Next base: position 63,189 of record CAZIKB010000023.1, read on the forward strand.
TGTACTTAAAAAGCAGATAGTTGAATTATGAGTCCACTGTAAGATACTTTTGCATGATTCCAACCGATTTACATGGCCCAATTATTAATAACTTTTGTTTAATATAGTCATAAGTTTATTTAAGTTTAAGCATTATATCATCATATTTAAACACAACATATAACTTATAATACCATCACTTTATAAAATATGTTCCTTGAGAATTTGGAATTTCAAACCTTACTCTTTTCCAATGGTAATATTACTGCTTGTTACAATGTGCACAAATGAATTTCCCTTTTCTAATTAGTGATTGACCGAAAACCCCTATTTTTCGTAACAAGAGATAAATTAAGC
>CAZIKB010000024.1:0-62424 GCA_964539665.1 uncultured Cytophagia bacterium
AGGCTCCCCTCCTGGAATTGGTATTCCCAAGACAATTTGTAAATTTGTGCTTTAGATACAAACCAAACAGGGAAAAAAATGTTGATCAACTCAATATGCTGTTGCAGAAGCAGCTCATACAGAAGGGGAATGCCTACATAAATTGCACACAAGTTAAGGGATTAACAGTACTCATGCTAAATGTCATTAATCCAGAAGTTCACAAAGAGGATATAGATTATTTACTTAATTGTGTTATAGAGGTGGGCCAGGAGCTAGAAAGAAACGTGAGGCTCCCCTATTATGATGTACGCACCCAACGGGGAGTGGCATAGCACAAACAGAGTCTTCTGTAAACATAATCGCTCAAAGAAAACGGATAAGGCAAGATTGGAGAAAATCAATATAACAAGATTGTAATACTACGCTTCGAATTAGCATCTATCACTTTGCCATGACGCTCACCCTCACGGCTCGTTAGCAGGCGCATTTCGTTCGTAAGTTTAGCATGTCATTCATCAGGTTAAAAGAAATTTCTTGAATTTGTTGCAAAGTTGTCGTATATTATTAGTAATTATTCTCAAGTATAATTTACACCTAATAGTTCTCTCGGATTTATATGACTAAATCACCATATAATACGTTTGTATTGAGTTTAATATGGTTTAATCAATAGACTTAAGATTTCATAATTATAAATGTTAGACCATTCGTTTCGCAGGTTTAATTATTAGTTAGAAAATAAAAGATTGAGCTATGTAAGGATAAATAACTATTTTTCACTGTCGTTTCTTTCTGCTTAATAATATTAGAATTCGAGGGAAATACACATCTCACCCGCGCCGACAAGCGGAAATGGACCGAAACAAGTGGAAGTTAAATGGAAGCAGAGTACGTCTCATGCCACAACGGCATAGTCGGCATGAAGGATGAATCAGGCAAGGCCCATCGCGTACCCATGTGGACCATTTCACAGAAGGACCAGATGTATGTTGTCAAAACGAAGGGATGAGCCGTTGTCAAGGACCACCGTCAATCAAATGTGAAAGTGTCATTGGATGCAGGCTTGCTGAACGCATCAGCAAGCAAAAACTTACCGAAATAGCGAACGAACTTCACGGTTTCTCCGACAACAAGCAACCTCGCTTTTTTAGGGCTTTGAGGTACGTCCAATTTTCATTTCAATTTCTCAGTTGATCCGAAACGGCTGATACTCGCGTTAGACTGCCAATTAAGTAAAAAAAACAGCATTTTACGAACTTTAGTTTTGATGGTTTGTGCAAACTTTTGTCTTTTTGGGGAAATCGGAAATTGAGGAAAGAAAAACATGATATGGATAAGAACATTGACTCTGAACTAAAATATTTTAACAAAACAGGTTTCTTTCAAGAAAAAGATGCGGCAATAGATCACTTGCGGGATGCTAATGAAATTTTAACATCCGAAGGCGTGGATTACTGCCTGATGTTCGGGACTTTGCTCGGACTGCTTCGTCACGGGGATTTCATTCCATGGGACGATGATCTGGATATCATTATTTTTGATATAAAAAAATTTGAAAAGCAGTGTATCGGAAAATTTGAAGACAGGGGATATACGGTTTTGCAGGATATTCGCAGGATCAATCCTTTTCGAGTGGCGCCGTTTCTTAAGGTGAAAACACGGTGTGGATATCGTATCTATTCAAAAAACGGGAATAATATACCAGGAGTTTGCTGGAAATTCCCCTGGCTTGGAGTATGGGAGCCTGTGTTTAAAAAAAAGGCAATGACACTACCGCCGGAGAAGTTCGTTTATAATGTCAAAGATTTTTTTCCTTTACAGAGAAAACCATTTAAAACTTTTTCTGTCATGATCCCTAAAAATCCTGAAAAGATACTTAACGAATATTTCGGAACAGACGACTGGATGGAATACTGTATTCCTTCCACCCTGGATCACAGGTTTTACCGACCTACAGGTTTCCCAGCCATTAAAAAAACTGTAAAAGAGGTAATGGCGTATTTAGGCAAATGATTGCGATTTCTGATATACTGTACAATTAATCGAATCCAAACTATACAATAAAAGCGACTCATCAAGTACGGGATATATATAAAACCAAAATAAGGAGAACATTAAAGTAATGAAAAAAACCACTCAATTGAGAAACATGCTTTGTAATCCTGAACTGGAATTTCTAATGGAAGCTCATAATGGTTTATCCGCACGAATTGTTGAACAATCAGGATTCAAAGGTATATGGGCAAGCGGACTTTCACTTAGCGCTTCACTTGGTGTCCGGGATAATAATGAAGCGAGCTGGACCCAGGTACTTGATATAATCGAATTTATGAGCGATAAAACTTCTGTTCCAATTCTACTGGACGGGGATACGGGCTATGGTAACTTCAATAACTTTAGGCGTCTCGTCAGGAAACTTGAACAAAGGGATATTGCCGGTGTCTGCATTGAAGATAAGCTGTTTCCTAAAACCAATAGTTTTCTGAGTGAACATCAACCGCTTGCTGATATTGATGAGTTTTGCGGCAAAATAAAAGCAGGTAAGGATACTCAACTGGACGATGACTTCTGTATTATTGCCCGAGTGGAAGCATTTATTGCCGGATGGGGTGTGGATGAAGTGCTGAAGCGCGCAATTGCTTACCATGAGGCAGGAGCAGATGCTGTGTTAATTCATAGTAAAATTACTACTTTTGATGAAATCGCCTCATTTATGAAAGAATGGGATAATCGTGGGCCGGCTGTCATTGTACCAACCAAATACTATAAAACTCCAACAACAATATTCAGAGAGTATAATATAAGTTTGGTTATTTGGGCGAATCAACTTATGAGATCCGCAATAACGGCGATGAAGAGAACGGCTATTCAAATATATGAGATGCAGTCTTTAAATGATGTTGAAGAACGCATTGCGACCTTGAGCGAAGTTTTTGAATTACAGGATGCGAATGAATTGACACAGGCAGAAAAGAAATACCTCCCGGCTGTTGAAAGGAATTAAGAGGTGATTAATACCAGAGATTTTTTAGAGTTATGCTTAGACCGTGGTTTTAATTTTTTTACAGGCACTCCATGCTCATATCTCAAACCGATTATTAATTATGTCATTGGCCATGCGGCAATTAGTTTTGTCAATGCCGCAAATGAAGGTGATGCCGTTGCTTTGGCTTGCGGGGCTGTCATGGCGGGCAAAAGAAGTGTTGTTATGTTCCAGAATTCCGGGCTTGGCAACGCGGTAAACCCTTTAACTTCTTTAAATTATCCATTCAAAATCCCTTTGTTGCTCATCGTTACACTGCGTGGTGAACCGGGTGGCCCAAAAGATGAACCGCAGCATAAACTCATGGGGGAAATTACTACTCACCTGCTCGAAACCATGCGAATCGGATGGTCATATTTTCCTGATTCATTTGACAAAATTGAAACGGCCCTTGAACAGTCAGATACATTTATGAAAGATAAAAGCCTGCCTTATGCATTTGTTATGCGTAAGGGAGATGTTGAACCGTATAAGCTGAATTCAATAGAGAAAAACAACAGTTTGCAGCATGCCGATTTCCAGGAAGAGAAGATTAGCCGAACTTACAATGAAAGGCCAACACGCAACGAAGCTCTAAATATTATACAGTCCATTTCAGGAAAAGGAACTGCTGTCATTGCAACAACAGGTTTTACAGGCCGTGAACTGTATATGCTCGATGACAGAGACAACCAGATTTACATAGTCGGATCCATGGGATGTGCAATTTCCATCGGTACAGGCATCGCTATCAACAAACCCACGTTAAAGGTAATCGTTATTGATGGTGATGGAGCTTTGCTGATGAGAACAGGCGCTATGGCGTCGACAGGCGCATACGCACCAAATAACTTAATTCACATTCTTCTCGATAATGAGGTTCATGAATCAACAGGAGGCCAGCGGACACTATCGGCTAATGTATCATTTCCTGTCATTGTGAAGGGTTTTGGATACTCCCATGTATACTCTACCGATGCGCTCGAGGAATTTAAAAATCTACTAACTCAGGCAATGGACAGAAATGGTCCGATCTTTTTACATCTCAAAACAACCACAGGCGTTCCGGAAGGTTTAGGCCGGCCAACAGTTAAACCGGAACAATACAAACAACGTTTTATAGAATATCTTGCACATTATAAATAAGAGGTATTACATGTTCAATGTTCGACAAGCGGTAATATTGGGGGCTGGACTTGGGTCTCGCCTGAATGGGTTTCTGCAGGACCGTCCGAAAGGATTTTTAGAACTGGGAAACAGGCCAATTATCGAAGAATCGATTGCTAAATTGATTCACGCCGGAATAAAAGATATTATTATTGTGACCGGTTTTTGTCATAAATTCTATGATCAACTTACTGAGAAGTATCCCTTTATCCGGACGATACTAAATCCCGAATTTGCATCCACAGGCAGTATGTTATCTCTCTGCTCGGCTTCCTCATATATAACCAGTAATTTCCTGCTTTTAGAATCCGACCTTATTTATGAGTATAATGCGCTTCAGACTCTGCAGAATTCTGTAAAAGACAATTGCATATTACTCTCCGGTAAAACCGGAGCAGGCGATGAAGTTTATGTCGGAATCCAGAATGAAAGAGTTGTTAATATGTCAAAATGCCTTGATGATATTAAATGCCTGGGAGGAGAACTGGTTGGTATTTCTAAAATATCATTGGAACTATATTATCGCATGTTAGATATTGCTAAGGATAAATGTAAGACTACTGCTCAATATCATTACGAAGATTGTCTTACCGACGTAAGTAATAGCACTGCCATCCATTACCAGTGTATAGAAAACCTGGCATGGACAGAAATAGATGATGAAAATCATCTAAGCCAAGCCCGTGAAAAGATTTATCCCTTAATTGAACAAAGAGATTCGGAAATAATTGTTTCGAAAAAAATTGCACGAAATGTTCTTCTTAATCCAGAACCTGCCACCACAACCGATAAGGTCAAATATGCTATGGTTGTTAATGATATTTGCCCCAGATAAAAAGAATTTGGGGACATTGTAAACGGTATCAGGCAGGATCTGGTCAAGGTTGTTCATGGCGAGGATATGTATGAAGCGGTGCTTTATGCTTCGTCAGGCACGGGAGCTGTTGAAGCCTGTTTGAGCTCAGTTGTCCCTCATGATAAATCAGTGCTTATCATGAACAACGGCGCTTACGGCAAAAGGATGCAGCAGATATGTGACAGTTACGGCATTTCACACATCGATTACAATATAGACTGGGGTGAACCTGTAGATTGCAACATGATTGAAACATTTCTCAAACAGGATAAACAGGATATCTCACACATTGCTATGGTTCATCATGAAACAACTGCTGGAATTATGGATGATATAACAGCAATCTCCCGTATTGCCTCGAAATTTGGTGTTGAAGTAATCATAGACGCCATGTCGTCCTTTGCAGGTATCCCGATTGATATTAAGGACTCAGACATTCATTATCTTATTGCTTCGGCAAATAAATGTATACAGGGAATGGCAGGTCTTAGCTTTGTTATCTGTAAAAAAAAGCCACTTGAAAAGACAAAAGATATCAAATCGCGAAATTTCTATTTTAATCTTTATCAGAACCACGTCTTTTTCACTAAAAAGCATGAGATGCAGTTTACCCCCCCAGTCCAGATCTTCTACGCACTAAGACAGGCAATTAACGAATATTTTTTAGAAACAGAACCGGGCCGCGAAAAAAGGTATGCCGAAATGTATGAAATTCTTGAAAATGGCCTGCAAATGCTCGGGTTCTGGTTTCTTGTCGAGAAAAAATTTCATTCAAAAATACTGACAGCAATTGTCGAGCCTGAAGATCAAAATTACAGTTACTCTGAAATGCGTGATTTTCTTCATGAACGAGGTTTTACCATCTATCCGGGAAAAGGCTCAACGCAGAATACTTTTCGTCTTTCAAATATGGGGGCACTTACAAAACATAACATTACAAAATTTCTCGGTTATCTGAAAAAGTGTCTGGTTATAAAAGATATAAAACTCTATCGCCGCTGATGAGCTAGAGTAATATTAGATAATTTCAATCTTTTTATTTTGAGGCTCTATTGGGAAACAAAGTTGAAACAATAGGTTTGAATGATACAAAATACCCAAAACTTGCGAAAAAAACCAGTGATGGCACTTACTGTTATCTGGTCCAGCGCCGGTTATCCGCATACACAACCGGCTACTGTCTAAGGATAGGGCTTTCCGCAAATTCAGCAACTATTATTGATTTCATTCTTGCTCTCTTTGCGTCTCTGTTTTTATACCTGGGGTATTCTATCGCCGGAGTGGTGTTTATTCAGCTTTTTGGTGTCTGGTCCTGTGTGGATGGAGAGATTGCGCGACTCACAAAAAGTACATACAGGCTTGGTGATTTTTATGATACCATGGTCGACAGGATAGCCGAATTCCTTTTTGTGAGTGCACTCATGCTTTCAATGCATAAAGCATTGCCTGATGTCTCATGGGGAATCCCTTTCTTTGTATATATGGGCTTAGTATTTCTGATTACCGCGTCATCGGAAAAGTTTCGTTCCGCATTCCATACAAATTATCCCAAAATAAGAGCCGAGCCGATTTTTTCGTGGCTTTGTGCCGGCAGCGACACCCGACTTTTCTATCTTTCTCTCGGTATTATTGCCTATACTCTAAGCGGTTATGCTGCGATTATTCAGTGGCTGATAATTATTCAGTCCGTTTTGCTTGGTTTCAATTTTATATCCCGGTTATGGAAAATACCAACAATTATTAAAACAGATAAATAAATTTCTTAGTGTTATGACAAACAATCAAACCTATAGCTCATTGCAGTTATTTCTCGACAGCTTACAAGAGAACTGTCTGCTTCTTGCCAGACACGGCGAGAGCGACTGGAATTCCATTGCTCTGATTCAAGGTCAACAGGACAGACCACTAAGCCCTAAAGGATTCCAACAAAGGAAAAATCTTTTTTTTTTGTTGCAGCCTGTTACTCTGAGTCGAATTTTTACAAGCACACTTAAACGAAGTATCCAGACAGCGCTGCCTATTTGTGAAGAAAAGAAAATTCCCATAGAGAAAATGCCGGAGCTTAATGAGGCAAAACTTGGTATTTTTGAAGGTGAAAGTAAGTCTCTTTTTTCTGATGATTTTTCTAAAAAAATGTACCAGTCATTTTTAGATGATGAAATAAACGTGATACTTCCGGGAGGTGGAGAAAACCTCAAAATGGTTGATATGCGAGTTGCACAACCGGTTAACATGTTTCTGGAAACCGTTAAAAATTCAGGGCATACTCTTGTTGTTGGGCATCGGAACGTTAATAAAATGATTATTAGAAATATTTTGGGACTTTCCTTTGAGGAAGGATACCTGGTTGAACACGATAATAATTGTCTGTATATTTATGCACCCAAAATATATAAAATCTTTTTTATGGAAATTGTTAATCCTGGTGCTATTATTGAAATTAAACTGGGATATAAAAAAATCGATTGATGCAGCCAGGTATAAAGAACAAATATCCGCTAAATAGGTCGCTGGCATGCAAAACCCATCTTATGGTCTTTTAAATAGCCATTCCACCACTATTCGAAACCTGTCTTCTAAATTTTTCAACAGATTGGCTTGTTTTTTGGGGGCGCTTGCCTTTTTCATAATCCTATGGCGTTCTATCGATCTCATCGGTTTTTTGATCCAACGCTCTAAATCAAGGTTGTCTCCTGGCATTTCAAGATCATCACTCTCAACGGCATCCTGCCAGAGTTGTAAGCTCTGATTATAAAACAGAAAATGTGAAATTATTAAGTGGTTCAATAAGGGATGTAAAATTTAATACTCCAGTGTGCGGTTTTGCCGGTTAAACGAGCGTTATGGTGAACGCACCCAACGGGGAGTGGCATAGCACAAACAGAGTCTTCTGTAAACATAATCACTCAAAGAAAAGGAACACGGTAAGACAGACAAATAAGATTGAACCTTTACAATACGGTTAAGGGGAGTCAGGAAAAATAAATCATTATTCAACGCTCGTTTAAGTTGAACTGGAAATAATCCATTTTGTGCGTACGCCCTAACGAACTGTGGGCGGGATTAATCGCTCGCTCAGACTGAAGCCGACCTCAACCCAAATGTGCGACACCATAACAAGCGGATCGAACGACATGGCTCCCTGATAGGTGCAGACTTTAAAGAAACCAGTAATACTACGCTTCGAATAAGCATCTATCACTTTACCGTGACGCTCATCTGCACGGCTCGTTATGCCCTATAAAATAAAACGCATTAAAATCAAATTTGGAAAGGGGGGTGCCACTATTGGGGAATAGTTGACCTATTTGCTGGCTTCACACTGATAGTAATGATGATAAGTAGCTGGGCTTTGAGCGAATTATCAAAAAAGATCAATTTGATTAAATATTTATTTTATATTAACGAGCGATATATTGATTTCTTAAATGCGATAATATATTTGTTGACTATAAAGAATGATAACATTATTTTAAAATAAATAAGTTTGAGAATCAAAAAATGGAAGCACTCATGTATGAAAGAATAATCTCTGATCCAACGATATGCGGGGGAGAACCCTGTGTAAAAGGTACACGTATTCCAGTTCACATCATATTAAGCCACCTTGCTGCAGGTGATGATTATGATACTTTACTAAAAAATTTTCCTCGTTTATCAATGGATGATATAAAAGCTTGCCTTGAATACGCCTCATATTTAGCAACAGAAAAAGAAATGGCTGTTTTATGAAAATTGTAGTTGATGAAAGTGTTAGCTTTGGAGTTGCATCATATTTAAGAGATTCGGGATATGATGTAATTGTCATTGCAGAAACGGAAATCCAGCGTTAGCTTAGCTATTTCAAACCTATGAATGACGAATTTCGGTTTTCACTTTTTATTTCTTTGTAAAAAAATGCAAAAATTCGCAGGTAATAATATACTTAATTCTGGTTGGGACACGGCCAACTAAATCGCTCGCTCAGCCCAAGGCTGGCTTCAGCCCATATGCACGAAGCAAAAACAAGCGGAGCATTGGATTAACAATTGAACTTAACATCTAAGGAGGATCAAATATGAAAAATTCCAAACAAATATTAAAATGGCTTGGTCTTTCAATTATTGGAATTATTCTGATAGCTGTTGTTATCTTATGGATTATTGGATTTCCCAAACCAGGAACTATTGTTACTGCTGAAAACGTTCCTAAAATTCCATGGAATTATATTTTTAAAAATATCCAGACGGCTCGCGATAGCTATAAAGATCCGTCTTTCTCAGCCTGGTTGCCCGGACAAGCGGGCGCTTTAGTGCGGGCAAATTCAGGTTTCATGAAACGTGACCTATTTTACCAACAATCAGGGGAGGTAGAACTTGTACAGGTAGAAGGATTTCCCAGGCGTTATGGTTGGTACCGTGTTAATCCTGATTCTGCTAATCCCTATATTGTATTTAATATGGATTTTGAAGGTGATGAACAATATCAGCTTTATATGTACGACTTTACATCAAAAGTTTATAATCAGATGACCTTTTTGCCTGGAAGGATTTGGAGTTTTGGCTTTCATCCGAATGGGGGGAAGGTATTTTTTGGTAATACAGTAGAACGCGATGGACTGACAACACATCATGTTTATAAAATCAATCCGAAAGATACCTCATCTCTGGAATTACTTTTTAGTTCTGAAGAAGATTATTATCCTGTGGATTGGCACCCAACTGAAGATTTAATTCTATTAATTCATTCATATAAATGGGGGGAAGAAAAAATCAAAATCTATGATGCAAACAAAGATAGCTTTGTACCTTTGTTTACGGATCAAAACGAAAATGGTGTAAAATATGGTAATACCGAATGGAGTGAAGATGGAAGGTATATTTTTTATCTCAGTGATGAAGGTTCAGATTTTATGCATCTGCATCGGTATGAATTTGCTTCCGGACGGGATATTGCTTTGACCGCCGATATTCCCTGGAGTGTGGTTGGCTATATTTTATTACATGATGAACGGAGAGTACTTGTCAGCATAAATGAGAATGGATTCTCAAAATTATATCTATGCGATTTTATAAATGGCACCAGACAGCCTATAACAGATTTGCCCTGGGGAACCTATTCAATAATTGGGCACCCAGACGAAAATATAATCGGTCTGAACATCTATCAGGCTTATGATAAAATCCTGATGTATGAATTTAACTTAGATACTGGAGTTCGTACTGAATGGAAGGACCCACGCCAAAATAAAGAATTTAAGGATTACCCTGAGCCTACAGTAATTCAGTATCCTACTTTCGATTCTTTGAATGGTGAACCCAGATTAATATCGGCAAACCTGTACAGGCTGAAATCAGAGGAATCAGGTCCGAGACCTGTTTATATAAGTTTACACGGGGGGCCACCCTCTCAATCACGACCTAATTATGGACTTGAATCAAGATTTTTGGAAGACGGTATTGTTATCATTGAACCAAATTTCAGAGGATCTACCGGATACGGTACTTCATTTGAAAGGCTTGATAACGGAAAAAAGCGTGAAGATGCTGTCAAAGACATCGGTGCTTTGCTCGACTGGATTCAAACACAACCGGAGCTTGATGAAAAACGTGTAGCAGTTGTTGGCGGAAGCTATGGAGGGTATATGGTTTTAGCCAGCTTAGTTCATTACAGTGACCGCTTAACGTGTGGATTAGATCAATTTGGAGTAAGTGATTTTGCAACATTTTTAGAAAATTCCGAACCAGGTGCAAAAGAATCAAGAAGGAATGAATTTGGCGATGAAAGAGAACCTGAATGGCGGTCCTTTTTAGACTCTATTTCACCGGTTAATCATGCAGATAAAATTGGAGCACCTCTCTTTGTCTACCAGGGTTTAAGAGATAGCCGAGTCAGGCCAGAGCAATCTCGCAAAATTGTTGAGGCCGTAAAAGCAAATGGACAGGAAGTATGGTATATTGAAGCCTCAAATGAAGGTCATGGTTTATGGGATTCAATGAATTTACTCTTTGTCGGCAATGCCTGGTATTTGTTTATTGAGAAGCACTTATTAGATGATTAATATATGATGTGGCGGTGTTTTTCGATATAATAAGTGAACTCTAGGCAATGGATATAATTTGACGATTACATGAACTCAAGTTTCTACTATTTCATAAGCGGTAAAACATTAGCGTTATGGCGTACGCACCCAACGGGGAGTGGCATCGTACAAATAGAGTCTTCTGTAAACAAAGTCGCTCGCTCAGACCAAAGCCGACTTCAGCCCAAAAGTGTGACACCATATCAAGCGGATCGAGCGACATGGCTTCCAGAAAGTTGCAGACTTCGACCAGATAGGTGAAGATGATATTGTCATCAACGCGTTGCTCAGGTTGAAGACAAAGTAAGTTTGCGACAGTCTCGGTTGCTGGCATGTTTTTTGAGCTAAAATGTAGGTGTGAATGGGTAAGTCCGAGCGAGTCTCACATCCATCCTTCGACTCTGAAATCATTTCCTTCTCTGATATTCTTTCAATTCTTCGATAGAATTAACAAGCGTCCAGCCATCGGCATTCGGATTATACGGAAAGTAATCCGGTGCGTAGCCAATCTTTTTCACAAAAATTTGGCCGGTTTGATCCGTTATAAATGTAAGAAAGCCGCTCTTTTTATGATTCTCAGGAACACCTGCAATAGCCCACTCTTTGGTATAGTTTAAAGGCGAATTCCTGTCATCTGTGGACTCACGCTTATACAAATCCTCGTAATAATATCCATCGATTGCCAGCGTTTGTCCCATGGCAAAAGCAAGTTCCTTTTCTATGAATTCGACAGCGATATATTCGTTATGAATGGTGACCGTTCTCCACAACTGAATGAGAAATTGAGCATAACTTTTTTCGCCATCATCATCCCAATCCGTTTCCCTGTAATTCTCCTGAGCAAGAATAATTCGCTGGATATTTTTGTAGGCGCTGATATCATTTAAACGAGCGTGTTTCTCGCTTATGGGGCGCGGCCAATTATCACGGTGATACCACTCCGATCCCGCCCAGAAAAAACCCAGTGTTATGATAAAAGTCAATACCATTCCTGTGTAGTTGATTTTCCTGCTATCGCTTTTCAAAGTTCTCTTCCCCTCTCTGGTGATATTCTACTACAAACGGACAATCAGGATCCGGATCATCAAGATTCCCCGATACAAATGCAGAAACGCTGTGACATCCCCCTTTGCAAATGTCTAAATAATCGCAGGATCGGCATGGTTCAGGCGCCTGTAGGGTCCAGTTTTTGAATCTAACTAACGCACCTGTTTTTGCTTTAACTATCGAAGGCAGGTCAAAAACCGAATCACCTGAACTCTCCAGAAATGAGCAGCCACTCACAGAGCCGTTGCTTCGGATTCCCAGCAAAACGTTGCCAGCCTCGCAGCCATAGGTTGCCATGGCATTAAGCAAATCAACAGGCGGATTGTGGTAGCAGAACATGGGCACAAAAGAACAGTCAATTTTCGCTAAAACCTTATACTTTTCTGAAAGTTCAGCCAGCCTGGGGATTAGGGCAATATTTTGTTCATAGTTTGTTCTTTCCTGAAAATATAAAGTCTTCCCGCGTCCTGCTGGCTTAATTCTGAGGAATTCAATCTCATTGATTTTTTTAGATTTGGCATATCGAAACAGTTTATCCAGATCAGCAAAATTGCTTTTCCCTACTACGCAATTTATGCCAGTTGGTACACCGGCCCTGATAAGATCATCCAGTGCCTGAGCGGCATTTTGAAACAACTTTTTCCTGAAGACATTATGATCTGTTTCAATGCCATCTATCGATACATTAACCTGGCCGAATACTTTCATTTTAGTTGCGACTTCCGGGGTGATATTGATTCCGGAAACCGTCAAATTAGGAACAAGCCCGATAGAGCGGGCATATTCTGCAATTTCAAAAAGATCGGGACGTTCCAAAGCTTCGCCGCCGCCCATTGCAAGATGAAAAACTCCCATTTCAGCCAGAATATCCAATGCTGTTTTTATCTCATTCGTGTCTAATTCTCCATGGTCTGGCTGGCCAGCGTCCATATAGCAATGTGGACAGCCAACCGAGCAGCGATTGGTTATGGCAAAATGGACTTCTGTTGGCGCCGATAAAAGTCCGACGGTTTCATCCTCGGTATTCCAGAGAGGGGATTCGTCAAGGTTAAGCTCCCGCATGTAGTTGCGATCAACGAATGCCAAGAATGGCGGCGCTTCGCTGGCAATGATACCGCCAAAATTCTCGAAGCGATATTTTATGTTTTTGCCACTTTTTTTGTTTAGTTGCATTTAATGTTCATTCACATTCGATGAATCATTTCTGCAATGAGCCAATATCCAATCAGCTAACTCCGGCTCATCCACGTTGGAAATATCTAAATTTGAATATGACTTTGGGTCGGAAAGCACGTAAGCCTTATGTTCAGTTAGATTAAAATAATTATTGCCGCCAAAATAATTTACCAGGTTTTGACCTTCAGAGTAAAATTTACTCCTGCCATCACAGTGCCTCAGGTAAAATACGGCTGTTAATGAGCCAAATAACAGCAATCCGTAGAGAACGGAAACAGTACTTTTAATCAGCCGATTTTTAAGTTTGCTTATTCCCAGTGAAAAAATAAAAACACCTGAAAGGCCGGCAATTCCATATTTCAACAATACCTGGAGTAATTCTGAACCGGGGCTGCCGGGCGCTGCATTAATAAACGCCGGCATTTCGAAAAGCATTTCAGTTAAGGTTTTATCTGAAATCCGAAATATTTCGCCCAGTATGAAGCTTGAAACAGTGAATAACAGCCACCAAATTGAAAGCATGCCTGGCAGGATGAGAAAATGCTTGAGACTGAGCCACTGCCATGGACGTGAGCCATAAAACGTAATCATGGTAACGCCAAGCAGAAAAGCCAGTGTTGCCCAGGCAGTCGTATGTGTCGCTATTCGATTCCTTACTCTAAGCACGAATCTACTTCTACTTGAAACTGGTAAGAAGAAGTCAATTGCCGGCTTTAATTGAATCGATTTTTTGTAGAACTGGAGAGCCTTGCCATACTGCTTCAGGGCTGTAAAATTTTGCGCGAGACAATAATAAACCTCAGCCATTCGATAATATTCAGGTTGATTTTCGATGAGTTCCAATACTTGTTTATTCTTTTCTAACAATTCGTCAATTTGCATGGCGTTAATTGAAGAATAGCGGATATTCTTTAAAAACAGATCTTCCATATAATATTTCTTTTGCATTGCTTTTAACCGGGCAATTTCTCTTTCAGCAAACTCAAAAACAGGATACTGACCTGCAGTGGGTGAATTGACAATATTCTGATGGTATCGCAAAACTGTTTGATAAGCGCCAACTTTTGTCTCATACGAAACAGCCAACTGCTTTAATATCTCAAAACGTAGAGAATCAGGCGTACTTTTATCTCTCTGACTATTTTTGAGAAGGGTAAATGCTTCCCCATACTTTTCTTGCTCAAGAAGAGCCCGGGCCTGGGTTACGGGATCGTCCGCTGCAAAAGCGCCGCTGGTTAGTAACAGCAGGCTGATGATAATTTTTCTAATCAAATCTTTGTCTTTAATTCTCATTTACTAGTTTGTTTAGAATCCTGTTTCCTTTTTTCATTAGCAGATTTCTGATTCTTCGATTCAGAATTTCGGTCAATCTTTTTCATGAATGCAGACATTATCAGGCCGGATATGGCACCAAAAGAAATCGTTATTCCCAGTAACGCTGCGGGTAATGCAAAGATAATCGAGCCAATAGAACTTGAATTTGGATTATACCCAGGCTTAACCTTTAAAATTTTGCCGCGTTGCAATGAATCATTTGATTTGATTTGAGCAGAAGACGTGAATAAGTCTTTTGGATTGATATATTTTTTCTGCATTATAACCATCCCAGGTTAAATAAAATAATAATTGCCATAGTCATGAAAAGCAGCGCAAGTCCCAGCTTAACATTAGCGATATGCTTACGAAAAAACTTCGAAATGATATCTGAAGTGACGCCAAAAGTCGTAATCAAAAACACGACCACTAAAGGCAGAATAAATGCGATGTTATATGCAATCAGATACTGCATGGCCGCGATTCGGTGCTCGGGCTCGGCAATCATGGTAACGATAGGCAAATATACCTGTCCTGTGCAGGTCAGCTCCATACCGGCGATGACCACCCCTAATATAAAAGAAGTACTGGAAATAGCAATTTTATTTTGGGCGAAATCTCTGATTCTTTTCCGAATTTTGGTTTTAAAAAAATCTGGTAATTGCAGTGTAAGGTCCTTCAGGTTCCCTTTCAGACAGCGAATATAATCAACTATTGAAAAGATAAACAGCGCAAGTACAACCAATAACAAAAATATATTCAACATCCTGGCAACGGCCTGATTGATAATTATGATTTTTACCAGGTGATAAAACATCATTCCAATAAACAAATAAGTAAGGAACACTGCCAGACTGAACACACCGCCAGTAATAAACATTTGTTTTCTCGAAATGCCGACAAAGCTTAAATAAGAAATGAGAAAGATGATGGTTGTAAATGCACATGGATTGATGCCGTCTAACAATCCGGCGCTTACCACAATCCCGAATGTCAGCATGTCAAATGCTTCTTCCCTGATGTTACCTGTTGCATGCGGTGTACTAAACGGTTCTATCGCCTGGGTTTGATATTGGGCAGGATGCTGTTTAAAGGCGGCAATTTCCTCAGGCAATCTGAGTTTTATCTCATCTTCTCCTCCCAAGGTTGTTTTCCCGACAAAAATCGTCGGCAAATCTGTTCCCTGTCGGCCAAAATCAACGCCGGCATTCAACAACAAGTCGTAGGTTCCTTCATCACCCAGATTATAATAATGAGTCTTAATAGAAACTTCATACTCTCTGGCGATTTGAGGGAGATCGTGCTCAAGCAGCCTTCGGCAATAACTACAGTCATAAGAAAACAATTGCAAGGAAATAGCCGGGTAATTTTCATTTTCATTGATTAAAATTGTCTTTGAAAGACGTCTCGCATTGCGTTCAATTTGATTAATGGTTTGCGGTGATGAATCATTCGGCATGAGCATAATGGAATCAAAAACAGTCCCGTCCATACCCGTAGCGCGAATCGTCATTGAATTTGCATTGACATCGACCCGGCAAAAATGATATTCTTTTGCATCGACTAATGCCGGATAGGATGGATCCTTTGGCATCCAGATAAGCTCGGCTCCCGCTCCTCCGGTTACAATATATGTGACGCCTTCATTGATTGAACGTTCATATAAATGCCAGCTCGCGAAAACAACATCTACACGGTTTTTTTTAAAAATGGGCGCCCAGACCTGTCGCAAGATTTTGGAGGAGCGTCCGCGAGAAATGAAAACCGGATCATGCAAAAAAACTATACGAAATGGAGCAGACTGTACTTCATGTTTGGCGATTTCCGACTGGAACCATTGCATCTGGCGGCTTTCGGCGTTGAATTCAGCGCTGGATTGACTGCCGCGTGTATCCCAGGCTGACAAAGCGAAAAACTGCACTCCACCCCATTCAAAATTATAAAAGCCATTTTTAAGTCCGGGGAAAAATTCAGCAAAATGCCCCTTCCCTTTTGAATAATCGTTATCGCCGATAACCGGATAAATTGCCGCTCCTCTCAGCAGCCGGGATTCTATCTGCAGGAATTCATGCCAGTCTGCCATTTGCTCGCCGTGGTCTACCATGTCGCCCAGAACTAGTGAAAACATGGGTTCGTTCAGGATAATCTGTTCAATCACTTTCTTATGATAGTGCGGAGTAATGTTGTCTCCCGGCCGCGGATCGCCGTAAACGACAAACGAAAAAGATTCCCCGGGCCGGGCCGAAGTACGGATACGATAACCCGGGTTATCAGCCGGTGTGCGGACGATGCCACCGCCGCATATTACCTCATATCGGTAACTCAGGCCGGGTGCAAGCCCGGTCACTTCTACAAAATGTGCCAGGCTGTTTTCAGGAGAATCGAATATACTTATTCTATTTTCATCAAATAATTTAACTTTTGCCGCGAGCGCTTGCTTTAAATGGAAAGCAATGACCGCCGAATTATCTGTCACGTCGAGAAGATACGGCTCTACTGCAAAGGTATTCGGAGGAGCGTTCACTCCCTGTGGGGTTTTTCCTGAAACAGGGAGTGTGCATAATAATAGAAATGTAAATAAAAAACGAACAGGAATCATTCCGAACTGATCTCCGATGCCAGCAAATTTTGAATTTGCGTTTTTATCTGCCTCCCGATAAGCGGTGAGTAACCTTGTTTTATATAAGAAATTCTTTGAGATGAATCAATAATTATGGTAGTCGGCCATTCCGTCACCTGATATCGATTCGCTACAGTTGACTTTTGATCAAGCAGTATTGGTAAAGTTATTCCAAAGCGGGTCTGGACTTCTTTAACGTCATCCATATTCTCCGGGTCTGTGCAAACGGCCGCGAGCAATAGTTCATCAGAATCATACAAAGCTGACAGTGAACTCAAAAACATCATCTCTTCTTTACAAATCTTGCACCATGTTGCCCAGAAAATAAGTACGACCGTCTTTCCTTTATGCTGATTTAAATAGAAACGTTCGTGATTTAAGTTCATTAGACGAAAGTCTTTCACTGTGTCGCCAATGCGCAATCCGCCCGCAGTATTTTTACATCCAAAAGCAATTCCGGATAAAATGCAAAATATCAGGAATGTGCTAAGATGATTTTTCACTATTGCCGGTTTTCTGATTTTTTCCCTTTCTGAGTTTTTTATCTGCAAAATTCAGTATGTTTAAAATAAACACGGTTAGAGCTCCGGAACCAATAGCAAAAAATAAAAATGGCGGGACACCACTTCCAATCGAACTTGAGTTTGGATTATACCCGGTTTTCACACGCAGGATTTTTCCCTTATTTTTCTTATTCTGATCCATTATTTCATGACCTTCTGGTTACAATGCAGGCATAATATTGGTTGCCCTACAATTTAAAAACGACTAAAAAATGCACATATATATAATAAATTGCCAAATAAAAACCACTGATAAAAAAGATTAATCCAGAAACTGTATTTAAAGCAGTAAGAGTGAATTGATTTGATGTTTGCATATTGCTTTTAATCATTCTAAAAATTTTTTCAACAAAAGAAGTGGCAACAGGCGAACCGAAACTTGCGAACGCTGAGAACGCCAGCACCATGAAAAGCATTCTTGCTGTTGAAGTAAATTGCTCATGGATTAGCCAGGCGGCAATCAATAGAATTATTGTCAGAAAAATAAATCCAATTCCTGACCGCTTAATTTTCTTTATCTCAACTCCCACAGGCTTAAAAAATAATCCTCCAGCAATCCAAATCAGGAAAACTGCCCAGCAACCGATCATTATCCTGTCTCGGCGAATATTCCGGTTTGATCGGCTAATCTGACCCTGAATTGATTCAGCCTGAGATGGGTGGGTTTGCAATGCTTCTGCATATATCTGTAACGCCTGGTCGTATTGCCCGTTGTCATAGTAAATTTGACCTATCTCAAATAGTGCATCTTTTGCGCCAGGGTACTCAGGGTATTCTTTTTGAAGAAGCCGATAGGAGGCAATAGCTTTTTCAGGTAAAATATTTCGATATTGATTAGCCAGCCAAAACCGCATGACCGGCGCCAGCTTACTATCAGGGTAGTCGTTAATTATATTTTCGGTTTCTCTGAGCAACTTCTCCAGTTCAGCAGGATTATCTTTTTTTCGCGCTATTTCAGTTTTTTTTATAAATTCAAAACGGGCAAGAGGTTTGAAATCATAGTCGCTATATTCGTGAATATATTTTATCCGTTGATTTGCAAATGGTGTGAGTACGCTGCGGGGATAAGTTTGAATCAGGCTTTGATACCAGGAGAGGGCTTCTTCAATCCTAAAGAGTTTCTCATCAAGAATTTCGGCTATTGCAAAATAGGCGTCGTCATTCTGAAAATGATCTTTATGTGTACTAATAAATTCTTTATATGCCTGAATACTTTCTTCATACGCGCCTCTATCAGCAAGACGGCGGCATTCTGCACAGGTCATTTCTTTATCTATGAGCGCATGCTTTAGTGCTACCTCCGAACCTTCATCGATAAAAACTGCGCGTGCGGTCTCAACATCGATTTCAAATCGAATAATTCCGGCGTTCATATCGGCATCCATACCCGGCATGGTCATAAAGGTCACATTTTCAAGGACCATCGAAGAATGCTCTCCACCGACCATTGCGACAAAATCTACTTTTCCCCTGGGATTGTATTTATTATAGTCCTGGACAATTTCATACAAATGGCTGTTTTTTATTTTACCAGCGAGATTTTTATCAACCATGAGCCTGATATCAAGCGCCTTTTCAGTAGTCAGAATCCCACGAACATTTGCAGATTTCCCGCTGAATTCATCAGCAACAAATTCAAGCGCTGCTAATTCGTGAATAATCATCAACCTTAAACCGCCCCAATCCAGATTCCAAAACCCGTTCGGGCTCATCCGGGGCGCCGCATTTATCGTACTGAGATAATTTGAATTCACACCTGTTAAATTAAAAACAGGTACAAACGGCCTTACATTCGTAAACGGGTCATGTGTACCTGCAAAAGTGTCGTTCAGAGAGAAAATAAACGCCGGCATTTCTGAACGTACCAGGGAACTGATTTGCCTGGAAACATCGCCCCAGGTCATTAAAAAGGAAAAAGGCGTAACTGTTGAGGGTTGGGTCTGGAACTGAAATTGAGTCTGAGACTCCCCGATCCAGTAATTATAAACAGCAGCGGGGGCCAGACCCCGGATAACAACCTCATGTTTTTGGGAAAGTCCGATAGCCTCGGTCGCTGAAAAAGATTCCGTACCTGATAATGGTTGATAATGAACCCGGCCTCTGTATGGATTATCGCTAATCCAGGCGACGGTTACTTCTGAGCCGGTCACATTTAGTAATTCAGGCTCGATATTATCGTAGGTTATTTTTGAGAAATTATATATATACAGGATTCCCACTGCAACGACCGCTATTAATGTGCAAACAATAATTGTCTTTTTCATTATTACTCCATTAATGAAATAATCTCAGAATGTACAGCTCGATAAAACCGCGAATATGAATTATCAACTTGAGAATAATGAGTGAATATAAATGGTACTTAAAACTATGCTGAATGCTGGTAACATGCATCTAACACCCAGCAACGAGAATCCTGCATCATTCAATTATATCGGCACGTCCCCACCTTTTTCCTGCAAAAAAAACAAATATTCTATGAACCATCAGTATATAATTATAACAAAAAAAATCAATAATGCAATACAATATTGATGCATTTTAGAAAATCAGCCATCATAAGCAGACATTCAAATTCATACAACTGTCTGGTTAGTATTTAAGTTTGCTTCAATCATCATTAAGACTGTAGAACCTGCAAAAAATAAATAATGAGTACTTATTTCCAGCCTGAGACAGAGAATTTCAGGTTAAGCAACGGTTGGGGGTTGCATTCGTTAAAATATTGTCTTATCTTACTTAAACAAGATGTCTCTGTAAAATCATTCCACCAAATTTTGAAAGAAAAGGAGCTGCCAATTTACAGCTCATTGCCAAACAACTAATCAAAAATTGATTTCAGGATATGGCACAATCTAAAGTACAAATGACTACCTGAAAAGGAGGAGCAAATGTCAATAAACAGAAGAGAATTCATTCGATTATCCGCAAGCGCTGCCGGCGCCACCACCCTGGCGACCACCCTGGGCTGTAATCCAAACCAATCATCAAAATCAGATATAATTAGTGCTCTAAAGCCAATGACTGACGACATCAAGCCTATCACCGTTGATGAACGAAGAGGTCGTATTGAGAAGGCGCGAAAGCTAATGGTAGAAAACGGCATAAATGCAATTTATCTCGAAGCGGGCACGAGTCTTTTCTATTATTGTGGCATTCGCTGGCGGCCCAGCGAACGTATGTTAGCAGCCGTTATACCAGCAAAGGGTGAAATTGCCTACGTTTGTCCGGGATTCGAAGAAGAAAGACTGCGTGAACTTATCCTCTTTGGTGACGATGTCCGGGTTTGGCAGGAACATGAAAGTCCGTATAAACGAGTCGCTGAGATTCTCAAGGATCGCGGTATTCGTACAGGAACAGTAGGCATGGAGGAGCGAGTACGCTTTTTCCTGTTCGATGGCATTCGAAAGAAAGCTCCGCGCCTGAGCTATGTAAGCGCCGATCCAGTTACCATCTCCTGCCGTTCAATAAAATCTTCGGCTGAAATTGCCCTGATGCAGCGTGCAATGGATATTACAATCGAGGCGTACAAAGTGTCTGTCACTTTACTAAATGAGGGCATGTCGCAGTCTGAGTTCTCTGCAAATAGCCGGGCTGCTCACTCAGCTTTAGGTGTTTCAGGTGGAATTGGCTGCCAATTCGGAAAGAACACAGCCTTTCCGCATGGCAGCAAAGAGCTTACTTATCTCAAAGATGGAGATGTTGTTTTGATGGATGGCGGGTGCAGTGTCGATGGCTATCGTTCTGACATTAGCCGAACCATTGTATTTGGCAAGCCTACCCAGCGTCAGCGTGACGTCTGGAATCTGGAAAAGGAGGCACAGGCTGCAGCATTTGCCGCGGCTAAGGTCGGGGCGCCGTGTGAAGATGTCGACGCCGCGGCTCGCAAAGTGATAACCGACGCCGGATTCGGTCCCGGTTACAAAGTGCCCGGCCTGGCGCATCGTACCGGACACGGCATTGGCCTGGATGGACATGAATGGATTAACCTGGTTAAGGGCAACAAAACACCGATTGCACCCGGAATGTGCTTCAGCAACGAGCCGATGATTGCCATCTACGGCGAATTCGGTGTTCGACTTGAAGACTGTATGTATATTACCGAAGACGGGCCCAGGTTTTTTACACAGCCAAGTCCGGCAATTGATCAGCCTTTTGCATAGTTATTAGTCTTTGATAAGTAAAAACAGGTAGAGTCAGGAAGTACTCCCCAGGACGGACTTGTTACATAATCTTCAATTTATTGCTTGACTTAAGTGAAATTTTAAAGTATTTTTATATATCAGAAGCAAGCTGAAAAGTATAGACTACAATGCTTGTTTAATCAATTCGCTACCAAGTCCGGTATATTTTAAGAGTTAATTGTTCGTTAACTCAAGCATTTGAAAATGAATAAAAACCTGCTTTCAACAATTTCGATAGCACTAATTTTTTCGCTCACTTTAGTTTTTGCCTGCGAGAATTCAAAAAGATATGAGGAAAGTCATCCAATCCAGGGTGTTTGGCAAATTTCCGAAATCACCTGGGAGAGAACAGATAACATATCTGTAAATACAAAACCTCAGCCCAGCCTTTATATGTTCACAAAAAAGTATTACAGCACCGTTTGGATACCTACTGATGAACCAAGACAGCTTTTTTCAAAGGCATTTGAACCAACAACCGAAGAACTTCGAGATGCATTTAATTCAATTGTTGTTAATACGGGAACCTACATAATTACAGATTCGATATTAACAATCAAACCTGTAGTTGCAAGAATGCCGGGTTTTGCAGGAGGTTATGCGAGATATGAATATAAAATTAAGAATGATACCCTCCAGCTTGTGATGGTCGATGAATACTCAAAAGATGGGATTCAGGCACCCTGGATTTCGAATTTGAGATTTCCATTGAAATTATATCGAGTGGAATAAATTGATTATGACTGGGCCGAAGAATGGGGATGCCAATAAATGAAAGGAGCGAAATGAAAAAAACATTTCTAATCTTTTTCGGAATTCTTTTTTTAGTTAATTTAGACTGTTCCCAACAACAATCTTATTCTGTTAGTGAAGGCTTGATTACAACCAAAGATGGAATCCAGCTATATTATCAAAAAGTTGGTGTAGGACCAGAAGTAGTCATTATTCCGGGTGGCATGTATTTATCCTATGAATTCGAGCGCTTAGTTACTAAAGACCGGACACTTGTTTTTTATGATCAGCGCAGTCGTGGTCGCTCAGACGCAATAAATGATAAGTCGAAGCTTGGTATTGAATATGAATTATCTGATTTGGAGTCAATACGGACATATTTTGGATTTCAGAGTGTTTCTTTAATTGGCTGGTCTTACTCTGGTGCAGTTGTCGCTTTATACGCAATAGAGCATCCGGATGCGGTAAAACGGATTATTCAAATTGGACCTTTGCCTCCCAGAAGAGAAGCCTATTTTAATCAATTAACTTTAACGTTATCATCACGCCGAGATAGTAGTGAATTAGCTTTACTTGAAGATATTTCCAAGAAATTCAAGGAAACTGGTAATCTTCAAGAATACATACGAGACTACTATGAACTGGCACATAAGGCCTTAAAATACGATCCTGAAAAGGAAGAACGGTTTCGAAAAGATTTTTATACGTTGGAGAATGAGAGGCCAGATAGGATATGGAATGTAGTTATTCCGTCTATTATTGAATCTTTTGGAAATTGGGACTTTCGAAAAGAATTAAGCAATATCACGATTCCGGTCTTAACTGTGCATGGAGACTATGATGCAATACCATTAGATTCTGCCAGAGAGTGGTCTTCAATATTGCCCAATAGCCGTTTGCTAATAGTACAAAATGCAGGTCATCTCCCCTGGTTTGAAAGACCTGATATGATTTTTCAGGCATTAGATACTTTCCTGGGTGGTAACTGGCCAGAAAATGCAGAAGATCTGCAGAAAACAAATTACAGGGTGAATAACTAGCAAATTCACCCGACAGCGGACGGGTGCTGTTTTTCGGTTTTCAGCATTTTTGAAGTTTACTTGCGTCACTTTAAGTAATGTTAGTTTTATCGTTGCGGGTAATTTGTAGCTTTTACATTCATTCAAAATCTAATAGTCGTTCCAGCTTATCCATCAGTTTTTAATAGGTTCGCTATTTCTAAAGATGTAAATATTCAGATTGACAAATTTATGGAAAGAACAATATGAGCCCGTATAAAGTAAAATTCGAAACCATACCCTGGGAAGTGCCAATGGAAGGTCTGCGTTTCAAGGCTCATAAACAGGGCCTAAGACAATTGCGATTAGTTGAATACACCCCGAAAATGCAGCCGCATTGGTGTGAGAAAGGACACACAGGATGCGTGCTGGACGGTCAGTTCGAAATAAGGTTCGCAGGGGAAGTGCAGATTTTCAATCCTGGTGACGGAATTTTTATACCTTCAGGAGAAGAACACAAGCACATGGGCAAGGCTCTGACTGATGTAGTGAAAGTAATCTTTGTCGAAGACGTCTGATAAGACTGTTTAAAACATGTAAAAAAAATCATGAACGGAGGTAGGAAATGCTCTTACATCAACAATTTGTCCGTATTGCAAAAAAATATGGCAATAAACTGGCTTTCATCGACCGAACCTCAAACAAAAAAATTACATACTCAAGAGCGCTCATCGCTTCTTTATTACTTGCTAATAAATTCAGGAAATATGATGACGGATTCATAGGAATCATGCTCCCAACCACAGCAGGGGCCGCACTCGCTACCCTCGGCGCTTTGATGAGCGGCCGAACACCCGTGATGATTAATTACTCAACCGGGGCGAAAGAGAATGCAGAGTATGCTCAGCAAAAATGTAATTTCGAGACTATCATCACCTCAAGAGCATTTCTCGATAAGATTCAATGCCGCAATATTAAGGGCATGGTCTTTGTCGAGGATATATTGGCGGAAGTCACGGGTATCAGTAAACTGCTGGCTGCCATAAAATCAAAATTACCAACTGGTCTTCTCCTTAAATTCATACATTCAGGAAAAGAAAATGATGACGTTGTCATCCTGTTTACCAGCGGCAGCGAAAAAGAGCCCAAAGCAGTTCAACTTTCACATCGAAATGTTGCTTCAAATATACAAAGTTTTTCAGAAGCCTTTGGACTCTCTGATAAAGATCGTATGCTCGCGATCCTCCCGTACTTTCATGTATTTGGTCTTACCACAAATCTGTGGACCCCTCTATACCACGGCATGACGCTGGTGACCTATGCAAATCCATTAGAATTCAAAATCATCTCTTCTATAATAAGTAAAGAGAAACCAACCATGATGGTTGGCACGCCCTTCTTTTTCTGGGGATACCTGAGAAAGTCAAAGCCAGGAGACTTTGAAAGTATCCGGATTGCCGTGACTGGTGCAGATAAATGTCCAGATGCACTGCGTGAGGGCTATCTTGAAAAACACAATGTAGTGCTCTTTGAAGGATATGGCGCCACCGAAACATCACCAGTTATATCTACAAACGTGCTGGATTATAATAAACCTGGCAGCGTTGGCAAGCCGCTGCCTGTTATGAAAGTGCGGATTGAGAATTACGAGACCGGTGAAGAATGCCCGGTTGGCGAAACCGGCAAAATTCTGGTTAAAGGCGAATGTGTAATGAAAGGATATTTTGACGACCTCGAAGAAACCTCTGTGCGCATCAAATCGGGCTGGTATGATACTGGAGACATGGGCTACCTCGACGTAGACGGCTATCTCTGGCATGCAGGTCGGCTTAAGCGATTTGTTAAGATTGGCGGCGAGATGGTTTCATTGGTACGGGTAGAGGATGTGCTTGGAAAATTACTGCCTGATGACGTCTCCTGTTGTATTGTGGAAATTCCGGACGCCATAAAGGGCGCTCAGATAGTCGCGGCGGTAACTCGCCAAATAAATGAGAAACCCGTGTTGAAGAAAATGACCAAGCATCTACCCAATCTCGCTCTGCCAAAACGTTTTATTGTTATTGATGAATTACCCAAGATGGGAAGCGGTAAAATAGATTTCCGCTCGACTACAGAAATAGTTCGCAATTATATACACGATGGCAGTTTAGCCACGATGCACTAAAATGATGAGGTCAGAAATTGAATAATAGAAGAACAGCTTTTTTAATTATACTTTCGATAACGGCGATTATTGCGATTTTTCAATTCAGTTGTACAACTCAGCATTCATCCTCTTTCGATTTTAGCGATGATTCGCTGGCCAAAGGTGTTGTTTATCATGATAAAAATATAAACCAAATATTCGATTCCGGAGACAAACTTCTGTCCGGTATTCGCGTCTCAAACGGCCAGGATATAGTCCTCACAGACAGCAAAGGACGTTATGCCCTGCCTTATGACGAAGAGACTATCTTCTTTGTAATCAAACCCGAAGGTTGGCGCACCCTATTTGATGAGAACAATTTACCGCAGTTTTACTATATACACCAGCCAGACGGCTCGCCTGATTATAAGTATCCGGGTATCCAGCCGACCGAAGCCCTGCCTGATTCTATCAATTTTCCATTGTATAAACAACAGGAACCAAGCAAGTTTGAGGCAATTCTGTTTGGCGATACTCAAACAAGGAATCAACAGGAAATCGATTACATTGCCCATGACGTGGTTGAAGAACTTATTGGATATGATGCATCATTTGGGATCACCCTCGGCGATCTTGTTTATAATGACCTGACTTTTTTCAACAGCCTCACCAAAACCATTGGTCTGATAGGCATTCCCTGGTACAATGTTTCAGGCAACCATGATATAAATTTTGATTCACCCGATGATTTTCATTCAAATGAAACCTTCAAAAGTGTGTTCGGACCACCTTATTATTCCTTTGATTATGGCAAGGTGCATTTTATAGTTCTGGACGATATTGAATGGACGGGAGACACACCCGAGAAAAAAGGCTCATACCGCGGCGGTCTGGACGAGAAACAAATGAACTTTATTCGCAATGACCTGGCACTGATTTCCGAAGAGCAAATGGTCGTCTTATTTATGCACATTCCGCTGACTAATGTTAATAACCGTCAGGACCTCTATCGACTTATTGAATCACGGCCATTTTCTTTATCCATATCCGGCCACACTCACACTCAGGAGCACCGCTTCATTACACGCGAGGATGGCTGGCAAGGTCCGGAACCGCATCATCATTTTGTCAATGTCACTGTTTGTGGCAGTTGGTGGCAGGGCGCTCCGGATGAGCGCGGTATTCCACATGCTACGATGAGTGACGGCGCGCCAAATGGCTACTCCTTCGTCAGCTTCGACGGCCATAGTTATGACATCGCCTACAAAGCGGCCGGTTATCCTGCCGACTACCAGATGAATATTTTCGCGCCGGAAGAAATTACTGTCAATGAGGCTGGATTGACTGAAATTGTAGTCAACGTCTTTGCCGGTTCAGAACGCTCCAGAGTTGAAATGCGGCTTGGAGATACCGGGGAATGGATTACTTTGACCCGGGTAACACGCCAGGATCCTTATTTTCTAAAAATGAAAGTTCTCGAACAAAGTCAAACCCCACCGCCAGGTCGCAAGCTGCCCATGGCGAATGATTCAGATCATATCTGGCAAGCCAGGCTGGCGCCAAATCCAGAACCGGGTACACACCTCCTCCATGTGCGCACAACCGATATGTTTGGTAAAACTTTCACAGACTTTCAGGTGATACGCATTTTAAAAGAACCCATCATGGAGTCAACAAGCTCAAACTAAAAAAGCTGTGACATAGGTACCTTGAATGAATAAGTATCTGAAATTGATGACCGGCGTGAAATCCTGCACCGTGGCAGCTATTCACGCCAGATTACAGCGGGCCACGCCCCGTTCCATGTTGCGGCTGCCAACTACGATACTACCTAAATTGGCTTCACGAGCTAGCAACTCCAGAACAACGCTGCCTGAATCCCCCGGACCGATGAGCATAATTTTTGGTTTGATAGTAATCTACTTCCACTTCATCACACCAACTTTGACCAGATCATCGAGATAATGTGAAACTACCTTTAAATCAACAGGATCGAATTCAGCGCTTAAAGCGTTTCGAATATCAGTCACAGTTTTCTCGCCATCAATGAAATTGACCAGTTCGAATCTTACCGTGCCACTGAGCCTGAATTCTGATTTGGCGTACCAGGCCTTTTCCTCTTCTGAAAGTTTACTTTCGGGCAGGTCAAAATCCAAAGGTCCCCTGGTTGTGCGTACGGGAATTCGCTTATCTGGTTTATCATTAAGTACAGGTGGTGTTTTTGCAGCCGCACCTTGAGAGTTCGCTGCATCATGAAGAAGCATGGTGTAATACTGATGTTGGCGATGTAGTTCCTGCTGCATCTTGTTCACATTAGTCTTCACAGATGTGTGATTGTTAAAATCCAGGATAGAACCAATCGTTGCCGATTCCCGCTGCAGTGCATGGTCAAGAATGTTTTGCCCTTCAGACCAGGCGGTTGCAACTGTGCCGTTTGTTGCTTTTTCTAATTGAGCTGTCGCTCTGCGGAGTGCATCTCCCAAACGTCCTGCGGAATTTGCTGATGTTAGATAAGTCAAATCCAGGGCTTCATCGGGATCGAGACTGGCCAGATACAGCATGGCTGCTGCAGCGATGATTTCACTCCGTTCCAACTCCACAGGATCGACTTTATCGGGCGTGTCTTCGGAAGTATGATGCGTGTAATCGCCGTGCCCAATCATGATGCCAGAAATTTTGCGGTCTATGAACATCATGTGGTCGCTGCCGCCGCTATAAGGTGTGATGCGATAATTAAACGCCGACAAACTACCGCGCGGCGTCCGAACATTCATTTTGTCAACCATCTGTGTCATGTTCTCGATCACATCATTTACAACCGAAGGCATGGAGTCCGGTGTGCGAGTGAGACTCATTTTTGTATGAATCAGCTCCAGATGTTCGCCAACCATGTCCATATTTATACTGGCTAGGAATTTGCCGCCAAGGGCCGGGCCAACCATTTCCGGGTGCTTATCGATATAAGCCATGGTGCCGTTCCATTCCGGCACCCAGATGAACCGCATGGAACGTTTTGGTTGCGGCAGCCTGCCGCTGTCAATTAGATTCTTAAGGCTTTGGGCGATGTCTAATAGTGCCGCAGAGCCGCTGCCGTTATCGTTTGCCGATTCCTTCGGGTGATCCAGGTGCGCGGAAAAAACCAGCTCTTCATCGGGAAATTCAGAGCCGCGAATATGGGCGACTGGAATATCCATGAAATAGGATTCCAGGCCGATTCCTGCTACTTTGCCGTGCATGACTACCTTTTTGCCGGATTCCAAAAGCTGTTTGAGTTTCTCGCCCTGACGATTACTGAGATTGAAACCGAACGTCACGCCATCCAATTCGTCAGGCAATGGCCACATGCCGGTGTAAGCCAGCATGTCCGGGTATTCACTTGCCCGATCATCATCGAGATAGCAGACCACCGCTTTAGCGCCGTATTTGAGCACAGCCAGACGATGCACTGAGCCGCCATATCCAGTCGCCAGCACAAATTTACCTCTGACATTTTTGCCAGAATAGTCAGAATCGCTGGCGCCGCTGCCCACCCAAACTAACTCAGCCGTAGCCTCACCCGGATTGGAATAGGTGACAAGACTCATCGCCACCTCCGGATACCCAACTATTCGCTCATCATAAGGCTCCAGCATACGCAGCTCAGCCGATTCAATATCCCAGCCAGAAGGCGACTGCCAGGTTTGATAGTGAACTTTTCCATCTGATTTGAACGATTCAATGTAGGCGTCCTTTTCAGAAAACCCCGTTTGTCGCAACTGTTCCAAAACATATTGCGCAGCATCTCTGTAACCGCGCGATCCCTGAATGCGGTGATGTCGGGAAATCTGGATGACGTGATCTTTAGCCAGCTCTCCGCTCAGGGCTTCATGCAACAGATCGCGGGTTTTCGAATTAAGCAGGTCTTTTTGATATTGGGCAAATGAAATGGTTGCGTAAAAAACAAATAAAAAAATGGTTAGACTGCTTATAACAAGAACACGAGTTAAAATGAATTGCGCTATTTGAATAAATATCTTGGAATGAAATTTTAATTGCATAAGAGCCTCCTGTTTGTATTCATAACTTTCCATATATTCAATCATATCATTTAAATTGTACCGAACAGACTTCCTCAGTTTAATATATCAGGAATACCTTTACTCGTAAAACTGTTTTTCCTGAATCAGTTCAATCAACATTTTTCCGATATACGTATTGTCATGAATGCCGCCAAAAAGATGGGCCATCGGACCCCTGGCGAAAATCGGTACCATCGATCCCGTGTGGTCATTCGTAGTAAATCTAGGTTCGGTAATCACTTTGTTTTCAATCGATCCATCATTCAAAGCATACCCGCCTGTTTCATGATCTGCCACGACAAGCACGAGTGTGTTAGTATTCCTACTCGCGAAGGATAGGCCCGCACCCACCGCTTCATCAAAATCGATCATTTCTTTTATTAAAGGATCACTTTCATTGTCTTCTCCAGCAAAATCGATCTGTGATCCCTCGACCATCAAGAAAAATCCCGTAGGATTAGCCGACAGTATATCCAGTGCCTTCTGAGTCATCTCGGTTAATGAGACGATCCTTTGATCTGCAGGCGGGAGATGACTCACCGCGAATAATCCGACCGCCGCCTGGGGAGTCCCCATCGTATCAAAATCATTTCGATTCAAAGCAATATAATAACTCTTTTTCAATTTCTCCATTAAATTTTTCTCATCATTCCTTCGACTCTGTTCATTGGAATCCGGGAGAAAGTATGCCAATCCGCCACCGAAAAGAACCTCGGCTCCAGACTGAATTAAATCTTCAGCGATCTCACTCTGGAAGCCCCGATCTCTGGCATGTGAAGCAAATGCAGCCGGGGTGGCATGAGTAATTCGGCTGGTAACTACAAGCCCTGTGGACTTGCCTTTCTCCTCGGCATATTCGAGTACAGTTTTCATCGGGAAACCCGAGGCCGTCATGGAAATACCGTAGTAATATGTCTTATTTCCCGTGGCCAGTGCAGTAGCCGCAGCTCCGGAATCGGTGACAAAACGATCCTCACAGTGGGTCGTTAATAGCCCTGCCACCTTAAACTCCTCGAGGTTCAATTTACCCTTCACCGTCCTGGCGGCCGTGATATGCGTTACTCCCATGCCATCCCCGATAAAGAGTATCACATTCTTCGGAATCGATGGAACGTTTGATCGCCAGCATGAGAAACCCATGAGTAAAACAAAGAGGCTCATAATTGGAATCTGCTTCACAATTTTTTGTGTTTTGTACATGATCTTCCTTCTCAAGTTTATGGTATAACAACATGTTTCATGCGCCAAGGAATTCGAGCACCTACGAGATTTCGATGAGGTAAACTCCTGCAAACCTCCGAAACTCAGCCAAATTGAGCTGCCCTTGGTCGTGTGGAAACACAAGTTAGGCATAATTTAGATGACTACTTAGCTACCAATGGCTTTCTCCGTTTAATTTTCCAATATTTCCAAAACAGATCGCTTACCTTGTTTTGCTGCGGCTGCTCTCAGAAGGATTCGGAGAGATCTGGCATTTTGTCCACGACGCCCAATCACTTTTCCCATGTCCCCTTCGCCAACACGTAATTCGAAGACAACGGTTCTTTCGCCAGCGATTTCGTTAACTTGAACTTCGTCAGGCTTATCGACTAAGTGTTTAATTATAAATTCAATAAACTCTTTCATTGACGATCTCCAATAATTTTCTGCAATTTAACCGATTCCTTTCTTAGAGCGGTTTGATAGAGAAAGCGCTATCAAATAACCAACCACACAAATTAAGCGATAGCGATTAGCCATACTTTGGCTCTTAACCTAAATATTTTTTCAATGGTTCTGACCGCCTGTGATGGCGTATACGCCGCAAGACCTTGTCTTTAATTTGCCGTATTCGCTCACGGGTCAATTTAAAATATTCACCAATCTCTTCGAGAGTTAAAGATCGCTCACCAACCAAACCAAAGGACAATCGAATAATCTCAGCTTCGCGAGGTTTTAAGGTAACTAAAATTTTTTGGATTTCCTCCTTCAAAGATTCTTGCATTAAGAAATCGTCAGGAGAAGCATCCCGTTCATTTTCCAATACATCTAATAAACTGCCTCCGCCTTCTTGCTTTAGCGGCCCCTCCAGAGATAGATGTTGTGCAGACGTTTTTAAAATGTCGCCCACTTCATAATCCGTCATCTCCAGACAATCGGCAACTTCATGCAGGCTGGCTTCCCTCCCATGTTGCCCTTGCAAATTCTCAAGCACTTTACCGACTTTATGAATGGCGTCCACACGATTCATTGGCAAACGTACCATACGGGTCTGCTCTGCAAGAGCCTGTAACATAGACTGCCTGATCCACCAAACCGCATAAGAAATAAATTTAAATCCACGCGTTTCATCAAATCTTTGCGCTGCTGTCATTAATCCTAAATTCCCCTCGCTAATCAAATCTTCTAACGGCAGACCACGACCTTGATACTGTTTGGCTATACTGATGACAAAGCGCAAGTTTGCTTTAACCAATTTATCCAATGCAAAGAATTCACCTTTTCGAACTCTACGAGTCAATTCAATTTCCTCTGCGGGCGGAAGTGGAGTAAATACACCAATTTCTTCTAAATATTTCTCAATGGGACTCTGTTGCCGAATACCCGATTTAAATTGTTCTTTTCTCATGTAAGCTCAATATTTATATATTTTCTCCCTCATCCAGAGACTGATCTGGATTATGCCGCCAACCTAGTATAAATGATTTTAAGTTTTTCTTGCACTTCTTTTTCTTTTATTCGAAAGTTCTATTCTATAGTTATCCATTTCTGTAATATCTTTTTCAATTTCTTCAAGAGATGGTGGCGGTTCATTTAAATCTGCTGCCTTATCATGACCCCAAAATATAGCTGAACACTTTTCCCAACCATTAAGAACAAATTCAATGTCAGTTTTTTCAATATCTGAAAGTAATTTTATTCGTGTTGGTTGAACATCTCTACCAAATCTATGAACGACGCCATTCAACAAAAGCTCTTCAATCAATCTTTCCCATGTTTCTCTAAGTTTACCATAAAATACTCTAACTTTTTCAAAGTATTCTGTCTCAGTTAGTTTAGACTGATTATTACGTAAACTTTGTAATTCATTTTTTAGAATTCCGATCCTTACTTTGACATTGAGTGCATACCAAGGAGGATTTTCGGAACAAATACCTGGTATATTGAAAGACCTTTCGATAGATCTGCTTAAATATTTACACCCAATATTCTCACACTCTTCAATAAGCAATAGAACGAATGCTAAGTCATGTGTGAATATAATTACCTGTCTTTCTAATCCTTCATTTGCAAGACGTCTCGCTATAGTTGTTCGAAATTTATGATCAAGTGAGTTTACAGGATCATCAAAAACAATAGGATTATTTTGATTAGAAACTTTTAATTCAGCTAAAAAACCTGCAATTGCAATTACTTTTTGTTCACCTTCACTTAAGATTTGAGAAAGAGAATATCCACTTTCGAAATTAACACCGTTAAGTAATAGTTGATGTTCTGTAGCTCCATAATCACCAGTGATTTTTATTGAAATTGGAATTCTGTTTCCACCTAATAATTGAAGTTCATTCGATAGTGAAGTGACTAATTGGGGAGAAAGAGAAGCGGCGACTACATCTCTACCTTTTATAGTAATATTACGTGTGTTTAGGTTTGCTAAACATTTGTCATATTTAATGGAGATACTAGAGCGATTTACATACTCTTTTATACTATTTAAATGTGAATAAACTAATTTTCTTGTCTCTAATTCTTTTTTCTGCTCTGTTAGTAATGCATGTTCTTCAGGCTTGGCATTTTTAATACATTTGTCAATTTTATCTTTTAGAATATCATCTATCGTTTTTAGTTCTCTCTTTGGACAGGGAGGAAGTGATGGAATTACGAAAGAACGAAGTTCATCAATTGATTTTAAAAATTGTTCCTTTCTATATTCAAGAGATTTTGAATATTCCCAAAGTAGACTAAATATTTCATTTTTAAATGTCTGAAAATCCTGAACTCTTTCTTTAAATATTTCTTCTTCAATAAAATTTACGGTATCGACTTCCTCTCTTAAATTCTCCAAGTTTCTCTTTTTATTTTCGTATTCTTGATTAGTCTTGGCTTCCATAAATGACTTAAAACGCTTAAATCTTTCCTTAGCATCTTCATCCAAAGGTTGCATGCATAAAACACAGCGCGAATCTTCTAATATATGGGGAAACTCATTTTGAGGGTACGCAAATTGCAATGAATAATCTTTTGCTGCTTTATAAAGTATTTGCCAGGAGCTTGTTCCAGCACCTGACAAAGGTTCATGGGCTAGTGATGTTTTGGATACTTCTTGTAGGGCATTTTCTGCTTCTTCTAAATCATTTATTTTGTTAATAAGCTCTCTATATTTAATATCACCAAGTTTCTTTCTTCGATCAAGAAAATATTGGCCAATATTTTTTATTTTCTCTCTTTGCTTTTTGTACTTTTCAGCTTCAAGGAAAGGATCATTTACCTCGATGCTGGCAACATTCTTTGTTTTTTTTTCTAGGAGCACCTCATCTTTTTCACTCCAATAAATATTTTTTTCAATATCTTTAATATCCGTTTGTGGATTTATTAAATTAATAAATTTTCCAATTTTAGTTGAATTATTTAGTCCTTCAATTTGTGGCCATTCAGGTTTTGGTTTCTCAATTTCAAGTTGTGTTTTTAGCTTTTTGACAATAGTTGCTAATTCTTCAAAAACATGTGTACCATATGGTTTATAATATGCTTTATTTTTCTTATCGACAATTACCCTTGCACACTTAGAATCAAATACATTAATAGAGGAAAGGATATTGCTTTCCTCGATCCCATCGTACCATTTTATTTCCTGTTCATCATAATCATCTTGTATTTTTATTTTAAATAATGCAGAAGCAGTTGCAGATACTCTATGCTCAAATACATTTGGAAGAATTGTTTCTGAAGTATCCCTTGCTCTACAAGCTTTTTTTAATACCCGAGCATAACCTGATTTCCCTACACCATTATCTCCATAAATAATTGTTATTCCTTCTGGTTGATATTTTATAATTGAATTTTGTGGGATTGCATTTATACCGTCTAAACAAACCATCTCGTTTAATGATATTTTGGGAACATCTGAACTAGCACCTGCAAATTCGCTCCGAGATAGAGGTTTGAAATTAGAAATGACTTCTGAGGCTGAAAGCCCACACTCTATCTTCAACATCAATAGAATTTCTTCTTCATCCTTTTTATCAAGGGATGATTTTAAAAGTAAACGACGCACGGCTTCTGCTTGCCAATGAGGCAGTTGCTTGCTCCAATCAATAATCTGATCTACAGCTGAATTACTCATTATAGTTAATCCAGATCAATATTAAGTCGAATATATTAAAAGAATATTTATTGTTTTGACCATTTATTATTATGAACGGCATAACGGCTAGCAATAATCCGCTGCCTTATTACTTTTTCTAAGGTCTAATTTTCAAAATAACCTTCATTGAAACCGCTAAATTCTAAAAGCCAACAACTGTAAGGCAGTCGGCTTGATTGAATTGTTTGCAGTTGATTAGCCTATATGTTTAATATTTTTTCCCAATTGAATCAACCATTGGTACAAACATTACTGGTAATACTTTTTCTTCTAATAACTGATTATCTATCTTTCGTAAATAAACTAATTCCTGATAATAGGATGAACCTACAGGAATAATCATTCTTCCTCCTTCCTTCAATTGGTTCTTCAAAGCTATCGGAATCTCTGTTGGGGCACAGGTAACGATAATTGCATCAAACGGTGCATATTCTTCCCAACCTTGATAACCATCACCAATTTTTACCTTAATATTGCTATAACCCATTTCACTTAACAGCCTTCTTGCTTTTTTTCCTAATGATGATAAAAGTTCAATTGTAAAAACACTGTCGCTTAATTCACCTAATATGGCAGCTTGATAACCCGAACCTGTTCCAATCTCCAATACCTTATCGGTTCTAGTTAAATTCAACACACGGGTCATATAAGCTACAATATAAGGCTGTGAAATTGTCTGGCCCTCACCAATCGGTAAAGCACGATCTGTATAGGCTATTCTTTGGTACTCTATTGGTACAAATTGATGGCGTAGAACTTTGAGAAATGCGTTAATTATTAATGAATCCTTTATCCCACGGTTCATTATTTGATTCTCAACCATCTGTTTTCTCTTTTCTTGAAATCCAGCTTCTGAAGATTTTTGTTTTAAATTCTGTTTAGTTTCACTACAACCAGAACTATATAAGCAAACAACAATTAGAATTAAATGAAAGACTATAATTTTGAAATTTCTCATAGCTTCTCGATTATTTTTACTGCTAACGATTAGCATCATGGGTTTAACCGCCGAGTGGATACATTCCAAAATGAAATGAACGTTCAATCAATCTCAAAATCTCCAGAAATAATCTGCGGTTAAATCCCTTGCATGCTTGTGTTATACTGCACTTTATTTAGATTTCGACATTTTATTTAAATGTCTTTTTATTTTCTTCTGAGCAATACTGAATTGGTCATCTTCAAGAACATTACGTTTAATAATTTCATTTTTTAGAATGCTCGCGATTTCTGGCGTTTCAACTTTAAGACCCGGTGTTAATTTCCGTAGTTCCTTACGCATTGCACTGAGTAATGGATCCGAAAGCATAAAAGCAGACATAACATGTCTATTTACAGATTGAATCCTTTCACGGTATTCTGAAATTGCATTTTTTGTCAGACCCTCTCTGGCTAAAAGAAACAATAATTCTTGATCTTGACTCTTCCTTGGATTAATATCGAGGAAATTAAATTCAAATATTTTATCGTATTGAATTGTATCTTTCAAAGTAATATTATACCCTTGCCATATTAGGCCATTTGTAAGTATTACCCATTGAATCCCTTCATGAGCACCATAGTCAACAGCTTGCTTTAAGTGGTTCTCTTTTAAGTCAATACTAATGGACTTGACTTCAATTAAATATTGCACTTCATCATTTAACTTTATAGCTAAATCGCAATATGTATTTTTTATTGCATACTCACTGGTAATTTCTGTGTATTTGTCAAAACCAAAAACTTCAAACAGAATGTCTGTAATTATAGTCACAGTATCGGATTCATTAATATCATTGGCACTTGCTTTTTTAAGTATCTTCTGAAATCTCCCAACTTGCTTTACAAATCTTTCAAAAATTCTTACTGGAATGTTTGCCATGGGAAACCTCCGTTTCTATTATTATTAGCAGTATAACCAGTGATTGTACAGTTTCTGTAAAACATGCAATATGTAATGAACAACAGAAACTGGATAACACCACTTCTGCATTCCGCTCAGCCGCAGACGCCGGGCGGAACTCAGTAAGTAACTCATTTTTTTGGTATAACAGTAATATATTTAATGTGCTATCAAAACACAATGAAAATGTTGCATATTTTTAAAATCTTACTTACCTTGCGTATGTTAAACTGACTTTCTGCTAAACATTCAAATATGGATGTTATCCACCAGAGGCTATTTGTAACTTGTGAAAAACTTTCCAAATAAAATTCACTTACGTTAGCAAGGGAAAAGTGTAAAAACAACCAGTCGGAGCTTGTCATTGATTCAGAGCTGAGCCGAATACTTAAATACTTTTCCAAAATTTGGTTAGACTAAACAATTTCTTTTAAAAACTCACCAAACAAACTTAACCCAGCCAAAAAATATTCGCTCTCTGAGCCAATACCAATTCGCAGATACTTATCCATTCCAAAACAATCGCCCGCAACAATGAAGGCGCTTTTTTCATCTCTGAGTCTGGTCATGAGTTCGGTGGAATTGATATCCATTTTGTAGCGCAGAAAAACAATGCCTCCTGCCTGCGGCGGAATGAACGTGAAAAGGTTGTCATGTTTTTTCACCCATTCTGTAAGCAGAACCAGGTTTTCCCGTAATATTTTTCGATTGCGGTTTAATATCTTCAAGCGCATTTCTGGTTGCAGTGCCAAAGCCGCCAGGTGGTTACTGAGCATGCCAACACAAATAGAGGTATAATCATGATAAGACCAGGCATTTGCAATGGCGTCTTTCGGGCCAACTAACCAGCCGATTCTTAACCCGGGAAGCGCATAAGCTTTTGATAGTCCGGCCGCGGCGATTACTTTATCATAGAGTCCCCAGAAGGTTGGGCTTTCGTCACCAACCAATTCTGCTCCCCGGTAAACCTCATCCGCAAAAACCCAGGCGTCGGCTTCTTTGGCTAAACGAACGATTTCATGCATGGCTTCAGCGCTTAAAACAGCGCCGGTTGGATTATTCGGATTGCACACCGCTATCATTTTTGTACGGGGCGTTATCAGACTTTTTAATTCCTCAATGTCTGGTGCCCATTTCAACTCTTCTTTTAAATGAAATGGTTTGACATTCACACCAAATGAACGCGTAATGCCCCAGATCTGCATGTAATTCGGCAGCATCAGTACAAGCTCATCTTCAGGCTCTAAAAGACTCCACATAGCAATAAAGTTCGCTTCGGCTGTGCCGTTTGTTACCAAAACATTATCCACGTCGCTGCCTGGATAGAGGCCGGTTATCGCTTGTCGCAACTCAACTGAACCATTGGTTTCGCCGTAACCCAGTCGTAAGGAGAGCAATTTTTCTATTTCATCTTTTTCAAACAGTTCATTGACAGTAAACGGGTGAACACCGCTTTCCGTCAGGTTATATTTTACTTTGTTTTCCCATAACGACTGCAACCTTTCCATTTCAAAAGTTTCAATTTTCATTATTGCTCCT
Organism: uncultured Cytophagia bacterium; assembly: GCA_964539665.1. GTDB lineage: Bacteria > Zhuqueibacterota > Zhuqueibacteria > Oceanimicrobiales > Oceanimicrobiaceae > CAZIKB01. The sequence goes on from CAZIKB010000024.1 coordinate 38,671, forward strand.
TTTATCTTAAACAAATTTTCAATAGTATTACCAAATGAATAAATATATTTTATTTTGTCAAGAGAAAAAGTGAAATTGGTGAAAATAATAAGTCTCACTAAAATAGTGAGTTTTCAGGAAAGGATTTATCGGGCATCCAGGTCTACACTGGATTCTCGCTTAAAAGATAGCGCGAATGACTGCTATGAAAACATTTAATAGTAACTCATACATTGAATAATAGGAAGGTTCTCCTAATAAATAATAAATCATTCAGGAGCGCGACGCATCAACTAATTTAAATACGACAGGGATAGAAACCCATACGCGAATCTTTCTATCACGCTGCCTGGCAGGCACCCATCTAACTTTCTTGACTGCTTCAATCGCAGATTCATCAAAGCCAATATTCGCCGGTTTAGCTTTTAAAGTTTCGACTTTTTCAGTAATACCGTTAGCTGATACCAATACACGCAAATATACAATGCCTTCTATATTTGCCCGTCTGGCTATCTTCGGATAAACAAGATGTTTTTGCAGTTCAGCAATTCCGCCAATAATCTTGGGAGGTTCATCATAAGTAACAAATATCGGCCTATCATTCTCATCTTCAGGCGGTGGTGGCGGAGGTGGTACATTTGATAAATTAATATCCGTTGAAGCTATGGTTTCATCCTCAGGAATGTTTTCTTCATCCGTGGGGATAGGAATGCTGGGCCTGACCGGCGGTGGCGGTCTTCGAAATTGCTCAGTTACGGGAATATCTGCAACTTCTATTTTTAGGTCAACCCTGCCCACGGATATTGGCTCAAAAGAGAAATATCGCGCCAATTGAAATCCAGTGATTAGAAAAACCAGGGTGACGGCTAAAGCCAGTTCATAGATTTTCTTATGCTGAAATTTTAGATCTGCTTTTTTATTTTTAAGTTTATTCAACCGTAAATTTTCTAAAGCGGCAGAAAAATATTCTCTTGTATCACGATTTAACTCACTTTCCGGTTTCATTAATAAGGACCAGGCTGGGCTTTCAAAAGGCGAGAAACTTTTTTTTGCTTTTCCGCTCATCGATTATTTCTCCATTTAAATAGACATTCTGACAAAACAAATAGGATTATATTATCCCATATTATCATTAACGTTTATTTAAATAATATTATTTCCAATATTGCAGAAATAGGCCGTCACCAAACTTTAAATAATTACTTTTTCTATAATTGACTTTTCAATATTTTTCTCTTATATTTAAAACCTTAATCTAAATAAAATGTACTATCAAACATGCATTAAAAAACGGATTTCATGATGACTGTCCTGAATAATCAACTGCAAGAGGCAATCAGATATATTGAAAATCAGACAGAATTTGAACCCTTAATTGCAATAATTCTGGGTTCGGGTCTCGGGCCTTTTGCGGACGAAGTGCAACATAAAATTGAGATAGATACAGCATCCATTCCTCATTATCCTGTTTCTACTGTTGAAGGCCACGCGGGTAAATGGGTGTTTGGGAAAATTGAGGATAAAAAAATATTGGCCCTGCAAGGCCGAATACATTCTTATGAAGGATATTCTTTTAAAGAAATAACTTTCCCGATTCATTTAATAGCAGAATTGGGAATTAACAATTTAATTATAACTAATGCGGCTGGAGGTATAAATCCGACCTTTTCACCAGGAGATTTGATGCTTATTGTCGACCACATCAATCTAATGTTCGACAATCCATTATATGGCCCTAATGACCGCAAATCAGGGCCGCGATTTCCAGATATGTCGGAGCCGTATAATTTTCAACTCATTGAATTAGCCGAAAGAGCGGCAATGGAATTGGGAATAAAAATCCAAAAGGGCGTTTTGATAGCTTCCAAAGGACCTACTTATGAGTCAGCCGCAGAAATCAGGATGATGCAGCTTATTGGCGGTGATGCTGGAACGATGTCCACTGTGCCGGAGGTGATCGCCGCCGTTTATCGGGGGATTAAAGTTTTGGGAATATCCTGCATTACAAATATGGCCACGGGATTATCTGATAAAAAACTAAGCCACGATGAAGTAACTGAAGTGGCCGATCTGGTAAAAGATAAGTTTTCAAATCTTATAAAAGCTGTAATTAATAAAATAGAGTGAAATTAAATATCGAGGTTTTGGAGAATAACTATTGAAAATAGCCATTGGTTCACTCAGGAAACCTAAAATTGAAGCTGTAAAAGATACAATTGAAAAGATTCGGAAACACTTAATACAAAACCAGGAAATGATTGAGTATTTATTTAGAGAGGTGGAGAGTAATATTTCTCCAATGCCGTTAACCATATCGGAATTGATGCAGGGAGCTTATAACCGTGTACTAAATTTAATCGCTGAATTCAAATATTCAGAAAATCCACCCAATTTTTATGTGGGTTTAGAAGGAGGATTTAATAAACAAATTGATCCTGCTGGTAAATCCCTGTACTTTCTTCAGGGTTGGGTTTATGTAAGTGATGGAATTGCCGGGCATTTTGGAGGTTCCGGAGCCATCCCGGTACCTGATAAAGTAATAAATGAAGTAGTTATGAATAAAAACGAACTTGGGGATATCATCGATCAATTTGGAAATGAAAATAATATCAGGGACAAATTTGGAGCTTTTGGTGTTTTTACAAAAGGATATTTAACCAGGAAAGCCTCTTTTGAGTTGGCTCTGCTCAGCGCTTTTGCTCCTTTTTTTAATCAACGCTTATATCAATCATGATACTCTGGGACTGGCAGGCTAAAAGTTATGATTGTCTGAGAAATCTCTTCCCATTCAATTTCATCTTATTAAAAGAACTTAATACTAAAACATGAAATTTAAAAAGCAACTGGTAAGCAGCATAGAATATTGGCGGCGTTTCGCTAACTATTTTGAGTTTAAATTCACCGGACGCTGGATGATGTACAGCGTGATTATTGGTGTTGTTTCTGGCTTTGGGGCAATCGCGTTTTTCTATTTGCAAGAATGGATTCAGCAGATGTCACTGCATGATTTGGCTAACTTTTATCCTCCGCTTCCAGGAGGTGAGGGCGGTACAACAGGAGAATTTACCCTGCCTTCATATCGCTGGTGGATTATAGTGATTCCAACTATTGGCGGACTGATTTCAGGGATTCTGGTTTACACCTGGGCGCCTGAAGCTGAGGGCCACGGTACCGACGGCGTAATCAAAGCATTTCATCACGAACGCGGGGTGATTCGCGCACGGGTGCCCATCATCAAAACAATCGCGTCAGCAATCACCATCGGTACAGGCGGCAGCGCTGGCCGGGAAGGCCCCATTGCTCAGATCGGCGCGGGTTTCGGATCTATGTTAGCGACGAAACTGAAGCTTTCAGATCGGGACCGTCGAATTATGGTAGTCTCCGGCATGGCAGCGGGAATTGGCAGTATTTTCCGTTCACCAATTGGTGGAGCCCTTTTCGCGGTTGAGTCGCTTTATAAAGACGATCTGGAAGCAGAAGGTTTAGTTCCAGCCATAACGTCCTCCATAATAGGCTATACTATATTTGCTACACTATTTGGATGGCACACAATATTTTCAACTGGAAGCTATGTATTTCAAAAACCTTTGGAGCTGGTGTTTTATGCTATCTTTGGCCTACTGTGTGCATTAATCGGTATTTTTTATGTAAAAATTTTTTATGGCGTTCACGAAAAAATATTTGCTCCTATGAAAATTCCGCGACATATTAAACCAGCCATCGGTGGATTATTGCTTGGGATTATCGGCTTCTTTTTTCCACACATATTAGGCTCGGGTTACGGATGGGTGCAGTTAGCCATTAATGGAAAACTCGCAATAACCTTGATGTTAGGCGCGGCTCTTCTCAAAGTGTTTGCCACGTCGTTTACCATAGGTTCCGGAGGGAGTGGCGGAATTTTTGCCCCATCCCTGTTCATCGGCGCGATGTTAGGCGGGGCATTTGGAGGTCTTGCTCAGCAATTGTTTCCCAACATTATTACGCAGCCAACCGCTTTTGTGCTAGTGGGCATGGCAGCCTTTTTTGCTGGCGCTGCGAATGTACCCATTTCTTTAACCATTATGATAACTGAAATGACCGGTAGTTACGAATTATTAGTGCCTTTGATTTTCACTTCAACTATTGCCTATTTTGTGGCGCGAAAATGGTCTATATATAGCCAGCAGGTAAAAAATTACGCTGAATCTCCCGCTCACCGGGGCGATCTAATCGTGGATATTTTAAAAGAAATTCCGGTAGAGGTAGCTTTTAAAAAAAGTTCAAAGGTACCCAAAATTCCAAACAATCTTTCAATTCAAAGAATCCTGCCGCTTTTCGCGGATCGGGAAGAAGACAGTTTCCCAGTTGTAAACAAAAATGGAGAGATAACCGGATTGATTTCGATGGGGAATTTGCGTTCTATTATTGGAGACGAAGGAATTGGCGAAGTTATAGTGGCCGAAGACATTAAAACCCAACTCGAAACCATCACACCCGGTGAAAATCTGCAGCAGGCGCTTGTTAAGTTTCTCCAAACAAAATACTCAACCATTCCTGTTGTCGCTTTTGAAGATCGCAACAAGGTACTGGGTTATCTTAGCTATCGGGATCTTATACACGCCTATGATGAGGCGTTGATTAAATGGAGTTCTGATAATTGAAAAATAATATATTTTTTAGAATAGTTTTGTGTTAGTGTAAGAATGTTTTGTTTTTTAATGTGCTATTGCTCTATTGTTTGATTAGTAACAATGAGACAGTGTAGCAATTCTGAATTATATCAAATACTTCATCCATAATTCTAAATTCATTATTCAACATTGCCGCGCACTGTGTTAGAAATTTATCCGGCTAAATAAAATGAAAATGATATTAGACAGGCTTAGGAATTCCCAAACCATCGGTCCGGTGGTGCTAGCGACGATTGTTGGTGCACTCGCTGGAATTGGAGCAATAGTGTTTCGGTATCTTATCGACGCAGCGCATTGGTTGTTCTTTGATATGGGTAAGGTGGTGGGTACTAAGATCGGTTTTCTAAATATGGGAAAAGCGTATATTATTTTTGTGCCTGCAATAGGAATGGTGATCGTCTCACTAATTATCAAGCGCTGGGCGGTTGAAGCGCGAGGCCATGGTGTTCCAGAGGTCCAATACGCTGTTAAAAGGGAAGGCGGGAGAATCCCTTTTCGAGTGGGTATTGTTAAGGCAATTGCCAGCGCATTGTGTATCGGTTCAGGAGGATCTGTAGGTCGGGAAGGTCCAATAGTTCAGATAGGTTGCTCCCTCGGCAGCACCATCGGACAAATGGCAGGTCTTCGTGAATCAGGAGTCAAGCTGCTTGTGGCTTGTGGCGCTGCCGGTGCGATTGGGGGTACATTTAACGCTCCAATTGCCGGAGTTATTTTTGCGCTGGAAATTATTCTGGGAAATTTTGCCGCCCGTTCATTTGGAATGGTAGTGGTCTCCTCGGTGACTGCAACAGCAATGAGTCACGCATTCCTGGGAAAGCAGCCTGCATTTAATCTGATTCAGCCGTTTATGCTGCAGAGTCCCTGGGAGCTTTCTCTGTACCTGTTACTGGGTATCCTTGTGGGCGTAATTTCTTTGGTGTATATTCACTCTATCTATTTCGTTGAGCACGGATTTGACCGTTTACGTTTCCACCACACCATTAAAGCTCTGATAGGAGGATTAGCCATTGGAATGCTGGGATTTTTTGGAAGCGAGTATATCTTTGGCGTTGGCTATGAAGGGGTGGAAAAAGCCCTTGCCAGCAGTCTTGATATACAAATTTTGCTGCTACTTATCGTGCTGAAATTAATTACTACCTCGATAACTCTGGGTGCAGGTGGTTCTGGTGGAGTTTTCGCGCCGGCGTTGTTTATTGGAGCTATGGCAGGATGTGCTTTTGGCCAGATAGCCAATCAGCTTTTTCCGTCTATTACAGCGCCAGCGGGAGCCTATGCACTTGTAGGGATGGCAGCTCTGTTTGCCGGCGCGGCCCATGCTCCCATCACCTCGATTCTTATCGTTTTTGAGATGACGGATGACTATAAAATCATTCTCCCGCTAATGTTGTCTGTCGTGGTCAGCTATCTGATCTCATCCAAGTTCAGTCCAGACTCAATCTACACTCTCAAACTCCGCCGTCGGGGTGGATTTGAGCATCCCAGGGCTCAGCTCAGTATTCTTGATATGATTCTGGTAACCGATGCGATGACTACTAAATATCAGACCGTTCACCCGGAGCTGCTGGTTACCGAATTGGTAAATATATTTCAAAAGCTCCACATACGCAGCTGCCCGGTTCTTCAGTCGGAACATCAACTTGTCGGGATTGTTACTGAGCTTGATGTTGAAAAGGCCATAGTAAACAACGAAGTGGATGGATTTACAGTCGCTGACATCATGTCGACTGAAATTATCAGCGCCACACCAGATGAGAACCTGCGAACGGTATTGCTCCGAATTACCGGCAGAGAGATATATCATGTGCCCGTAGTGGATAAAACAGATTCGGCTAAACTTTTGGGTGTGCTTCGCCGGAGTGAAATCCTTTGGGCCTACAACGAGCTGGTTGAAGAGCACCAGAGATTACTGGCTAAGACCGGAGTGGAGCTGCCGACAGATTCTAAGGATACCATTCAGGTGGAAGTCAATGTCCAACCTGAGCTGTCCCGTATCTGCTTTAAAAAAGTTCGGCAAATTAAAACACCGGCTCATTGCATTATCGCTGTACTCCGCCGCGGTCATCATGAGATTATTCCGCGAGGAGATACCGTCGTCGAACCTGGAGATTTCCTGGTGTTTCTCACAACGAGGGCTCACGAGAGAAAACTTCGCAAATGGGTTGCAGATTTAGGGAAGAAAAGTGATGTCCGTTAAAAGCAAAGATTTTATATTGTTACAAATAAGGAGTTAATAAATAATGAGAAACATAAACTGCTTGAGCGCGAATCGTATAATTCGATTTACTCAAAAAATCTGCAACCTAATTCCTGTTTTTTTGTTCTTTCATAAATTAGCATTTGGTGCGCCTTTAATTCCATTAGAAATCCAAGATCCCGGAGTCAATAGTACAAATTATGCAAAGGCCCAAAAAATGCTGATGAAATCAGTTGAAGCGGCCGGTGGTATTGAAATAATTAGAACCATCGATAATTTCAGTATCAAAACCCGCAATATATTAGAGCAGCCTCAAACCAAAACAGAATTGATTGTGACTGAGATTGCATGGTTACCAGATAAAACAAAACAAATCATGAAATTACCAGCAGGGGAGAGGATACAGGTTTTACACGGTGACAGCGGCTGGAAACAAGTGGGCAAGAAAATTAGTGATCTTACTCAAGCTGAAACAAGAGAAATGAAAAAAGGCTTATTCCGCGATACGATAAATCTATTTAAAAAAAGTGACAATAAAGAGTTGACAATTCAATATTTTGGCGAAGAAATTATTGGTGAAAAAACAAATTTCGTGTTAAAGATTAACGATAATAGTGGTGAATTTTTTAATTTATATATAGATTCGGAGACTTTTCTTATTGCAAAAAAATCTTATCATGGCTCATCAGAAGTGGGATTGGCAACACTGGAGGAAATCTATTCTGATTATCGAGAAGTAGATGGTATAAAGATACCTTTTAAAACCATCGTAAGAGCCAACGGCAGAAGATTTATCGATTCCGAAGTCATCGAAGCAAAATTTAACCTGAAGCTTGATGAAGGTTTTTTTTATAAGAAATAAAAGGAAAGAATTGAGCTATGCGGCGGGTACAATCACTGCCGACATCGAACCGACACTGTGCGGAATTCTCCAATCCGGGCCATAAGCATGAATCTGATCTCGCTTAAGTTCAGCGCGCTCCATAGTTGTGGTATCCACAATGACACGGCCCGCAGAATCCACCGCGCAAGCCATTCGAAAAGCCTTTGCCTGACTGTGACGAAAAATCTGCATGAGCATTTCGATAACATAATCATAAGTGTGATCATTATCATCAAGTAAAACCACGTGGTAGTTAGGTATGATTATTGGCTTTTTTCTCTTTTTCTTGCGGGTTTCTTCAATTACATCAGGCAGCGACTGGGATACGATATCAACAGAATTCATTTTTAATAATTTTTTTATAAAACAGTATCCAATATAATTTTCAAATGTTGGAAAGTCAAGTAATAACTGACATACTACCATTTCAATTTTTTTTCTTGACTTTTAAACGATTAATTCCTAAAATAGTTAACAGTATAAAAATAATTTTTGTGGTAGTCATAACTGAAATGGATATTTAGTTCTTGTTCCTTCCTGTCGATACCACTGAGAAACACGAACTTGGTTTAATAGCTGTTGTTCCGCAAAATGTCTGCAAATTTGGTATAAGATTTAGAGCCTGCAAGAGAAAAGGAATTTGTCAAAGTATATTCTGGTTAATAGTCTTAGGACATGCATATAATTGTAGTAAATATTTATATTATAAAATAATTACCTGGGCAATCGAAAAATAATGGCTTATTCTGAAAGATCATTTCGATTTGGGTTTGGCGGAGGTCTTACTAAAGCTGTAAAATATTTATTGATAGCAAATGTCATAGTCTATCTTTTCCAACACCTTATTGGACCCGGTCATGATCCACTGTTAATAAAATTATTTGGGATGCACCCTAAATGGGTTTATTCGAAGTTCCATATCTGGCAGCCTTTCACATATATGTTTCTGCACAGTCAAGGGGATCTTTTGCATCTACTTTTTAACATGTTTGTACTCTGGATGTTCGGAGGTGAAGTAGAACGCGCCCTTGGAACTCGTGAATTTATCAAGTACTATTTCATATGTGGTGTTGGCGCTGGTCTTTTTCATTTAATTATTTATTATGATTCTACTATTCCGGTAGTTGGCGCTTCGGGAGCGATATATGGAGTTATGGTAGCATTTGCAGTACTTTTCCCAGAGCGGGTAATAACTCTGCTTTTATTTCTCTTCTTACCGGTACAAATCAAAGCTAAATATCTGGTTATGATATTTGCGGGTATTTCGGTTTTCTTAGGGGTGTTTGGTGGTGATTCCGGTGTAGCACATTTCGCCCACATGGGTGGCATGGCCATAGGATTGATATATCTTAAATTAGACTGGCGTCTGGATTCTGTAGGCAAATTGATCAGGCAACAACGGGAATCAAGGCGGGCACTACATAAATTAAAAAAGCAACAGCACAAACAGCAATTCCGAGAAAGAGTTGACGAAATTTTAGATAAAATCAATGAAGTTGGCTATGAGAATTTGAATGCCGAAGAAAAAAGAACTTTACAGGAAGCAAGCCAGCAATACAGCCAGGAGAAAGAACCTGAAAATTAGAACTATTAAATGCTGTTCGTTCAAAAACAAGATACTTTGTATTCCCTGATAAATAATGGGAACTCAGCTCCACTAAACTGTCAAAGTTTAGTAAAGCTCCATATACCCTCAAATTTTGAGGGGTATGATAATTATTACTTTAGAAATCGTTTTTTTCAGTACTTGATACCGCACACTTTTTATAAACGTTATTTTTTGTATAAAATGTCATTCCCGCATATTTTAAGATAGAAAGGGGAAAGTGTACGGTAGTGAAATTCAATAGAAAAATGTATTGAAATCCTTACCTTATTTTATCTTCAGAAAAAGTTAAATGAAATTTATTTCTGGCAAAGTTGTTCCTGAAATATCCCACTTAAATATCTTCATTATTGTTGTCATTGCTTTATTTTATATTCTCCCCCTTTCCTCTTTTGCACAAAATGGCGACTGGGAAAGACGTATTAACAATAAAGCACACAAAATTGACGGTCATTTCAATTTTGTGAGTCTTCAGGATGTGGCTGAGGCCCTGAATGCACAGACTTATTACAGTAATAAAGCCCGCAAAGCAGTATTAACTTTGGGAGTCGAAAGAATTACCATTACCGCATACAATCCCTATGTAGTAATCGGTCAGGGTGTCCTGCAAATGCCAATAAATACGCAATATTCCAAAGGTGAATTATTTGTTCCTGTTAAATTTTTTATTCCTATCTTAAAACACGTCCTGCAAAATTCCGGTGCAGGTAATAATAATATAAGTGAGTCTGATCTAATCAAACAAGGAGTTAATATTACTGGAGTTCAGGTTGTTGAAAAAACTAATGGGACGCTAATTCGTGTGAATACTCTAACAAAATTTAATAAATCAGGCATTAGCACGCGTTATAGTCGAAGATGGCTTTATGTGGATATTTTGAATGGCAAAGTAAGTGATAAATACTTTAGTGCAAAAATTGACACCGGGCTGGTAAAAAGAGTTGTTCCGGTCCAATCAGAACAATTAGTTCAACTTTCTTTTCAGTTGAATAAAGATATATCGAGTAAAGATATGTTTGTAACCCAGCATGAAAATGAAATATGGATTTCGATTCCTACAAAAAATAACTTAAGTAGAAATATTATTGAGAAACTTAAATCAGATAAAGAAAAATGGAAAATCGACAAAATTGTTATTGATCCTGGACATGGCGGCCGGGATCCGGGTACTATTGGCCGCAGTGGAGTTTACGAGAAAGATATCGTTCTTAGCATTGCTAAAAGATTGAAAAAACTGCTGGTTAAAAAACTAAAAATCGACGTCTTCATGACCAGAGATAAAGATAAATACATTTCACTCAAAGAACGAACCCAGTTGGCTAATAAAAAAGGAGGAAAACTTTTTATTAGCATACATGCCAACTGGAATCGCAACTCCCAGGTAAAAGGAGCGACTACGTATTTTCTTGGATTAGCCAAATCTGATGAAGCTCTTGAAATCGCCCAGCTTGAGAACGCTGCTATCAAATATGAGGCTGATGAAAAAAATTATACACAGTATAACGATGAGAGTATTATATTAGCCACGATGGCACAAAACGATTACAATAAAGAGAGTCAGGATTTCGCTGCAGTAGTACAAAAAGCGCTTAACAAAAATACAGGAATAAATGATCGAGGTATTCAACAAGCGGGTTTCTATGTTTTAGTCGGGGCGTCTATGCCAAATGTTTTAATTGAAACAGCCTTTGTCTCAAACAGAAAAGAAGAGAGACTTTTAAAATCCTCATCTTTTCAACAAAAAGTAGCTCAGGCCATTTTCGAAAGCATTAAGACTTTTAAAGTAAAATATGAAAGCGAATTGTACATTAATTAGCGCCTTCTCTTCTGATTCTCAATAAATGCCAGACAACAAGTGAGATCAGTACAACAGCTCCAACCAGCGTAATAAATATAATTAAAATTGAATTATCAGAGTCAAATTTGATCGGCCGTGGATTACCTGTTAAAATATAACGAGCCCAATAATTTGGATTAGGATTGACAGTATTTATGTGAGAAATTTTAGCCATCTTCAAGGCTTCGGATTTGCTCATACCGAGTTTTAAATTTGAAAAATATTCAATTAATAATTTATTAGAAGAATCATCCTCGTCCATATTCCATAGACTGGTAATTGTGCTGGGCACTCCGGAATAATTAATTGCATGTACCAGAACATTTACGCTATTCGCACCGAATAGATTTTCAGGCTTTCTCTCCAGAAAATTGCATACTAACATTTCCGCATTCAAATTAATATTAAAAAATTCATAAGTTTCTAAAAACCCAGTCTCATCATTTAAGTCAGAGAAAAACAATTTGGAATGAAGAGGAGAGCTTTCCTCTAAAATTCCAGGCAAGGCTAAATGTATCACACGGTGATTATTACTTTCATTTAAAAACCGCCTTTTAGTACTTTTTTGATTAGAATAAAATGTGAATTTTCTTTTCCCAACCACCTCAGCAATTTGGTTTATTTCAGTTTCATACCGTTTTGCTTCAACAAAATTATAATCAGAATTGCTATTATTGGTTGCGTTATTGTTATTTAATGAATTTGATAAATTCAAATCTGAAGGTGCAGAGAAGGCAATGTAGGTATTTTTAGCACGGTTCTTTTTTTTGTATGGCCAATTAAGAAATTTTGCATAAGGAACATAAAATATTTCATAATCTTCAACTAAATATTTAGCATGGTAATAATCATAAATATTCGTTAAGACTTCGGAATTGGTAACTAAACATTCAAAAGGTATGTGATTTAGCACATCGTCTGCGGATATAATTACTGAACTTTGAGTGGGGATCCAGGCTCTGACGGGCTCAAATATTGTATTATAAAGCCGTCCGGCCAAATCTAATCGGAATAGTACATTTTTCGAATTTCTATCATTAGTAAAACCGGATTGTTGGTTTGAAAATAATGGACTAATTTGTGTCACTAAGTCAATCAATTCATTTCTTCCTGAATTAACCTGTTTGAAAAAAATGGAATCTGCCCTGACCACTAAAATATTAGTTGTATTTTCATCTACCAAGTAGTGAATAAAAATACTATTAAATTTTTCTAAACTGGCGCTTAGGCTCGACATTGATGCCGTTGTTGGATTTATAAGACTGAAATATTCTGGCTGATTTTGAGCCATATCTAAACGAAAAATATTTCTATCTCTTAAAAGTCGATTTATGCGATTTTTAATATTCATTACAAGGTCAAGATTGTCTTCACTATCCGTTCTCCAGAGTTCCCAGAGTTCTGACCATTTTTGCTGTATTAATTTATTATATGTATCCAGTCTCCATCTGGTTGAATCGGCTAATGCTGATTTGATTTTATATTTTATCGGGGATATATTTTTTATATGTTTCAAAGCTTTATATTTTTCACAAAGGTCATAAATTTTCAATAGTTTACCGACTTGTGAATAAGCTGTTATCGCAGGAGTAAAAAAATCATTATACAAATCGAAAGTATCCATTGGATTGTCATCATCATACAGGTTATCGTATTTATCAATGAGGTGAAATACGGTGTCACTATGTGCGCTTGCCAGTTCCGGGAAATTGGCTTTTAAATAGGTTTTTATTAAGCCAGCATTTCCGGCAATAATTGAATTATATGAACCAGTTTCTCTTCCTAATTGGATAGCGTTTAAGAAATATGTTTCGGCTTTTTCGATATTATTTTCCAGCAATGATATTTCACCCTGCATCCATCGAAATATTGGTAAATGTTGCAATTGCAAAGATTCCCGGGCTAATCCATCTGCTCTTGCTATATAATATTTGGCACGGTCCAGATTTGAAAAATGAGTAATATACAAATTTGCCATTTTCACCAGACACGCTTCAGCAATATTATAGAGTTTGTTATTTTGAGCGTTTCGCAATATTCTTTGATACAGTCTTTTAGCATTTTCAACTTCCCCTTGCGATTCATATACATTTGCTAAATCAAACGAAGCTTTATATTCTAATTCTGAAAGTTGAGCTTTTCGTGCAATCTCTATACTTTCATTTAAAAACTTGACTGCTTCTACCCAATTGTTTCTCTGTTTATAAATACGCGCAATTGCATACAGCGATTTTGCAGCAATGCCTGAGCCTTGCGATTTTTGCGCTTCTTCTGCTGACAGTAAATAATATTTCAAAGCTCGATAATTATCACCCATTATTTGCGATGCACCGGCTAAGTCAAAGTACAGATCCGGTAATACTCTCGACTCTTTTATTGCTAAGGCAAATTCAATACTTGTCAGACAGGATTCGGCTAATTTTAAGTATTGTTTATTCTTTTTAAACAATCTCACATTTGTCAAATTAATGTCTAAAGCTTCGCTTAGAGCCCCATTCTTCCTGGCTAAATTTGAGGCGGTTGAAAAATAATACTCGGCTGAATCCAATTCGCCAATCTCAAAATAAGTAAGTCCGAGATGATGCAATAATTCGATTTTCAAAAAAGGCATTTTTGCATCCAGCAATCGATTTGCCTGCAAATAACTGGAAATCGCAGCATCAAATTTGTATAATTTTTGGTTGACTTCGCCCAGCAAAGAATGACCATAAAGATCGTTATTTTCTTTTAAATAATCTGTAAGCGTGGTTTTCGCCCGGCTATAGTTTTTTATTCTAAACCTCCAAAAAGCATATCCCAGGTAATACAGATGTTCTTGCGATGGCTTTTTCCTTAATTGACGCAGTTTGATTGCCAACGTATTTGTTTTGCCTGCATGCAGGGCTGATTCCACCAACAAATCAACCGTCTCGGGTGATGTAGCTCCCCGGTCTATTGCATCCTTACAAGATTCAAAAGAACTCTTCCAGTCTTCTGAATATTTGGAAATTAATGCCAACCCGAAATAGAAATTAGAGTTTTCGGGATAGTTCTGTATTGCTTCCAGAAAATATTGTTTACCATTCTGTAAGTTTTGATCATATCGATAAAATTCAGCGATCCTGATATATGCCTTTGTATAAGTGGACTCTTCATTTATCAGCTCTTTTAAATAATCAATTGCGTGACTGTAATTATACTCTCCTGCTTCTTTTAAAGCTAAATCATACTTTGCTTCTTGTTCGGGAGAGGTTCTTCCAAACCCATTTGAGCCTGTTATAAATAAACTAATCGCAAAAAATATTGACGAAAGCCGGATATTAAATATTGGCAAGTGTATACTCCGTTTCGTTTAAAATTGACATAATAAATTAGCACACAACACCCGGTCAGGATTTGCCAAATATAGTTAATTGTATTAATGCAGTCAATACTTTTCCGTGTTAAAATAGTTCTTGCAATTATTTAATTTTTAAATTATATTTTTCATTATTATTTTGACAAATTTCATGAAAATTACAGAAGATAAAATTCGACAGATTAGCAGAGAAGCACAAAGATATTTGGGCCCGAATGCCACGCCAGTTATGTTAAAAAAAATAGTTAAGGAAGTTGTGAAGCGATTATTGACTGAATCAGATTCAGAAAAAAATATTTACGCGATTGAAAAATAGAGCTTAATTGTGTTTGGCGCTGGAGTAAAAAATGGGGGACATTCAGCCAGATGTAATTTATTGTTGACTTTTATGTTGCAATTTCGTAAAATCTGTTGTCTCACCGGTTTTATCTTTTTATTACTCATCTAAAAAGGAGGAATAGTCATGAATCTAAATGCACCAACAAAAAATTTTTGGTGGATCTCAGTAATTCTGGCTGTCGTCGGAGTTGTATCAACTTTCGTCGCGATACCTTTTGTAACCGGGTACGCATTTTGGTTCGTAACAGTTGGCTTTGTTCTTCTAGCTTTGAGCACAGTTTTAAAAGGAATGTAGTCAGTTAATCTTTGGAGGCTCGTCATTTACCCTCAGCGTATCTCAAAACCTTAGAATTTCTTAGAAGGTTCAGCTATGATGAATATATCTGACGAGTCTCTATAATTAATCCTCTGATCAGGATTTTTTTAGTTGTTCGCTAAACAACCTACCCAATTTCTCCAAATCCTTCAAGTTTTACAATTGTGTTGACCGTTGAGAATCTAAGATTACTGCCCCGAAAAAACATTTCAAGATTTTACCGTATCGCGACGATTGAGTATATACATACACTTCAAAAAATGTTAATATCGAAGGGACTCGAGATGAAATTGCGTGATATGTTTATTCCGTACATCACTATTGGCATCATCGTTATGGCGTTGATGCTGCTACTCTTTGACGAAGACAAGGCACGGGGATTCTTTCTTACCTACACAATCAGTTATGCTGCTGTCATGATACTTCTTACTGTAACCAAATAGGCAATGGCACAAATGGACGACCGTTCAGTTTTATTCGTGATAAATCCAGCTATGATCAATCCAATTACCAGAAATAAGCACAAATCCCGATAGTACGAATATGAAAATGTTCGATATAAAGTTCGGTTTTACTAAGATTGAGCTCTGAGAGTTCATGGTCAAATCCAGGGAAAGAAATAGATTCTTGCAGAAAGGAATCAAGCAGTCCGGGTAATTCCAGAGAGGCAAATGTAAGACCGACTGTGAAAATGATGGCTAAAACCGTTATGAATATTTTTTGCGAGAATTTTAATTCCATGTTGATAGTTATTAGTTTAGAGAAGTTGTTTTATCTTAAATCGTTTTGGCTAACCTGCCGCAGGCTTGCGGGTACAGACTTTGATTAACCAAAAAACTTAATGCGGATCACAAAATCTGAAAAACCGCACAGCACCTGCAGTCAGGGTGAGCCAATTGTTTTGTGAGCTCCTGAAATAAACGCAATAATCTTACCCAGAACACAAATTTGACTTTTATTCTTCTTTGGTCAATTCATTAGCAATCAATTCCGCCTGTCTCAAAACCGTTTCTGTAGCCAGCTTTTGCATATCCGGTGGATAGCCATATTGGCGCAAGGTTCTTTTTACGATGACTTTCAGTTTAGCTTTTACACTTTCTTTTATAGTCCAGTCGATGCTTGCATTTTTTTTCACCCTTTCAAAAAGAACAATGGCTAATTCACGCAGCTTTTCTTTCTGCATGAGTTCCCGCGCACTCTTATTATTGGCTACTGCTGTATAAAATGCATATTCAAAGGTGGACATATTCATCTCAGCGGGTTCTTTCTCCATCTGCTGGACGTTTTTGCCTATATGGATCAATTCTTCGATAAATTCAGCAGCGCTGATGATTTTGTTGTGATATCTCAGGATGGCTTTTTCCAGCATTTCCAATAAAGCTTTGCTTTGCACCAGATTTGTTTTAGCACGTGATTTAATTTCATCGTTAAGCAGTTTTTTAAGAACTTCCATTGCAATATTTTTGTGCTTCATTCCTTTTACTTCCAAGAGGAATTCTTCGGACAAAATGGAAATATCAGGTTTTTTGATTCCAGCGGCGTCAAAGACATCAATTACTTTATCTGTGACTAATGCTTTGTCAATAACCTGACGAATAGCTGTTTCCAACTCTTCATCAGTTTTACCGGGGCCGGCGGTTTCAAATTTAACAAGACGGGCTTTTACTGCCTGAAAGAATGCTACTTCATCTTTAACATCCATTGCCTGCTCGTGCGGTATTGCAATAGCAAAAGCTTTGGATAATGCGGCCACTTCATCAACATATCTTTTCTTGCCATTGTCCAAACCAAGTATGTGTTCTTCGGCAGATAAAATCAGGGAAAGTTTTTGTGATGTATCTGCCGTGAAATAATCTTCGTAATTGAAACCGTGATACATAGCTGAAACCACTTCCAGTTTTTCCAGCATCAGTTGAACCGCTTTTTCCTGCGTTACTGTGGGATCACCTTTGCCGCCGCTTTCAGAGTAAAAAGAAAGCGCTTTTTTCAGATCGGATGCGATACCGAGATAGTCAACGATTAGACCGCCCGGTTTATCCTTGTAAACGCGATTGACCCTTGCAATGGCCTGCATCAGGTTATGGCCCTGCATGGGTTTATCTATGTATAGCGTATGCAGTGACGGCACATCAAAACCGGTCAGCCACATATCGCGGACAATCACCAATTTCATTTCATCTTGCGGATTTTTCATGCGGTCAGCTAGTGCCCGGCGTTGTTCTTTGGTGGTATGATGTTTGGCCATTTCAGGTCCATCCGATGAAGCCGCAGTCATTACGACTTTAATAGCCCCTTTGCTCAATTCATCATTATGCCAATTTGGGCATAGTTTGATAATTTCATCATAGAATTCAACAGCAATGCGGCGGGACATGGCGACAATCATTCCTTTACCTTCAAACACTTCCTGGCGTTGATCAAAGTGAGTGACAATATCATTGGCAACCCGCTTGATTCGGTTTTCACTGCCGACCAATGCTTCGAGTTGTGTCCATTTGGCTTTGGCTTTTTGGGTTTCTGTGAGATCGTCCTTTTTAAGCTCCTCATCCAGTTCTTTAACCAACTGCTTGCCTTCTTCACTTAAATGAATTTTAGCAAGCCGGCTTTCGTAATAAATACGAACAGTTGCGCCGTCATCAACGGCTTGAGCGATGTCGTAAATATCGATATAATTGCCAAAGACTGCGGGTGTGTTTTTATCGGTGTGTTCAATCGGCGTTCCTGTAAATCCCAAATAGGTGGCATAAGGCAGGGCGTCTCGCATATACTTGGCAAAACCGTAAACCGTTTTCTTGCCTATTACATTGCCGCTTTCATCTTTATCATCAATTGTTTTTGCTCTGAAACCGTATTGGGTGCGGTGAGCCTCATCGGCAATAACAACGATATTTTTCCGAGAAGATAATTCTTCATAAACATTGCCGTTGTCTGGTTGAAATTTCTGAATAGTAGTAAACACAATACCACCGGAAGCCACCTTTAAAAGTGTTTTCAAGTGTTCACGGTTGTCCGCCTGAACCGGTTCCTGCCGCAACAATTGTTTGGAAGCGGCAAAGGTATCAAAGAGCTGGTCGTCCAAATCGTTGCGATCAGTAATCATTACAATGGTCGGATTGTCCAGATTTAATACAATTTTGCCGGTATAAAAGACCATCGATAGCGATTTACCGCTACCCTGCGTATGCCAGACAACACCGCCGCGCTGGTCGCCTTTTGGCTGCTCTTTAACATAGGGCAGTCCATACGAAATTGGATTTTCTTTAACCATCAAAGGTTCATCATTAATAGCTGCCGCGCGTAAAGTAGATTCCACCGCCCGGTTCACCGCGTAATACTGATGATAAGCGGCAAGTTTTTTAACGGTTTCAATGGTGGTAATGCCAGTCTTTAAATCTTCCCGTTTATTCTTCTCAAAAACGATAAAATGACGCATTAAATCCAGCAGGGTTTCTTTGTTGAGCATTTCGGTAATCAGCGTTTCCAATTGCCCGATAAGATTCGATGCTTCCTTTTTACCGTCCACTGATTTCCAGGCCATAAAGCGGCTGTAATCGGAAGAGATAGTGCCAGCCCGCGCTTCCAGTCCATCGGAAATAACCGTAATGCCATTAAAGGTAAACAGAGATGGAATGGCGCTTTTATAAGTTTGAATCTGTTTAAAAGCCGATTTCACTGTGGCGTTTTCATCCGCCGGATTTTTAAGCTCGATAACCACCAGCGGCAAACCATTGACAAAAAGAATGACATCGGGGCGTTTGTTGACATTATTCTCGATAACCGTAAACTGGTTACATACAACAAAATCGTTGTTGTCCGGATTTTGAAAATCAACCAGCCAGACCAGGTCGCCGCGTTCTTTGCCATCTTTTTGGTAGCTAACCTTGACGCCTTCAGTGAGTAAGCGATGAAAGGTTTCGTTGTTGGCGATGAGTTCCGGTGAATTTAAGCGCTGAATTTGTTTTATGGCGTCTTCAATTGCCGCTGCAGGCAAGGAAGAATTGATACGCCGCACAGCGGTGTGCAGCCGTTCCAAAAGCTGCACGTCTTCAAAGGATACGCGTCCCGGAACATCGCCATCCGGAGCGATATCCGGGCCGTAGATAAACTGATAACTTAAGCCTTCTAACAGTTCAATTGAAAATTCTTCTATTTCCGATTCGGTTATTTTATTTGTCATCTTTCTTCCCGGTGATCCGCTTAATTTCCTTATCAAAGTCCGAAATGTAATCCCGATCCTGCTTTACGCGATAGGTTTCATATTCCTGTTCGGCTTTGAGTTTTGCTTTCAGTGCGCTGATTTTGCCTTTATTCTGCAAAATCGGATAGTTAGATAATTGCAAAAAACTGTCAATAAAATTGGCCCAATCATCCATCTTCATTAAGATTTGGCGCTGTGCCCGGTTCTCCGCTAAATCAAGATAGGCAGAAACGATTTGATTAAGCTCCTGAATGTGGGCTTTGCTCAAATAGTTTTTGGCAACGGTAACATCGGATTTTAGAATTTTGCCATCCGGAGCTTGTTTCCAGTGGGTTAAGCCCATGTAGATTTTTGTGGCATCAGCAGAATCATAAATAATTTCTGCTGCGGTTTTTCCTGCAATCGCCCAATGCAGTTTGTTTTGCACTGTAGAAAAAAATTCTTTGGTTATCGGTGCGTTCATGTCATAATCAGCAGACAGGGCATAGACATCGGTTATCTTCTGATAAAAGCGGCGTTCGCTGGCCCGGATTTCGCGGATGCGCTCCAACAGTTCGTCAAAATAATCTTTGCCAAAAATCCGGTTGCCCTGCTTGAGCCGTTCATCATCCAGAACAAAGCCTTTGATGATGTATTCTTTAAGAGTTCTGGTAGCCCAGATGCGAAATTGGGTTGCCTGATAGGAGTTGACACGATAGCCGACGGAGATGATAACATCGAGGTTGTAATATTCCAAATTTCGTTCAACTTGCCGCGCTCCTTCTGTTTGAACTGTTCGGAAATTCCGAACAGTTGAATCCATCTGCAATTCTCCTTCTGCATATATTTTCTTGAGATGCTCACTAATCGTTGCTTTTGATTTTCCAAACAAGACACCAATCACCCTTTGCGTAAGCCAGATAGTTTCGTCTTTCAGAAATACTTCAACATTTACCTTTCCATCGTTTCCGGTGTAGAGAAGGAAATTAGATTGGCTTTCAGGAAGATTATTATTATTCATGATAGTTTACGGCCATATAGTTTGTTGCAAAAACGTAAATGTATTAGTAGCCCTGTTTTTCAAGGAGTTCGATGGTAAATTTTTCTATTGCGGATTCGGTGATTTTATTCGTCTGCATTTTTTTCAAATAACACGTTTGACTTCTTTATCAAAATCCCGGTTTAATCCAACACATACTTTCCTATTGAACTGCTCGATTTCTTGAAGTAGTGGACTTCAAAACTCATCAATCGGCAAATCAGGTGATGGTTTTACTGAAAACCATTTTAAAACCCCTAAATTACGAATCGTTTCCGCTACTTCTTTTTCATTTAATGGCGGACGCCTTTTTTGTTTCCATTTCATCACTTCATCTAAAATATCTTTTTCTGAAAGCGCAGTATTATTAAGCTCGTTTTCTACATACAGCACCGTTGCGACAATCTCTGCCTTATTCGTATCAAGTCTTAAGAACAAATCAACCGTTTTATCAATCAGAGTGTTCCACTGTTCTAATTCCGATTTATACTTTTTTCTACCTTTTTCATAATGAAGTCCCGGCATAACCCGAAACATATTTCCTAAACGATTTTCTTGTAATAATCCCGCATTTGCCAAGCGACTCTTTACATTATTCAATCCATCACAATAAGGACCGTATGAGCCCCTAACATGGTTTAATTCAGTTGGTAAACCAAGGGCTGTTGCCACACATGCTATTTTCTGAAAAATGGTTCTACCTACAGGCAAATGATATTTTTGTTTTTCAATACGATATACAATCTCCGTAAGAGCTACCCATGCAGGATTAAGCTTTTGGAGTATACCCGCGCCGGTCCCTGTTTGCCGCTTAACAATTCCTGTTTTGAGAAACTCAATCATTAAATGTCCTTGTGGTGTTCCATATGGCGCATAGAGCGTCACTGGAATATCCCATTGAGAAACATACCTATAAATCAAAGGTCCAACTGATTCCCACAAGAGTTGACCGTTCCCACATCCCAAAGGGGGAATAGCAATAGATTCAATGCCCCATTTTTTATAGTTCTCAGATAGTATCCTAAGACCTTTTTCAACATCTTCAACTTTCGAGGCTGCACGCCAATGACTTTTTGTTGGGAAATTAATAATCTGAGGATCAAACATTGACCCTCTATATAAATAAGGCTCTCCTGGTTTTACCTCATTGTTTTCACAAAGAGAAACATATTCCTTGACCATCTCGGGAAACCGCTTTTTAAATTCCGCCGCGATTCCTTTACCCATAACCCCGACACAATTAACTGTATTTACAATCGTTTGTGCGCCTGACTGGAACATATCTCCTATGATAACATTCACAATATCTCCTCCTAAAAAAACAACCCGTTTTTTATTTCTACAGGCAGATTAGAAACCTTCTTAAAATAATCAAATGCTGTTTTATTTGCAACGAAAACCCCAACAATATATTTTGGGCTGATTTCGCCAGGCACCAACACTTCTGCACACTTAATTCCTTTTAATCGTTCTTGTTCCCAGTAATCATCATTCAACATAAGCAGCATAAACTTCATCCCTATCTAATAATGGTAATCCCTCTGCTACTGTCCTAAACCAACATTCGCGCGCTGCATTTTTATCAGTAACAATAACGCCATTAAGATCCAATACATCACTTTTTATTCTAAGAACGCATATTTCATTATTTTTTGAACGACGCGCACTCAACATAGGATTATGGGCGTCAAAATATAAATTAGCATAATCATGCAATACTTTATTTGTGCCCGGAACCTTTTTACCTGAACGTCTATCTTGTACACCTTCTTCCGAAATATCGGAAAAATTTAGCATTTTCTTTTTAGCAAGATTTCTCGAAACAATACCATGCCGCATTATTGATTTCATATTATCAATATGCGTAATAAAATACAATTCTTTGATATCTGCTCTGTTCATAAGTAATTTATTCGCACTTCGCCACTCATCAGTTTTGGTAGCCCTGCTTTTCAAGGAGTTCGATGGTGAATTCGGTGATTTTATTCATTGATTTATTTTTATTGCCTGATTACCTCTATCAAGCAAATCTTTATATGTTAATACTTCGATACCATGCAGTGCATGATTCATTTTTCTTAATCCTTCTTTTTTGCCACCATTCCAATCGGAACTATCCCCAATCAGAACGTAAGCACGCGGTTTTAATAAACTAATTTCATATCCATACGCAGTTTCTACATTTTTTTCAATTTCAAGGCGCAATCGATCAATCTCGCCTAAATAATTTACAACCTGACCAATAGAAATATTTGTTTCTCCTGTCCATTTCCAGGAACCACTATGACTTGTGTCTTCATTAATTACTGGATTATCAGGCAATTTAATTTCTAAGATATCAACAAACCCATCTAGTGTTGGGAAAAGGTAATCAGGCATTATTCCAGTAATATTAATTTTTATTTTTTCAATTGGTTTTTTGTAATTCACACCGAACAACCAATTGTTTTCGTAAATCCATTTTTGCCAAGAATCATTGCCCGTTGTTTCTGAAAAACCACCTGTTTGCAATCTTGTATTTAGCTCCTCGACTACTTTTTGTTTTGTACTTTGCATCCTCGCATAGGATAACTTTGTGACCAGCGATGGCTCTGATTCTACGAGATTATTCCATACTTCCTCATTATACCCAGCATCAAGAATCTTTTTGATATAGGCAACTTTATTTTCATCAGTAATGACTACTGAGTTAGGATCAACTACTATATATTCATGTTCTCCGTATTCTACACCTCTTTTTTTCAAGATACCTGCGAGCTTAGATATTGCCAAATATAACTTTTTTACTGCTTCAGTATTGACATCAATATTTATTGATTCGTTTTTTCCTAATGTACGAATATCTACAGTTTCATCCCGAATCCAATCATCATCATTAGACTTTCTACGCTGCCTTATAATTTGTCCTCTTATTCCTTTTTCATGCATTTGTGCATGAAAAACCAAACGTGACATTGGTTTCTCATCAAGAATAAAATCTTCTATAACTTCCGCTATACCAACACCGATGCTTTTTGTAGTAATAATATCGTTCATGTTTAAATTCCTAAACTTTTTACTTTTACCGCTCCACTCATCAACTTAGGCAACAGGGTATCGCGCAGTTTTTCAAGAGTGGGGATTTGAGATTTGTTTTGCCGTATTTTGTTTAATAGCAACTCAGATTCTTTTTCAAATTTGTGCAATTTATTTTCTGATGGTAGGCTTATCTCAATTTCTTTAATATCGGTTTGTCGAATTAGTGGTTGAGTGCTGCCAACATTATATTCTTCAAGTTTTGCCGTTTTGAGTACGAAGCAGATAAAATTGAAATAATTCTTTGGTTTAATTAGTGATTGACCGAAAACCCCTATTTTTCGTAACAAGAGATAAATTAA
>CAZIKB010000025.1:0-61131 GCA_964539665.1 uncultured Cytophagia bacterium
TTGATTCTCACTTTAATACTCTTCATTTTTTCATAAAACTTTTGACACTACCGACAATAAGTTAGATTTCTGCAAAATAGCACTATTCAACAAAATGCCAAATACTATCTTACCTCCCGGCCAAAAGGAGTTAATGCCAGAGCAGCCAATTTGATGTGCTGTTTGGCAAAGGGTATCCCGATTATCGTAATGGCCATTAATAAAGCAAAAATGATATGGGTGATGGAAATCCAAATACCGCCCAAAATGATCCACAATATATTCATGAATATAGATAAACAACCAGAGGCGGATTCCGTGTGAACAATTTCCTTTCCGAATGGCACCAATCCCAGCACAGACAGCTTCATACACTGCAGGCCAAATGGAATGCCAATTATGGTGATACATAAAAATAGTCCACCTAAAAGGTATTCAAAGAATATAAAAATGCCTCCTCCCAATACTATCCAAAGAATATTACCGAGTATGCTCATTCTAAATTCTCCATTTTATTCCTCACGTAAAAGTTTCCATCTGATTCTTTCATTTCGAGTAATCGCTCATTTTTTTCATTTTGGGGATATGAAATTTCACTCATCAGTTTTTCCTTTTTAAATAAAACACCTAACGAGACTGTCGGAATACTACTTTGGCTTCATCCTAAGCGAAGTCAAATGATACCTAAGTCACTAAAAATCAATATACTTACTCGATTTTACTTCGGGACTCAGCATGAAGTTAGTTGGAAACGAAAACTTTTTCGACAGTCTCAATGAATGTCCCATCAGCCAGACAAAGCTCAAAATTTAATCCAAATAATTCCAGAGCACTTGAATAGTTTTGTTAACGTTGCATTGATAAATTAATTATCGTTACTATTTTCCTTGCATTTTTGTTGTTTTATAAGCCCAATTGCAGCGCCAAGGGCTAGGCCAATTCCAACACCGATAGCGATGTTGCCCAATGCCACTCCTATTCCGGCTCCAATTGCCATTCCGACAGCAATCCACCGAGCTTGCTCTTTTTTCGCTATTTTTCTTGCTTGTTTATCGATAGACTTTTTTTCCATATTGTATCCTTTGATATTGTTTCATCCCAAAATCTTATCCATAATATTGGAGAATCTTTTACTACTAACAGGGTGCTCCGCGATAAGTTTGCCGTTATACACTAAACTGAAAATCGCAAACGCAGACGGTGCGTTTTGCGCTTCTTTGCAGTTCTTGAGATCAACTACATTTACGGGTATGTCGTACTGCTTCGAAGTCTCAAGTATTTCTTTTGTAGATTTCGCCAGATAGGGACATTGATCTGAGCGAAATATGGTTAGTCCCGGGCCACATTTTTGCAGCTTATTCTCCCAGTCCCCTTTAAATTTGGGCGACGGCGCCTCTTTGAATTTCTTCACAAGCAGCTCAAACGCAGGCGGCGCCAAATCAACAGATTCGAATCCATGCTTTGTGAACAGTTCTCCATCAGGCATCCAGGTACCCTGACTAACGATCACAGTCACTCCGTTCAAGTTTTCTTGCCGTGCATCCTGGAGGCAACTTTCCAGTAACTGTGCTCCATAGCCCTGGCCCTGGTATTTTTTGTTATGAATCAACAGACAATGAATCACCATATAGCCGTCTGCTGCAATCGCTTTCCAGGAATATTCAGCCGGGATATATTCAATGAAGCCAACATCTCCATCAGCCTCTGTGTGCAAAATTTTAAATTTTAAGCCTTCTGAATAGCGTTGCTTAAGCCATTCTATTTTTCGTTTATAGCCTTCGTTTTTAAGGTTCTTGTACCCACAGAAAGCATATTCACAAATATTATCTGAGTTGGTGTCAATTATTTCTATTTGGTCCATTGTTTTGATGCCTTAAAATTATGTTTTCAATTTAACACAGCGTCCAACTTGAGTGTCGTTTGTAATAAAACATTCGCACCGTTGGTAATGTCTTGCGGGTGTGAGAATTCCTTTGGGGAGTGGCTGATACCATCTACGCTCGGGATAAATATCATTCCGATTGGAGCTACCAGGGCAATACTTTGAGCGTCATGACCGGCGCCACTGGGCATATGCTTTGCACTTAGACCCAGCAAATCAGCAGTTTCGGAGATAATTTTACGGAAGTGTGAATCTGTGAGCGCAGAACGAGAGGTGTAGAAATGATCGTACTGGATGGTCACGCCAAACTCCTGGATAATGTTCTGTGCAGCAATGGCAATCTTGTCGTACAGACGATCGATTTTGTCCATGTCGAGGTCACGTATTTCCAGACTCAGGCTGACTTTACCGGGAATAACATTGGGCGCACCGGGAAACGCCTGAATCTGTCCCACCGTGCCTACCTGGCTTCCCGGCATTTCCGTTACAACCCGGTTCACGGTTTCAATTAACTTAGCCGCTGCCAGCAGAGCGTCGTGTCGCTGGTCCATTGGCGTAGTACCGGCATGATTCGGAATCCCTTCGATGGTGACATTCCAACGTTTAATCCCCACGATGCCTTCAACCGCGCCTATCGAAATGCCTTTACTGTCCAAAACAGCTCCCTGCTCGACGTGCAGCTCCAGAAATGCGGCAATCCTGCCGACCTGACGCCTGGACTCTTCCAGCCGGTCCGGATGGCCACCGATAAACCTGATGCCGTCCCGAATGGTTTTCCCGCTTTTAGTTACCAGGTCAAACTCCTTTTCCATAATCTTACCAGCCATAACACGACTGCCGGTTTTACCACCCTCCTCATTTACAAAAACCACGATTTCCAGCGGATGCCGGGTCGTGTACTCGTATTCGTGGAGAATCTGAGCAACCTCGATTGCCGCTAATACCCCGACTGATCCATCATAACGTCCGCCTTCCGGGACGGTGTCAATGTGCGAGCCGAGCATCAGGGGCGCTAAGCCTGACATCTGTCCTTTGCGCCGACCGATGATATTGCCGGCCTGATCGATTTGGATTTCCAGGCCGGCAGCTTGCATTAAATTCATGACATAAGTCCGTCCTGCCCAATCTGCCTCGCTAAATGCTACACGACTGACGCCTCCAGATGCATTCGCGCCAATCGTGCCGAGTTTCTGCAGGTTCTGATTTAGCCGGACTCCATTCACCCGCCATTGCACTTTTTGCAGCTTTGCCGATGTTGCCGGCATTAATGTCGCAGCTTGACTGGTTTTTCCAGATCTTGTTGTATTAGAAACCGACAATATGATAATGCCCCCGGAATCGACAAAAATGCCGACACCCGTGTAGACCGAGGCGGTAATCGGCAAATACCCAAAAAATATGCCCATCAGAATAAACAATATTCGCTTGCCTTGGGCAGTAAAATACATAATTTTATTTCCTTTATAAGTCACTCGGTCAAGTTCCTCAAAAACTATTCAGTACAGCAAAGTAATGAAAGACACTTCCACTTAATACGAAAATATGCCACACTGCATGATTATAAGGCAATTTTCGCCAGATATAAAATATAACGCCGACAGTGTACGATAATCCACCCATAATTATTAAAATAATACTTAGATGTGGAATATTATTTATCATTTCTTTAAAAGCAATTATACTCAACCAGCCCATAAAAAGGTAGAGGGCAACAGAAATTTTCGGAAATTTGGAAATACAACAAAATTTCAAAACTATGCCTGCGATTGCCAAAGCCCAGATAATTCCGATTATACTCCATCCCCAGGCGCCCCTGAGATTGACTAACATGAACGGAGTGTAACTACCCGCAATTAAAAGAAAAATAGCAGAGTGGTCTATTTTTTTGAAAACTATTTTGGCTGAAGGATTGGTGAGACTATGATAGAGCGTTGACGCCAGGTAGAGAATTATTAATGTACTGCCAAAAATTGAGAAACTGACAATGTGCCATGCGTTGCCATGTAGCGCTGCAATGACAATCAGGACAATTAGACCGGCGATGCTAAGTAATGTTCCAATACCATGACTGATACTATTTGCTATCTCTTCTCCCACAGTGTATTGATTAACCTGATTATTTTGATTATTGTACATGTTCAACTGTTTGATTTTTTAAAAAGAAATTCATTGCCTGAATCCTGGACACACCCGCCGTAAAAATTGTGGCGCATCCGACAATAACACATTAGATTTCAAGTAATAAGTTTTACTCAAAAAAACAAGAATTATATTGCAACTTAAATCTACAGATAGGTAACCGAACTTAGGAAAAATATTTCTAATTCTTCAAAACCATGCGATAGCGTGCCTGGTTGTTGCGCACTTTGGCTATTGCAGTATTTACTTCAGCCATTGGCAGCAATTCTGACTGGGCCATAATACCATGTCTTGCCGAGAAGTTGAGCATTTCCTGAATCATGGCTCGGCCGCCAATCACACTGCCGCAGATTCTTTTTTGACCAACGATTAATGGGAACACCGGAACCGAGATTGGACTCGCAGAGGCGCCGACAATACAGATTGTACCATTCGCACGAAGAGTATTTAAAAATGTTATCCAGTCAATATCGGCAAAAACGGTATTGATAATGAAATCCAGGGAATTAACCGCTGCCTCCATGTCATCTGCATCGGTGCTGGAAATAAAATGATGCGCACCAAATTTTTTTGCCTCAGTTTCTTTTTCCGGGGTGGTTGAAAATGCGGTGACTTCGCAGCCAAAAGCATGGGCAAATTGCAAAGCAAAATGTCCCAGTCCGCCAATGCCGATTACGCCTACTTTCATGTTTGGTGTGACGCCATAATGACGAAGCGGGGAGTAAACAGTAATTCCGCCACAAAGTAACGGACCGACACTTTCTGATTTCAGGCTTTCCGGAATGGGAAAAGCAAATCGACTGTCCGTACGAATGGATTCAGCAAAACCCCCGTGATTACCCACGCAGGTTGCGTGCTGGTCAGGACATAAATTCTCATCACCGCGAATACAAAACTCACAAATCAAACAGGAACTCCGCTGCCAGCCAATTCCCACTCGCTGGCCTTTTTCAAGATGCTGAACATTTGCCCCCAAAGCATTTACCGTTCCAACAATTTCGTGACCTGGAACCAGGGGATAGTCGCTCATTTGAAAATCATTGTCGATGAGGTGGACGTCACTGTGACAGATACCGCAGTGGCTGATGCTTACTTCCACATCCCAGGGGCCGAGTTTCTCAGGTTCATACTGAAACTTTTCCAGGGTTTGCCCGGCGGCAAAAGCTGCATAACTATTAATAATCATCATTACCTCCAATTATTATAGATTAAATGTGAAGCAATCATGTTTTGGAATTTAATTTTCCGGATACAACACAAGCTTAACATAATTCTCCGTATCAAAATACCATATTCCTGCATTCTTTATGTCTGCTAACGTCAGATTTTCTACCATGCTATTGAACTGAAGAATTTCCAGGGGATCTTGTTGATGATAATAATGCGAGCGTAAGGCATTTAACCAAAACCTGTTCTCTTTAAGGTCAGTCTCACGCGAGCGAACCTGAGTTTCTTTTACTTTAGTCAGATATTTTTCAGTAGTCCCGAATACTTTTAAACTGTCAATCTGCAGGAAAACTGTTTCAGTGAGTTCATCGACGCGCTCCGGAGCACAGCCAAAAGTAATGTTAATACTGTACTCCTCATCCGGGTAGTGAGTTGAGGACGCCCAGACGCCAACGCCATAAGTGCCGCCCAGGTCTTCACGCAGCACCTCTCGAAGTTTAATTCGCATGACCCCGATCATGGAATTTAAGTCATAAACATTTTGTGGATTCCAGTCAAAAGGACCGCTAAATATTATATTCACCCGGCTTTTCGGCTCCAGACCTTTTTCTACAGTCTTTTCAATGACACCTCCGGGTGGATCAATGCCAACATCTTTCCAGGTTTCTCTTCGATTTACCGATGGCAGATTTGCCAGATATGTCTGCACCAGAGGCTTTATCGATTCCAGCTCGAAATTACCAACAAAGAAAAACGTGAAATCACTGGCATCTGCAAAGCGGTCCTGGAATATTCGGAAAGAGGTCTCCAGGTTCATCTCGTCAAGAATAGCCTCAGACCAGGGCCGGGTTCTAAAATGATAGTCTGACATGGTAACTTGTATTGTGTCCTGAAATGCTGCGTCCGGACTGGCGTGTCTGTTTTCAATGAATCCTCTGATCCTGGACTGAAAAGAAAGAAATGCTGTGCTGTCCTTTCTCGGCGCTGTAAAATAGAGATAAATCAATTGGAACATTGTTTCTAAATCTTGTGGGGAAACGCTGCCGGATAATCCTTCCTCCAGATCATTAATCCAGGGAGACAGTCGCACAATTTTGCCCGAAAGCTTTTTTTGTAACTCAATTTGATTGAATTTACCAACTCCAGCCTCTCTAATTAAAGCTGAAGCAGATATGGCGGCGACGTAGTTTTCGTCAGAGATTAATGAGTAACCGCCGGGGCTGTGGGAAGTAAGTAAAATTTCATCATTCTTAAAATCGGTCGGCTTGAGTACTACTCTGACACTGTTTGACAAAATCCACTGCGTAACACCCAATTCCTCAATTTGTTCCTCCATAACTATTTCACCTGCAATTGGAGAAATCTCAATTAATGGCAGGTCAGGTACTGAATCCTCATACGGAGAAACATCTGCCTGGGATACCGATTCGAACACCGCTAATAAATCTTTCTCCGACAGTATGGTGATTTCATCTTTTTCCGGCGTGCTGACCAGGATCACTCGACTTTGATCGGTAATCCACTCATTTACCAATTGGTTGATTTCGTTTAACTGAATACCCGGAATATATTTATTATAAAGCTCATACTCAAGTTCAATTCCCGGCATCGGTTCTTCTGTTAGAAAATTGCGGATGTATTCCGCAGCATAATTGTGGGATTCTGTTTTATCCCGTTCATTAAAAGCTCGCTCCATTCCGCGCAGCATTTGTATTTTTTCCCGGTCCAATTCTGTTTGGGTAAAGCCGTGCTGTTTGACTCGGTTGGCTTCCGTGAGTAAGGCTGCAAGGCCGCTCACAATCCCATTATCTTTTACACCCGCGCCAAGAATGAAAAATTCTTTTGACCGAATCAGGCTGCCTTTACTCGAATATCCATATAAAAATGGCGGCTCGGGATTTTGGAGTAATTCATTAAGTCGATTATTCAACATGCTGTTAAAAAAAATTTCAATGATTAAATTCCGATATGCGCCAAAGGTTTTTTGTTCGCTTAACTCTTGTTTATAGTAAATACTAACGTTAGAACCGGTTGCCTCAACATCCGAGGCAATAGCAAACAAAGTCTCTTCATGATTGGGCACCGGATAAATTGCACGCTCTCGGACATCGTCCGCTGCTTTTATGCCTGAAAAATGTTTGTGAATTAAATCCTCTATTTCGGATTTGTCAAAGTCGCCAATTGCAATGACTGCCATAAGATCCGGTCGGTACCAGTCCTGGTAAAATCGAAGAATGGTTTCATGAGTTGCAGTTGCAATTATGTCCATCTGACCAATGGGCAGTCTGTCTGCATAACGGGAGTTATTGAACAAAATCGGAAACTGTTTATCGCTCATGCGCGCGCCAGCGCCTCTTCCCAGCCGCCATTCTTCAATAGCCACGCCCCGCTCTTTTTCAATTTCCTCGTTTTCAAAACTAATGTTGTGGGCCCAGTCTTCCAGTATTTGAAATGCTTTTCCAAGCACATCCGTGCTGTCTGTTGGTACCTGCAGCATGTAAACTGTTTCATCAAAACTGGTGTAAGCATTAATATCCGGACCAAAACTCATTCCAATTGATTCGAGATAATCAATGATTTCCTGCTTCGCAAAATTCCTGGTGCCGTTAAAGGCCATGTGTTCCACAAAATGAGCTATGCCGCGCTGGTCCTCGTCTTCCAAAACGGAACCTGCGTTCACAACCAGGCGCAATTCTGCTCGCTTCTCTGGTTTATTGTTCTGCCGAATGTAATAAGTCAGTCCGTTCTCTAATTTACCGATGGTTACATTTTGATCTGAAGGCAGGATATCATTCAATGAGTTTTGGCTATCCTGCCCATTAGAAAAAGTAGCACAAACAGTTACAATTAATAAGACCGCAAATAAAATAATGATATGATTTCTCATAGTAGACCCCTTTTTAGTTGTCTTGTAATAATTAATTAATTCTAAGAATATATATTAGCCTGAATTAATCATAAACATTGTTGCCAGACATTGTATTTTGTAGATTAAAGTTGCCTAATAATCGCGAGTTTCACCTGTCGAAGCGCTTGTTTGCACAGGACTTACAGATTTATTCAAAACTTAAGAGAAAGCACTGATTTTGCGGAATTCACCGATCCGCCCTTCGGGCGGGTGCAAACTTTTGTATACCGCACAACTCTTTTATAATTATTATGTTAAGACAGCAAAAATTAACTTTTACTTAACTTCCACCTCAACAATATGTGATGTATTCACCAAAACATTATCTACCACCTTCTCCATAATTTTATTATTTATTTTCCTCTGGATATTTATAGCAATTTAATCCAATTCGAAAAGTTTCCGCGCCAGGAATAGGGACATTGCCACGCGTCGTTGCTACCACAATTGTTTTCCCTGATTTGCTCGGGCCAAAGTCTTTACTTAGGTCTATAGTGATAACTGCTTTGTTGTCGCGTACCTCAACTTGCACATTTTCCATTATAATCTCCTCATTAGTTCAAATTTCATTGTTTTAATAATTCGTGAATTAATACAGAATTTCAGAATTTTATATTTATTACTTTACTTCAACCTCAACCACATGCGACGTATCCACCCCAACAATATCAACCACTTTTACCATTATTTTATATTTGCCTGCTTTTTCAAAAGTAGAAGGCGAAGTAACCAGTTCAATCTTCCGATTCTTTTTAGTGCGGAACGACTGCCAGATATTCTCGAAAATATAATTGCCCGTCCAGGCTTCTTTTACTTCGCCGTTTTCCTCTAACTGAATAATTTCCTTTTTATCTTCGTAATCAAAATCAACTGACCAGTAATCAATCCAGTCTATCCAGTTTTCAGTGAGAAGTTCTCGCTTCAAAATGCCGTGTTGGTCTTTGGTCAATTTGGTGATTTGTCCGTTTTCGATGATGACCTTTGAACCGCCTTTTTTCAGCGACTTCTCCAATTCTTCCAGATCGTCCTGTGTGTAGTAGGTAGTAAAATTGGTCAATTCAATAGCAACGGTTTTGCCCTTGATTTGTGGTTTTACCTGCACATAAGCCACATCGTAAAATTTCACCTGCCCCTTTTCCACTGCCCGTTTGTCAAAGGCTTCCCGCGGGATGTAGCGCAGGCGGATGTCCACACCCTGCTGGCGCAGTTCGTCTTTGATGTAAGGCACCAAGCCCATTTCAAATTCAAAGCCCAAAACATCCACTTGGGTAATCAGGTTTTGACGACATTCTTCAAACACATCTTCCACCAGCGTTTTGGTGACGGGCACGCTCAATGGCCCTACATGCACAAACCGCCCCGCTTTTTTGCCGTGCAAGTATTTGTGTCCCTCAACCCGCTGTGCCGAATAGCCTTCAAGAATCAGATTGACATATTTTTCGTGTTTGGCGTCCAGCAGTTGTTCCTGCTGCTGTTGTGGAATGTTGGCTGGCACGCCGAAAAAGAACTGGCGTTCATATTTGCCCAGGTTGAGCACCTCAAAAGCGCGGTAGGGTTTGCCGTCTTTTTTCAGTTCCCGCTGCACCTGAATCAAGCGTTTGCGGGTGGTGTGAATGGCAAACCTGCCCAGATCGCAGGCGATCCATTTTCTGCCCAGTTTTTCCGCTACTGCTGCGGTGGTGCCGCTGCCACCAAATAAATCTGCCACCAAATCCCCCTTATTGCTGCTGGCTTTAAAGATGCGTTCCAACAGGGCTTCGGGTTTTTGGGTGGGGTAAAATACTCTTTCGGGAGCAAAAGTTCCTATCTGAGAAACATCAGCCCAAAGATTATCGACAGGGCTGCCTTTTGACTTATCAAAGTAATGTTTGTAGACAGGATATTTTGAAGTAGGAATAATCTGTGCCTCTCCAGCTTCAATCATTTTGTCTAACTTCTCTCTTGAATATGTTTTCATTGGATTCCATTTAAACCGCCGCCCTTGTTCATCTATTTTGTCATAACGTTTTAAAGCACCTTCACTATAAGGTCTAAATTGTTTGTTAAAAATATAATTTTGGCATTTTGAATACCAAAAAATTGAATCTGTATTATTCGGTAATTTATTTGAAATCGCTTTACTACTACCTACATTAAAAGTTCTTTTCCAAACAATTTCAGATTTATAATTTAAAGGACTAAAAATATCATCTAATAACAATTTTAAAAAAGAACTTACACGGTAATCACAATGTACATAAATACTGCCATCTTCCGCCAGTAATTGGTGCATCAGTTTCAGTCGTTCATACATCATTGAAAGATAAGAAGAGATGCCCCGTCCCCAGGTGTCGCGGTAGGCAATTTCTTCAATAATGGACTGCTGTTTGGTCACGTCTTCGCCATTCACGGTAATGTTGTAGGAAAAGTCCGCGCCCACGGCAAAGGGCGGGTCAATGTAAATCAGTTTCAGTCCGCCCTGCTTTTCAATTTCTGCCCGCAGTGGCCCGTTCACCAGCGATGAGAGAATCAGCCTGTTATCGCCCCAGATCAGTTTATTGGTCCAGCCTTTTAATTGCCTGCCCTGAAAATCGGTGGCGAACAGGTCGTCCGAGACGCCTGTTTGCTGATCTTCTTTTCGGGGCTCGTCAATATGTTCAATGGAATGAAAGGGCAGCACCGCATTGATCACCGTTTCATTGCGGCCGTTCCAGAACAGAAAAACATCCTCGTCATCGGCGTATAGTTTGTAAATATATTCTTTGGGCAGGGGTTTGCCCTTTTTGATAAAATCGATGATTTGTTGTTTTTCGCTGTCGGATAAATTTATTTTTGTCATAGGTTCTCTTTTAACTCTCCAGTTTAAACAGTTTTATGATGTTCTCAAATATCTTAATATCTTTTTGATGTTTTTCCCACATTTCCTGCTTCACATACATCGGAAAATATTGGCGTTCATTCTGCGTGGCGTTGACGTCGTTGCACCAGATTTGCAGCCGTTTAATTTTGCGCACATCGTCCAAATCCTCCCTGCCTTTGGTTTCAGCAATGTAAATTACGCGTTCGCTGCTTTTTATCAGGAAATCAGGAAAAAACTCATGGATATTGCCGTCCTCGCCCTGGTATTCGATTTTAAAATTGAGCGTCTGGTTATTTTTAGCAAAGGAAATAATATCCGTGCAGTTTTCCAAAAAAGCGGCAAATTCCAGTTCAAACCGACTGTCGCCAATGATTTTATTGAACACGCTTTTCTGCGTCACCAGATAGGGCTGGTTATCAACCACCAGCGGTTTGGCTTTGCGCAGGGAAATAAAATTTTTGATTTGAGCTGAACCTTTGTCCTTGATGGTCAGTTCATCGATGGCTTTTTTGAATGCGCCGTATAAGGTCTGTTTTGCCTCTACTTCGGAAAGATTCCTTAAAATATTAGGGTCTTCAATGTTCACGCTTTTGCCGAATAGTTTGTGTCGAATAAACTGCTCAACTTTGGGATAAAGAATATTGAACCCGCTCACCAGTCGGCTTTCCTTCAAAATGGCCTGGGTAAAAAAGCCGACCACGTTGCGGTAATCGGGCAGGGTATCGGTAAACTCGATTTTATGGGAAAACTCGCCGTCAATATCGGTGAAGACGATTTCCTTTAGTTCATTTTTACTGAATTGTTTCAGGGGAACAGGGGCGATGTGCATTGCGTCCACCTGAATATCCTCCAGATTTTTATAATCCCGATGGATGCGCGGCGACAGCACAGGAATAGGAATATCCAGTCTATCCAGATCCTTTTTTTCATTGTCGCTGTCGATTTCAACAATAATCGGGTTGCGGGATTTGCCCGTCTCACCCATAGGGCGGTAACCGAATTCAACGCCCTCGGTTTTGATAGATTCCACAAACTCGATAAAGGCAGTCGTGCCCACCACCACCAGTTCTTCTTTCACCTCCATGCCGAACATTTTGCGCAAGCCCCTGCCCAGTGTTTGTTCGGGTAGGATTTTAGCCTCTGAAACATACGGACGCAAACCCACTATTGTCATTACGTTTCTCACGTCCCAACCTTCTCTTAGCATCATTACCGAAACCACAGCTTTGTAAGGCGACCTGTCCTCATCCACCGCATCCGCATCTTTGCGTAGTTTTTCCAGTTCCTCCTTGTCTCTTTTGGATGCCGCGCTTTCCGATATTTCACCGCTTTTTTTTGTGTGAATGAGCAGCACGGAATCTTTAAATTCGGGATAATTGGCTTCCAGAAAATCTTTGGTCTGATTGGCTTCTTTGGTATCCAGCGTCATCACAAACAGAATCGGCGTTTTCTGGCTTTTCAGTTCTTCATACTGCTTTTTCCATTCGATATAGCCAAGATGAATAAAATCTTTATATCGTTCCACAAATTCAGATGAAGTTTTTTCGGTCAGTTTTGCTCGGGAAGCTTCATCAGGCAGCACAGGTGATTTTACTATATTTTGTTTGATAGCTTCAACCAGCGGATAGTCGCAAATTGTTTGCACGAAAATCGAACCAGTTTTATCACTATGTTTGGGTGTTGCGGTACTGTCAACCTGAAGCGCTATTCCATTTCCTCGTTTTAATTTCAAGTGATTGTTAATATCTGCAATGCTTTTGAACCACTGCATATTTTCGTCGTGAATATGGTGCGCCTCGTCGTTCATCACCACCAGGTCTTTAATTTTATTACTGCGCAGCACTTTTCCCAAATCCATGCCTTTGGACGTATCCGCATCGGCAGGCGGTTTTTTGCCCAAAAATTCTTCTTCCAGCGATGGTTCTCGGTCTTCGTTCAGATAAACGCGATGGATATTGGTCAAGAACAAATTGCCTTCTTCGGTAATCGGTTTCAATTCATCCTGAATGTGCAGCGTCAGATGAAAATCATTTTGCCAGTCTTGATCGACATAGCCGTTTTCAGGAATCAATGGATCTTGTTTGAAAATCTTGAAATCATCGAAATCTTTACGCAAGCGATTCAACACGATGATGTTTGGAGCAATGATGAGAAAATTTCTTGAAAGATCGGACTCTGGTTCATACAGTTTATGGAAATACGACCAAACCAAGGCAAGGCTTAGCACTTTGGTTTTTCCTGAACCTGTTGCCATTTTAATAACGTATCTCGACCAGGATTCGGGAAACATACCCGTGCTGATTCTGCCAGATGAATCGAAGCGCATGAGTTCATATTTATCTCTGGCTTTGGCAATTTCATACAGGTAAATAATCGATTCGATGGCTTCCCGTTGGGCAAAATAGTATTGAAAGATATTTCCGTTTTTTTTATGACCGTCATGCTGGAACCAGAATTTCAGTAATGCCTTAGTTGTATCTGAAGCACCCGAATAATCGCTGTCCCGCCATTCTTTTAAAGCAATACGAATTTTATAAACCAGCGGCGGGATGAGTTGCTCGTAGGCTTTCTCCTGCAAATCTTCCTGTGACGGCGCCCAGCGGATATTCGGATCAAGTATTTGAAATGGGTTTTGTGGGAATTGAGTCATATTATTTCTTACGTATTTGGGTAAAGTAGTTCATGAGTTGATGTGTTAGATTTATTATTGCTTGTATAGTCATTTGTATAGCGGTATAACGTTGGTGATAACCCTCCGAAGGTATGACGCACCTGAAAATTAGGATTTTAAACTTACTGTCTGCGAAGCACGGAAAATCGGATTTGAAACATGCCCCTTTGGTCGGATTAATCACCTTTTTGAGGGATATAAATTTTCATTTACCATTCTTCCTTTCCGACTGGTTCACCCCAATCCAATTCCTTTGAGGAATAATTTTGGGGCATTTGGGAAACAAGCTCTTTGATATTGTACTTATTTTTAATATAATTTAAAGGCTCTATGATAATTTTTCCATTACTGACAAAAATATTCAATTCATCACCAATATTTATTTGAACTTCCTGAAGAACATGTTTTGGAAAACGTAATCCTTGACTATTTCCCCATTTTTGTATTTTTGCATGCATAATTTTATCTCCTTTACAATACATGTATATACTATATATATACTTTAAATAATAAAAATCAATGGAATTTTTTAAATACAGACCTCGTTAAAATGAGTATTAATATCATCACACCTTTTCCTGAATATCGAAAATATCGTCCAGGATTCCTTTGTACTTTTCTGCCCAGAGGAGAGAGGCCTATTATCCAACACTCCAATACTCCACCATGCCGTTTTCTAAAGGTCTGAATGAAATATGTTTATTTTTGTTGCCTATTTTCTTTCTAAATACAAAAAATTGGTGATAATACTAAAGCGCTTTTAACCAGTAAATCCCATACGGCTCCATAGTAAAAGAAAGCTTTCCATTTGAGGTGTCAAATCGCTTATCTTTGATTATATCCCGATAGGTTTTATAATGTAATCCAATACCTTCGGTGTCAACAGAAAAGAATTGCGGTTTTGTTGTGACGTTTGTAATGCATAATATAGCTTCTTTATTATCAGATGTTGTACGGAGCAACGCAAAAAATGATTCTGAGATGTTTAACACTTTTTGAGATGAATTTGGATGAAAGGCTTTTTCCTTGACGCGCTTTTTTATCATCTCAACAAGTTGATGAAAAATCATCGACGTTGATTTCTGTTTGTTTTCAAGCATCTTTATTAAATCACTCTTGCTTATCGTTTTTCTATTTATGCTGCGGGTTTGCATTTCTTCCAGAACCGCGTCGGCGTCGTTTTTAGAGCCGAGCAAGCCGTGCAAATAAATTCCCGGAACGCCCATGAATACCAGGCCAATGGCCCTCGAAGCAAGATATCGTTTTACCTGAGAGTCAGTCGATTCCTCGGAATCCTCCCGGTTAATGGCGCTGTACCAGGTAATATTAAGTTCATAAGGACTTTCGGTGCCGTCGCCGTTGTCTTTGTAGGAAATAAAACCGCCGTGTTCAATAACCTTTAATGCCATGACCTCAATTTCTTCACTGCTTAAGATATTTTTTACGGCCAAAACACCAATACCGTCATGGGAATCGAGGAAATTGAAATAAGTTGCTGTGTCCGAAAATTTTGTTACTGTGGACGCCCATTGGGTTAATTTAAAAGCATTTTCTGTTTGAAAGGTATGCAGAACAAGAGGGGGCAGGGCGAAATTATAAACCATCTGCGCTTCGTCCTGACCGTTGCCGATGTATCGGACATTGTCTTCATGCGGAACGTTGGTTTCCGTAATCAGAGCCACATGAGGCGTAACTGCATCCAGTATATCACGAAAGAGTTTAATCGTGGTATGACTTTGATGTAAATGCACAGATGTTGTACCAAGCTCTTCCCACAAATAGGCAACCGCATCCAATCGTATCAGGTCGGCGCCTCTTCTGACATAAGTGAGAAGTATTTCCACCATCTTGATCAGCACGTTCGGATTGTGATAATTAAGATCAATCTGATCAGGACTAAATGTCGTCCATACCAGACGATTGCCATTCAAGGTGCTAAATGGGGTTAGGATATCAGAAGTGCGCGGCCTGACAATTAATCTTAAGTGATCTTTGGAGATTTTTTCTTTAGTAGAAAATTCAGTGAAGAAATCTTTATAGTACGGCTTATTGTTTAAATACTCCTGGAACCAGCGACTTTTGGAAGAAACGTGGTTAAATACCCCGTCGAACATGAGATTAAAATCCTTTTTTAAATTTAAAATATCTTCCCATGCTCCTAAATTAGGATCCACCTCCTCGAAATCTAAAATCGAAAATCCCCGATCTGAAGAGAAAGGGAAAAAAGGCAGAATGTGTAAGGTATTAAACGCCCCCTTTAAATATTTTTTAGATAATTCTGCTAATGTTTCAAGAGGAGGCTGGTCTGGTCTGCGAACAAGATCGCCGTAAGTGATTAAAATGGCGTCTTTTTCTGTGAAGCGTTCTGTTGGATTGAAATTCTTCTCACAGTCAATCATAGCCTCAGATTTATGCGCATAATAAACCTTCAATATACGTTCCAATTCTGTGAAACAACTTTCTGCAGTATCTGCGCCATAGAGTTCAATTAATTTGCTTAATATTCTTTTTTTGAACTTTGCAGGTAATTTATAGATTCGTCTATCGTAATCTGGCTGGAGGTGGTGGAACTGGCATCGATCTATTGAATGGTCATTGCCAGTCTGCTGATTCATTGAGTTCATATATTTAGACTATTTAAAACTTTCTATAGCACTGGTAACATCTTGAAAACATTTCATTATTTTATTCAGGTGGGTTAAATTAAGAACACTCACAACCGTCTCTGAAGGAGATGCCAGACGAATGTCGCCACCATTTGAACGTATAACAGAGATACGTGAAACCAGTGCGCCCAATCCACTTGAATCAATATACTTGTTTTTTGATAAATCAAAGACAAATTTATACTGTCCACCTTCAACAAGTGATTTTAATTGCAACCGTAAATCGTCAGATATACTGTAATCCAGATATTCTGATATCTCTATCACAATTACCTGACCATTTAATTCTGTTCTTGTTTTAAATTCCATGGTATTATAATAATTTTAGAACTCATTTAAAATCAATTATACTGTAATTTAAAAAACTATTTCCTTAGAACAAATAAAAAAATTAGTCTTTTAACCGCGAATTTACAATAATATCAGAATGCAATGTTTTATGTACAGGGCATCTATCGGCAATCTGGAGCAATCTCTGTTTTTGTTCGGAATCAAGTTCACCCTCAAGTTCAATCTGCCTGTCGATTTGATCGAGTTTTCTGTTTTTAGAATCACACTCCTCACAATCATCGGCATAAACCTTTTTGTGTTTGAGTCTAACTGTAACAGAATCAAGCGGCCAGCCTTTGTGGTCGGCGTACATGCGCAAGGTCATGGACGTGCAGGCGCCCAAAGCCGCTACCAGGTAATCATAAGGAGTAGGCCCGGTATTGGTGCCGCCAACTGAAACAGGCTCGTCCGCTATCAGGCTGTGACCGTTGGCATTGATTTCTGTTTGGAAGCCGGTCTTGCCGGTACGAACCGCAATGCGATTGTCGGTTAAATCTACTTTGAGTCGCTCCTCTTGCGGAACAGCGATGTACTTCCGCGCCCAGGCGGCTATGACAGAACCAACATAGGTTGAATCCTTTTCATCAGCAAGCAAATGATCAGCGTGGTCCAGCGAAACAAAGCTTTTAGGGTGCTTAGCCGCCAGAAAAATCTGCCCCGCATTTTCGATGCCGACGGTGTTGTCTATCGGTGAATGAAAAATTAAAAGCGCTCGTTTTAAATTACGAATGGTATCCTGCATTCTGGTTTGCTCGAGGTCGTCAAGAAATTGCTTTTTAATTTTAAACGATTGTCCGGCTACATTTATTTCAGCCTCGCCTTCTGTTGAGATAATCTCCAGAGTACTGCCTAGATGACGCATGATATGAGTTGGTTCAGCCGGCGCGGCAATGGTGGCCACCGCCACTGAGGAAGGAATACTGGCAGCAGCCTGAAGCACGGCTGCTCCGCCCAGGGAATGCCCGATTAGAATCCTGGGCGCTTCATAATTTTTTTGGAGAAAATCGGCCGCAGCAATGAGATCGGCGACATTTGAAGAAAAATTGGTATCGGCAAAATCGCCGTCACTCTCACCAAGGCCGGTAAAATCAAATCTCAGCACAGCAACTCCTTCACGATTGAGCGCGCGGCTGATATTGCCAGCGGCTTTTAGATTTTTAGTGCAGGTAAAACAGTGCGCGAACAGGGCAAAAGCCTGCGGTTTTTTACCCATGGGTAAATCGAGACGAGCAGCGAGATTGTCACCGCTTTTGTTTTTAAAAATGAGTTTTTGAAATTGCATGGATTCCCTCTTATTTTGTTTCACCACGGATTTTCATGGAATGACACGGCGTTCATCCTGCACAGAATTTTAGGAAACACTCGGTTTTTGTAACGCAATCGTCCCGATTGCCCCAGCGTTTCTTTCGATTAAATCAATCGCGTGGGTGGTGATTGTTCTCTGTAAACTCTTTCTTGAATAAATTTAATAAATTTTGCAATAAAAACAAAGATTTAAATATAAGCAGAAGAGTGGGGTAAATCTGCAAATAAGCAATAAATAATATATTGCGAACTCTGCGTTAGATAATAATGAGTACTCTGCACCGCAATCTGACGGGGAATCGTTGCTGTCATCCCGCAAATTTTTAAGCGGGAATGCATACGATCACTGACTTCTGGATGCCCAATAAAGGCATTCGGGCATGACACCTAAAATAACGAAGCAAGCTTTGGGGAAATAAACCCAAAAGACTAATACGTTTAAATCATCGATTATCAATTAAAATAATACCTGAATCCGATGGCGGCGTTCAGGTTGACATCGGATTCGGGGATCACATCTAAAATGGGCACAATCTCCAGAAAAATGTCAAATGGCGCTTTTCCGAAGAGCCAGGTTAGTCCAACTGGAATTCGCATGCCCAGTCTTTCATCGTTATCATCAAACATTATCCTGCCGCCAAAACCGTAATAAAACAGCAGACTGCCTTCTTCCTCATTGATTAATCTGAAGCGATGTTTCAAATAGTCCGCATGAATAGTGAATCTACTTTTCCCTTTGAAAGACCAGGCAAGAGCCATGTCAATTGCTCTTCCGCTCCTGAGCCAGTTTTTTATGCTCAGGCCCGAGGGTTCGCCAGCAATTATGCCAGCGCCAAAATTTCGGTATTTTGCTTCAACGCCTGTATTGAAAAGGATAATTATAAATAGCGCTGCCATTACATGTTTTATAAATTTTGCATGAATCAATTTCATTGATTTATTCCCTTGCAAATTCTGTTTTAATTTTTTATTTTTGTGGCTATGTTTTATTCAGTTTAATATAATTTAAGAGTGTCTATTTAATTTTCGGTAAGGTACTGGTTAAGCTTAAGAGGAAAGAAACAAAAAGTTAACATTACCCCCATTACAGCACAAGGAGAAACTTGACACATGAACGAAGCGTACGATTTCAGAAAAATCGAAGAAAAATGGCGTGACTTCTGGGTGGAAAAGAAATTTTTTGAGCCTGATTTAAGCGATACTTCAAATAAAATGTACTACCTGAACATGTTCCCATATCCATCGGGTGAGATGCATGTGGGGCACGGACGCAATTGGTTGATTGGCGACGCCTACTGCCGCTATTTAATTATGAACGGCTGCAACGTACTCAATCCCATGGGGTATGATGCTTTTGGTCTGCCGGCTGAAAACGCTGCTATTGACAAAGGCATTCATCCCAAAGAATGGACCTACAAAAATATTGAGAACTTTCGTAAGCAGTTTCGTCAATGGGGAGTTGTGTTTGACTGGCGGCGAGAGCTCGCTACCTGTGATCCCGGTTACTATCGCTGGAATCAATGGCTGTTTATTGAGCTCTATAAGCGAGGTTTAGCGTATCGAAAGGCGTCGCTGGTGAACTGGTGTCCAAACTGCGATACTGTGCTGGCGAACGAACAGGTCCAAAATGGTGCCTGCGAGCGCTGCCACTCGGAAGTTACGAAAAAAGACTTAACGCAATGGTTTTTCAAAATCACTCAATACGCCCAGGAATTGCTTGATGACCTGGATACTTTAGAGCACTGGCCGGAGCGGGTGAAAATCATGCAGCAAAACTGGATTGGCCGCAGTGAAGGGGCATTATTAAGTTTTCCAATTGATAGTCAGTCAGAAAATCTGGAAGTATTTACCACTCGCCCGGATACAATTTTTGGCGCAACATTCATGGTACTGGCGCCTGAACACCCGTTAGTGGAGAAACTCACCACGCCAAACCGACAAAAGGCCGTGCGGGCTTATGTTGAAATGGCTATTGCCGAAAGCGACATCAAAAGACAAACGGTTGATCGCGATAAGACCGGAGAATTCATTGGCGCGTATGCTGTCAATCCTGTTACCAATACAAAAATACCGATCTGGATTGCCGACTATGTACTCATGGGATACGGCACCGGCGCCATAATGGCCGTTCCCGGTCACGACCAACGCGATTTTGAGTTTGCCAGACAGTTTGATTTGCCAGTCATTCCGGTAATAAAACCGAAAGGTCGTTCCATCGATGGAACGACCATGGAGGAGGCATTTTTAGGCGAGGGCGTCATGATTAACTCCGGTGCCTTTAACGGTTTGTCAGCCGGTCCTGAAACAATCAGCAAATTCATTGCATATTTAGAGCAAAAGGGGCAGGGCAAAGGAGAAATTAATTATCGGCTGCGCGACTGGCTCATCTCGAGACAGCGTTATTGGGGCACACCGATTCCAATGATTCACTGCGACAAATGCGGCATTGTGCCTGTACCAGAAAACGAGCTGCCTGTACTTTTGCCGGAAGTGGAGTTCCTGGGTAAAAAAGGACTGGCCGAGATTCCGAGTTTTTATGAAGTAAATTGTCCGAGATGCGATGGAGCAGCCCGACGCGACACGGACACAATGGATACTTTCGTGGACTCAGCATGGTATTACATGCGCTACCTGTCTTCACAGGATGATGAAAAAATATTCGATTCAGATTTAGTGAATGACTGGCTGCCGGTTGACCAATACGTGGGCGGCATCGAGCATGCCATCCTGCATTTGCTTTATGCCCGCTTCACTACCAAAGCCATGCGGGATATGGGATTGGTGAATTTTGATGAGCCGTTCCAGCGCTTGTTCACGCAAGGTATGATTACCCACATGGCGTATCGTTGTAAGAAACATGGCTGGATTCCAATTCATGATGCAGAGAAAAGCAAAAAGTGTCCAACTTGTAATCAACCGCTCGTTCAGGAAATTGCTAAAATGAGCAAGTCAAAGAAAAACGCTATCGCTCCGACTGAAATCATTGCAGAGCTCGGCACAGACACCGAACGCCTTTACACACTTTTCATGGGACCGCCGGAGCGCGAGATCGAGTGGAGTGACGATGGAGTACGCGGCGGCTCACGTTTTTTAAAACGCCTGTGGAATATAGTGCAGGAATATCAAGACGTGATCAAAGATGCGCCGGTAATAAAGATCGATCAAAATAGTCTTAACAAGCGAGACAAACATCTCTGGCACGTGCTCAATGAAAAAATTCATTTCATCACAAATGATTTCAAGAAATTTCACTTTAATACTACTGTGGCAGCCGTCATGGAACTAAGCAATGAAATCAACGATTAC
This sequence comes from uncultured Cytophagia bacterium, assembly GCA_964539665.1. Lineage (GTDB taxonomy): Bacteria > Zhuqueibacterota > Zhuqueibacteria > Oceanimicrobiales > Oceanimicrobiaceae > CAZIKB01. The sequence continues at coordinate 21,193 of CAZIKB010000025.1, forward strand.
CTTGCGGCTTGCGCACAAAACAAACAGGAATTGAATGCCGGACTAATGAAGCAGGTCATAGAAAAGCTCATACTTCTGGTGTCACCAATTACGCCATTTATTGCGGAAGAACTCTGGCATGTTCTCGGTCATGAAAACGCTATCCTGGAGCAACCCTGGCCTGAATACGACGCCGATGCGCTCGTTCGTGATGAGAAGACGATTGTGATTCAAGTTAATGGTAAACTGCGGGATCAGATGTTGGTACCCACCGACATTTCTACTGACAAAGCAGAGCTGGAGAAACGTGCGCTTGAGCGTATCGATGCACGATTAGAGGGGAAAGTAGTACGGAAGGTGGTTGTCGTGCCTGGTAAATTGGTGAATATTGTTGTTTAAACCGATATTCTGATAAGGATATGGGCGCAGAGATTGGGACGGATTGATCTAATAAATAAGGACTTCAAATGAATCAAGCCGCTTCCTGGAGTTTTTTCGTCTTTTTATCCAACGATTGAATAACTTCCTGAATAGCTTCAACCTCGGGCTCTTCAAAGTAAACCTCACCACATTGAGTGCAGCTCCATGCTGGAATTTCATCAAGAGTCAAATGGTAACCTGTTCGGTCAATTTGAAAAGGAGCTGATTTCCTTTCCATTTTACCTTTGCAGTGAATACAATTCATTATTGTTTCCTCGTACTATAATTTTGTTGCCACTCGTTTGAGTCGGGAATGTATGCTGTAATAATAGCTAAATAATTTTCTTTTGGAGAGCATACTACGTGCACCGGTCTATCCTCGTTTGAAAATCCAAGAATTAAGCAACTGTGGCCACGTGCATCCTCAGGATAGTCTTTAATCACTTCTCCTGTGTTAACAACCTTTCGAACCTCACGTGCTGTAATCATTCTATCTGGTCGTGACATTTGTCGGACAGCATGGGGTAAAAACAGAATCTTTTTCTTGGCGGCTTCCTTTACTCGATTAAGTATCCTACTCTGACCATCCATGGTTTCAATATACTAATAACAAAACTGTCGCGCAACACTAAATTTATCCTGTAATACACAAAGCTTGAAAACCTGAAGTTTAAAATAATTGCGAGCGTAATAACAATATAATACTTTTTCGACTGACTCAACTTTGAGTTTAAGCGGCAAAAGGCGATTGATTAAATCAGTGACGTGGGTAAGTATTATTCTAATTTAAACCTGATTCGAATCCGCCCGTTCTCTCTCAACTCAAAGCTGCTAATACGAAATTTACCTATCTCATCTGTGTTGGATACGTGGTTTCCTTCGCAAGGCTGTTCGTCGAAATCGCCAATCTTGACAATTCGAATTTCCTGTGCATCTGCCGGCACTTTCCAGAGATCGTAATTTACAGCCTCACCGCGATTGAGTGTATGTGGAGTGACTGAATGGTTTTTCGCAATTTCCTGGTTTACTAAATTTTCAATCTGTTCGATGTCCTGCTGGGTAAGTGGATTTGGAACCAGGTAGTCGCACTTAGTTTTTTTCTCGTTTAAGTGAAATTCAAGATTGCGGGGCGTTGCGTAATGTTTTCGCATCACCGCTGTTAATATGTGTTCAGCGGTGTGCATGCGGGAAAGTCTACTCATCAATTATTCAAAATTATTCAATTCGTTCTCAACTTTTTCATCCCAGCTCGAGGGTGCACTTTGGTCCTTTTCAGCCGTTTTAGCAGGAGTGGTTTGCCGTGGGGTTTTGGATTGCGACAAGCGACTGATGACCATGCCCACTACTATTACACCAAAAACCAATGCAATGGGAATGAGCCAATAAGCTAACTTTCCGAGTAAAGTTTTTTGGGAAGGCGTGGCTAATATACGTTCGCCGTACTGCGGCTGAGCAACGAAATACGCCAGAATTTCCTCTTTGGATTTTCCATCTGTTAACATCTCCGCTATTTTAGCTCGCACCTTACCCGCAGCCGGGGAATCATGCTGATCAACGGTCATATTCCAGCAACAGGGCGCGATTAGACTATGTTCGATGTCTTTTTGCAGGGCCTGCTGTTTTGCTTCGTCTGATTCATCAGAGGATGCGTTTGTCGCAAAGATAACCGCAATTATAATAAGAGAACACATGCCAATCAATTTATATTTATTCATTTTCACTCCAGTACTCCATTAATCTTCTTTTAACTCAGTTGTATTCTTTATACCAACTTACTGAAAACCATTTAATTCGCCGCTATGCTGTCATTCCCGCAATCTTTTTATCGGGAATCCAGTGGAATTTTTGGATGCCTGTTAAAAACATTCGGGCATGACATGTAGGACCGTATTTTTACAATTCGCAAGGCTGCGCTTTTACTTTACAACTTCAACGTAATTTAAGGAATTATTAATTTTAAGTCAAATATTATTTCAACGACGTCAGTCGTCCTTTAGCCAAATTGGCTTCCTGAGTGTCTGGATATTCTGTGATGACTTCCTCAAGGTATAATTTACCCTGTTCAGTCTCATCGATGCTGATGTATGAGTAGCCAATCTTAAGAAGGGCAGCAGGAACTTTATCGCCATTTCTGTACCACTTAATTACTTTTTCAAATTCTTCAATTGCGTTCGAATGTCGACCTTGAGCATAATAAACTTCGCCAATCCAGTATTGAGCATTATCAGCTAAATCAGAATTCGGAAATTGCTGCATAAATTGCCGAAATCCTTCCAGAGCCAGTTGGAAATTACCTCGCAGCACATCGCGGTGAGCGGTATTGTAAAGTTCTCTTGAATGGTCTACTGAATATGGTTGCGTGGAAGCAGATGGATTTGTAATGAGCGTGTCTGCTGCTGAGAGCGTATCACCTGTGGCCGGAACATTGCTTGTAAATGTACGCGAGCTTTGAAGCAGAGCTGTAACCCTGTCATTGGTATCCTGTAATTGATTTTGTACTTCTTCCAACTGTTGACTGATTTCTTCTACCTGTGCTGCTAAATCAGCTTTGTTTTGACGAATTACAAGTTCTTGATTAGATACTGGTTTTTTCAATTCATCTAATTCTCTGCGTAATTGCGAATTTTGATCTTTGAGAAATTTTAATTCTCTTCGCAAACTATCCAACTCAGTTTGATAAGTGACAAAACGTTTTTGTGAAGCACACCCAATGGTTAAAATGAGCAATATCAGCCAGAGAAAATTCAAATATTTATTCACTTTTTATGTTCCCTCCTGTTTTATGGTATTTAAAATTAAATTTTGTTTGTACCCGCTCAAAAATTGAAGGTATACGATGTTTTACTAAACTTCGAAAGTTTAGTAAAACTGAAGTCCAATTATTTATTTAAGGGGTACGTTTATTTTTCTGCCTGAGAAATTGGCTACTTATCGACATTAGTGAACAATGGTCGACGCTTGATGCCCGGGCCAGCCAGTATTCAGAACCAGGCATCAGGCGTCGTACTAAATCTTATTAATTTGAATTCAAAGTTATCAGGTTAAGACGCCTTCAATGAAATTATTGAATTAGTCATTCATTTTGATAAAATCCGCCCTTCGGTTTTTTGACCAGGCCTCGGCTGTATGTCGTGAATCTACTGGTCTTTCTTTGCCATAACTAATGATCGTGAAATTATCAGGATTCAGTCCAAAGTTGATTAGATAATTTCGTGTTACAATAGCGCGTCGTTGTCCTAATGCAAGGTTGTATTCCACGGTACCGTTCTCATCACAATGACCTTCGATTCTAACCCTGACTTCCGGATTCTCCAACAGTCTTCGAGCATTTTCAGCCAGAATGGCTTTAGCTTCCTCGGTTAAATTCGCTTTATCAAAATCAAAATTAATTGTGATTAAAATAAGTGGTTCCCTTATCGCGATATCTTCTATCACGGGTTCTGGTGTTTCAATGGCTGTTACTGGCGCCTCCTCGACGATTTCTGGTTCGGGTTCCGGGAACGGGTCCGGTTCATATTTTACCGTTTCTTTACTACCCCCACATCCAGTCAAAAATACCATTAGAGTTATAACAACAAATGATAATACTATTGCCAGTTTATTTTGCATCTTAAGACTCCTTTCATTAATTTGAATTAACTACTTTAAAGTTTAACGTAAACGTGGCGACCAGGCGGGTAAATAATAAATCCCACCAGAATTAATTCTTTTCTGATCAGATCCATCCCAGAACATGGAAAAGATTTCTTTTTTACCATTTCGGGTAGAACTAAATGTTAAGGCGAATCCGTTGGGTGACCACGAGGGATCTTCATTGCTGCCACTACTGTCGGTCAACCGCATTAAATTCTCACCGTTAACATCAATAGTATAAATATCAAAACCGCTATCTGTTCTTGATACAAAAGCTATTTTATCGCCTTTTGACGACCAGGTTGGCGAATCGTTGTAACTTCCTTCAAAAGTTAAACGCCTCACATTCATGCCATCAAAATCCATTATGTAAATTTGAGGAGAACCGGCTCGATCAGATGTGAAAGCGACTTCGCGATTAGATGCAGACCAGGCCGGAGAAGAATCAATAGCTCGATTGTAGGTCAATCTCCTGAGCTCATTTTTTTTAATTTCTAAAATGTAAATCTCTGCATTTTCATCAATTGAAAGAGTTAACGCTATTTTCTTGCCATCAGGAGACCAGGCCGGGGCCGAATTCAATCCTTTAAGATTTGAGATAATTTTTTGGACGTTGGATTGGAGATTTATCTCGATTAGATTCTGGTTCAGATTTTTATAAGAGGTGTAGCAGATTTTACGACCGTCCGGAGACCAGGCCGGCGAAAGGTTCAGGCTTTTATCCGAAGTCAATTCTTGTTCATTGTATCCGTCATAATCCATCAACGAAATTTCTTTGGTGCCATCTCTTTTTTGAGTAACAAAAGCAATCTTTGACCTTGCGATGCCACTTTCACCAGTTAAGCTGTAAACAATGTCATCAGAAATGTTGTGAATTATAAATCTGTCATTTCCGACAAGGTCGTCATAGGTATTTTTGATTATGGTCCGGCCGGAGGCTTTATCCATGACATGAGGTTGAATACTAATTTTATTACCCTGGGTACGGAAATCACCTGATACTATTGCAAGCGCATTAGAATTATCATCGTTGATGTTAGTAGACGTGCTGGCAATTGATTGTGGATCGCCGGTTTTTATATTTACTACAAAATAGCCAGACATCCACAAATCATTACTTAACACATCAGTTATGAGTTTTGCAATTGTTTCAGAATTCCTTTTGGGAGATTCCCCAACAAAGGGATACAAATCGATCTCCATGCGCTGAAATGTTTTCTGATATACTTTTAAATAAACATCTGTTTGAGAATATATGTTTGAATTGACTAATGTCAAAAATAAGATTACAAAGGTGTAGTATTTTTTCATGTCAGCATCAATAATTTATAGAATTACTTTTCATTCCTGGCATTTATTGTAAAGAAAAATTAAATCTCAAATGACAAATTCTAATTTCCAAAAATCCAAACCTTCTTATAAGAAGACCACGAAAGCAACAAGAGTTGAAAATTGATTTTTGTTTTTTGGAGTTTATTTGTCATTTGGTTATTTGTCATTTACGGCAGTCCAAAAAGTCGCCTTTCTTCACCACTTGCGGAGTCGAATGGTGTCGTAAGTTACTTAAAAACAGCCATGCTTCGACTCCGCTCAGCATGAAGACAGGTACATTTAGGGACTTTTGGGACAGTCGCTTTATTGTTGATATTAATTTAAACATCAATTTCCCTGTTCAAACTCAAAATGTACTCCTAACGATTTTTCAGGAAAATCATAAGGCAAAGGTGGCAGTGGATTAGCCAGGGTGACCGCCCGAAGCGCAGCCTGATCGAACAAGTAATCACCGGAGCCATTTTCGATAGCCATGTTTGTTATTCTTCCGCTTCTCTGGATTTTGAAATATATAATAGCTTTATTGGAAATAGCAGCTCTTGATGATTGAACCGGGGGCTCCCAATTTGTCTGAATACGGGCTCGTAAAAGCGACAGGTAATAAGTAAATGGAAATTCCTTGACGTCTAACCGAACGCCTTCATCACCCGTAACCGATTGCTCTTCCTTAATTTCCTCCTCAGATTTAATTTTCGGTTCTGTTTTGACTGGTTCTTCTACAGGCTCTTCCTTAGTTGGTTTCTTCTTTTCTAAAGTAATGCCTTCCACTTTTTTAAGCTCTGGTTTAAACGTTTGAGTGCGCGGTTGAATATGTTTAATTTCAGGCGCTTTAAATGCAACCGGCTTAAGTTGTACCAACTCAACAGGTATGACTGTTGGATAGCCTTCAAATCTCCGACTACCTGTCCGCGACATAAAAAGTATGACCACTAAAATTATGTGCAGAAAGGACGAGAAAACCACGTTGAGTTTCATCTTAAATTATAACACCAGTTCCTTATTTGCAAGCACTTATTTCCCTATTTCCACGGTTATCCATTTTGCTCAGCAATCTTCTAATATTGTCATACTGAGCGACTGGAAGAAGCGAAAAATCTCATACCATTAAGCATGAGAGAGAGAATAAAAGATATCGGTCATAGATTCTTCAGTCGCTCCGCTCCCTCAGAATGACATTTTTCGGAGTTAATTGGATTACCGTACCCTGTTTTCTATTAAACCATTCACCGTCGCCTCGGTTTCAAGACCAGTCCCAGCTTGTCTATCGCTAATTCTTTTAGAATGTCCATAACTTCAATGACCTTGCCGTAAAATACTTCTTTATCTCCCTGTAGCAAAATAGGTTTTAGCCGGCTGGAAGCCTTGCGATTTTCAAGTCGCTCACGTAATATCTGTAAATTAATTTTTTCTTTGTCCCAGAACAGATTGCCGCTTTTTGTAACGGTTAATACAATTGCCTGGCCAGGATCGATTTCTTTTGCGGCAGCTTGCGGTAAATCAACCTGCATGCCTGAACGTAGAAGAGGCGCGGTAATCATAAAAACTATAAGCAAAACCAGGGTCACGTCCACCAGGGATGTGACGTTGATTTCTGAGAGATTTGTATATCTACCGGACTTCATGGACTTCCTTTCTTACAAACGTTTCAAAAAGGTTTGCATAAAATATTTCTAATTCTGAGCTAAGTCTTTTGAGTTTATTAATAAAATAATTATAAGCAATAACCGCAGGAATTGCTGCACCCAAGCCTGCTACCGTAGTAATCAGCGCTTCAGCTATGCCAGGCGCCACGACGCTTAAATCCGCTGACCCGGTGAAACCAATGGCTAAAAATGCGCTCATAACGCCCCAGACCGTTCCGAATAAACCAAAGAAAGGGCTCACGCTGCCGGTAGTGGCTAAGAAGACTAAACGTTTCTCCAACAGCAGAACTTCACGACTGGCGACTGAGTCAAAAAGGCGGACAATGTCCTCAGAATTATGATTATAATTTCCTTTTTGTCCCTTCAACAATTCGATGTTGCCGGTCTCTGAAGAAGATGAATATGAGCTTTCTTTATTCGTGAACAACCAGTAGGCTTCTTTAAACACTGCGGCAAAAGGATTACGCGGATATTGCCTGCATGCCTGGAAAATTTCTTTTATCCCCTTGTGCATTTGAAAATACCGTAAGAAATATTCCGATTCCTTACGCAGGCGTCGTAATGTCCGCAATTTTTCTATGATAATAGTCCAGGATATAACTGAGAAAAGCAGAAGAATAGCCAGTACAATCTTGGCCACGATACCAGCGTTTAGTATCAAATCCAGGGTATTTTGAGAGGGAATTGGTTGTGGCAGAAAATTTAAAAAAGCTGTGCAAACCTGTAAATTCATTTATACTACTCCATTAATATAATCATGGCCAATTAGACTTTTTTACATCACAGATTTTGTGAAGTTCCAAAAGAACCATAAGTCATCACTAAATTATCGTCAGGAAATCAAATCATTTGAATTTCAATATATTTCTATATTTAAAAAAAAGCAAGGCAAAAAATTATATCTTGCGCAAGATTGAATTCCGGAGAGATTTTGTGACTTCAAGTTGAATTCAAGCATTGGCGCCATCATATATTTCTAAATTATTTTGGCACGGATTGGGCAGACGAATCAAAAAGAAAACTGGACTGCTAAAGAATAATTGGATTTCAATGTCTGGTCTATATTATTATTGAGAGAAATTCTCGCTTTAAGATGACTATATACATAGTGATTGTCTGAAAATATAATTCCTATTGTCATTTGAGGCGGTTCTCAGCGGAGCAATTCCCCAATTAGATAGGTATGATAGCGCTTCAACCAAAAGTACCTCGCAATGCCTGGCGTTCTAAAGAAAGGAGAGAAGGACTTATGATAAACAAGACGTTATCTGAATATAAATCAGGATTAAAAATTCTTGATGAAGCATTTGAAAGATTCAAGCATCCTAAGCAAATAAACCATGGCATGGATTTGTTAATGTACGGTCTTCGTATAAAAAGAAATGAATGGGGAAAAAACGATTGGAAATTTTTCTGCAAAAATATGTGCCTGACGCATCCAATCCGCAAATCACTGCATCAAGACCCTCTAACATTTCGTTCATTTTCCAAGCCACGAGGTTATGCTGGCGATGCAGTCTTAATTGATTTTCTATATCGTGAGCCAACTATAAATCAAAATATCAAACAAGCAACTGCAATTGGACAGGCTGTTTGTAATTACAATCTTTCCAGTCAATCGGCAGAATCCGTTCGTTGGCGACGTGAATTAATCACTCGGTTAATAAATGAAACTGCCCAGAGCACTCCACATCCTGAAATACTATCTGTTGCATGTGGCCACCTTCGTGAAGCTCAGGATTCCGTGGCGGTTCAAACTCATCAAATTAAAAGAATTGTTGCATTTGATCAAGATGTCAGTAGTCTGAACGCAATAGAAACGAATAAAAATGGCGAGAATATCGAGTGTGTGCAGGGTAACATTAAAGATCTAATAAGAAACAAACTGAAGATTGGTAAGTTTGATTTTATTTATGCAGCAGGATTATTTGATTATTTAAGTGATGGTGCGGCACGTTTGCTCACAAAAACTTTGTTCAAAATGTTGAAAGATGGAGGTCGTCTACTCATAGCTAACTTTTTAACGGGCATTAAAGAATGTGGCTATATGGAAGCATTTATGGACTGGGAACTTCTTTACAGAACAAAAGAAGATTTCGAGAAAATTGCTTCTCCACTATCAAACTATGTTACAAAAATATATCCTGACGATATTGGATATGTGATTTATCTTGAATTGAAAAAACAATAAAAAGCGCCTTGACCTCAGCGAATTACTGCGAATTTTCCGGTGGCTGTATTTCCGTTTCCTACTACATAAAAAATATCCCTACTGTCCCGACGTTGAATATTTGATAGCATAAGTCAAATAATAACATTTTAGATTAATCAATTTTAATTTCAAATCGAAAAATCATATTGCATATCACAACTTCTTTCGTTTTAATAAATTAACTACTGCCAGCTCAGTGAACGTCGGGACAGTAGTGAAAAAATATAAATCCCGGAAGGTACGAATTTTTCGAATACGCCCTTCAAGTCCCATTGAACGCCCACGTTGCCATCGGTTTCCTGCAGGTTTCGAATCAGTGGATCGGAAATGCCGATGATTTAAATGTGGTTTCTCGTGTAATTCTGATAATGAAGAAATCTTGTTCAGGTTTACCGTGGTGTGGATTGAGGTAGATTAAAATTTCGTTAAAATCAATAATTGGAATTTCGTGCAATTATCTAACAAGGCTTCCGTTCAAACCGATAAGTGCTTTCAGATTTTATTACTGGAGATGTTTCAAAAGCTGCAACAAAGGAATAGTGCAATAATGGGAGTATTTTAAACTTATAGTGTAAACTTCATGTCATATCCGATTTAATAGATTCAAGTAAATCTTCCTCTAACTTGATTCGTTCTATGATTATTTTCTCTAACCAGTTCTGATAGTTATTTTTATTATGTATTTTTGCAAAATTTTGTATTTTTTGAATTAATTCCGGAGATAAACGAAGTGCAATTGCTTGAGGGGCTTTGACTTTAATAGGTTTTTCCCATTTCGAAAGATCATCAGCATCTTTAATTACAATCTCATCTATTTCTGTATCTTTTAATTTTTTTGCATATTTACTCATATTGGCCACCCTGTTATTATTCTAACAACTCTATTTGTCTTATGTTGAATAATTAATTTTAGCTTCCTACCTCCGTCAGTATTTCCAATTAATTGCCACCGATCTTTAAAACGTTTATTTCTCATTACCGTAAAATCATTAAAAAAGCATTGAATCGCTTCTTCAAATGTTACTCCATGATCAGAAAGCTTGTATTTTTCTTCGTCATATTCAAATTCAATTGGAGTAAACCGGCTCCAGTTCATCTGCATTTAGTTTTGATTTATATTATATGGTGATAATATAAACTTTCAATATCTGAATAACAAGTACTTTAATAAAGCGTATGACACTAGTTTACCACAGCTAGCTTTCCTGTTGCTTTATCCCCTTCTCCCACCACATAAAAAATATAAATCCCGGAGGGTACGAAATTCTCGGACTCGTCCTTTAAGTCCCACTGAATACCGCCGTTGCCATCGGTTTCCTGCAGGGTTCGAATCAGCCGGCCGGAAACGTCGAGGATTCTTACTGTGGCTTCCCGGGTAAGTCCCGCGATGGTAACGTACTCTTGAGATGAATCTCTGCGATAGGGATTGGGATAAGCGAAAACGTTGGAAAGGTCGGAGCTGCTGAAAACGAGAGCCGCCGTGTCTCCCTGACCGAATCTTATGGCCAAGCCTGCCTGGCTTGCAATATTGCTAACCGTTACAAAATATTCCACGCCGTAAGGACCAATTGGAGAGCTTGAATCAATCTTCAAGATGACCATTTTAGAATCTTCGGTACTTAACCTTGCCTCGGCTACTCTGATATTTGGCTCAATCCTGTAATTCTCTATTTGTGCCGCCGAGGCTGCTGCCATGGATTGGCTAAATTCCAATCGTAGCTGATTTTTACCTTCAAGAGTGGCGCTTACCAGATACGGCGCTTTTTGCGGGGTGGCAACTTGAAATGTGGCCGCGTTTCTCATTGTGTCGATGGGAGTGCCGTCCACGTCAGAGACATCATTGGCCGCAACTTTATAACTGCCTGGTATCAGGTTTAATGGGCTGGTAATAATAACTTCTTTTCCCGAGCGACTCAGGATTGATGATGTTGGAGTACCCACGTTTTCAATTTCAAAATTGGTTTGATTCGTCACTGAATGATTCATCTGCTCACTGAAACTCAATTGCACTTGATTTGGATGTACGTAAATGGCGCTTTCAAGAAATGGTTTAGCTCCGGGTGTAACCCTGACTAACGGAGTCAACAGACTTTCTACTGGCAACAACATTGAGTCAATCGCTGTGACTCCGTACCAGTACTCAATATCTGCTGTCACAGTTGAATCTAAAAACAGGGGATTCTGCAAATAATCTAAACGGATTAAATCTTGATTATTAGTACCCCGGTATACTTGAAAGCCATCAACTGGCCTGGAATATTGCCAGGAAAGTTCAACCAGATTGAAATCCAATGGTCTGGCTTTGAAAGCGACTGGAGTCGGCGGTCCGGTGAAGTTTGATAAAACCCGATAGCCAACCACTTTGTCGCCAGTATTAAAATACAGTTCGTTCAGTCCGTTGTTATCAAAATCTTCTACTACCGTCTGATTGCTGCGATTTGGAGTGTTGTGCCAGACAGCCTGATATTCTGAAAACATCGGATCAAAATCAATAACATAAAAATCAGGAAAGATATTTATCAGTATTTCTGGTCGCCCATCATTATCCACATCCCCTGAAGATACCCCGGCGTCAAAATCCGCTGGAGATTGAAAACCAAAGAACGCCTGTTCCCAGACCATCGCAAAGGAATTGTCCGCAGTCTTTTTATAAACACGAAAAAGCCAATGCCGGCTGTCAAATGTGCTTTCAGTGTTTAGACCGGGATCGGAATGGCAGCCAGCTACAAACTCCGACACGCCATCACCATCATAATCTCCCACAGACAAATAATCAATCGCATCAATTAATGGCAGCCGCTCTGACCAGGTAAATTCATAATCATTATCTCCTCGATTTTCGTAAACGTAAACATCGCCGTCATAATCGCCAAAGAGAATCTCCAATAGCCCATCATCATCAAAGTCTGCTACCTCAGAATGCGGTACCCCAACGCTATTTGAACCCACCGTTGGATTGGGAAAAGAATCGACTAAGGCATAATCATTGTCACCAATTGTTTCCCAGATAGTGAAAAGCCTGTCAAGCCGGACTATGATTTCGCCCTGCCCATCCTGATCCAGGTCTGTAAAGCGGCTGGCCCAAGCATCGCTGCTGTCAGCCCAGACCAGGCTACTCGGAAATTCATTTGGCGCTGGCGCTTCGAAAATATAACTCTTTGAACCGACGCCTGCTAAAATTTCCAATAAACCATCACTGTCTGAATCGCCCCAATCTCTTGGGATGAAAACAGCCTGACTTGAAAAGACTTCTTCGAACTGATTCTGGTGGAATTCCAAAACTTTTAAAGCCCCAAAATTAAAATTGTCATTGTACTGGTTTAGTATGACCTCTTTAAATCCATCCCCATCAAAATCAGACGTTTTCGCGAGAAGCAATCCCGGGGGAAAAGTAATATTCAATTCTGCAAAAGCGCTACTGCCAATTGGCGGCGCACTCAAATCTGCTTCAAAGAACAGATCGTCGTTGTTGTTTATTGAAGACAGGCCTGAGCCATTTACCGCTTTAATGAAAAATTCCATTTGACCGCTGAAAATATCCTGAGTAAAATTCACACGATGGATTCGGGTTCTAAAACGCAATTGTTTTTCACGAAATTCTGCCGATGAAGCCTTTGCTCGAAAATGGATAGCTGCGTCGCAAAGGTCATCTGTTTCAAATTCCAGCAAAAAACCATGCTGAGCACCATCGAGCATAGGCATCCGCAGAACATTTGAAATTTCAGGAGGCGTTCGGTCAATAAAAAAGCGGACTTTGTCTTCAACCGACGTGCCGTCTTTATTTTGCACAATTAAGCGGAGGGTGTAAAGGGTGTCTGAGAGTGTACTGATAGCCATTTCCATAAAATGTTCATCGATGGTCTGTCTGTTTTTTTGTCGCAATATTTCCATCCACTCAGTCGGACTTTCACCCGCTCCAAGCTCAAGAATATATTCTTCCAGCAAAGCGCCGGCTGCAGTGCCACGGATTAACACTGGCCCAGCGGCAAAGCCTTCATCCACTGCAGGCTCAAGAATGCGGGCAATGGAAAAGAATGGTGAATTTATGGCCTTATCCGCATTAATTCTCCCTGACGCATAGAAATGATCCCAGCCAGATTCGCCCAAATCATCTGTTGTTGAAGACAGCAATCCTTTCACTGATTCATTAGATAATTCTGGTGTTTTAGAAAGAATTAAAGCTGCCAGGGCAGAAACAAAAGGCGCAGAAGCAGAAGTACCGCTGAAATCAGCGTATTTATTCCCGAGCTTAGTCGTGAGTATATTCACTCCAGGCGCCACTACATCTAAAGATGAGCCATAGTTGGAAAAACCCGCTAAAATGTCGTTTTCATTGGTTGCGCCAACAGATATGGTTTCAGCAAATCCTGATGGAAAATGAATTCTATCCGTGTTTGAATTTCCAGACGAAGCCACTAAAATGCAATTCTGGCTGTAAGCGTACTGCATAACATCCTGCAGCAGCGGTGAGGCCGCTTCATCCCCGAAACTCATATTAATTATCCGAGCGCCGTTCTCCACTGCATAGACCACAGCCGCAGCCACATCATCCTCCTCGAGAAATCCCAGGCTGGTGCCGGCCCGCAAATTCATTATCTGGCATCCAAAAGCCAATCCCGCGATACCAATCCGGTTGTTGCCAGTAGCGCCAATTATTCCTGCTACCAAAGTCCCGTGTCCGTTTTCGTCGAAAGGATTGTTGTCAGGGTTTTGGAAATCGCCGCCGTCAGGGTAACTCGGGGCGTCAGTAAAATCCCAGCCGCGGATATCATCGACATAACCGTTTCCATCATCATCAAAACCGTTGAAATCTGTAGAGTCGACCCGACCGTTACTATCTAAATCCTCGCCTGAATTGAGCCAAAGCGCTTCCCGTAAATCTTCATGGTTGTAATCTATGCCTGTATCAATTACGCTGACTATGATTTCTGCTGAGGCTAACTGAACATCCCAGGCTTGTTCCGCATGAATTACCTGGAGCGCCATTTGTTCACTAAATAGAGAATCATCAGGCGCCATATGAATCTGGTGAATATAATTTGGCTGGACATACTCTACGTTTGTATTTTTTTGATAGGCGGAGATAATTTCATTAATGTTTTTTTTAAGTGAAAACTTGATTTTCACAAAACTGCTCAGGTCAATACCGCGTTTTTTGAAATAAACTAAAGACTCTTTTCTGAATAAAGACTGAACCTGTTTTACACCGAGCGCTTTATTCAATTCATCCAATGACGCAATGCCAGAACTTGAGATTGTCCTGACCGAGGAGTTAGGTAATGTTTTGGCAGGTTTCATTTTAACCAAAACCTCACCTGGAACATGTTTCATATTTTGAGCTTTGACAAAATCAGAGAAACAGAAAGCGAAGTGAAATAAAATTAAAGCATTACAGAGCAGAATACGTAACTGTGTAGCTACATGCATTGAATGTACTCTTTTCGAAATCAATAAACAGTAGTCAACAATTCATTCAATATAGGCTTTTTAATTATTTTTTCCAACGTTATTTTGTTAATATAAACTGGTGAGAATTAATAAGCAATAAGCAGGATTACGGGCAAAAACGTTATTTAGAATTTAAAACCAATTAGATTCCAAAAATCTAAAAATGGAATAAAGCTTAAAGCAGCTATAGAAATCAAAGAATAGTGCACTCGTTCTAATATAGTGCCTTGCTTGTTTTTCCAAGTTAGTATTGCAAAAAATGGTAACACAACTGACAAAAACACGGAGATAATTGGCAGGCCAAGTAAAACACTGAATCCAGAATTTATCCCTAACCGAAATTCACTTGAATTATAAAAATTTTCCAGGCCAAAAAGGAACATTAAATTAATTGTACAAACAGCAATTGCCAGCAAAGTTGAAAATTGAAATGTTTTTTTAGTCTTAAAATAATAGATCAGAAATATACCAATTGAACTAATAAAAATCAGGTAAAAAACTTTTAAAAAATTATATTGGAACCTGAATGTTTCCCACCATGATAATTTTTTGAGAGTAATTGGTTTTTCTAAATTGACAAACATGTGGGAAATATTCCCATTTTCGTTTTCTTTAAAAGCCACAAATCCTTCTTCATGCATGATTTTAAATAACAAAGGTCGAACTTCAAATATCTGCATTGTTTTTTCAGGCAGACTTATTTTTATGGTGCCATCATCATTTGAGGTTACCCGGACTTCAGAACTATTGTCAAACAAATTTGATAACTTTGCAACTGTAAATTTGGGGAAATGATTGAATTGATAAATCCCGACAAATTTATTGTATCGAGATTGAGAGTAGGTTGGATTTAAATTCTGAATGGATTTATCAAAAGATGGATAAAAACGATCAAGAAAAAGCTCTAAAAACTCGTTGTATAGTTTCGGATTGTTGGAATTATACGACAGGAAAATACCCAACTCTTGTTCTGGTAATAAATAGAGTAAACTTGAAAAACCACGTGTATTCCCACTATGAAAAATAGCGCGTCTATTGTTCTCGTAAGATTCGTAAAAGCCGTAGCACCATCCTGGCATCTGCGAATGATTGGTAAATTGCTGTTTATGCATTTTCTTAATTGTTGCCTCATTTAGAATCCGTGCCTTCTGGAAACTCCCGTCATTCAGGTGGGCTGTTATAAAATTCGCCATATCAGCAGCTGTAGTCATAATAGCGCCAGAAGGTGAGAGGTTGAGATTTTCTTTGGGAACAGGTTTAAAAATACCGTTTGTAAATCTATATCCAGTTGCACAATCAGGGTCAAATTGCTGGGGATAATTGAAACGGCTTTGATACATTTCCAGTGGATTGAAAATATTTTCCTTTACATAGTGAGTGAAAGGCACTTCGCTGATTTCTTCAACTAAATAACCTGCTAATGAAATGCCATAATTTGAATAACTTATGAGTTCGCCGGGATTAAAGAGAAGCCTTGGCATTTTCTCTCTCAGGTACTCACCGAGCGGTTGAATTTCTGAACCATATCGAGTATATTTTCCAATCTGTTGATGATCAAATCCAGCAGAATGCGTTAATAAATTAGCAATTTTAATTGGATTTGGATAATTGTTCCTTATTTTGAAGAGTTTTAGATGATCATTTACATTATCGTTAAGCTTAAGCAATCCTCTTTCTGCAAGCTGCATAACTGCTGTAGTCGTAAACAATTTTGTGATAGACCCAATTCTAAATAGTGTTTCCTCTGGTTTGATGGGTACCTTTTTTTCAAGATTTGCATATCCGTACCCTTTTTTATAACAAATCGAATCACTTTTCACTACGACTAATACTACACCAGGAATATGTAATTTTTTCATTCGATCCTTAAAAAACCAATCCGCAATGATTTCCAATTCTTGTACATTGTTTATTCCTGTTTGAATTTTGTCAACGGAATTTAGTTTATCACGCGATGCAATTAATTCTTGCGTAGAACCTGTAGCTGGAATATAAAACGCACAAATTTTTAATAGTATAATCCACACGCAAATACTTTTTAAACTATAATTGAATCTATTCATGAACGATTTACTCCCAGATGTTTAAAATATGTACGATTTTTGTCCATCACGTAAAAATTCCATATATCATTAAAACTAAAATTGTCTGTTACAATTTTTGAGAACTATGTTAACAACTACTTCTCTTTTGGTGAAAAAGAGCGGTTCGCTTGTGATAAATTACTGTAAATAAATTAGTTAATAAAATTCAGACATCCACTCAAAATAAAATATCCCCGATCTTAATTTGATGAATTATTTTTTTACAGCAATTATGAGAGTATTACAAGAAATTTATAAATTAGGCGTGCAAAAACTGTGCTAAGAGAGTACGTCTATTTTTCGCAGGTATTGATCAATCATGACTGCAGCTATATTACCCGTTCCCATTGCGACAGAGACCTGTTGAGTCATGGGACGTAAATCGCCCGCGATCCACACACCAGGAATATTAGTGTCTCCACGCTGAGATTTTGGTTGGGCATGATTTCCCGTAGAGGCCATTATAACGCCAAGTTGTTGTGCAATATCTGTACGTCCACGTACAGGGCTGGACACAAAAAATGATTCTGCTGATAGTTCGGTGCCATCTTCTAATATCATTCCAGTAAGTATTCCTTTTTTGCCGATAAGTTTTTTTATTTTTCCATTTAGTACTTCAATATCCTTTGATCTCAATTGCTCCACTCGATTTGTGGACATTTCTGTATCTTCTGTCAATAGTACTCTTAGTTCATTTGAATACCGACTGAGACCAATAGCCATGCCAGCTGCCCAGTCCGCTGGACCTGCCCCAATAATGATAGTGTCTTTGCCTTTGATTTCCGGCGCTTCACAATCAGGACAATAAAACATATTGCCCTTTCCCGCATAAGCAAAACAAGGCGTGAAGTCACCATCAACAGTTGGATGATATCGAGCGACTCCTGTAGCAAGTAAAATTGTTTTTCCGTGCCATTCTTCACCCTCAACACTTTGTAAAACAAAATTACCAGCTTCCCTTTTAGCTGAAACAACATTTGCTTTTAAAACAACTGCTCCCAAATCCTCAGCTTGATTCTTTAGTTGTTTTTGCAGGTCAACACCTCGAATAGCCGGCATTCCCGGGACATTATACAATTTTTCTAGTGTGAAAAACAAAGGCCCTGTTTTTCGGTCAATCACTAATACATTTCGAGCATGCCACCCAAGATGTATCGCTGCTGAGAGTCCAGCTGGCCCTCCGCCAACAATCAAACTGTCATAAAATTTCAAGGTGTCTTCTCCAATAAATTATGAAATTAAAAGTAAATATTGTATTTCAAAAAATCAAGTTGAATACTTCGGATTATGTAAAATTAACCAAATTTAATATTCACTATCCCATCAATACCCGCATTTTGCCCGCATTGTCAGTAAATTGAATTAGCGGGTCAATAATAAAAGGGTCGGCAACGGCATGCAGGTTAATACGCGAGAAATTGCCTTGAGTGAAAAAATTATCATTATTAAGATCAGTGGTTTTCTTGATGTAGTGACTGCTAATGCGCTGGAACGGACTCTTGATTCTATTATTAAGTCAAAATGCTTCAAAATCATCATTGATTTAGATGAAGTAGAATACATTGGAAGTATGGGATGGAGCATATTTCTTAATAAAATTAAAGATTTACGCAATAATGAAGGCGATTTAAAATTAGCAAAGATGCATACAAATGTATTTGAAGTATATAAATTGCTCGAATTTTTTTGGTTTCTGAAATCCTTTACCACAGTAGAAGAAGCTGTCCAGGATTTTGAATTAAATATACATCCCATGCCGTAATTACTCGATCATCAATCAATCCACCTTATTTTGCACTTGCAAGATTAATAACCACTCATTCTCTCACGCATACAATTCAATTATTATAACGAATGCCTTTATCTAACCACAATATTGTTCTACATTCTTTAATGAACATCATTGTACTATATAGGACACAATGTACATAAAATAAACAAACATTACATTAGATTATTATAGTAAAGAATTATTTTCCCGATTAAAAATAGATCATAAATTATTAAATATAAATTTGTTATATAATTTACTAATTATTGGCGTATTTTTTGGTACATTTATTGTAGGAATAAAATGCCAAATGAATCGATTAAGAATTATCAAATAATCAAGTGCAAATAAATTAAATAAGAATGCAGAAATTACCCATGAATAACAAAACATTTGAATCATCAAAATATTATAAATTTAAATATGTGTCTGTAAATGCAGGTCTCTCCTTGCACTATCTTCTCGCGCCTCATTTTCAACTCACGCAAAAGCTTTCTTGAATGTTGAAACATTTAATGAAAAAAATTGAGAGAATCTATGTAACTTTATTGTCTATTATAAGAGAACATGAAATATATATTATTAAATAATTTTATGAGGGAAATATGAAAGTGCTGATAACTGTGGTGGTAGTTGGACTGCTATCGATTTACTTTTTAACGGATAACTCAAATTCTGAACAAATGGAAATAGCTGAATTTAAAAAATCAATTCAAACTATTCGAGAGGTTATACAGGTTGACAGTGTTCGTCAGTTCACCAGGCAGAAAGCTGTTCAGATAATTACCAGGTTTAATCCAGAAATGCCTCTAAGCCTGAAGCAGGAAATTGTTGATGAAATCATTATAATGAGTTTAAAATATCCCAATCTTGATGTTGATTTGATTTGTGCAACCATTACGCATGAAAGCGCTCGCTCATGGGAACCCACAGTAGTATCGAATGCCGGAGCAATGGGTTTAATGCAAATCATGCCCAGCACGGGTGAGTGGTTGACAAAATATGAAGACATCACCTGGACAAATGCTGAAGAGATATTATTCAATCCAATATACAATATCAAATTAGGCTCGCGCTACCTCTCCGCCCTGATTGAATCTTATGATTTAGAAGGCGGCCTGGCAGCCTACAACGGCGGTGCAAAAAGAGCCGAAATGTGGTTAGAAAATAATAAAGCCAAAGGAATTCTCTGGGCCGAGACCAGTAATTATATCCCTTATGTTTTGAAATTGTATGATGAGTATAAAAGTTTTGCGCTGTAGTCCTGATCGTTTTTGAAAGATTTCTTTTCTTCTCCTCCCCCTTCATTGCCTCCAGTTTAATATTCACTGGAGGCATTTTTATTACCCCCCAATTCGTTTTCTTTTCAAAAGATATTCAATCAGCGCCCGATCATAATTATCTTTGGTGTTTAATGTCACGTAATCAATCTGATTTTCGCGGCAAACCTTTTTGTATTTATTTATAAACTCAGAAACTTGTGTTTGATATTCTTTTCGAATGTGCCAAGGTTGAGTGCTGATTTCTTCGCCGGTTTCCATATCCTTAAACACGGCGTCTTGTTTAAATTCAAAAGTCAATTCCAGAGGATCAATTATATGAAAAACTATCACTTCATGCTTTCTGTGACGAAAATGTTTTAATCCAGAGATCACAGTGTCCGGATCGTCAAATAAGTCAGAAAACAATATGATTAAACCACGTCGCTTGATACGCTCAGCCATCTGATGCAAAGCAGACGAGATGTTTGTTTTCGAGCTGCTTTTTGTACCGTCCAATTCCAACAGAATCTGATGCAGATAAGTAGATACCGAACGGGGAGGAAGGTAGCGTCGGATTGTTTCATCAAATGTAAGTAATCCTACCGCATCTCGTTGGCGAATCATCAAATAAGTCAGGGCGCCTGCTAAATAAGTTGCATACTGTAATTTATTAAGACCATTGGAAGAATAGCCCATGGAGGCAGAGGCATCCACAAGAAGATACGATTTTAAATTCGTTTCTTCTTCAAATTGCTTGACATAAAAGCGATCTGTTTTACCGTAGACCTTCCAGTCCACATGCTTGATTTCATCTCCCGGCATATATTGGCGATGCTCGGCAAATTCGACACTAAATCCATGATAGGGACTTTTGTGGAGACCGGTGATAAAACCTTCGACCACTAATCTGGCTCTTAAATCCATTGAGGAGAGTTTAGAAACTACTTCTGGTTGAAGATATTTACGATAGTCCAAGTGTCGAGAGTCGGCCATCTATTTCACCTCATTTTTCAAAAGCCGCTCAACGATGTCAACCGTGCCAACACTTTCAGCTTCGGCATTAAAATTTGTTACCAGACGGTGACGCAGGACCGGCTTGGCTACAGCTTTCACGTCTTCAATTTCCGGAGTAGGTCGTCCATTTAAAATTGCCCGGGTTTTGGCTCCTAAAATAAGATATTGAGAAGCTCGCGGTCCAGCGCCCCAATTAATCCAGTCGCGGATATAACCTGGGGATCCATCATAATTTGGGCGGGTATTTCTTACTAAATTTACCGCGAAATCTATCACATGATCTGCGACAGGTACCCGCCGGACTAAGTTTTGCAAATTTAGAATCTCTTCTGCCTTTAAGATGATTTTCAAATCTGCGTGATAAGCGCTGGTGGTGGATTTTACAATCTGGGCTTCTTCTTCATGTGAAGGGTAATCCACCCAGAGATTAAACATAAAGCGATCTAACTGAGCTTCGGGAAGAGGATAGGTTCCCTCCTGTTCAATCGGATTTTGGGTTGCCAGCACAAAAAACGGCTCCTCCAGTTTATAAGTGGTGCCGGCGGCCGTGACTTCATGTTCCTGCATGGCCTGTAACAAGGCGGCCTGTGTCTTTGGTGGAGTTCGATTTATTTCGTCAGCCAGGACAATGTTTGCGAAAACCGGACCTTTCACGAATTTAAAAGCTTTATGACCAGTCGATGTGTCTTCTTCAATTATTTCGGTGCCAGTGATATCTGATGGCATCAGGTCTGGCGTAAATTGAATGCGGTTGAATTTCAAATCCAAAACTCTGGAAAGCGTGCTAATCAGAAGCGTTTTAGCTAACCCCGGCACCCCAATCAGTAAACAGTGGCCCTGAGCCAGCAAAGCTATCAAGAGTTCTTCAATCACCTTTTTTTGCCCGACAATTATCTTGCTTATTTCAGAGATGATCTTTTTGTGGGCGTCGTTGAGCTGTTTAACAGTATCTAAATCTTTAGCATCCCCGGCGATTTTTGACATACATCCTCCAGTTTAATAGATAGTTTAAATATTTTCCAATTATCAAATTATTTCTATTATAAAATTAAGTTCTGATTTGATAATTCATATATTTTGAATTTCAAAATAACTAATTCGCAACCAAATGTCAATAATTTTGCTTGCTGATGTTAGCTGGTTTAATTAAATTATTGTTTAAATTAATTACAAGAATATTCTGGATATGAATAAGACAGACTTAAAAGGTCAGACTTTAGACGAGCTTCAAACTTTTGTACAATCTTTTGGTGAAAAAAGTTTTCGCGCCCAACAAATCTTCAAATGGATTTACGGCGCAGGAGTAAATAGTTTTGAAGAGATGACCAACCTCTCAAAAGACCTGCGACTGCGATTAAACCAAAAAGCTCAAATATGTAAATTGCAAGTTGTAACCTCACAGAAATCCACTAAGGACGAATCCACGAAATTTCTTTTTAGACTGCAGGACAGCCAGAAAATCGAATCGGTGCTTATGATTGATGACCAACGTACAACCCTCTGTATTTCAACCCAGGTAGGCTGTGCCATTGATTGCAAATTTTGCGCAACAGGCACCATGGGTCTTAAACGGCAATTAACTGCGGGCGAAATTGTTGATCAATTCTTAACCGTGCAAGAGATAACCGGCCAATCCATTAGCAATGTTGTTTGCATGGGTATGGGGGAACCGTTTCATAATTATGAAAATTTAATGAAGGCCTTTGCTTTATTATGCGACGATCTCGGTCCCAATTTAGCAAAACGACATATTGTCGTCTCCACCAGCGGGCTTGTACCAAAAATTAAACGTTTTACTGATGAAGCGCATAAGTATCGACTGGCTATTTCATTAAATGCCACAACTGATCCTGTTCGAAGCAAGATTATGCCGCTAAATAAAAAATGGCCTATCAAGGATTTGATGAAGGCTGTAAAATATTACACGAATAAGACAGCCCAGCGGGTAACCTTTGAGTATGTACTTATGGAAGGAATTAATGATTCAACAGAAGATGCCTCGCGATTGTTGAAGCTTGTTAATGGAATGTTGTGCAAAGTCAACCTGATTCCCTACAATTCCACGGCAGGTAAATACCGACGGCCATCCGAAGAACGAATTCTGCAATTTTATGAAAAGATGGCTTCTCTGCGAGCGCCAGTCACAATTCGAAGAAGCAAGGGAGATGACATCGACGCTGCCTGTGGTCAATTGGCTGTAAAAGATTAATTCAGGTTGATTAATTCATAAACCGCAGAAAGTACAAAGGTCACAAAGTTGCATTATTAATCCCTGTAATTATTTGATATTATTTAAACTCTGCGAGCTCAGCGGCCTCTGCGGTGAATAATTCATGTTAGATTTAACCCTAAAAATTCCGCACAAACTCCACATAAAATGCCACAGACTTACTCAAGTGTTCAATCGGCACTCTTTCATCAGGAGCATGGGCATAAATTTCATTACCCGGACCAAAGCCTAAAGTTGGAATTCCATATAATCCCATAGTGGCGACACCATTTGTGGAAAACATCCATTTATCCATTTTGGGTTGGCCTTGAAACAGGTTCTTGTAGCTCTTCACAGCTTTCAGTAAAGCCGGATGATCTTCTTCCAAAACCCAGGTTGGGAAATAAGACTGCATGCCATATTTTAATCCGGTGTAACTCGGTACGGAATAGTCGGGCACCCAGGCTTTCGCTTCAGCCGCTTTGAATGACGGCAAGTCTCGAATTTCTTCTAAACTGGAATCGATGGTTTCGCCAATTGTCAGCCGGCGATCCAGATGAATAGTACACGAATCAGATACAGCGCACAATGACGGGGCAGTAGAACGCACATCGGTGATTGTGATGCTGCCTTTACCCAAAAAGGGATCATCTTTCAGGCGCGTATGCAGTTCTTCGATTTCCTTAATAATCGGCGCCATTTTGTATATCGCATTGACACCGCGTTCAGGAGCCGAACCATGACAGGAAACACCGTCTGTTTGTACCTTCATTTCAAGACGACCGCGCTGACCCCTGTAAATATTCAAGTTAGTAGGCTCGGTAATCAGCACAGCCTCGGGCTTGAATTTGTCTTCCTCAATAATATATTTCCAGCAAAGTCCTTCGCAATCCTCTTCAATTACCGATGCTACAACCCAGATGGTAAGGTCTGCGGGAATTCCGATTTCCTTTAAAATTTTGCCAGCATAAACAGCACAGGCAAGACCTCCTTTCTGGTCACAGGAACCACGCCCGTACAGTAAACCATCTTTGATCTCGCCTGCGGTGGGATCGACATTCCAATTATCGAGATTGCCAATATCCACCACATCGCTGTGGCCGTCAATAACCAACATCCGCGGCCCATCACCAAGGCGTCCCATCAGATTCCCCAATCCGTCCACTCGAATTTCATCGTATCCAATTTTTACCATTTCCTGCTTAATGCGGCCAATGACGGCTGCCTCTTTGCCACTGCCAGCAGGAAATGCAACTATGTCACGCAGGAATTCTATTAAATCAGATTCAATTGCTTTTGCTTTATTTAACAATTCGTTCATCTTGTTTAACCTCCTCTTTGTTTCATTTTTCCCAACCGCTAAATAGGGTAAATTAACATTGCCACTAACTTGATTTTCTAAATTTGACATGCCTTTTTCTAGTTTTTTAAAAAATGATTAGCGCAGCTTACATTAAAGTAATTTTACTATCAGGTTGACTTAATTCAAATCGCCAAGCAACTATTCCCATTGTGGAGTTTACTCCATAATAGCTTAGCTAAAATGGAATATACTGCAAAATAATCAAACAGTCGAGAAGAATCTCTAAAAAACTGTAATGCATCAGCTATTATGAGATGAGCGTACACTGGTAAGAATAACACCTGGATGTGTTAGTAAAAAGTGGACTGAATTTTTGCAGTTATCCAGCAAGAGATGTAATCCATTCATCTTGTGAATGAATATCATTCATGACGTGAATAATTTACAAAAAATATGGTTATTTTCAATTTATATGATTGGTCAGAACTGTTTTTAATACCTGGAGCCCGTTTACGATTTACATAGGTCGTTAAATCTCTCGATCAACTCGTCAATTTCGCTGGCCTGCCCTTGAATATTCGTCCAGTAATCAGGATAATCATACCACTGCGTATTTAACTCTGCTACTTCTCTACCTTGCTGTTCTATCCAGGTAAAATACTTCAGGTTATGAATACGTTTGCGTTCGGGGTATGATAGTTCCATCATATAATCGGATGTGATACCCATCAAATACCGATGATAATCCTTAATAGCATCTTCTTGGGTGTACCGTCCAAGTTCATCTGTCAATTCAGCCAGACGACTCTGGTACAATTCCATGGAATCGGTAAAAATTGTGAATACAATGTCATGCTCAGTTAACTCAAAATATTTCGCCAATTTAATGGCTGAAATTAGATTACTAACACCAGAGATACCCAATACTGGCAAGCTGTTCAAAATTTCATCAGATATTCCCATCTTCGCCAGATACTCATGACCAACCGCTTCATTAAATAACCGAATAAGATTCATACAATAATTATCATCCACCGCGATGACCAGGTCTGTGTTGCGTACATTGTGAATCCACGGAACGTGCTTGTCGCCAATGCCTTCAATTCGGTGTCCGCCAAATCCACTTAAAAGTAAAGTCGGGCATTGCAAAGCCTCAGCCGCTGCAATTTTGCTTTGTGGATACTTTTGTTTGAGATAATCGCCGCACGCAAGTGTACCAGCGGAGCCTGTTGAACTCACAATACCAGCAAAACGGTCTCCTTTATTTAAGGTGTTTTTCAACGCCTCCTCTATTGCCTGACCGGTGACATGATAATGCCAGAGATAATTTCCAAACTCATCAAATTGATTGAAGATGATTACGTCTTCACGCGTTTGGCGCAGCTCCCAACATTTGTCGTAAATTTCTTTTACGTTAGACTCACAGCCAGGCGTAGCAATGACTTCTCCCGCAATGTTTTTCAACCAATCGAAGCGTTCCTTGCTCATCTCTTCTGGTAAAATGGCGATGGACTCACAGCCTAACAGTGCAGAATTGTAGGCGCCCCCACGGCAGTAATTCCCAGTTGATGGCCAGACTGCCTTATGCTGAGATGGCTCGAATTGTCCGGTGACAAGACGGGGCACGAGACAAGCAAAACTCGCCCCAACTTTATGCGCACCGGTAGGAAACCATTTCCCTACTAAACCAAAGATACGGGCTTTTACACCCGTTAACTCTGACGGCATTTCTAAAACGTTTACCCCGTTAAATTGACCCCCTTCCGCCATTGGTTCATTATTCCAGGTGATGCGGAACAAGTTCAAAGGGTTTATATCCCAAAGACCAACCTGTTTTAATTGTTCTTTAATTGGTTCTGGAATACGCTCAGGATGTATCATTTGCTCAAACGTGGGGATGATGATATTGCGTTCCCGGGCACGCTGGAAGGTTTTCTTTAGTTGGGATTCATTTATTTCTAAGTTAATCATAAAGCGAGAAGCTCCTTGCATTAAAATTCGTAAATTGAATAAAGAACCTGGATTCTTATTTAATGCTATCGTGATGTAAATTATCGAAGCGGTTTCAGTAACCGACTTCTGGCCAAAAAGACCACTGCGTTTCTATCAATAGATTTCAATTATCGTTTGTTTTGTTGTGAAAATTCAACTCTGCAAATTTCTCCTCCACAGCTTCCAAAGAATTCTCCACCACAATCGGCTTCTGCTCAACTGCTTTCATAACGCCATCAATATCTTTGAGCCCATGCCCCGTAACCATCACTGCTACCTGGTGTTGCGAGTTACAAACTCCTTTTTCAACCAACTTTTTCAGTCCAGCTAATGATGTTGCTCCCGCTGGCTCTGCCAAAACGCCCACTTCTTTTGCCAGTGTTGAAATGGCTGATAATATTTCATCATCGGAAACGGAGACAAATTGTCCATTTGACTCCCGCACTGCACGCAATGCTTTAACTTGATCGCGGGGAATGCCTACAGCAATGCTGTCAGCTACCGTATTCGGCACCAATGGTTTGCATTGACTGGCTCCCGCTTGCCAGGCATTGACCAGCGGAGCGGCGCCTGCTGCCTGCACACCTATCATTTTCGGCAAACGATCAATTAAGCCAATTTCGTAGAATTCCTTAAATCCTTTCCACATTCCCTGAAAAATGCAGCCGTCCCCGACAGGTACAAAGACATAATCCGGCACCTGCCAGTTCAGTTGCTCACAAAGTTCAAATGCGCCGGTTTTTTTACCTTCCCCTAAATATGGATTAATAGCCGTACTGCGATTGTACCAACCCCACTTTTCTGCAGCCTGACAACATAAGTCAAATGCATCATCATACATACCCTGTACCTGGATGACAGTTGCGCCATATAACAGAAGTTGGGCCAGTTTAGCCCGCGGGGCATTATGCGGCACAAATATGACGGTCTTTAGTTTCGCCAGTGCCGTAAAAGCTGACCAGGAAGAAGCGGCATTGCCGGTCGAGGCGGCAGTCACGGTTTTGGCACTCTTTTCCAGCGCTTTCACTACTGCTACAGCGCTGGCACGATCTTTATAAGAGGCTGTTGGATTGCGCCCATCATCTTTGAGCCAGATGGCCGGCACAGCCCATTCTTTCTCTAAATTTGTTGCACGATAAAGCGGCGTCCAGCCTACGGAGAGAGGCTGAATGAACCTGCTATCCTGAATGGGCAATAGGGGTAAATAGCGCCAGTGGTTTAAATCGCGATTCCGAGTCAGGGACTCTCGCGTGAGTTTCTTACTGATTGATTTGTAATCATAATTTACATCCAAAGTGCCCAAAAGTGGACCGCAGTCGGGACAGGTGTAATCAATGTCGTTTGGGAGAAATTCCTTGTTGCATGATACGCACGTTAGACAAATTACATGACTGGTCATTTGCGTTTTTACCAGGTTATAATTTTGGGTAATAATCGTGAACAGTGAATAACAGCTAAGATGTCTGTTTGATTAGTTAAAATTCGATAAATAAAGATGTTGTGATCATTTAAACCTTTTAAGTAAAGCTGACTTTGTTCCCGGAAGCATTCGGAGTTAGCTTGTGTCTGGCGAAAAAAGACTCTACCCTTTCGAAAAAAGGTCAGCGTCTTAGAAAGCTCGCAATGATCATAAAGTAGAAAATCCGCTAAATATTTATTGATACAAGAATCTTGTAGCATGACAGTTTTCACTCGTTTGCCATGTCGGTGACAATCCGTGTATGTTCAGGTAAAATTTCATTTCAAAATAATGATTTGTGATGGATGAACCTGGAGCAGTACCTTCTCCCCTACTTTTCTTTTTAGGCCGTTTTCATTAATGAATCTTTTGATCCGTAAGATGTGACCAAACACATCAACTTCATAATCAATAATAGCGCCTGAATAGCTCACTTTTTGAATCGTACCTTCAAATACATTTAGATCTGAATCTGAGCGGTTATCCAAACTAATACTTTCAGGTCTAAGGCTTATTGAAACAGATTGGCCATTTATGAAAGAATCATTGCTGTTTGATTCAACCTGAACTCTCCAGTCGGGAGCGATTTCAACCTGAAATAATCCTTCACGGATTTCACTGAATATTCCTTCCAGGATATTGGAATTGCCAACAAACCTGGCTACAAATCGGTCGCGGGGATTCTGGTAAATTTCTGCCGGTGTGCCAACCTGATGACAAATTCCTTGATTCATCACGGCTATTCGATCCGAAAGTGAGAGAGCTTCTTCCTGGTCGTGTGTTACGTATATGGTAGTGATGCCCAAACGGCGCTGCAAGGCACGAATTTCATCACGGGTTTCTACCCGGAGTTTAGCGTCTAAATTGCTGAGAGGCTCATCTAACAGCAAGATCATGGGCTCGATTACAATTGCCCTGGCCAAAGCCACGCGTTGCTGCTGGCCTCCAGAAAGCTCGGTAACTTTTCGAGGCGCCAGATTAGTCAATTCCACCAATTTCAATGCATCTCTGACACGCCGTCTGATTTCTGTTTTTGCAATTTTACGTGCCTGCAGGCCAAATGCAACATTTTCAAACACGGTCATGTGCGGGAAAAGAGCGTAATTTTGAAATACCATACCCGCGTTCCGCCGATTGGCAGGAAGAACAGTGACGTCCTTTCCATCAAAAAGAATTCGACCAGTCGCGGGAAATTCAAATCCAGCGATCATTCGCAGGGTGGTTGTTTTACCGCAGCCACTGGGGCCCAGAAAACTGAAAAATTCTCCCTGCTGTATCTCAAGGTCGAGATTCCGGACAGCAATTACTTCTCCAAATGATTTGTTTAGATTTATTAAGGAAACCTGGGACATTGTCGTAAAAAATCAAATTATATTAATAAGAAAATAAAAATTTGGCCGTTAAATTCTGGTTATTTGTTGTCATTAACTTAATGATCAAATGACTATGAATGACTTTTGTGACTGAAGCAGCAGCTTTGGCATAATGTATGTCAATATATTGCGATGAAAATTAGGAATCGTTCCACTACTCATTCCTCCCAGCCCCTTTTATCCTTTCATCCCAATGCTTCATCCATTCTTTGGACTTTGCAGAAATAACGTGCCAGTCTATCTCCATCTCTTTAATATTTGATTGAGTTATCCATTCTGGTAGTTCATGATCAGGAATGTCTTTACGTGTCGGAATCCGAAAATATTTTTCGGCCTGAATGGCAAAATTTTTCCGTGTTGTGATAAACTCGTAAAATTCCCGCGCCATTTTGGGATGGTTGCAATTAGCCAATATAGCCAGTCCTTCAATGAGCACAGGCGTGCCGCTTTTGGGAATAACATAATCAAATGGATAGTGATAAACCTGCTTTTGCAATTCAATGTCAGGCATATTCCAGAGGGTCACCAGCGCCTCTTGTCGAGCTAATTGTAAAAACATCAGCGTGGGATTGGCTGGATACGATTTGGTGTTACCGTCCAATTTTTTCAACCACGCATAGCCTGATTCGGATGAACCCGTTGATTTGTAAAACCGCCAAATCATGGTAGAAAAAATAGTGCGAATCGTACCGGAAGCCAGAGGATAGCGAATGACAATTTTATCTTTCCATTTGGGTTCCAGAAGCTCATCCCAATCCTGGGGAGCAGTATCTTTCGTTAGCACGTGAGAATTAAAGGTAATGACTTCAGGGGTCAGGAATGTACCATACCAGCGGTGTAACGAATCTCTTTGGTTTGGTTTAATTTGCTCTGACCAGGATGGACGATATGGTTGAAGCAGCCCTTCTTCGGCAGCATTCATAAAAAAAGATGACGGCGCCCCCCACCAAATATCAGCCTGTGGATTGTTTTTTTCCGAACGAATTCGGTCCAATACATTCTGGGACCCCATATCCAGCCAGTGAACTTTTACTCCAGGATGGATGGTTTGAAATCGATGAGCAACATCTTCCAGCATTTCTTTGCCGTGTGGGGAATAAACCACAACCCGCTTTTCTTCACTGGAATCTTCTGTTTTTTGGGATTCACTACAATCCAGAAAATTGATAGCTATGAACAGAAAAATAGAAAACAAACGAACGAATTTCATGCGTGGAAATTAAGGAATAGCCAAGCAAAAGTCAAATTCTATTTCACGGGTTTTAATTGAATTTTTTTAAACTCATCGATAAAATCCGCAATATATTCGACTACAGCATCCAGAATTTTTTGACCATTCTCTGCTGTTGCCTCAGCAGGCGACTTCGAATAATCTGTATTTGATGAGTGACCGTATTCCAATAGGTCTCCGGTGTTTGAAACGTCTCCACTCCTGAAATAGGAATTAATGAATCCGGAGCCAAATTTACAGGTGGTAAGATCCGTGAGCTGAACTTTATCTGTAAGCCAATTATTGGCAGGAACGGCGGCTTTGTCAAGATGAACATTATTTCCCGAAATAGCAAGCATGATAGATGTTTCCGAGATATCGCCATGACCGGTTATGCCCC
The DNA here is from genome assembly GCA_964539665.1 of uncultured Cytophagia bacterium. Classification (GTDB taxonomy): domain Bacteria; phylum Zhuqueibacterota; class Zhuqueibacteria; order Oceanimicrobiales; family Oceanimicrobiaceae; genus CAZIKB01. Next base: position 51,937 of record CAZIKB010000025.1, read on the forward strand.
ACTTTTGATTGAGTCCGCCGGTTACTTGCCACCATTGAATATGTGCAGATGTTATACCTCTATCTCTGAGATTCCGACAGGCGGCTGTCAAAGACGTTCCATTTCCACCATGACCGTTTAAAAAGAGAATATGAGTCACGCCGTACAGAATAAGGCTGTTTGCAATATTCAGATAATAGGAAGTCAAAACTTCTGGTGAAGCAGATAAAGTCCCTGCGAAATCCTGATGATATTCAGCAAAGCCAACCGGAATGGTGGGGGTGACGATTGCATCGACTTTTTCCGAGACTTTTTTTGCCATGTAATCAGCGATCTGAAAATCTGTGCCTAAAGGCAGATGTGGACCATGCTGCTCAATGCTTCCAGTCGGAATTATGCCTAACTTGATATTTTTAAATGCTTTACCGGCTTCTTCCCAGGTCATATCCTGTAATAGTTTGGTCATGGTGTTATCTCCTGTTTCAATAAATTGAAGAATTTCTCACGATAATCTGATTTGCATTTTCCGAAAACGGCTCGGAGCTGACTGGATGAATTATGTTATTTTAGCGATAAGATGCTGGTTTTATATATATTTGCTAACTATGTACTAAAATACAAACCTAATTCCTCCTGAATGACAGATTGAGTATTAATTTTAAAAATTCAGTCATTATAAGCAGACATTCAAATTATTACAATAGTGCAGTAATAATAGTTGTTAGCAAAATACCAAAGCTTCATATTTTCCTTTTACACGGTGCGAACTTTAATCGCTTTTTTGCCATTGGGTGACTCTTCAATTTCATAAGTTACTTTTAATCCCTGTGCGAGATAATCTCTGTATCCAATATAATCAACATCTCTTTTATGAACGAATATGTCATTTCCATCGTCAGATGTAATAAATCCAAATCCTTTCCTGGGATTAAACCACTTTACAGTTCCATTAGGCATATTATTACTCCTTATAGTATTATTAGTCAAATCTGTTAATAGTGTACTACAAAGCCTGATTCGCTGTCGGCTTTTGAGTAGTTGAGGAAGCAAATAACATTTCCCACTCCTTATTCTTCAAAAACTTAACTTGAAATCTAACAAGCATAGTGTGGAAGATAGGAAATTTTACGATTAAAGACAAATAAAATTGTTAAGCGAAAGTAAAGTTGCATTAAACAAAAGTTCGCAGGCGCGCTATTGACACGTGTATTACACTGCCTTTTCCAAAGAACACGCTGAATCCTGATAATCACGACCATGAATTAGCGTTGACTGGAAAGGATGGTTAGAGCTGTATTATTTATGAATGATCCTGAAACTATAATAAGTCGAATAAACTAATTCAAACAAAATGATATAAATGAAATACCATTTAATTGCCCAAATAATTGAATCAAGACAATAAGCACAGGTTAGAATGCCAGATAATGTTCGAATCGCGTAACCAGCAACCAACTTACAATTCCAACGGTTATTGCAGCAATGAATCCACAAATAAATGGCCTGTAACCCAGGCTGGACAGTTTTCGAATATCGGTATTTAGCCCGACACACGCAATAGCAACCGTGATTACGTAGGTTGCTGTAGTTTTGACAATCTGCCAGCTCGATTGCCAGGTTGCGTTATCAATGCCAAAAACATAATCTCCTGTTGAGCGTGCCGCTCCCATGGCAACATATCCTAAGACAAACAGCGGAATATACTTCATAATCTGAATCCTGCTGCCAGAAGTGCTCCTGGCGTTTTTCCGGCCTGCCCAAAATCCCAAAAACGGGATGACCAGGATCATGAAGGTATTCCGCACGAGTTTGGTTGTAATTGCTATATCGGCGCCGGTTAGTCCGTTCGCGGTTATGTGTGACCAGAGCTGGTCATATATTAGCGACGTAGCAATTACCTGTGATGTATCGTGTACCGAGGTGCCTAAAAAAAAACCTGCGCCAGCTACCGGTAAATTCAAAAGCAGCTCCACCAAATAAGGATAGACAACAGTAGCAAGAATACCAAAAATTGTAATGGTTCCTACTGCATAAGCGGTTTCTTCCTGTTTTGCATCAATTGCTGGACTGGTGGCAACAATCGCACTGACACCGCAAATGCTGGTTCCGGCTGCTATCAGGACGCCAAGCTTTTCGTTTATACCGATTCTTCGTGCCAGGAAAATGGTCACCACCAGCGCTGAAGCGATACAAAGGGCAACCATTCCTGCTGCCACCATACCGATCTTCAGCACCGAAAAAATACTTAATCGAATACCCATCAGAATAATTCCAAAACGCAGTACTTTCCTCAGTCCAAATGTGATTCCTGCATTAAACGATTCTGGCAAAGGAATAGTATTTCGAATCATCAATCCCAAAATGATGGCAATTAAAATCGGACTCAGTGGATTCTTTTGCCATGGCAAAAATCCACCAACTGCATTTGTAAAAAATACGGAGAGCAGCATTACTGTGACTGCCAGAATGATCCCTGGTATGAGCGCAGATAGGTTTTGAGTCCCAAATAACAACTTCTTTGCCTCAGATGTTTTATCTGAGTCATGGAAATGACGTGTACTATTCGTCTTCATAGTATACTTTGCATTAGATTAGCAATTCCCAAACCTAAATAATTGCCCACTGCATAACCCAGAAGTCCAACGGCCACGCCGGGCAAAATGCGATCGGCATAACCCCTGGAGCTTGCCATTGCCATCGCGGATGCAGAGCCTCCGATATTTGCCTGTGATGCGACGGCCAGAGTTCCCGGATCAATTCGCAGCAGCCGGCCGATGCCAAAAATAAAAATCCCGTGCATCGCAACGGTTCCAGCGGCAAAATAGAAAACCGCCGGCCCAACCTTAATTATGTTTGCAATTACAGACTGGGCGCCGTTACTCGCCAGAAACAAGAGAAGAAGATAATTACCCAGCATCGCGCTCCCGGAAAGTTGTTTGACTCCAGGAATCTGAGCTACAAGCAGCACAATGGTAGTCAGCCATAAGACCTCAGGCAAAAAAGAAAACCACGATGCCAGTACTCCTGCAAGCCAGATGGAGCCGATTGTAATAGCAACCAGGATTGCAATATGCATCAGTTGAATAGGTTGACCACTGTTGTAGAGCAAACGTTCCAGTGTGAACTTCTCCTTATCTTTTGAAGCTGTATTATCAGAAGTTTTCTCGACAGTGGTCGACGTTTTGCGACCAAGAATTACCGGCGCCGATAAGCAGGCCACCATCCAGATAGCCGTGACAATGACGTCAGCCGCGATGCCTGCTGAGAATAAATCACTGCTTGTGCCAAGCGCCTTTCCAACTGCGGCGAAATTCAAGCCGCCACCGGTATATGTACCAGTAAATTGACCGGATAACTTCCAGGTTTCCGGACCGATCATGGGCGATAATATATACGCCATTATCATGGAGCCGACTGCCGTACCAACAGTGCCAATTCCAAAAGCTTTAAGCATCATTGGGCCGGCTTTTCGGATCGAACGAATGTCAACACTGAGCAAAATAAGTACGATCCCGGCGCTCACACCCGAGCCAATCAAAAAATCATAAGCCGGAGAAATACCTGGCAGAATGCCAATATTGGAAAGTACCAAAGCCAGAAGAATCCCGACCAATGCAGCTCCGAGTGATCGAAAAGTTTTATAGCGTTCCTCAAGCCAAAGAGAAATAAAAACAACAATTGCAAGAACAAAAAATACTGCTACAGGTTCAGTCACCATTAGTCTGTCCTCCGGGATATTGCATCTGAATGAGCCACCTACTTCTTTTTAATCTTCGTCTTGCCAAATCCGACAGCATCGAGCCATTCCTGCGGATAACCGACACTTTTGCCAGTTTTCGGGAAGTTCACATAACCGTCGCTGTATTTAGCAATAAGGTATTCGCCAAAATTCCACCATTCGTCTACCGTTCTCTGCGCGAGAGTACAGGAATAATCAGTTAAGTACTCCTGAGCCAGCTCCGGTTTTTCTTTATATAATTCCTGTGCTCTTTGCTCTATAATCGGCTGCAAATTGAAGAATCCATCTTCATAGGAAGCAGACATCTTTTTAATATCTTCAATCATGTAGGAATACTTCAACTCAGCCCAGTTGCCAACAAAATTAAAAGCCCAGAATGCGGACTCCCGGTCAAATTTGTCCCTACCTCCAATCTCATAGGCTTTGGGAAGGCTGGTTATGCCGCAGTAAAGAGGCACATAACATGAAGTTTTCGGATCATCCTCAGCGAACCATGCAATGCCGCCAATCCAGTCCGGCAGCCAGTCCCGGCACTGGAGTACAACAGCATAAGCACAGCGGAAAATTGATATTGAACGTTCCCAACTGATATGTCCTTCAGGAACTTTGGTCCTCGTTGACCACCTGTTCGGGCTATTAAAAGGCCCGGCAGCTATTCCTTTGGTCATGTCGAATTCAGTACCTTCATAGTAATCGCGGTGAATTTTCATGAGATCCCTGTTTGATACTTTCTTGTCCGGTGTGACAGAAAAAGGCACGTTCGTATCCCAGGGACTGCGTTTTAGAGAAGGAGCTAAAATTTCAAACGCACGCCATTCTCTGCGCATGCTGTTAAAAGTGGGAGGAGTGTCGTAAGCCTGATTAAAAATAAATTGTTTGCCGTTAGTGCCTGGTGCCCACCAGTCCATCTCTTCAGCTACAGAAAATACATTTGCTGAAGCCATGTAATTCTCCGTATCGTTCAGGTCAAGCGTGGTTATGCGACTGCGATTGGCGCTGACACCGATCTGCCCATCAGGTATGCGGCGTGCAGCCCAAACAGCGCCTTTTTCAATAGGTCCGGCGCCAAAAATTTCGAACTGCCATGCTTCCTTCGGATCTATCACAGTAAGGCATTCCCCACGATCGCCGTAGCCGTATTCGGTTGCCAAATCGCCCATTATTTGAATTGCTTCCCTGGCCGTAGCAGCCCGTTCAAGTGCAATTCTCTGCAATGCCATAATATCCAGCAATCCTTCGTCATTATAGAGTTCTTTCTTACCACCAATGGTTGTCTCTCCCATTGCCAACTGCTTCTCATTCATAAACGAATAGGCTGCGTCATAGCGGGAATAGGTTTGTTCGACTTCAGGAATTTCGCCAGCTAAAACTGCCTGCTTTCTATCTCTTCCTATTCCACCTCCTTTATAGACCGGACGCATGGTTCCTGCTGGATGTTTTTTACCAGGAACCAGATGTATTCTGAATTCATAATTACCATCACAGGAATGGGTGGTCATGACCGAGCCGTCAACAGAGGCGCTTTTGGTCACCAGAACAGAGGTACAGTGATCGTGCTCGTCCCAGTCCATTTTTTCCTGAACAAAAGCAACATTGATCAGGACGAATAGTATCGCAGCAGTTAGAATAGTTGTCTTAAATCTCATATCAGCCTCCTTATGAAAATAAAGTGTTGAGGTTAGAGGTTAAAGGAATAAAAATGATCCTATGTTAAATTCCGGGGAATACTTAATTAGCGTTTGCCCGAAAATATAATTCTTGCTAATTACAAACAATATTCGGGACAAAATACAAAAATCTAAATTTCATATCAGTATTAACCTGTTTTCTATTCAAAAAACAGGCGATCAAGTTGTATCTTTGCAGGGTTACGCAAGTAATAACCGATACCATTCTCGATCACTTCGGCATAGCGCGGTACATTGCTGCAGACCAGCGCTTTCTCCGGATGTTCTTCGGTCCAGCTTTCCATGGTTTGTAATACCGAAGAAGTGTGTCTGCCCACCCTGACCTCAATAGGCCAGCCGTTTTCATCTATCTTTTCAAATAGCAAGCCGTGCTCTCCGGCTTTTACCACGAATTCATCTTTGCCGGTTAAAAGCTGTTCCCGCGTCGTTTTTCCCCTGGTGGCGTCGAGAAACGGTTCGGGCGCTTCAAAGAGTAGAGAGATGGCGTCGGAAAAATCTCCGATCTCACGATGCGACAATCCATGAAGATTCTTCGGAGAAAATTCTGTACCCATATTAAAGTCTTCCATATCACTCAGCATCATTGAAACAAAAGTTGCCAATTCCTGGCCTTTTTCATGGGTGACAATTGTGCTAATCACAGGATACTGTAATTCAGCTTCATGCAGATCGATACAAATATCCACTTTTTCTTTTCTAATCAATTCCATAAAAGCATAGCAAGTCTTTTCCGTTAAAGTACCATTTGCTCTGCCGGGCCAGGTTCTGTTCAGATTGCGAACATCCACATACGCCAGGTTCTGCGCACTCGGATAATGAATATACACTTCCGGGTCAGGCCATTGATCCAATGGATTGGACCATCGATCTCCCATGCGGAATTTCTGTCCGCCCCATTCAGTGGAAATCGTAAAATCAGGGGGATATGCCCCGCCGGATCGAGTGACGGTTGTGGCGCTGCGGTTAGCGCTAAGTACGACAATCAATCTTCCCTTCTCCATTTCTGCATTTTCTGCAAATAACCAGGCGGCGAGCCTTCCCGCCGGTTCTTCGGGATGGGATCCTCCCAACACCAGCAGAGTAGCGCCTTTTTCCTTTCCGTCAAGAAAATAGACATTGCAATCATTAAATGTCCCTTTCAGACCAGAGAAATATGCGCTCAGCTTTTTAACCTCTGTAACTCCAGGGCCGATAACGACGGGTTCTTTAAGATTTCTGCTTTGATAGAAACTAATCCCCGAAAAAATGAGCAGAAGTAAGCCCGGCAGGCTTAAAATAATTTTACGAATATAGACACTATTAGCAGACATAGCTTCCTTATTTGTAACTATGCAGTTTTATTTTTTGACTGGATTAACAAGATAAACAGGATAGTTATTTACATTAAAAGAAAAAAATATTTTCATCTTGTTTATCTTGACCATCTTGTCGAATTTTTATTCTATACTTGATTAGTTACCCTTATTTTAACCTGAATAATCGTAACAGGAACGGTACCAACACGACAATATAGAGAATCTCTTTCTGCCATGTTCTGGATTTAATTAGGTTGTAAACCAGAATCAGTGAAATATAAGCTATTAAAAGATAATAGATTATGGAAATAAAATCCATGAGAATGTTCATTGTTTTTTATCCATCTGATTTGCACAGTGAGTCGCAATTGTGAATTATTTATGAAATAGTTGATATCATTCATAATTGTTGTATTGTCTCATTGTTGAATTGTTGATAGTCAAACAATTTAACAAAAGAACAATACACGTCATAATTATTTTCAGTACATCCTGTCAACTTCATTTACAGCCCGGTTAAAAACCGCAATTTACTACTAAATATAACCATCAGAGTGCCAACAATCATTATAATTATTGCCGGCGCCAGACAAGTTTTAAGGAATCTTGAATACAACTCTTTATATCCAACCACTTCGACAGTTAGTCTTCCAATAATTGCCGTTGGCGGCAGGGCGTCTCCCAACGGCCAGATTAAACTCATTCCAGCAAGTGCAACAATTGGATTTAAACCGATGGTGTTAAAAAGTAAAACCAGCGGTACTCCGATTACCGGCGCAGCACCCCACATCAAAACCGCTTCCGATACAGGTAAAAGGAAGAACAGGCTGGCAAGCACGACCGCTACCGGCAAGGTCACAGTGGTTACTGCCAGATATCCTCTTACACCCGTGAGCGTCATTAACTGAACCAATATGCCAACACAGGTTAAGGTTCCAATGAGCGGAAGAAGCTGATCGATTGTTTCCCTGGATATTTTTAGTAAATTCAATTTCACCGGAGAAAGTGCAAAAGATACCACAGCAGCGCACAGGAACATCAGCGGTAATCCAATAATCGGTGTCGAATGCGGCCATTGTCTCCCCATGAATATGAGAAACAGAAAAATGGTAAAAGGCAAAATAACCTTTAGCCAATTCATTTTATCCGGGGGTTCAGGAAGTTCCTCAAATGCTTTTTCAATATTGATTTTCGATCCTTTCCAGCCAAGGATAAAAATGGTTAACAAAGCAGCAAGCACGCATGGGATGAGTAATGGCAAAAAGAATCCCACGTAGGGCATGTTCACCCCGGCAGCGGTCATCATGGCCCATAAACTCACCGGAGGTGCGGCAGCGCTTAGACCGGCGATAATAAACACAATCGCACAGGTCTTTACTTTAGAAATACCCATGTAATTTAACACAATCGCAACCATCCCACCCGTGATTAAAACGGTTACGCTGCCGGCGCCAGTCAACGCCCCGGGTATCAGAAGCAGTATGGTAAGCAACACAAGAAGCAGCGCTCTGTTCCTGTGAAAACGCTTTAGAATTCCCCGTACTGCAAAAGCAATCCCGCCCGATTCTTTTAAAATATTCATAAACAGAGTTGCGGTAATAAAAATGAGATTGATATCGAGATAGGTTATGGCGCCTTCAGCGATATGCCGTGCCGGAATCCAGAATCCTCCAGCCAGTCCCCCGGCAATTGCAGCCGCGAGCATGGATAATTCAGTGGACAGCTTGAATATCTTTGCCAGAATATAGACCGTAACCATAACGCCAAGAATTATCTCGGCAAAAGTAAACATGCTCAATTGTCAGAATTCCTATTTCACATAAAGATTTTCTAACACAGAGCCTAATTCCATATTCTTTTCAAATTCAATCAAAGGGATGTCTTTATCTTTGGATATTTGGGTAAATCGTCCATCTTCGTTGCCATCTTTGCGGATGAGCAGGAGGGCGGATTGCGGACAAACCGCGTCAATAGACATTTCGTCTGAATTGTCGCCCGCAGCCGCACCATGCGCCCGTCTTGCCATCCCTTCTACATGAGCGCCAATTATCGTTATTCCCTGCTTCTTTGCTTCCTCAATCAGTTTTTTTGTTCTTAGTAATTCATCCTCAATAGAAATACCTGCCGCACCCATTCCCTTAAGACTTGCACCGGTGACAATGATCAGCGACTTAAACGGCGATCCCGCTGCTTTTTTGGCTATAAGATCTTCTGCAGTTGCCTGAAAATTATAAACATGCTCCAGCTTCAGTCTTTTCATAAAAACTTTCAGTTTTATCGGTCCCGGGCTCTGACCGCATGATGTAAGCAATGCTGGTAATTCTGCTGTTACAACTTTTTCTTGTATAATCTCTTCCTGTTTTTCTTGAGCTAAAACAAACGAAAATGATAATAATAGAATGGATAAAAGGAAAGTTCCGATCCATAAATTAGATAATCCTTGTCGAGTAGACATAATATGACTCCTATATTAATACACGTACATTAAGACAAT
>CAZIKB010000026.1:0-60270 GCA_964539665.1 uncultured Cytophagia bacterium
GCCTTGAGTTGGCACAGAAGATTAAAATGAACCCGAACTTTAAAGATATAAAAATCATTATGCTTTCTTCCGTAGGGAGTCTCAATTCTGAGTTGAAAAAAAAGTTAGACATAGATAAATATATTAACAAACCAGTCCTGCAATCAAAACTTTTCGATAGCCTTCTGGAGATTTTACCATATCCAGAATATGAAGACATTAAAGTAATTAAAGTTATTAAACCCGTAAATGAAAGTAAAAACAAAATTCAACATCGAATTTTACTGGTTGAAGACAACCTGGATAATCAAATATTAACCAGAAAGATTTTAGAACAAGCCAATTATTTAGTAGACATTGCTGAGAATGGTCAATTGGCGGTAGAGGCTGTTCGTAAATTCCATTATGATCTAATATTAATGGATATATTTATGCCAGTGATGGATGGTTTTGAGGCTACCCAAGAAATTAGAAACCTGGAGCGCTTTCAAAAGGAAATAAGAACGCCAATTGTAGCCCTGACAGCGCATGCTATTGAAGGATACCGTGAAAAGTGTATGCGACATGATATGGAAGACTATATTACAAAACCAATTAAAAAGAAAGTTCTTTTGGAAACAACTATCAAATGGATAGACCGACGTCCCACTATTTTGGTGGTGGATGACTCAGTAGATAATCGCAATTTGATAAAGAACTATCTAAAGAAATCACCTGGTTTCAAACTGGTTTTTACCCAGAATGGTCAGGAGGCTTTGGACATTTATAAGAGGAGAACGATTTCTTTGATTTTGATGGATATGGAAATGCCGGTGATGGATGGCTATATGGCTACAACAGCAATTCGAAAATTAGAGAATGGTACTCATGTTCCAATCATTGCGCTGACTGCACATCAAGGGAAAAAGGAGTTAGACGAATGCTTAAAAGCTGGTTGCACCATTTACCTTTGCAAACCAATAAGGAAGCAAAAATTATTTGAGGCAATTCACAAATGTTTAACAGATATGAATGTGGTAAACACAAAGCAGGCCTGATATTTCATCGGGAGATATAGAGATTGCATGCTATTTTTTCTGGTTACAAATTCACATTTTTAAACAAAATTGCAAAGATACCTTTAAATAGTGATGATTCTAGAAGTAAAATATATACAACTACGGGACGAACAAAATGAACTTGATATCTCACAGTTTTAAAACAATCTTAACGGTCGTCGCAGGGTTTACCATAACGGTTTTAGGGGTGTTCTTCTTAATGAATCGAACGCTCAACAATAAAGTCGAACTGTTGACCAAGCAATCCATTGCAAGAGCTTATGAGTCCTTCAAGCACCAGGAAGAAAATGACATCAAAATGCTTTCAGCGACGCTCACGGCGCTTCTTTCCAACGAGAACATTCAAAAAGGTTTTCAAAATCGAGACCGCGAGAAATTGTATCAAACCACCTTCCCGATCTTCAAAGAGCTAAAAGAGCGTTATAGAATAACACATTTTTACTTTCTTAACCCGAAACCGGAAAAAACCTGTTTTTTAAGAATGCACAAAAAAAATAAATATGGGGACGTGATTACAAGATTTACTTATGAAAAGTCAATAAAAACCAAAAAAATTGCAACTGGTAAAGAGCTGGGTAAAACCGCTTTTGCTCTGCGAGTTGTGCGCCCTTTCTATGCTGAGACTCAATTAATCGGGTATATAGAACTGGGTGAAGAGATTGACCATTTCTTTCAAACCATGAAACAGGAGACTGGTGATGAATTCGAGTTGCTCATCCAAAAAAAGTATTTAGATGAAAAGAAATGGCAATCAGTCAGGAGCACGAAAGGACTGCGAAACAACTGGGATGACTTCAAAGATGTCCTGCTCGTGGATCAGACGTCACTCGATACGGATATCGCCAATTTCCAGGAAACGCTCGAGAACATTCCCAAAGAAGGTAAAATTCTTGAGCGCGTTAAGAAAGATAGCTCCATTTATGTCCGGGGTATTTTCCCCATATTCGATGCCAGCCAAAGAAAAGTGGGCGGTGTATTCGTTCAACATGACATAACAGGGGTATATCAGGAATTACAGACCCTGCAAAAAAATACGGTGCTGGTTGTTCTTGGTCTCGCGCTCATCATATCCATCTTTATGATTGTTATGCTTCGACGATCGGAATTAGATTTACTCAAGGAAAAAGAAAATGCTCAAAAGTATCTCGATTTTTTGAATAATGTAATAGAATCCTTAACTCATCCATTCTATGTAATAGACGCACATGATTATACGATTCAGATGGGGAATTCGATTGCGCTCAAAGGGAATAGTGCTGAAAATTCAACCTGTTATAAACTTACTCATAGAAGAAACAAGCCATGCAATTCAGCAGAACACACCTGTCCACTCGAAGAAGTAAAGAGAACCCGAAAACCGGTAACGGTTGAGCATGTTCATTTCGATAATGCTGGCAACCCTAGAATCATGGAAGTCCATGGGTATCCCATTTTTGATAACGAGGGTAATGTTGTCCAAATGATAGAATACGCGTTGGACATCACCGAACGCAAGCGAGCCGAGGAAAAACTTCAAATCCAGAAGGCCCTTTTTGAACAGCTCTTCCAAAATGCACCCGAAGCAATCGTGCTGCTTGATTCAAATGACCATGTCATTCGGGTTAATAGCGAATTTACTAATATGTTCGGCTATACACCAGATGAAGCAGTGAACCACCCCATAAATGAATTGATTGTGCCTGATGATTTATTTCAAGAAACGACATCATTATCTAAAAAAGTAACCCAAAACGAAAAAGTCAACTTAGAAACGGTTCGTCAACATAAAAATGGCCGGCTTATCGATGTTTCGATTTTGAGCACACCCGTCCAAATGGGGAACGGCCAGGTTGGTATTTACGGAATCTATCGCGATGTCACCGAGCGTAAACTTTTTGAAAAAGAATTACAAAAAGCCAAAGAAGCCGCTGAAATGGCAAACAAGGCCAAAAGCGAATTCCTGGCCAATATGAGTCATGAAATCCGTACCCCGTTAAATGCTGTTGTTGGCATGACAGAACTCGCCCTGGAAACCGATCTGGACAACGAACAGAAAGGGTATTTGAATGTCGTGCAATCGTCTTCGGATACGCTCCTGAATTTGATCAACGATATTTTAGATTTCTCTAAAATAGAAGCCGGGCAAATGGAACTGGAACAAATAGCCTTTGATTTTCGCGAAACCGTTGAAAGCGTCGCCGATATTTTAAGTATTCGTGCTGCTGAAAAAGGTCTGGAATTGCATTGCTATGTCGATCCTGAGCTGCCACACCAGTTCATGGGCGAACCTACCCGTATCCGATAAATACTATTAAATATGGTGAGCAATGCCATTAAATTCACCCAACACGGAGAAGTCTCGATCAAGGTCGAACCGTTAAAGACAAAAAAAGGCAAACAAGCTCATAGTAATGAAGTCGATTTACATTTTCAGGTTGTCGATACCGGCATCGGAATCAGCAGAGAGCAGCAATCTAAAGTATTCGAAAAATTCTCACAGGCTGACAACTCCACCACACGCAAATATGGCGGAACAGGTTTGGGATTGAGTATCTCAAGATCGCTGGTAGAAATGATGGGCGGACGAATGTGGCTGAAAAGCAAAGCGGGAGCCGGCAGCGCATTCCAGTTTAATTTAAGACTACCTGTAGTTACCGGACAGGATATCACGGTAGTAGAATATGGCTATCCCGATTTCAACAATATCTTGGTACTGGTGGTGGATGACAACGCTACGAATCGCTTCATTTTGCAGAAATCCTTAAGCGCCTGGGGAATGAAAGTTTGGGAAGCTGCAAACGGCTATGAAGCCGTTGAACTTCTAAATAATGGTCAGATCTCTTTCAATTTAGCTATTCTCGATCATCAAATGCCCGAAATGGACGGCATGGAATTGGCGCGGATTATCAGAAAAGAACTCAATCATCCAGACCTGAAGATAGTCATTCTGTCATCTTTACAAAGAATTAGCTCGCAGTTACAAAAGGAATTGGGAATTTCCCTTGCCATCACCAAACCTGTGAAACAGTCAAAGTTGTTCGATACACTGCTGCAGGTATTGCGGTTCAAGAAAAAAACACCCGTTACAGTTGTAAATCAGGAGGCTGTAACACCCTTACCGCAGCCAGGGCGACATAACAGACTATTAGTAGTTGAAGACAATCACGACAACCAAAATTTGACCCGGAAAATTCTGGAGAAAGCCGGCTTTGCCGTGGATTTAGCCGGCAATGGCAAGCTGGCCGTCGATGCCGCTAAAAAATTTCGCTATGATTTAATTTTAATGGACATCCAGATGCCAGTCATGGACGGTTTTGATGCTACTAAGAATATTCGCGAAATAGAGCGGAGTTTACAGGAATCCCGAGCGCCAATCCTCGCCCTCACCGCCCACGCTTTTGAAGGTTACCGTGAGAAATGCCTGCTAAACGAAATGGACGATTACATTACCAAGCCCATAAAAAAGAAAATTCTCCTGGAAGCCATCGACAAATGGATCGATCCTCGTCCGCTAATCCTAATTACAGACGACTCTGAGGAGAATCGTCTTCTCATAAAAATCCACCTGCAGAAAACCGAAGCTTACCGTCTCATCTTTGCAGAAAACGGTCAGGAAGCGGTAGAACAATTCAAAAGACAAAAGTGTTCTCTGATTCTCATGGACATGGAAATGCCCGTGCAAAATGGCTACGAAGCCACCGCGGCGATCAGACAACTGGAACATGGCCAGGAAATTCCCATTATCGCCCTGACGGCGCATAAGGGTGTACAAGAAAAAAACAGGTGCTTGCAGGCAGGGTGTAATGAATTTCTTTCTAAACCCATTCGAAAGCAAAAACTTCTCGAAATGATTGGTCGATTTATAGATACATCTGAAAAAATGTTAATAAACATAAATTAATACGAAGAAAAAATGAAAACTGGCGATATATAACTACAAACAATATTTTCTTATCTATGCAAGGGTGTATTTTCTCACCTTCAGAAAGTGTTTTCTAAATATTTGTAAAATCGTTTTTTGATATTCAATAATATTTGATATTACTATACGAGGTTAAGAAATGGGAATACTGAAAACAACGAAAGTGAAAATCGGAATGGAATTAGCTGAACCTGTAATAAATATACATGGCAAAGTCCTTTTCAAATCAGGAGACATCATAACTGAAAAACATTTTAAAGCATTAAAAGCCTGGGGAGTAACAGAAGTTTGTATAAAAGGTAAAGATGGAATTGATTATTCAGAAAATGATGAAAAAGCATTAGATGAGATTGATGAAAACACACGAAAAACAATTGAAAAAGAAGTAGACTATTTATTTCAGAAGACCGATAAGAATAATCCTGTAATAATGGAATTATATCGACAGGCAATAAAAAATCAATTAAGTGAAATAATGAGGTGAATCAATGGACGATGTGACCACACTTGTTCGTAGTGTTAAAAAAATTTCCAGCCTGCCCACTATTTTTATAAAGGTAAATGAGCTTATAGACGATCCCACCAGTTGTGCTGCGGACCTCGGCCGCATCATCGAAAAAGACCAGGCTTTAACATCTAAATTGCTGAGATTGGCAAATTCTGCTTTTTATGGATTCCCGAGTCAGATTGAAACTGTAACCAGGGCAATTACCATTATTGGTTTCAAACAACTTAAAGACCTGGTTCTGGCAGCATCCGTCAGAAGTGCTTTCAATCAATTTGGTAAAGATAGTCCAATTAATATGAAAAATTTTTGGGAGCACAGTATTGCATGTGGAATTGCCTCTCGTGTATTAGCAGTGTACAAAGGTGAGAAAAGTCCAGAATCCTATTTTGTGGCTGGTTTTTTACATGACTTTGGCCGGCTGGTAATTTTAGAGCATTTTTCGAAAAAATATATGGAAGTTTATAATATAGCCAAAAGTGAGAATCGGCTTGCAAATGAAATCGAAAAAGAAATTTTTGGATTTACTCATGCCGATATTGGAGCAGAGCTAATAAAAGCCTGGAATCTTCCAAAATCATTAGGGGAAGCTATTGCGCATCACCATGATCCCAGCAATTCCCAAAACTATCAGGACTTAACAGCGATTGTTCACATTGCAAATATCATAGTCCATGCGTGTAAGTTTGGTTTCAGCGGAAACTTCCTGGTGCCTCCGCTTAATCCTGAAGCATGGGAACTCACAGGTTTAAAGAGCAGTGTTTTGGGACCTGTTATAGCTAAAATATATCAGCAATATGAGGATTCAATTGCATTTTTTATAGTTGACAAGAAATAAGAACAGGAGGTCAGTTTGGAACCGGATAGCTCTAAGAATAAGTACTTGGCAAAAAGGGTCTCTCATCTCGAAGAAGTTAATCAAAAAACACAAGCATCGCTTGAATCTATTCGGACTTTAACAAATTTTCAAAAAAAGATCGGAACCCATCATGAACTGTCTATTATATTTAAGGAGAGTATTGATCGAATTTTAAATTTGATAGATTTCAAAGCCTTTGCATTTTTTATTTATGATAAAGACACATTTGATTTTGTGCCCAAGCATGTTTATCCAAAATTTTTGGCAAAAGATATTCAAAAAGAAATTGATTTTCAAATAGAGGCCGGTACATTTGCCTGGGCGCTGAATCAAAATAACCCGGTAATAATTAAACCCTTGCAGCTTGAGTCAGATTTTGAACTAATTTTTCATTCTTTATCCACTGAAAATCAAGTGCTTGGAATGTTCGTTGGACAGCTTCTTGGACAAAGAGACCAGATTTATCAGGAGGCGTTTGACTTACTTTCCATCACCCTTATGACCACTTCTCTTGCCATCGAAAATGCCACACTCTACCAGGAAATTGAAAATTACAACCAAAATCTCAAACGGATAGTAGAGAAAAGGACGGCAGAATTAGTCAGGACAATTAACAAACTGAAAATAGAAATTGATGATCGAAAACGGGCAGAAGTAGTTCTGCGTGAAAGTGAGAGAAGATTCAGGCATCTATTTGAAAATTCCCCGGATGCAGTGTTTGTTGAAGACTTTTCTGGAAATGTCCTCGCCGTCAATCCAGCCGCCTGTCGATTGCATAACATTAAACGCGAAGAGCTAATCGGTAAAAATGTAATGGAACTGGTACCGCCAGACAAAAGAGAGGAAGTTGGAACTAATTTCTCAAAGATGGAGAAAAGCAAACAAGCTTATGTAGAAAGCTTCAGTTTTACCAAAGAGGGTAAAGCAATTCCCGTTGAAATCAGAGCCAGTCATATAAATTATGCTGGGAAACCATCCCAGCTGCTTCATGTGCGTGACATTACCGAACGCAAGC
Organism: uncultured Cytophagia bacterium; assembly: GCA_964539665.1. Classification (GTDB taxonomy): domain Bacteria; phylum Zhuqueibacterota; class Zhuqueibacteria; order Oceanimicrobiales; family Oceanimicrobiaceae; genus CAZIKB01. The sequence continues at coordinate 7,318 of CAZIKB010000026.1, forward strand.
AAGCAGAGGTAGAAATAAAGAAGGCCAAAGAAGCAGCCGAAGTTGCCAACAATGCTAAAAGCGCATTTCTCGCTAATATGAGTCACGAAATCCGTACACCCTTGAATGCCATTATTGGGATGACGGAATTAGCACTCGAAACTGATTTAAGTTCTGACCAGCGAGAATATATTAATGTCGTGCAATCTTCTTCTGAAGGATTGCTGGGTTTGATAAATGAGTTACTTGATTTTTCAAGAATTGAAGCCGGGCAAATGGAACTTGAGCGAATTGACTTCAATTTGCGAAAAGTAGTGGAAGGGACCGCTGAAATATATAGCGACCGTGCCCTGGCAAAAAATCTTGAGCTTCTTTGCTATATTCAACCTGAGCTGCCTTCCTGGATTGCAGGAGATTCCACAAAGTTAAAACAAATTTTAGTGAACCTGATTGGCAATGCCATTAAATTTACTGAGAAAGGGGAAGTAGCGGTAACGGTCGAGCGGCTTAATCATCAGAATGGAAGACGTGATAAAACAAATGGCGTTGACCTGCATTTTATGGTAACAGACACCGGGATTGGTATTGCAAAGGAGAATCATCAAAGGATATTTGAGAAGTTTACCCAGGTTGATAATTCCACCACGCGCAAGTTTGGAGGAACGGGTCTTGGACTAAATATATCCAAGTCATTGATTGAGCTGATGGGGGGGACAATATGGGTTGAGAGTAAAGAAGAAGAAGGCAGCACTTTTCACTTTAAAGTCACCTTAAGCAATGGTGATGACAAATCTGAGGAAGAGGATAATTCTCGTCGTTTAGATTTCAATAAAATCAACGTCCTGGTGGTAGATGATAATGAAACTAACCGGGTTATTATAATTAAAACACTGAAGGCCTGGGGTTTTCGAGTCAAAGAGGCCGAAAGCGGCTCTCAAGCGTTAGAGCTTTTACACAATGGCCAGGGTCCCGTCGATTTAATCATCCTGGATCATCAAATGCCTGAGATGGATGGGGTAGAATTTGCACGAAAACTAAGAGGCATATCAAAATTTAAAGATATTAAAATAGTGATGCTCTCATCTATTGGGATTCTTTGCACGAAAATGATGCGAGAGTTAGACATCTCTGAATACATTACTAAACCAGTAAAACAATCGAAACTATTTAATTTGATTGTCAGGGTATTACGGCGCTCGAAAAGTAACAATAATATACATATAGTGGAATCAATGGGAAAATCGACCAGGAAAAACAATCACCGGATATTACTGGTTGAGGACAATGTAGACAACCAACAATTGGCAAAAAAAGTAATGGAGAAAGCTGGCTATTTAGTAGAAATTGCAGAGAATGGTCAATTCGCCGTGGAAGCGGCACGAAGATTTCAGTATGATTTAATCCTTATGGATGTTTATATGCCAGTGATGGACGGCTTCGAGGCGACAAAGAAAATTAGAGAAATAGAACGATCTCGGAGGGAGGAACGCATTCCCATTATAGCACTAACAGCGCATGCCATCGACGGATATCGCGAGAAATGCCTTCGAAGTGATATGGACGATTATATTACAAAACCATTAAGAAAGAAAGTCTTATTCAATACTTTTGAAAAATGGATTGATCCTCGTCCAACCATTATAGTGGTTGATGACTCGGTTGAAAATCAGAAAATGATAAAAAGTACTCTTAAAGAAGATGGAGGCTATAGAGTAGTATTAGCACAGAATAGTCAGGAAGCTGTGGATGAATACAAAAGACGTACAATTTCATTGATTATGATAGATATGGAGAAGCCAGCGATTGACGGTTTCAGCGCGGTTACAGCCATTCGGGCGCTTGAGCGTGGGAAAAAAGTGCCTATTATAGCATTAACTACAAACCGGGAAAAACGTGAAACAAAAAAATGTTTGAAGGTGGGATGTACACAGGATCTTTCAAAACCTCTCGGGAAGGAAATACTTCTTGAAACTTTAATTCAATACCTGGATAATCCAGTTGTTGAAAAGCTGAATACTACTGTTAATTGAATTCAAATAAAAACGTGAAAAAATGAAAATTTATCAAACAAGTACAGACGGAATGAAGTTTCTAAGGCGGGTGAGTAGATTGTGTTTGGTTATTTTGGCTTTTCATGGTTTGAATTCACCTATGCGAGCCCAGCAACACTATTTCCACAATTACACAGGCGATGACGGTCTGTCGCAGCTCGTGGGCCAGGTATTGTTCCAGGACCGCGCTGGTTACATCTGGATTGGAACGCAGGCTGGTTTGAATTTGTATGACGGTAGTTATTTCGAAATTTTCAGTATCCGCCATGGATTGGTGAACGATTGGATAAATGCAATTATACAGGACCAATCAGGCGAAATTTGGGTTGCTACCAATGGCGGTCTAAGCAGGTGGAATCCTGATAGAGGCTTTAAGAATTACACAACAAAAGATGGCCTGGTGGACAATCGTGTGCTTTCACTCGCAGTAGATTCAGAGGGAGACATTTGGTGCGGTACCAGGAATGGTCTTTCACGTTGGGATGGCTCGAAGTTTTATAATTTCGCAAAATCAGATGGATTACCAATTGCCAGAATCGACGCTCTACTTTATGATCATAATGGCCGGATGTGGGTCGGTACAGACGTCGGACTTTATTACTTTGAACGTAATAGATTTAAACCTTTTTCAGATAAAAACCTTCAAAATCAGCGGATTTATGAGATTTCACAAGATAGTCAACAACGTCTATGGATTGGCCTGAATGATGGTGTTGTTGGCTATTCAGGTACTGAACAGGTTGCTGAATACACATCTGAGGATGGATTGACTGGTTTACCAGTGAGTGCAATATGTGCTGGGCGCGATGGCGTGATCTGGGTAGGCACTATGGCTGGAGTCGCTATGATAAGCGATGGTAAAGTTCAATTCATTACTACCGCTAACGGCTTACCTTTTTACAATGTCAGCACAATCCTTGAAGATCGAGAGGGTATCATTTGGCTGGGTGGTTTTGGCGGTGTGACCAAGTTTGTTGGACGCGCCTTTACCAATTATACAACAGCTGATGGCCTGATTTCTAACAATGTCCGTCCTATTTTACGCGATCAACATGGTTTTCTTTGGGTTGGGACACTCGGTGGATTGAGCCGATTTGATGGAAATACCTGGCGAAATTTTACTGTGGAAGACGGATTAAATAACAACAACATCCTGTGTACTCTTGAAGACAGTAAAGGTATTCTCTGGGTTAGCAATCGTGACGGTCTTAATTATTTCGATGGCCAGCGATTTTTTGATGAGCCTGAAATCAGTCAGAAGGGTCGGGTGAATTACATCGCTGAAGACAGTAGTTATGCTTTATGGTGTTCGGTCCAAGACGTTGGTCTGTTTAAACGAGGGGATAACGGCTATAAACGAATGCAGGCGCCGGGGCAAACGTTTTCAAACGCCCGTCTTCTGGTAGATCACCAGGGCAATGTATGGGCTTCAGGGGATCGCGGTTTATCCCGATGGGATGGCAGGTCTTGGGAAACCTTTACTACGAGCGAAGGTCTCGCAGATAAAGAACCTTATTTTCTCTGTAAAGATCGTCAGGGCGTAATCTGGTTCGGTTATCACTCTTCACGTGGTGTAACAAGCTATGACGGCGTCCGTTTCAAAACTTACACTACTGCTGAAGGGCTCTTCAATGACGCGGTCTATTCACTCGGTGTTGCTCGCAATAATAATCTCTGGATTGGTACCGCCCGCGGTGTGGACCGCTTTGATGGCAAAGTTTTTATCAATTACGGCACGGCAGAAGGCTACGCGAGTCATGAGTCCAATGCCGGCGGATTCTTTGCGGATTATGACGGCACCTTGTGGTTCGGAACTTCTGAAGGTTTGAGCCATTATGATCCCCGCTTTGATCTTTCACTTGGCGAACCACCGTCTGTAAAAATACACTCCCTTACTTTAGGCAATACAACCATAAACCTCGATAGTATTGCAACCATGGCCTATTCCCATAACGAACTCCAGGCTCATATCGCTCCCTTATCTTACATCAATGAAAAACGGTTGAGTATTCGTTATCGGTTAAGAGGGTATGATGAACGCTGGAAAACTTTGGTTGGTTATGAAATTAATTACTCCTATATACCACCAGGCAGTTATACCCTGGAAGTACAGGGCCGTAAATATAAACAAAGGTGGTCTGAACCGGCAACAGTTAGCTTCGTGATAAAACCGCCTTACTGGCGAACCTGGTGGTTCGGATTATTGGTGATTTTAATTATAGGAACATTAGTAACAAGTATATTTAAGTATCGTGTCTACAAAATCCAGTCGCGTAACCGACGTCTGAAACAGACAGTGGCCGAGCGTACTGCAGAGTTAGAGCAGCAAAACACTCAGTTGGAAAATACTCTCGCTGCACGCATGCGGGCTGAGGAAGAAACGCAGAAGTTCGTCTCTCTTGTAGAGAACAGCAGCGACTTTATTGGAATGGCTACTCTTGACGGAAAAGTGATTTATATAAATGAATCAGGGCGCAGACTTGTTGGTTTGGAAAGTCCTGAAGAAGTTCTTTCTACTACTATACCTGATTATCACCCCAGGGAAACAAGTGAAAACTTACATGATAATGTGCTGCCTGCAGTTATTAATACAGGTCATTGGGTTGGAGAGGGTCATCTCTGCCACTTTAAAACCGCTAAACTAATCGATGTACACATGAGTATATTTTTAGTGCGGCACCCGCAAAACGGGCAACCCTTGTGCATTGCAACTGTCCAGCGGGACATCACTGAACGCAAACGAGCAGAAAAAGCCATACAAAAAGCTAAGGAGGCCGCAGTGGCCGCTAATCTTGCGAAAAGTGAATTTCTCGCCAACATGAGCCACGAGATTCGAACGCCACTGAATGCCGTCATCGGAATGACAGAATTGACTTTGGATACGGAGTTAGATTCTGAACAACGAGAATTCCTGGGCGTAGTTCAATCTTCTTCAGAGTCCCTGCTGAGTTTGATCAATGATATTCTCGATTTCTCCAAAATCGAGGCGGGCCAGATGGAATTAGAAGAAGTAGCGTTTGATCTACGTGAAGCGGTCGAAGGTGTATTCGATATTTTCAGCGTAAGCGCTGAAGCTAAAGGTCTTGAACTTTTGTGTTATGTCGATCCGGATCTGCCCAGCCGGGTAATTGGCGATCCCACTCGTTTACGCCAGGTACTGGTCAATCTGGCGGGAAATTCAATCAAATTCACCGAAGTCGGAGAGGTCGCAATCAAAGTCGAGCCAATTAAAGATTCTGCTAAGAAAGCTGCAAAAGAGACCAGGCTCGGTCTTCATTTTATGGTTTCTGACACTGGAATGGGTCTTTCGAGCGAGCAGCAAACAAAAATATTTGAAAAATTTTCCCAGGCTGACAGCTCCACCACACGCAAATTTGGCGGCACAGGATTAGGATTGAATATTTCCAAATCTCTCATTGAAATAATGGGAGGCCGTATGTGGTTGGAAAGTAAGCAAGGCACGGGCAGCACATTTCAATTTAGTTTGGAGCTTTCAATTGCGAACGGCAAAACAGTCAGCAGTATCAAATATACCTATCCTGATTTTAAGGACGTCTCTGTACTGATAGTAGATGATAACCGCACCAATCGGTTTATATTGAATAAGACTTTGAGCAACTGGGAATTTGTCATTCATGAAGCAGCAAGCGGCGCAGAGGCTCTTTCGCTTTTAAAAAGTTTCGGGCGCAATATTAATTTAATAATTTTGGATCATCAAATGCCAGAGATGGATGGAGTTGCTGTGGCGCGTGCTATTAGAAAAGAGTCTAAATTAGAGCATATTAAAATTATTATGCTTTCTTCGTGGGGAGGCCTGACTTCACAATTACAACAAGAACTAAAAATTGTGCATTCTATCACAAAACCTGTGAAGCAATCAAAGCTACTTGAAATCTTAATGCAGGTACTTCGTATTCAAGAGTCAGACAATAAGGATACAGTCATTACCGTGCCTTCTGTTACTGTACCCAAACCCAGTCTGCATAAGAGAATATTATTAGTAGAAGACAATATTGATAATCAAAATTTGGCGAAGACGATTTTAGAAAAGGCCGGTTATTATGTGGAAATTGCTTATAATGGCCTATTGGCAGTTGAAGCAAGCAAGTGTTCCTGTCATGATGCCATACTCATGGATATACAAATGCCAGAAATGGATGGCTTCAAAGCTACTCAGGAAATTCGGATTTTGGAGCGTGATGCACAAAAAGAGCGAGTACCAATCATAGCGCTTACCGCGCATGCATTACAGGGATACCGTAAAAAATGTCTCAACCATGATATGGATGACTACATCACCAAGCCTTTAAGGAAAAAAATATTGTTAGAAAAGCTAGAACACCATATAGATCAACGGCTGCCCCTGTTAATTGTTGATGATTCTATTGATAATCGCAATTTAATTAAAAATTATCTAAAAAAATCGTCAGGCTTTAAGCTTATGTTTGCGAAAAATGGCCAGGAGGCGGTAGATATGTTTATTAAAAAACCAGTTTCAATGATTTTAATGGATATGGAAATGCCGGTTATGGACGGGTATAGTGCGGTCAAAGCCATTCGGGCACTTGAGCATGGCAAAGAAATTCCTATAATAGCGTTAACAGCCCATCAGGGACTTAGAGAAAAAAAGAAGTGTGTAGAGGCCGGTTGTACGGCGTTCCTCTCCAAGCCTATTCGAAAGCCAGAATTACTTGAAGCGCTCCGTCAAAACCTGGGAATGCCTGAGATTTTATCTGAAAATACTCAGAGCGGTTGAACCGCAAAAACAAATGAATAGAATGTCAAGAACTAAAAAACGCAGAGTTACATTAATTGAAATAATAACTCTTATTATGGCAAAATTGACTATAAAATTGTGTCTTTAATCAATAGGTTAAATATAAGAAAAATAGCTTTGCGTTCTTTGCGTCTTTGCGGTTTGTGAATTAAGCAAGTTAAATAATCCTTGCTTTATCATAAAAATATATTTACATTTTTGACATAATAAAAATTGTGGATTCACCATCTGACTTTTGGGATCCCAGACACAAATTTAATCTCCACTTCAACATTATACGGAATTTAGCCGGCGTTTGCATTAGTCTTGTTTCAATTGAAAATCCACAAAGCTCACTATTAAGGTCATTCTGAACAAAATAATGAAGCACTCAGGTATGGGGAAAAATTTGTAATGTAGCCTCATATAACCTCAATAAGTTCTATCCTATCAAAGGACAGGAGAACACGATGGAGCATATCAACAGCCAATCTGAAGAAAAATACAAAAATCTGGTCGAACTCGCCAGTGATATCATGTATATTTCTGACAGAGAAGGCAATTATACTTTCCTGAATGAAGCAGCCTACGAATTATTGGAGGTCACCTCAAAGGAAGTCATTGGCAGGCCGTGGGTGACAACAACTCATCCCGAAGATATTGAAAAAAGCTCCCATAAATTCAATGAAATGATTGAAAGAGGAATCGATGTATTCGATTATGAAAGCAGGTTTGTTACAAAAAGCGGTAGGGAAATCCATGCGCTTCATAACATAAAAGTCTTAAGAAATGAAAATGGTGAGTTTATCGGCAGCCAGGGGATCGCGAGAGACATCACCGAACGAAAGCGGACGGAGGAGAAGCTTCAAAAACAAATGCTACTTAACAAGCAAATCCTCCAGACAACCCTGGATGGATATATTCTGGCAGATACTGACGGCAAACTCCTCGATGTCAATCCGGCTTATTGTGAGATGATTGGCTATTCTTGGGAAGAATTACTTAAAATGAACATTCAAGCTCTGGAAGTAAAACTCTCTCCACCGGAGATAGAAAAACGAATTGAGCGTATGGTCAAACAAGGTAAAGATCGATTCGAAACTAAACATAAACGCAAAGATGGACGCATTATTGATCTCGAAGTGAGCTCCGTTATTATGCACTCAGATGAAACGCCCCTGGTAGCTGCATTTGTACGGGACATCACGAAGCGAAAGATTGCGGAGGATACTCTGCGGGAATCAGAGGCAAAGTGGCGCTCTCTTACTGAAAATTCACCCGACCATATCTTACTTCTGGATAGGAACTTGATAATCAGATTCATCAACTATACTGTGTCAGGCTCACCCGTTGAGAAAGTTATAGGTAATCATATATCAAAATTTATCCCAAAGAAATCCTGGCCAGAAATGATAAAATGCTTTGAAAGGGTGTTGAAAACAGGCAAACCTGATGGATATGAAATGGAATATCCGAGTGATGATAAATTAACTTTATCCTTTGAGGGGCGGGTCAGATCGATTATGCACAACGATGAGGTGATCTCTCTTTTAGTTATCGCAACCAATATCACCGATCGCAAGCAGGCAGAGGAAGCATTAAGAAAAAGTGAAACAAAACATAAAAGTCTGCTTCAAAATATCCCTGGTATGGTTTACGCAGCAAATACTGATTGGTCAGCAGAGATTATTTGTAACGCTGCAAAAATTTGTGGTTATACTGCTGAAGAAATTAATTCTCTTGAAACGAACTGGCTCAGTATTATTCATCCTGATGATAAGGAGGCAGTTTTTCAAACAGGCGCTGAATTGTCAGGTACACAAAAAGATTTAGTACAATCCTATCGAATTATAACTAAAGACGGCCATATTCGCTGGGTGGAGGATCGTAAGAGGTCGATATTCAACCAGGATGGAGAGTTTAATGGAATAGATGGTATAGTATTCGACATCACGGAGCGTAAGATTGCGGAGGATGCTCTGCGGGAATCAAAGGTAAAATGGCGCACTTTTTCTGAAAATTCACCCGACCATATCTTGCTTTTGGATAGGAATTTGATAATCAGATTCATGAACTATACTGCGTCAGGCTTACCCGTTGAGAAAGTTGTTGGTAATCATATCTCAAAATTTACCCCAAAGAAGTACTGGCCAGAAATGAAAAAATGCTATGAAAGGGTGTGGAAAACTGGCAAACCTGATGAATATGAAATGGAATATCCAAGTGATGGTACATTAACTTTGACCTTTGAGGGGCGAGTCAGATCGATTATACACAACGATGAGGTGGTTTCTCTTTTAGTTATCGCAACCAATATCACCGAGCGCAAGCAGATCGAAAAAGAACTGCGGGAAAGTCAGGAAAATCTCTCTCTAATCTACGATACAGTTGGAGATATGATATTTCGATTTGAGGTTGAGCCGGGGGATTGCTTTCGGTTTATATCCGTCAATCAGGCCTTTTTAGACCAGACGGGTTTAACTGAAGAGCAGGTTATCGGCAAAAGGATTGAAGAGGTGAGACCGAAAATGTCTCATGTTTCTTTTCTAAACAGGTACAAAGAAGCCATTCGAGAGAACAAGATTGTCAGATGGGAAGAGACTTCCGTTTTTCCTACGGGGGAATTGATCGGGGAGGTAACCATCGCACCAGTCTTGAATGAAAAGGGTATATGTACGCACCTTATCGGATCCGTACATGACATCACTGAACGCAAGAAGGCAGAAGAAGCGCTAAGACTGAGCGTTGATGAATTAAAAAGCCTCAATTCTCTAAGCAGACAGTTAAGCGCTAACCTGCCGTTTGACCGAGTTGTACAGGCTGCACTTGATGGTATGAACGCTGCAATTGCTGCAGATCTGACACTATTGTTTTTGCTGGAGGGAGATAGCTTGTTCCTGAAAGGCTTTAAACCAAAAGGCCGCAAAAAAATAAACAATGCCATCCCCGTGCACCGTGTAGGCGAATGTTTGTGCGGTTTAGCTGTCAAAGAAGGCAAAACCATCTATTCACTCAATATTCACCAGGATAAAAGATGTACATGGGACGAATGTATAAAAGCTGGTTTTGCATCATTTTGCGCAATCCCCATTTATAGCGGTGAAAATATACTTGGTGTATTAGGACTGGCCTCGTTCTCCGAACGTGATTTTCGTAAGCAAGCTAATTTTTTAGAAACGCTTTCAAACGAGGTTGCTACCAGCCTGCAAAATGCCCTGCTGTTTCAACAGGTGCAGCATCACGCAACTGAGCTTGAATCTCAGGTAAAAGAACGCAAAAAAACAGATACTGCATTGCGCAAAAGTACTGCACGTCTCCAGGCGCTGTCCCACCGTTTGCTCGAAGTTCAGGAAACTGAACGCCGCACTATCGCTCATGAGCTCCATGATGAAATTGGGCAAACTTTAACTGCTTTGAAAATAAATCTCCAAATTGTTCAAAGTCAGATCACCTCCACACTCTCACAGAAACAAATGGAAGAGAGTGTACACATGGTCGAACAAGCTTTACAACAGACTCGCGACCTCTCACTGGATTTGAGACCTTCTATTCTGGATGATCTTGGGTTATTACCGGCTTTGCGGTGGTATGTTGACCGCCAATCTCAGCGAACTGGGATTACAGTTGAATTAACTGCGAACAAATTAAAAACCAGTCTGCCGCCTGAGGTAGAGATCGCCTGCTTCCGAATTATTCAGGAAGCGCTGACTAATGTAACGAGACACTCGAAGGCAAAACAGGTATGGATTGAACTGAGTGAGGTAAATAAGAAGTTTCAGATGGTGGTTCGTGACGACGGCGTCGGATTTGATGTAAATGCTGCCTATAAACGTGCTTCATTAGGTGCAAGCATGGGATTGCTGGGAATGGAAGAACGGGCGCAACTGGCCGGTGGCAAAATTGAAATACAGTCTCAACATGGAAAGGGAACTGAAATAAAAGTATATTTACCCTGAGTGTATTTGAGCCTGCAGTATAAGAAAGCAAAGGAAAAATTAGATCATGAAGCCAATTCATGTATTAATCGCGGACGATCATACCCTAGTTCGCGCCGGTATTCGCTCCCTGCTTGAAAAGATGCCTGACATTGAGGTCGTAGCCGAGGCAGGCGATGGTCATGATGCCATCCAAAAAATTCGAGAGCATAAACCAGACGTGGTTCTTATGGACATCGCTATGTCCGGACTGAATGGTCTCGAGGCGGCTGAAAAAGTCACGAAAGAATTTCCAGGTATTCAGGTGATCATGCTTTCCATGTTTGCTACAGAAGAGTATGTGTTACAAGCCTTGAGAGCCGGCGCCGCCGGCTACCTTGTGAAAGACGCCGCCCTGTCAGAACTTGAAGTCGCTGTCAACTCCGTTGCCCGGGGAGAGACATACCTTTCTCCCGCTGTGTCAAAACATGTAATAGACAGATATATGAAACGCACACATGCAGACCTTGATGCCACAGATCAAGATACGCTTAAAACTTATTTCCGTGAAAAATTAACACCACGTCAGCGAGAAATTCTGCAACTCATCGCGGAGGGTCACACAACCAAAGAAATAGCCCTGAAACTGCATGTCAGCACAAAAACAGTCGAAACCCACCGCACCCAGCTTATGAAACGATTGGACATTCATGACATCGCGGGCCTGGTACGATATGCCATTCGTGTCGGTTTGGTTATAGCAGATAAATGAATATTTTTCGTTGCAGTGACGCCAGTGTTTAATACCGATAGTGGTATCCACAAATTCAGGTGTCTACCCGAATTTTGTCAATCCACTCTGCGATTCCTCAGGTAAATTTCCCACAAATATCAGGTCTTTCCCCGATTGATCAAAATCTTGTTTAATGCTATATTGCTTATGCAAATAGAAAATTAATGATTCAAGAATTATTAATTAATAAGCGTCAGTATGACCCCTATTAAGACTCTTATAGTAGATGATAATCGCGAATTTCTCAATTCTGTTAAACGCTTCCTGGATCAATTCCCTCAGATCGAAGTGGTGGGTTACGTTAATTCCGGATATGATGCATTACAACACCTGCGTCTGGTGAAACCAGATCTTGTCTTGCTCGATATTGTTATGCCAGCGATGAACGGACTGGAAGCTACCCGCCAAATAAAGTCAGAGCTGAAATCGACCGTTGTTGTCATACTGACGCTACATAATCTACCTGAATATCGAATCGCTGCCACAAATGTCGGCGCTGACGGCTTTGTCTCTAAATCAGATATTGGCGAAAAACTTCTACCGCTGATTGAGACCTTGTTTAGAAAAAACAAAGGGTCTCAGAACGCGATAAATCCACATCTAATAAAACAACACCAGAGTTAAATTTCTAGTTAGATTTATAGCTTTTATGTAAAACACAGGCATTTTTATCATGCCAAACTCCCAGATATTAATAGTTGAAGATGAACATAATATTGCAGCAGACTTAAAAAATAGATTGCTCGGTTTTGGATATGATGTTCCTGTGGTGCTTGTTTCCGGAGAAAAAACTATTGAAAAATCTCAAAAAATTCACCCGGATTTGCTCTTGATGGACATTGATTTACATGGGGATATAGTTGGGATAGAATCTTGGGGCTAAATTCGAAACCTCTTTAATTTTCCGGTGATCTATTTTTCAGTTTATTAGGACTCCACTACTCTACAGCGTGCAAAAATAACAGAACCGTATGGCTATTTAATCAAACACCATAAAAATCTCTCAACTCCTGAAAAACCTCCGCAGCCAAAGCTGAGACTACACGACATTCTGGCAGTGAGTTCAGAAACGTACGTCCGTATTGTTTTTGAATCACCCTTTTATCCAGAATTAAAACAGAACCGCGGTCAGACTTTCTACGAATAAGCCGGCCAAATCCTTGCCGGAATTTAATAGCCGCTTGTGGCACGGTGTATTCCATAAATGCATTTCCCCCCATCCGCTCAATGGCCTCAATTCTGGCTTCAATAATAGGTTCACTTGGAACTTTAAATGGTAGCTTGGTGATAATGACCGATTCTAAAGATTCCCCCTGCACATCCACTCCCTCCCAAAAACTCTCTGTTGCAAAAAGTACTGAAGTGATATCTTTCTTGAAACGTTCTAACAGACGGTGACGATTTTCCTGGCCTTGCTTGTAAACATTAAATCCCATGCTTTCGATATCTGTCTTCAAACGATTAAACATTAAATTCAAGAGACCATAAGAAGTAAATAAAACAAACGCCCGACCCTGGCTAATTCTTATGGATTGTAAAATCAAATCCGGCAGTTCTTCCACAAAACGTTTTTCTCTTGGATCCGGAATGTCCGCAGGAATAGCTACCAGCACCTGCTTTTTAAAGTCAAATGGCGCCGGCAGAGCAGCCTGAAGCATTTGTTGTTTATCGAGTAAATTCAATCCTAAACGATTTTTTAAATATTCGAATTTTCCGGCAACAGTTAAAGTGGCTGAAGTCATTATTATATTTTTGAATTTTTTATAAACGGCCTCATTCAAAATTGTAGCAATTTCTAACGGACTTGAGCAGAGTCGGACAATTTTAATGCCTCTGTATCCTTCTTTTACTTCAATCCACCTGACATTTTCGTCGTCGGATTTGATCAGCACAAAATCAATGGTATTAGCAGCCGCATCCAATCGTTCAGATTGCGCCAATAGATCTATGGTTAATGAATTTACAGTCGGTCCCAATTTATGCTGTATTTTTTCTACTTCCCGCAAAAAGGCTTTAAGCTTTGAGGTGAATCTGCGCATCTCCTGCAGCAACTTTTTAATCAACCCGATGATCGTATCCTGCCATTGGTTTTCCCTGAGAATCGCCGAAGTCAGGCGATACTTTATCTCACCGAATTCAGTTGCATTCTTGCGCTGCAACATGTAAAATATTTTTTCCATAGCCTCGGTCAGGTAAAAATTTAAGTCATCGACACCTGCCAGCGCCTCTTCTTGAATAAATGTTTGAATTTTCAATGATTTATCCAATGGAATACTACCTGCATACCTGGTCAATTTATTACGAAGAAATGGCAGCAATCCTTTCTCCTGGCCATCCTTTCGTCGATAAAGTTTATTTAATATTCTCAGAATTCCCAAATACGTGATGCTCACTCCGAAGTAATTGGTTGCTACTTCTTCAATATTATGTGCTTCGTCAAATATTATTCGGTCGTATGTGGGCAGCACCGCATTTTCTGAAGCGCCGTACACGGCTCTTACCGCCAGGTCGGAAAAAAGCAGATGGTGATTAGACACTAAAATATCCGCAGATGCCGCCTTGCGCCGAGCCCTGTAAAAGAAGCATTCATTATAAAATTGACATTTTGTTTTCAACGAAGTATCGCTTTCCGACTGAATTTTCTCCCAGGTTGTGTATCTTGGTTCAATGTTCAGGTCGGACTTGCTGCCGTCTTTTGTAGTTTTCGACCACTCTAATAAATCTGCCAACTCCAACTTGTCTTCTTCTTCCGAAAAAAGGTTTAAATCCTGTAAGGCCTCTGCTATTTTCCGTTTGCAGGCATAATTAGATCGGCCTTTTACCAGAACCGCATTAAATTTTTGTTTCAGGATGCTTTGCAGAAACGGCAGGTCTTTGTGAATAAGCTGCTCCTGCAGATTTATGGTATTTGTTGAAACCACTACCCGTTCTTTATTATTCACAGCATAAGTGATAGCCGGTATTAAATAAGCAAGAGTTTTGCCGATGCCGGTACCCGCTTCAATTATAGCAATTCTATTCTCATTTATTCCCTGGCAAAGTAATGCCATCATTTCGATCTGCTGGGCCCGATATTCATACTTTTCCAGTTTTTTGGAAATCGGTCCATTTTCATCAATAAGCCGGCTTAACGAATCAGCATCGAGGTAGGCTGTCTTTTTTTCAGCAAACGGTTCTACAGCAACATAAACAGCGGAAACTGCATTATTAACGATATAAAATCCAATGCCGTCGTTTCCCAGGTTGGAAGCTATTTGCGTGTCTGCTTGGGATGGGCTTAAGGTGCCACCGGGGTGATTGTGTATAACCACATCTCCTTGTCTGGCCACCTGCATCAAAGCCGGCGCTGAAGTTTCATTTCCACGAGCAAAGACTTCAACACTTGCCACCAATCGTTCACTGTTGACATGACCCACAAGAAACACTTCATTGCCTTCCGCTTCCTGAATGAAATTTCGTGTTGAGTTAATGGCTTCGTCTGAAAAATATTTTTTTAATTTTGACATAGCTTTTCGGCTGTGGCTTGACGCTTATTAAACCACTAAGGTTTAGTAAACGTGTGGTGTGTAATTTTATTTTCCCCGTAGAAAACTACATAGACCAATTCAAAATAACGATAATTGTTTTATTTTTTTAAGAGGTTCCGCATCAAATCCAAGTTGTCTTAAATAATGTGGGAATTCTTCAAATCCATGGGTTGTAAATATCTTTTTTGGATTCACTCTTTTTGCATATTCAATTAAACCGTCAAAATCAGCATGGTCGCTAAACGGCAGCGCCTCATCAACTCCCCGGCGGTACTTTGTGCCAGCATGCACGGCCCATCCTGTGAGAAATACGGTCCTCCTATTCGGTATGTTTTTTACCATGCGATTTTTTATGGCGCTTGGTGGCACTACCAAAACTTTTCCATCTAATTCAGCTTTATTAAATTTTGACCAGATGCCAAAGTTAATTCCAAATTCTTCGTAGATTTTGGCCAATACTGCAACAGAGCCATGTACACTCAGTTCAAATCCAGCGTCACCCAATATCTTCATCGCCTCCTGTGCTTTACCCAGGGCATAACCACTCACTACCGGTACGGCATTTTGCTTGAATGTGTTATTCACAAAACTTATAAGCTGGTCCGCAACAATTTTCCTTTTGGGAAACCGATAAACTGGTTTTCCAAATGTACATTCCATTATTAAAATATCACTTTCTGGAATCTCGATAGGCTCCGCGGTCGCACTTTCATCCAGATTAAAATCACCCGAATAAAGAAGTGTCTGACCGTCCTTTTCCACGAAAACCTGCGCTGAACCTAAAATATGCCCTGCCGGGAACAGCGTGATTGTGCATCCATCAATTTCATAGGGTTTTTTGAATGTTAGACAAGTCGATTTGCTCTTGCCAATTCGTTGGTTCAGAAAACGAATAGTTTTATCGGTGGCAAGGCTTTTAGTGTGTTTGACAGCATGGTCCATGTGGCTGTGCGAAACGCAACAGAGTCCCACCGATTTCTGAGCGTCCAGCCAAAGGTCGGTACCGTTTATTTTAATACCCTTGTCGTATTGAAACATAACATCAAAAATTGTTAAATAAAGTTTTCATTTCTGATGTGAATATACTGTTCTGAAGGTAAAAGTGCAAGATGTATTGAGTGAAAGATTTGGGGCAACTCGGTTGTGTTTGAACGAAAATATTCCACACTTTCATTTCGGCTGAAAGGAGAAATCTGAAACTACTATATTTTCAGAAAGGAAGATTTCTAGACCCGAACGCATTTGCATTGGCGTCAACTTAAAACACTACGATTGCCAACGCCTTTCCGAGAGTGAAGTCAACAAGTCTAAATCAGGCACAGCACAGATTTCTCGACTCCATTTCGTTCCTCTCTAAATAACATATTATAGTTGTTTTCATCCAAAAGCGAAAAATATTAGAGTCTGGTTTGGTCTTCTGGCTCGTTCAACAATTCGTCAATTTTATTACGTAAATTAACACCATGCAAATCTTTATACCTGATAATTCCTTTACGGTCTAACAGGTAATTTTTGGGAACAGCTTGAACCTGGTAAAGTTCCACTACTGACATATCCCAACCTCTGCCATCAGACACCTGCGGCCAATTGATTTTATTGGTTTTTAAATAATCGAGAAGCACAGCCGGATTAGAATCAAGATTCAAGCCAATAATTTCAAATCCTCTGGATTGGTATCGATTATATATTCGCTGTAAATATGTCCGCTCATTTTCCCATGGTTTACACCAGGTGGCCCAAAAATCTAATAATACCACTTTATTTTTGTATCCGTTCAAATCAATGGTTTCATCTGCAACTGAAGTTGTGCGAAATAATGGCGCCTCTACACCGCTTTCAAGAGCAACTTTTGGCATAACCACTGAATCTGAAATCACCAGTGTTATGACATCTCCCGCCGGTGAGATGTTTTTAGTTCGATAGGTAATTCCATTTACATTAAATGGTGAAGTTAGCAAAAAATATTCCGGGGAATCGGGATGACCATTTAAAATACCGTCACCATTGATATCTATAATAATAGCGCCCTTCTCAGAAACATTAAAAAGTCCGTTGAGATCATCATCAATAATGGCCATTTTGTACGCAGTGTCTTTTAACGAAATAAAGCCTTCGCGGTAGCCGTTTCGAAAAGCCACAATTGAATTTTGATGACGAATTTTATAACGGTAAAACTTCACTGGATAAGGGACTGCCGCTCTACTGTTGCTGTCTTTATAATAGATGTCTATCAATTCTTCCTTTGACCAATACTCCTTTTTATCTTCATCCCAAAATGGATCGCTATCATCGGTTAAATCTTCGTTATTATTTTTGTCAATGTATAAATAGCTAAAACCATCTTTAAGTGATTCATCGAGAGCTAAAGTTATTAGCGAATCACTACTATTACCCAAAACCAGGGTGCCAAACACAGGTTGAGGAGATTTAAATTCAGGCAGTACTAACTTAGCTTCATCTGGAGTGTTGGTCAAGATCACCTGCTTTGGATAGTAATACTTCACAATAGCCATGGCGTCAGATTCCATTGCTAATTCAGCCGTATATTCATTTCGGTCAATTCGGCTCAGCCAGGAGAATAATACCAGGCCAATCAGCACAAATAGAAAAACCGGTGGTAAGAACTTTTTCATTTTACCTCTGCATTTTGGTGATTGATGGCATTTGTGATTTTCGATTTAATTGAATTTCTGTTGTCATTGGTCACTTAAATAGTAACACATCAGGACGCTTTTTAATTATATCGGCAAGTGGACTTCTACTCTTCACGATGGTTCCTAAAAATGGTTTCGCAGAATCCAGAATTGTTTTAACCGTATTTTGAAATTGTTCAGAAAACAGCTCCATTTTGACGATTTCGTCAACGATAATTAAATCATCTTCAGCAAGCGCCCGTTCCAATTCCCGAACGCCAATCTCTTCCAACTCGGCAATGTTAAGTCCAGGTTGAGGTTTTTGAGATTGTGGATGCTAACGCCGCGGAGTGAGATTGAATCGGTCATGAATTAGTCACGCTGATACTGTTACTTATTCAAAATGGGTAGTTGGAACGGTCAATTCTTTGTATTTTCTTTTCCCTTCAATAATTTCCTGGCAAGTTGTTTCATACTATTTGAAATTTCTGCTCGAAAATATTTCTCAAAACAATTTATACATGCTAAGGATGGAACTTTTTAAAAACAATTAACCTGTCGCCCCACCAAAAACTATAAACAATAATATTATGGTTAATATCATCACCTTTAAAAAAATAGCATTTATTCATTCTTGTTCTCCTGTTTTCTACATTTAGTTGGAGTAATCTGCTTAGGTAAAGTTGGGATATAACAAATTCATATTATCAAATTATTTTTAAATTTATCTTATTTAACACATTTTGAAAAATTATGGATTTCTTTTTTAATATAACAATGCTAAATTAAATAGCAAAATGAAAAAGAAATGAAGATAGTGGCTAAAAAAATCTTAGTATAATCGATTAAAGATGGGCCATTCGGCAATCTTTGATTCTTTTCTATTGAATGGATGCATTGTATAGGTTTATTTTACACAAAATAAATTTTATAAAAAATACACCTGACAAATAAATCCTCATGTCAGTCTGTTAGACAAATTATGTTATGTTTTTTAACTAATAAAATTTAAACACTGGGTAAGAAACTTTAATTCCGCACATTAATACAATCTTATCTATTAATATAAAAATTAGTTTAAACAGAATTTTGCACAATATAACAATGTTGTTTAATTCAATTTTTATACGCAAAATGTGTTTAGATTATGATTTAAGTTAGTGTTTTAAAATAAATATTACATTTACTAATCACTTAAACATTTTTATTTACTGAAATTACTTTCACCTCTTTATACAACATATTTCAACAAGTGAACTTTAGTTATAAATATCATTAATTTATTACAATTATTCAAGATAACTATTAAAAGTTCCGAATTATAATAAGTAACATATGTTGTATTCAAGACATATAATTTTTTAAAACAAATATCTTAATTTTAATTTTGGTTTAAGAATGCAAATATTAGTACAAAAAGCTGACTCAAAAAAAGATATTATTATAATCAAAATAACAGGCGATATTGATACATCTACAATTTATGAAATTGAGACTACATTTGCAGAAATCATAGAATCCAGATGCTATAAAATTATCGTTGATTTGGAGGAAGTGATCTACATTAGTAGTGCTGGGTGGAGCATTTTTTTGAATTATATCAAAGAGATTCGCCAAAAAGGGGGTGATCTAAAACTTATTGGTATGAAATCCTTTGTGTATAAGGTGTTCAAACTTTTAGAACTCTCTTATATTTTAAAGGATTACAATACCTTAGAAAATGCCATCAGTGATTTTAATTTGTTTAGTGATGAAACTCGGATGGAAAGATTGGGGTGACTAATTTCATCTCTGCATCATTTTTGTGTCCTAGTATAATATTCCTCTCCTCTTGGGACAGATACTTGTCTCGAAGTGCACGATTAAAACTTGCTAAAGCTTCTTCAACCAAATGTTTTGGAAAACCCATTGATGCTGCAAGATTGAATAAAAAGTAACCTTTTGTGTCGTGAAACCGACTTATCCATCTATCATCTGGCAATGTTTTCTCAAGTTTGTCAAAAACATCCTTTGCCTTATTAAGGTAAAGGATGTTTTTTTTCATATTATATAACGCCGTGTAATAATATGTTAAACTATTCAGAATCTGGGATTGGATATACTTATTATTATTGTCACTGAGTGACTTTTCAGCATATTGAATCGAAAGTTCATAAGAAGGGAAATCTTGTGCAAATAATTCTATTTTTTTGTTCAGTTCGCTTTTATCTTTTTCCTTAAGACTACGTTTAGTAATAGTCTGCCAAATTAAAACAGAAAATTCACGGTTGGTTCTGGGGTCGTCACTATCTAATTTAAGTGCTTTCAAACAAGCCGTAATGCCACGGAATGGATCGAATAATGCTCTACAAAATATTGATTTTAGCAGAAGAAATTCTTTTTGATCTTCACTTCTAGTTTTCTGCAATCCTTTGTCTATTTCAAGAATAGCATATTTCCACCTTTTAAGTAAGCCGTAGATATAAGCTCTCAATAAGTGTATTTCTGAGTTTGTTGAATCACTGGCAGCAATCTCTAGAATAGATTCGCGCATTTGATTTTCAATATGTTCTTCGTGACTGTGAGCTTCGATAAATGGTCTTGCAAGTTCAATCACAGGCTCCTGAGTGAAACAGATTTCAGCAGGCATTTCACAATTCAATGGCTCCAAAAGGAGCTTCATTTTGCTTATGCTTTTTTCCCCACGAGTTAAATTAATCAGATTATTGATATTCTTCTTTGATGGTAAACTAAGTAAGCTTTGTATATTTTCGATACTATTTCCTAATTTTATTAACAATTTTTTGTCTTCATCTTTGAGGCGTCGCTGAACCAATCTGTTATGTTTCAGAATCTGATTAAAAACATTGACCAAGTTTAACTCATCAATAGATACTCTTTTTCTAGCAGAAGTCACAATTCTTTCAGCATCAATTCCATATTCAACCATCGCAAGATTAATGTTTTCTCTATTACTTATAATATCAGTTAATTCGTCCAATGCATTTGAAACACTTGGCCACAAAGGCTTAATATTTGAATATTGACCCAGTTGCCTGTTAATGCTCCCTTTATGTAAATTCAAAAAATTATTTATGATTTTTTTAGACCTTTTGATTTTGTTTCGAGCTTCAATTATGTTGAATCCATTGTGCCGAATAAATGTCAAAAAATAATCAAGATCTCTAACTAAAGGTACATATTTTTCTTTTTCTAGAAGTTTCAACGAAATATTGTAGTGTAAAGTCCTGTTTAAGATTTTATCTCTCGATATAAGAAACAATATTTCCTTTTCCCTGTTAATTATTTTGTTAATTTTTGCTATATAGGCACAAGTTAACGAATCAATATATTTTGAAAAAGGATTCTGGTCAAAACTTCTAACCAAATTACTATACCACTTAGTACTGTCTTTTTTAATTTCATCAAAATCCAAATCAATCTCTGGCTTCCAATCAAATAAATTTGTGATATTATTATTTGACATCAATTCCTTTACTGTATCTGTAACCTTTTTGGCTCTATTAGGACTCATAAGAAATAAATAGAGGTGCCTAAACTCTGACTTGGCAAATTCAATTAACTCAGTTCTATCTTTCTCACTCATTTCCGAAATGTCAGATTTAGTCAATAGTCGTTTTAATGATTTATGAGTATTGAAGTAAGTATGAATCTTGTTATGTATTTTATTTTCAATAATATCACGATACGAGAAAACAGTCTTTATAGCTTTACATCTTATTAATTCTATATGATTTGATAGTTCTACAGCATACGGCGGTAAGAGTACTAAATTGGACAGATGTTCAAAAATAAAAGTCAATACTGTTTGCTCGCGAATAAGTGTTTCTTCATCATCTTCGTTCGGTATCCTTTTCACACCAAATACAGTCTCATCACCAATATAAGAAAATGGATGTAAGAAACTATGAATTTCAGAAAAATCAACAGCATAATAAACTTTCCAACCATTTTCTTTTAAGATTAAATCATTCTCAAGTAACGTTAAGCTTGCTTCTGAATAACGAGCAAAATTTTGAAATTGAGCAATCAATTTTATATTATCATTTTCCATAATTTGTTATTCTATAATATTTAGATAATTCGAGATGTTTATTTCTATGTAGATAATCAGTAACTTAATAGTTTATAAGGCAATTTTTTTTTACAATTTTAAAATATATCTATAATTACTAAATATTAAGTATTATCTCTTGTTGGCCAGTATGTACCTTTCTTACTTTTTTTTCTAGAATTATTTTAACATTTTCTATTACAAAGGGTTGTTCACTAAATTCGTTAATAGAGGCTATTCCTTTCGCCCTTTTTTTATCAATC
The DNA here is from genome assembly GCA_964539665.1 of uncultured Cytophagia bacterium. Classification (GTDB taxonomy): domain Bacteria; phylum Zhuqueibacterota; class Zhuqueibacteria; order Oceanimicrobiales; family Oceanimicrobiaceae; genus CAZIKB01. Next base: position 29,288 of record CAZIKB010000026.1, read on the forward strand.
ATATGGACCGATCCTTTAATAGGATCGACAATTGAGTCCTTTAGCAAGCAATCCAGAAAATAATCTCGGATATCCTCCGGAAGTTTATTAATTAATTTCTTTGAACCTTTAATAAAGATACTGCCTAATTCCTTTTTGAGAAAATAAAGATATCTAGCAAAGTCAATATTCTCATCTTTATCAAATTCTTTATGCAAGAGTAAAAGACTAGAAATTGGTGTTTGTTCACCACTCAAATTTGACAATAGTTGTTTGTGCAAATCTCTTTGATATTCTTCCGCACATCTCTTTACAATTGTTGCTCTGGTTCGAATAATTCCCTCCAAAATATGCTCTGCAATATTAAAAATACGGCTCTTTTCCAAGATTGTTATTTGATTCGACAAATTTAGTGTACGATTTGCAGAATCAACTAAAACTAAAAAATGATTTAGCGAATCAACTTTTAATAATTTATTTATAGAATCAGAATGGTAATATTTATCTATAACAATTATTAAATCCACAAATTGCTCTTTTAAAGTACTATGTAGGTCTTTATCTTCATAGGAATTAAATCTTATTATATTACACTTGTTTGTTTCTGAAAATATTTGTTCTACTGAAGAGTCCATTTTTTTTTGCAATATTACTATTTTAGTTTCAGTAGATTGTATTTTAGCCCATAATTCCTTGTGAAACATGGTATTAAGTTTTTTGTGGATTTCACGTTCACTTATTACATCTAAAATTTCTTCCACACATTCGATAATAATATTATAAAGTGAAGGTGGTGGGAAAGTAACAAGAACCGACTCAAAACTTTTTTGGTAAGGAATCAATAATCGTGCTTCAAGAAAATTAGCAAATTTTCTTCTTTTTTCAATTTCTGTTAGTATTGAGTGCATCACTAGCAATACTTCTATATCAGATAAATATAATTCATTTACCAATGAAGTACTGAATCTATTTAATTCAAAAAGCCATTTGTTTGCATAATCAGATTGCATAATTTAGATTTCTCAGGTTACTTAAAAATTAAATATATCAATTGATTATAAATGGAAAAAAATTCGACAATTCATCTCCTTTTTCTGGCAATGGGATAAAACGGTTATTTATAGTAAATTTAATAGCAAACAATACGAGTTTTTCCTGCATTTGTGATTCATCTGTCACTGACAGTTTCAAATGAAGATATTGACATAACCTTTTTTTTCCAAGTACAGTTTCATTCAATTCTTTCTTGGGATTCACAACTAAGGAATCTGAAAATCCGTAATTATTCGCATGAAATTGAACACAGTCAAGACAATAATCTTCAACACTTAATTTTGATTCGTTTAAATCTTTTATAATAACATCGTCATCACATTCGCATGCTAATGATGCGTCAAGTACAATTAAACCATTGATAGGGGGTTTAATCTTATCTCCCTCTATACCCTCCCAATTAAAATGGTACAAGGTATATTCAGTAATATTATAATATCCCAACTCCAATTTTACATTCTTTGGATGATTATTGAAAGTTTCAATAATCTCGTGATTTGTGTTTGTATTTGATTCAAATTCATTTAAAATTGTTATTAATTTGCGGGAATCATTAAAAGGTTTCCAATCCATACAATCTTTACGCTCTCGTCTGTTCTTTGATAACACCAACAATTGATATTCATCCATATTTCATCTCCAATGAACAAGATTTCTTATGTCATCATAATCTTTCAGTATTTTCTCAATACGAAGGATTTCGCTTTGTCGTTTTAGAAAAGAACGAAGGTCACCAAAATTATTCATATTCTTTTTATTAAATTTATCAAAAAACTCTATTAACCTTGGAACCGCATTTTTAAGTAAATTAGAAATATTATCTTTGTTAACTGTGTTTCTTTCGACTGCTTCGTTATTAACAATACAATTTTTCATTCTATTTAAATATAAAACTACATCTTGAGCCAGGTATTTCAATTTACATGTATCCTCATCGCCACTACTTCTCTTAACTTGATAAATTAGCATTTCACTTGCTGAATGGAATTCACTGTAATCAACTCTATTTCCGCTTATCCGAGTCACAAGTTCAAATAATGAAATATTTACGAAAAGTAAAATTGATGTAATTGCTAATACAAACAATGTTGTAGAGTTGATTATTAGTCTCATTTCAAAAGGAACATATGTATAATCATAAATAACAACTAAGAGATAATTTATGCCGAGAAATAATGCAATTGATGTAAAAGTAAAGTATATTATACTACCAATATGGTATTGTCTTTTTTGTAAAAACTGCATTTTTATTAAGCTTTTTAAATATATAAAATCAGAAGCAAAAACCATAAAAATTATACTATATATTAAATAGTAGTATTTTTGATATTTTATGAAAAGATCTTCGAATATTAAAAACTTCTTTAATTGAGTAACCATTAAAGAAGAAAGTAATGAATAAAATATAAATAAAAATAAGCTTTTTAGACTGTTTAAACCTATAGAGAACAACACTCTGGAGATTTTCTCTTTTATCTTTGATAATTGCAATGCATTACATAGAATTATTAATATTGTACTTTATTATGCACTTCGATATTATTATAATTAGACCAATAATGGCTTGACTTCCATAAAAATTCTTGTATAAAATCTACCTCACCATTTGATGTGGAAAATAGCCAATGTAATATAGAGCTATTTTCGTGAATGGTTACTAAAAAATAGTGATCATTTAAGAATAAAATGATTCTTAAAAATACTAAGTTTTATTGTAATTATTATAGATTTATCTAATTATATTTACTTTCAAGCGATTTTGAAAAATAATTACTATTAAATAAGCTGATGAAGTGATTTGGTCTCTGGTAAGATGTCGCTTTTGAATGCATATTAAACCCTTTTATTTAACCCAACATGCCAGTACCATAGCTCACACATTTTAAATATGCATAATAATTCTCGCTTTGTCAAGAAAAATCGTAAATTAATTTAAATTATTAACAAAAAATTTCAAATGTTTGTATAAATTTATTTATAACAATTGGTTATGTCGATTTAATTGCATTGAATCACTATTTCACTGCATATAAACATTAGATAGATATGTCTTGTAATAACATAATACAAGATATCTCAATTATACATAAATATCAAATTTTACAAAAAATTGGAATATTGAGAAAAGGATTTAAGTTTAACTAAATTATTATCTTGTCACAATTGAAATATTTGAGAATTATTTGGTATTTGATTTGCTAAAAAAATATAATAGAATATGATTTTACTAACTACATTGGTAACATATTAATTAACATAAAAATTGTAGTATATATGAAAGTATATTTAAAGTGCAAGAATTATGATGTCACATTTCAGATATCATCAATAGGCTTTTTTTATTATATCATGAAAGATTTTAATTAAGTGGTACGTTTATGTGTAATATAAAGTGTGAATTTAAAAGTGATATTACGATCATTCAGATTGAAGGAGTGATAGATATAACAAGTACTGAACAAATGATGAATGTTTTAAACTCAGTAATAAATTCAAATCGCTATAAAATTATAATAGACTTGTTTGAAACTGTTTATATAAGTAGTACAGGATGGAATTCATTTTTGTGTGTCATTAGAAAAGTTCGAAAAAATAGAGGTGATATAAAATTAGTTTGTATGCATTCAAGTGTTTTCAAAATATTTGAAAACTTGGAATTAAATTACATTTTGAAAGCATTTAATAAGTTGGAAGATGCAATATCTGATTTTGAAAACAGCAATCATTCAAACTTAATTTAGACGAAAAATTTCTAACAAAATACTAGTACAAAATATTTATTACAGAATTCTCACGGATTTGTCGCCCAGAGTTCAATCTCCCGTACCAGGGCTCGCGGCGGCAAACTCACCGACTGCAAAATCGCCTCAGCCACATCCTCTGCACGCAGTCGAACGCCGGCTCCCTCTTTGGGCACGGCTTCATAATCCACAACCCTCGTATTTACCAGGCTGGGACTCACTACCATAACCCGGATGTTGTATTTCCGCACTTCGTACAAAAGCGACTGCGAAAGTCCCATGAGTCCAAATTTGGAGGCAGCGTAAGCTGCGCCACCGGGGTCAGCTCGCTTGCCGGAGGTGGAAGATATCATCACAATTGTGCCGGACTCCTGCTTGATCATTCCAGGCAGGAAAGCTTTTGTAACCAGAAAAACACCCCGAAGGTTAGTATTGATGACCCGGTCCCAATCATTCACTGGCAAATCTACAACATGCCCACGAGCAAAAGCAGCAGCATTGTTCACCAAAATGTCAATTGCACCCATTTCTTTTGATACTATCTTCTCCAGACTTTTTGCTTCCTCTTCCTGGCTAATATCAGCAGGCACAATTAAAACCTGACGACCGATTTCCTCCACTTCTTTGGCGACGGCCTCTAACTGGCTTTTTGTGCGGGCGGTTAAAACTAAATCTAATCCAGCTCTTGCAAAGTGCAGGGCAATCTCGCGGCCTATTCCTCGCCCCCCTCCGGTGATGAGCGCTTTTTTACCCGTTAAGTCGATCATCTGTAACTCCTGCATTCAGGTTAATGGCAGATTAACTTGTTGACAGAACCACTGTGCAATTCGTTGATAGCAGTGCCCAGTAGCAAACGCCACTGGTTTACTCCTTTAGGCCGCTAAACTACCCACTTCACCACCAGACACCCGTTATGCTTTTAGCACCTGGACAATCTCGGTAACCATTTTTTTGGCGTCACCGAACAACATCATGGTTTTGTCATCGTAGAAAAGTGGATTGTCTTCCCCGGCAAATCCTACCGAAAGACTGCGCTTTACGATCATCACCGTACGGGCTTGATCGGCGCTTAGAATAGGCATACCGTAAAGAGCGCTGTCTTTTTTGTAACGCGCCGCAGGATTGATGACATCATTCGCCCCAATCACCATTACAACATCTGTATTTTGGAAGTCATCATTAATCACCTCCATCTCAAAAAGCAGATCGTACGATACATTGGCTTCGGCCAAAAGTACATTCATGTGACCGGGCATTCTACCAGCCACGGGATGAATTGCGTATTTCACCTTTATTCCCCGAGCCATAAGTATTTCTGCCATTTCCTGCAGAATGTGTTGAGCCTGCGCCACGGCCAGACCGTATCCAGGTATGATGATAACCGACTGCGCGTTGTCCAACATCATGACGGCATCTTCAGCAGTGTATCGGGTCACTATTTTCTGTTCACCACTGCCCGACGCTGTTCCGCCATCAGAACCTACTGCAGCGAATAGCACATTTCCAATTGAGCGGTTCATCGCCACACACATGATTTTTGTCAGAATAAGTCCGGATGCGCCAACTAATGCCCCACTGATAATCAGGACATTGTTTGAAATTACAAAACCAGTTGCCGCTGCCGCCAGTCCTGAATAAGAGTTCAACAATGAAATCACAACCGGCATGTCCGCTCCGCCAATGGGAATCACGGAAAGGACACCCAGAATCGCGGCCAGACCGATAATTACCATGAGAATAATCCACAATGAAGGATTCATGACAAAAGTAATACCAAGGAAAATGATAGCAGTTATAATTAAACCGTTAACAAAATTCTGCGCGCCGTATGTAATTGGCGCTCCACGCATAATGCCCTGTAGTTTTGCAAAAGCAACACAACTTCCGCTCAACGTGACCGTTCCAATCAATACGCTCAGAGCAATTGTGGTCAGCACAATTATCGTAGAACCGCCAGAGAGCTGGAAATATTCAGCAGAAGCAACCAATGCTGAAGCGCCACCGCCCAATCCATTGAAAATGGCCACTAATTGCGGCATATCGGTCATTTGTACTTTCCTGGCTCCGATAGCGCCAATAGCGGAGCCGACAATTAAACCGACAATAATATACGTGAAATCAAGTATCTGTTTATTCAGAAGAGTAACTACCACAGCAAGCAGCATGGCAATCATGGCTAACAAATTACCACGTCGGGCGGTTTTGGGCGACCCGAGATTCTTTAAGCCAATAATAAATAAAACAGCTGACAGTAAATAAACAATATTTGTTATTGTACTCATTGTGAGCTTTCCCTCCCCTATTTTTTATCCTTGTCTTTTTTGAACATCTCCAACATTCTGTCGGTAACCATAAACCCACCGACAACATTAATTGTGGCTAAGATTACTGCAAATAATCCAAGCATGGTGGATAGAAAGGTCCTATCCGCGCCAGCGCTAAGAAGAGCCCCCACTAAAGCAATACCAGAAATCGCATTAGAGCCAGACATGAGAGGTGTATGCAGAAGAGGGGGAACCTTAGTAATGACTTCAAAGCCAATAAAGATGGCTAAAACAAAAATATAAATTGACAATAAAATAGTATCATACATTGGTCTATTTCTCCTCATCTAAAGATTTTCGAACCATTTCATTAACGATTTCTCCATTATGTGTAATGCATGTACCCTTGGTTATTTCATCATTTAAATCGAATGTCATGTCTGTACCCTGGAATAGATGCCTGAACAAATTGATGATATTCTTTGAATGCATTTGACTCGCATGTACTGGAACAGTGCGCGCTAAATTCATTACCCCGAATATTTTTACGCCATATTTTTCAACAACCTTATTTACTTCTGATAGCTCACAATTTCCGCCTTCTGCTGCAGCAAGATCAACAACTACGGAGCCTGGCTGCATCATTTTGACCATTTCTTCTGTCACCAGAAGTGGAGAAGTTTTGCCAAATATTTGAGCTGTTGTGATTAAAACATCTACTTTTGGCAGTCGGGCGCCAATCACTTCACGTTCTTTCAAAAGAAATTCCTCAGATTGCTGTTTGGCATAACCGCCAGCAGTTTCTGCTTCTTCAGGTAATTCCATTTCAATAAATTGCGCGCCAAGACTTTCCACCTGTTCTTTTACGGCCGGTCGCGGATCGAATGCCTCAACTTTCGCACCTAAACGTTTTGCTGTGGCGATGGCTTGCAAACCAGCCACGCCAGCGCCGAGAATTAGAACGGTCGCAGGAGGAATCGTACCGGCGGCGGTCATAAGCAGCGGGAAAAACTTACCTACATGATCCGCGGCAAGTAAAACGGCTTTGTACCCTGCCACTGTTGACATAGAACTTAATATATCCATGCTCTGGGCTTTTGTTATTCGGGGTAGATATTCCATGGCAAAACTGGTAATACGGCGGTCGAGTAGTTTGGGAATGAGTTTTCTATATACTAAAGGCGGAAGGGAGCTAATGAGGATGGCATCTTCCTTAATGAAATCTACTTCATGCTTCTTTAATGTGGGATGCTCCTGGGGAGCTTGAAATTTTAATATAATATCTACGTTGTTATAAAGTTTCCTGACATCTTTAATTATTTGAGCGCCTGCTTTCTCGTATTCCTCATCGGGAAAAAATGATTTTTCACCGGCTCCGGCTTCAATCAGCACTTCATGATTATCTTTGATTAATATGGCAACCATTGAAGGGACTACCGCAACCCGGGATTCTCCTTCACTGATTTCCTTTAGTATTCCTATTTTCAATTACATCCTCCTTTAATACTATAATTAAGGCTCCTGCAAAATATACATAATTGTCATTCTGAGCGACCTTTGGGAGCGAAGAATCTGAGACCACTAACATACTGTAAAACTGATAGTTTTATGGTCACAGATTCTTCGTCACTTCGTTCCTCAGAATGACAGAAAAAGAGCATCTTGCAGAAGTCTACTATAATTATCATGAGATTTTCACAGATGGTGATATATTATCCCTGAATCTCTACATTTAATCCAATCTCCCGAAGAATTCCTGCTACCTTATTACATTGATTGAATCGCCCTTTAAATGCCACTGCTTTTCCCTTGAAATGTGCTTCTAAAGTGACTCTTGTAGCCTCGAGTACCGAGTAACCAGCCGCCTTCTGGAGTTGCAGGATGACTTCTTCGAAGCTGTGCATATCATCATTATATAATATGACCAACCAGGGACGGGTAATTTTGGGTTTATCTAAGGTGGTTTTGTCTTTTTCAGGACTCGTTTTAACGGTCATTATAAATTTTCGAGTAAAGCATCTAATATAATTTTATTGGCCTTCGGAAATGCGTATTTGCTTATTTCTGTTGGTGAAACCCATTTCCAGGCGATGGCCTTTTTCGGTTTTGGATCTCCCTTAATGAACTGGCACTGAAATGAGTGTAAAGTGATACTAAAATGCGAATAAGAGTGTGGTACTGTTAAAAATGGACCCTGTACCCGGATATCTATATCCATCTCATCCAGAATTTCTCGTTCCAGGCATTTTTCAAGAGTTTCGCCTTGTTCCTGCTTACCACCCGGGAACTCCCACAGTCCGCCTAATTGTCCGATTTTTGGCCGTTGGTCTATAAATATTTTGCCTTTATGCCAGATAATTCCAACCACAACATTAAAATGTTGCCCATGCTTAGGTGGTGATTTTAGGGGAAGGATCGAAGGATCTTTCAAAGTTTGAAAAGCTTGACAAAAGAAATTGATTGGACATCTTTTACATTTGGGTTTATGAGGCGTACAAATAAGCGCGCCTAATTCCATGACAGCCTGATTAAATTCGCCAGCATGACCTTCCGGAAGTAATTCTTTCGCAGCCTGAACAAACTTTGATTTGATACCTTTTTTGCTTGGGCTTTCTTCTATTTTCAGTACTCGTGCTAAAACACGCAAAACGTTTCCATCAACTACTGGAAAATTTTCATTAAAAGCAATACTCGCGATGGCAGCGGCCGTATAGGGGCCAATACCGGGAATCTTAATAAGTTCATCATGGTTATCAGGCATTTTCCCATCATAATCTTGCACCAAAACTGTTGCCGCGCTTTGGAGGTTTCGAGCTCGTGCATAATAACCCATGCCTTCCCATACCTTCAAAATATCTGAAAGTGAAGCTTCAAATACAGATTTCACATCTGGAAAAGTTTCGATAAACTTTTTATAATAAGGAAGCACTTGATCAACCTGAGTTTGTTGTATCATCACTTCCGAAATCCAGATTTTATAGGGATCTGAAGTTTCTCGCCATGGTAAATCACGTTTATTCTTATGGTACCAATCAATTAATTTTTCGGTAACAGCAGATTTAAATTTTTGTTCTAACTTCATACTCTTCTTGTTTTGTAGTTAAAGATTATGTATATTGTCGCACTTGATTATCTAAAATATCTTGTTGTGAATGGAGTATTTCTATGAAACAATATTATTTCACTGAAACTGGCTATCAAAAAATAAAAAAAGAAATCGATACATTAGAAAAATATATTAAACACGATATTTCTAAAGAAATTGCAACTGCACGGGAACACGGCGATTTACGCGAAAATGCTGAATATGAAGCTGCAAAAAATAAACAAGCAAATTACATGTTAAAATTGGGCCAATTACAAGAACGATTTTCGAATGCCCGGATTATTCGAAAAGAAGATTTACCGCCCGATATAATTACACTTGGAAAGCACATTAAGATTCGCGATGTTGAGTCTGGCGAAGAAGACGATTACACCATTCTCGGTGAAGGAGAAACTGATATCGACAAAGGTATTATTAGTTACCAATCTCCATTAGCAAAAGCACTTATAAACCACAAAAAAGGCGAAATTGTTGAAGTTACGCTTCCTCGAAGTTCAAAAAAATACGAAATTCTCGAAATAGTATTTTTCGAATAATGCTTTCCATCTTTTTTTCTATAGAAATCCAGACAGCATGATAATCTAATCGTGAATCTTTTAAATCCCCTTTCTGTAATTTTCTTTTTTTAATTTAGTCCAATTTTTTGAATAGCACGTCTAATTGTTTGAATTAATAATTTAATTTTTTCTTTAGTGAGTAAATCATCCAAATAGTTAATTGCATTTTCCCTACCATAACATCCTAATATATAAATTCCTTCCCATTTGTCAAACACTTTTTCACGCGCATTGACGCAACACGTGATGAATATTTTGAAAAGAGATTTTACTACGTCTGAAATGTACTATTGGTGCCGACAGCTCCCGCGAAATCCTGAAATCACCGCTCCAATTCGATCTTGAACCGCTCGAATTTTGGATGTGGGTACAACAAAATGTTCCATCATCATGGAAAAAGCCAAGAGTTCGCCACTTGCGGTTGTGGTGTAACCAGAAAGAGCGCTGACACCGCTCAAACTGCCGGTTTTTGCACGTAATTTACCTTCGGCTGGAGTATTTTTCATGCGGTTTTTTAATGTGCCGTCTACTCCCGCTATCGGCAGTGAAGTCTTGAACTCTGCCTGCACCCGAAAATCCTGGTGCATCGCTTTTAACAGCTCGATTATTTGATCTGGCGAAATCACGTTGTAGCGGGATACCCCGGAGCCATCCGCCAGTTCAAACATGGTTGTGTCAACACCAAAATCATTGAAAAGGCCATGAATCACCATGTGACCTTTTTCCGCTGTTCCTGGAGTGCCTTTTATTTCCGCTCCAGTTGTTTTCAAAATGATTTCAGCAAATAAATTATCGCTTACTTTGTTGGTGTACGTAACTACAGCGGGAAGTAGTGGAGAGTTATGTTGGATTAATGTCAAAACAGAATCCGGCGTCTCACCTTTTATAATATTTCCCGTGAAATTAATATTTTCTGCAGTTAGAATTTCAGAGAACAAAGTGCCGACATAAATGGCTGGCTGCACGACTTCCCTGGAATATTCCCGTTGTTTGGATTGCTGAGTCAGGCCACCTGCAATTACAACCGTGTTTTCGTTCTCCCGCCATTTGCGTTCAACTTTGAAATCATCAAGGCTGGTAGTATCTGAGGAGTCCACGGTTACGCCATGGTTTTCAATTTTCATATAAGCAGTGGCCGGCTCCAGGTGCACTAAAAGTGTGTCACCCAATTTCAATCCAGGTTTAACTTTCACCCGGACACAATTACGGTTGACAGTCAATGCGCCAATAGGCGGCCAATACCAGGAGGAGACATCGTCCCACATCCAACCGGAGCCAAAATATAAATCGTCTAAATAGGATTCATCGCAAATTAAATCCCCTGAGATTTTTTTTACACCCAATTCTTTTAGTTGCTGCACCATTCCCCAAAGATCCCGGGTGGTTAACTCCGGGTCTGCGAAACCTTTGAGATAGATATTTCCCAAAACGGTGCTGTCGGTCTGAGATAACGAGTCGGCATAGACAATGGTTTTAAATGTGAAATTTGAACCAAGTTTACTTAGCGCGGCCGCAGTGGTCAACAATTTCATGTTTGATGCCGGGTGAAAGAGATGATGACTGTCTTTAGAATACAATATTTCATTGGTTTGCAGGGAAATTACTTTAATTCCCGTACGCGTCTGGTAGAGTGAAGAATCTTGTAAAATGGACTCGATTTGCTGCCGAAGCTCGGATACTGAAGCAGGAGCAAAAGACGGCCTGGTTATTTTAGCAGAAGGAGCACAAGCAAATAAAAATATAATACCCAGCAAGAATGGCCGTTTAGATTTGAATTCAAAATGAAAAGTGTAAATTTTAAAATTTAAAAGTAATTTCATCATAGTCCTAATTAGCTTTTTTAGTGAGATAAAATTCTATTTCTTTTGTCACACTGAAATTTTATATATATTTATCCGTGTGAGTTTTTGATCAGTGTGGATACATTAGGTGTCATTATTTATTCACCTGACATTGATTGTGCATACAACCATAAAGAGCCAATAGCTGATGGGCTAAAATGGTTCATCTTTTTTTCTACGAAAGTTGAAATGGTGTCCCTGTTATTTGCTATTGACAAAAAATTCGAAATCTCGGATGAATTGTTGTTTGCCCCCGTCTGTTTGATTTCGTCACATTTTTGTTGACACCTTACCTGGAAAATCAACTCGGGTTTTTTGGTGACGCTTGTTTCAATTAATCCAATAATATCGATTGGATCGTTTTCTGTAATTTCGAGATTCACTTCTTCAAGTATCTCTGCCTTCATGGCTAAAAATGGCTCAGGTTTACCTGAAACGGCATGTTCTTTTGGATGAATATGCCCGCCTACTACATCCAGTTTTCCGGGATATTCCCCTACAGTTTCGCTTCGTTTTATCAAAACTATTTGTTCATCAGCGCTAATCAGGATTGCGCTAATTCCCAGAGCGGCTGACAAATATTTTGAGTTGAAATTGGATATAATCTGTTGAGTAAAGCTGTTTGAATAAAAGAGTTCTTTATAGTTGGTCATTCCCAGGTGAAGAGTTAAATGGTTATTATTTATTTCGAAGGATTCCAATCTGCACAACTCTCCATTAAAAAGAAATGACTTTTTCGAAGTTCGAGTAACTTCTCTATTCCAAAACGCATCGATATCTTTTATTAATGAATCAGGAAGCGATCTGCTATCAGGCTGCCATTTGATGTCAACCTGGCGTTGGTTGAAATTTCGAGAAAATAAGCTTTTAAAATGGTTCTTCAAAAATATCATGGGCTTTAGCTAATTCCAAGGCCGCCGGAGTTACAATCGCGTTTTTCGGAACAATGATTTTTCTATGCTCCATGATAGCGCGACGAACATCGTTTTCTACAATCAATCGGCGAATTGCTGCGGGCTGCGGGCTGGCATCTTTTTTGACAATATAAACATGGTCACCGGATTTCAACCCGGATGCGTTGGCTTCGTCTATATCGATGTGAAAGTCCAGCACAAAACTATCGTCAACCCGAATGAGTACGTTGCCAAATATGATAGAACGCGGTTCAAAGCCAGGATGGATGGTTTTACTTACAACCGGCGCCGCAAAAACCCGCTGCCGATCGTGTACGCCAAATTCCCGTGCATCCCGCTGATTCATGTGAATATGTCTTTGCGGTATAATCACCCCTTCCTGTAAATCCAGCTCTCCCTCCGGGCCGACTAATTTTACACCTACAGAGCCGTCAAGGTCTCCGGAATAACGAACCGGCGGATTTACCCCCAATCGATAAGCGTCAGTTTGGGAGATTTCCAGTTGGGTTTGACCGCGGGCAGGCCCGACAATTCGAACTCCTGAAATCTTGCTTTTAGGTCCTACAGCATCAAGAATTTCATGGCAGGCAAATTGACCTTTTTGAGAAATGTCTCTGAGATTGCTCAATTTGTGGCCCGGCCCAAAAAGCAGTTCTAAATCTTTTTGTGAAACATGAAAATGACGGTTCGAGATGCCAACGGGAATATGTTTATGTATCGACATAAATTCTAATAATCATGATTCTTAGAATAAGTTGCCACGGAAATTCACGGAACCACACGGACTCTCTACGAATTCAAAATGCAAATTTTAGATTTCAAAATTACACTTTTTCATTTTACAATTTGCCATTTACAATTATGTTCAGCTTCTGTTTCGAATAAACTCTTCTACTACCTGTTCAACTTCAGCTTCAGACATACCTGTTGAGCCATAAGTCTTTCCGCCGGATTCCTCGTGCAAATCCAAAGGTTCTTTTTGCACAGCAGGCTCAGGATGGGCTTCGATCTTCCCTTTCCGTGAAACATCCGCCGAAAGGGCTTTCGTATATGGCGCTTCTTTATGCTGCCAGTCGTGATAGATACCGGCCTGCCAGCTGGTGTCCATTATTTGAGTTGCGAATGGCTTTGTTTCGTAGGCAACCCGTTTAATATTCATTAAGTGATGAGCTGTGATATTATCACCGGTTATGTTGCCACCATACGTCCCACACCCCAGCGTCAGGGAAGGCATCAGTTCATTTGTGTAGCCTACGGATCCCATTACAGCCGGAGAATTCACAACCACCCTGTAGGCTGGAACACTTAATCCGAACTGTTTAATAACATCATCATTTTTAGCGTGGATGGCCGCGGTATGCCCCGCTCCACCAAAGTTCAAAATTTCCACACTGCGTCTAATGCCTTCCTCCCAGCCATTAACCGTATAAAATGCCAGGGCGGGTGAAAGTTTCTCCGCAGAGAGAGGGTAGCATTTACCAACACCTGAGATTTCGCCTACTAATATTTTTACATTATCAGATATTTCAAAACCAGCCTTTTCTGCCAGAACCTGTGGTGATTTCCCTACTAACTCCGGGTTTATTAGAAAATCCGCAGTAACCAATACCTTTTCCAGCATCGCAATTTCATCCGGATTCATGAAATAAGCGCCTTGATTCTTTAAGCATTCTATAACCCGTCGTTTCAATGGCGCATCAACAATTAATGCCTGCTCCGAAGAACAGATAGTACCGTAATCAAAGGATTTTCCCGTAACAACATCCGAAACCGCTTTTTTGTAGTCTGCCGTGCGGTCAATATACGCCGGTACATTGCCGGGTCCCACTCCATAAGCGGGCTTGCCTGCGCTGTAGGCTGCTTTGACCATGCCAGAACCGCCAGTGGCTAAAATCACCGCAATATCGCGATGATGTATGAGCTCGTCAACGGTTTTTAATGAAGACTTTGAGATGACGCCTATTAATCCCGCCGGCGCGCCGGCCTTGAAAGCTGCCTCCTGAAGAATATCCGCCGCTTCCCTGGTGCACTGTGCGGCTCTTGGATGCGGAGAAAGTACCATTCCATTCTGGGTTTTAAGGGAGATAAGAATTTTAAACATGGTCGTGGAAGTTGGATTAGTTGTTGGAATAATTCCTGCCACGACCCCCATAGGTTCAGCAACTTCCAATATTTTATGCTTTCGATCTTCACGAATGACGCCCACGGTACGAAGGGTGCGGATGGATTTATAAACGTTGCGTGTGCTGAACTGATTTTTCAAGGTTTTGTCAGGTACATTTCCATAACCTGTTTCTGACACCGCTAATTTGGCTAACCGTTCGGCGGCTTTAAATCCCGCCTCTGCCATAGCGGCCACAATTTTGTCTACTTCTTCCTGAGAAAAGTCCTTATAAATCTGTTGCGCTTCTTTAGCTTTTGCGCATAGATCGCGTACTTCTTGAACCGCCTGCAAATCTTTATCTACATTCACAGTTTTTCCTTAGGTTAATATTATATTGGCATTAAAATATCATTTAATTTTAAAATTGTCAAGGAAAAATGCAATAGTTTAGAAGTAATACTATAATTAAGGAAATCGATATTCTCTATACTCTTCACCCCGGTTTTTGTCCAAAATGAATGGCAATGCCACCAAACAAAAAGGTTTTATAATTAACCTCGACAAAGCCGGCTTTTTCCAGTCCTTTCTTGAACTCATCTGGAGCGAGAAAGGTCATGGTGGTTTGATAGAGGTATTTAAAAGGTTCGGATTTGCCGGCAATGACTCTGCCAATTAAAGGCATGACGGTTTTCATGTGCAAATTAAAACCGAACCTCAGGAATGGATTCGCTGGTTTGCTCAATTCTAAAATTGCAAATCGCCCGCCCGGTTTGAGCGTTCGGTGCATTTCCGATAAGACTTCGTCCAGAAAATGAAACACATTGCGCATGGCGAATCCGCTGACAATGCCGTCAATCGATTGACTTCGAAAGGGCAGACAATTTGCCGAGCCTTGCTCAAAAGCTATTTTTTTTGCGCCGACATCCTGGCTGAGTAATTTTGATTTGGCAAACATAAGCATCTCATGGGATATGTCGAAGACGTGCACTTCCCGAGCGCCAGCATTTAAAGCCGAGTGCGCCAGATCGCCGGTGCCGGCGGCTAAATCCAGAGTAACACCGTTCGCTCGTTCCTGTAAAAGCGCAACCGTCTGGCGTCTCCAGGCTTCATCACGGAACAGGCTTACCCAGCGGTTGAAACGATCATATTTTGGAGCCAGGTCATCAAAGAGGTTGGCCACGTATTTTTGTCTTTCTGAAGTATTAAAAGATTTTACTTTAAGATTGGCGTGATTTGAATCCATGCAGCGCTTACATTTTTTTCTTAAAAAAGCCAGCCAAATCCTGCAATTCACCCATCAACTTTTCAAATTCGTGCAGGTGTAATGATTGATGACCGTCACATAAAGCTTTTTCAGGAGAAGGGTGTACTTCGATTATGAGGCCATCAGCGCCGGCGGCTAATGCGGCTTTGCTGGCAGAACTGACCCACTTTCTATTTCCAGTACTGTGGGAGGGATCAACAATGATGGGCAGGTGGGAAAGTTCTTTCACAGCGGGAACAGCGGTAATGTCAAGGGTGTTTCTCGTATAGGTTTCAAATGTTCGAATACCCCGTTCGCAAAGAATGATTTTATCGTTTCCTTCCAGGAGAATATATTCTGCAGCCAAGAGAAACTCTTCGAGTGTGGCGCTCATGTTGCGTTTTAGTATAATTGGCATACCGGTTTTACCGACTTCTATGAGCAGGTTGAAATTATCCATGTTTCGGGAGCCAATTCGTAAAATATCCACGTGCTCTGCCAAAAGGTCAAGGTGCGCGGGAGCCAGAATCTCCGTTTCGATTAACAGGTTGGTTTCCTGCTTTATGATCTTAAAAAACTCAATCCCCTCGGGTCCAATCCCTTGAAAAGAGTAGGGGGATGTTCTGGGTTTAAAAATAGAACCGCGCATTATTTTTGCACCGGCTTTTTCCACTGCCAGGGCGGTCTGAATTGCCTGCTCTGCGTCTTCCATCGCACAGGGGCCGGCGAACACAGTAAAATTTCCTTCTCCTATCAAAACATTGTTCAGGTGCAGTATCGTGTGACGATCCGGACTGGTTCTGTGCACTTTAGTATTTATTGTTTTATCTGTCGTCATTTTGATTCAATCTACTTTGTCTTTTGACATTCAGGTGTGTTTTAAAATAAACAATATAAGATGAGTACTTGTTAAAAATAAAAATTATTTAATATTTGTCAACAAAATTCTGCTTTAAATGTCTTAAATTCTTAATATTTCTAAGTTGCACTATTATGTTATTTGCGCTCTTTTTAATATAGCTTTGGTGAAAAACGAATTGTAAACTCAGATCAGGCTGGCATCCACACAACCAAAACAGGGTCTGTTAAAATATACCTTGATTTTATAAGCTAAATAAACTACTTTTTGGTGAAGTATGAAATACAAATTTAGTGTTAAATAGAAATTAATTATGAATCCAAAAGTCCGAATTGCTTTAGCACAAACAAACACCACAGTTGGGGATTTGGAAGGCAACTACCAGAAAATTATTGAGAACATTCACGAAGCGGAAAAATCTGGCGCTGATATCGTGATTTTTCCGGAATTGACCATCCCAAGCTACCCGACTGAAGATCTGCTGCTGAAACGAAAATTCATAATGGATAATAAGTCATATCTTGATCGTCTTGCTGAAGCAAATCATAAGATTATTTCAATAGTGGGTTTTGTTGATATCAATGACAAAATTTATAATGCTGCAGCTATTTTAAGTCATGGAAGAATTGCCGCTGTCTACCATAAAATTTGCCTGCCCAATTACAGCGTGTTTGATGAAAGACGTTACTTTGAACCCGGCGATCGCCCTATGGTTTTTGAATATAAAGGTATCAAATTCGGCCTCAATATTTGCGAAGATATCTGGGTGCCGGATGGCGTTACTGAAAGCCAGGCTTTCCTCGGGGGAGCTGAAATTATTTTAAGCCTCTCTGCTTCTCCCTATTATTCGGATAAAAGGAAGATAAGGCTGGCTATGGGCATGACCCGCGCCAGAGTAACCCGTTCTATTGTCGTGTATGTCAATCTTGTCGGCGGACAGGACGAGTTGGTTTTCGATGGCGATAGTTTTGTTGTAGATCACCGTGGAGAAATTATCTCGGAATGTAATCAATTGCAGGAAGATTTTACTGTCGCTGATCTTGATGTGTCTCAGCTAAGAGAATTCCGGCAGCACGATCCCTCTTTTAAAATATTTAAGAATGAATTCAAATCTCCCTACCAGATAAACTTCCTTTCTCTGGAAGACTCAAAGACCAGTCTTGATAAATCCGCGATTATTCACAAACGAATTTCACCCTTGAGTCTTTATGAAGAAATATATCAGGCGCTGTTGTTGGGCACAAAGGATTATGTTACAAAAAATGGTTTTGAAAAAGTAGTGATTGGTTTGAGTGGAGGCGTAGACTCAGCTTTAACCACAACGATTGCCGTGGACGCTTTGTCGCCGGAAAATGTCATTGGCGTCCTGATGCCCAGCGAAATTACTGCCCGAGCAAGCCTGGATGACGCCCATGCTTTAGCCCGGAATTTGGGCATTAAAACAGAAACGGTTCCGATTAATAATATTTATGATATTTACCAGAAATCGCTGAATGATTTATTTAAAGATAAACCTGCTGACGCAACCGAAGAAAATCTTCAGGCTAGAATCAGAGGGAATATACTCATGGCCCTGTCCAACAAATTTGGCTGGCTGGTGCTGACAACCGGCAATAAAAGCGAAACCAGTGTCGGCTACTGCACCCTTTATGGCGATATGGCCGGTGGTTTTGCCGTCATCAAAGATGTTCCAAAAACTTTGGTGTACAAATTGTGCGAATATAAGAATCAGGCTGCCAATAAAGAGGTTATCCCTGTTTCCATTATCACTAAAGCTCCAACCGCCGAATTGAAACCAGGTCAGAAAGACCAGGATAGCTTACCGCCTTATGAACTATTAGATGAAATTCTGGAAAGAGTTGTAGAAAAGGACATGAGTATTAAGGAAATAATTGAACAGGGATTTCCGAGAGAGGTTGTAATTGAGGTGGCTTGTTTAGTGGACAAAAACGAGTACAAGCGCCGGCAGGCCCCTCCCGGCATTAAAATTACACCCAAGGCATTTGGCAAAGACCGCCGTATGCCGCTAACAAATCGATATCACACCTGTCCGTGAGTCGGACGCGATTTGACTGAATTGACTGATGTTTAACGCTGAATAACCGCAAAAATAAATGATTAGAATTTCAACATATTATCTAATGTTTGATGCATGTCATTAAGAATCTAAAGGATTCAGTAAATGAACAATAATATTCAATCACAAAAAATGCTCGCTGTTTTAATTGATGCAGATAATGCGCAGCCTTCAATTACGGAGGGACTTCTTTCTGAAATTGCGAAATTCGGCGTTGCGAGCGTAAAGCGCATCTACGGCGATTGGACAACCCCCCGGCTGAACAGCTGGAAGGAAGTTCTGTTGGAGCATTCTATCCAGCCGTTTCAACAATTTGGTTATACGACTGGCAAAAATGCCACGGATAGCGCCATGATAATAGAAGCTATGGATCTGCTTTATACAAGACGATTCGATGGATTCTGTCTTGTTTCCAGCGACAGCGACTTTACCCGCCTGGCGGCCCGCATCAGGGAAGAGGGTATCCTGGTTTATGGATTTGGCGAGCAGAAGACGCCGAAATCCTTTGTATCAGCCTGTGACAAGTTTATTTTCACAGAAGTTTTGCGATCTCAAGAAAATGCTGAGCCGGTTGTCCGGAAAAAGAAAACAATTGAATTGAAAGGTGATACTAAGTTGGTAGTACTTTTTAGAAGTGCAATAGAAGCGGCTTCTGATGACAGCGGTTGGGCGCATTTGGGAACAGTGGGTAGTAGTATCGCCAAACAGGCGCCTGAATTTGATCCTCGAAACTATGGCTATAGGAAATTTGGTGAACTTGCGGCCGCGATGAAACTGTTTGATATAGATGAAAGGGTTGTGAGCGGTGGTCATTCAAAAGTAATCTACATTCGCGATAAGAGAAAAAAATCTGAGAAG
The DNA here is from genome assembly GCA_964539665.1 of uncultured Cytophagia bacterium. Lineage (GTDB taxonomy): Bacteria > Zhuqueibacterota > Zhuqueibacteria > Oceanimicrobiales > Oceanimicrobiaceae > CAZIKB01. Next base: position 48,884 of record CAZIKB010000026.1, read on the forward strand.
TAAAATTTGCCTGGCTGCGGCTTTATCTTTAACCACATCTCTGGATAGAACCCGGATGACACGGAGTTCGCGGATTGACACTGAGCCTCATATCTGCCATATAAAAGATATGGCAGATCAGGACTTTTCAAAAAGACTAATCTTCGTTTTTTATTAAATATTTAGATAGCCATGTTTGAAATGGATTAATCTATGACGAACAGGTACTCGTTAAAATGGTGAAGTTAATTCTGGCGATCGTTTTCCTTGGTGTAGTTGCGCTTACTGCCCTGGCATTTGCTTTCTCGGCCTTGCTGTTCAGATTTTTCGGGAAATACAGTGGTTTGAACAAACTTGCACAACTCTATCCCACAAACCCTTTACCAGATGAGGCTGTGCAAAGAAGACAGCGGATAGCAGTCGGGAAAGTGTATTTTGCAGAAGTCTGATAAAAAACAAAGGAGGAAAATATTGCAAAGAGTAACAGGGATTGGTGGAATTTTTTTTAAATCCAAAGATCCAGAAAAAATAACAGAGTGGTATAAAAAGCATCTTGGTATAAAACCTGGAAAAGATGGTTCGGTTGCATTTGAGTGGCTGGAAAAAGAGGAGCCATTGGAGGTAGGTTGTACAGTATGGTCACCTTTTAAGAAAGAGACAAAATATTTCGATCCAGGCAAATCAGAATTTATGATTAACTATCGTGTTGAAAATCTGGAAAAATTATTGGAAGAACTAAAAAAGGAAGGAGTCACAATAATTGGCGATATTGAGGAATACGAATACGGCAAATTTGGCTGGATTATGGATCCCGAAGGTAATAAAATCGAGTTGTGGGAGCCAGTTAAAGGTTTTAAGTTTTAACACCTGTTATTGCGTAGAAATATGATGAATAAAAAGAGGAGGAATTCGAGGATGTTAGTTCCAACGATTGTGATGGGAGTGTTCGCGGTTACTTTGCTGGTAATTGGCTACTCTAAAGGAGAAGGACAGCACATTTCCGGTGTGAAATCAGCCTTAAGTATGACAGGTGAAATCCTGCCACTTTTGATTTTTGCGTTTATTGTGGCTGGCATGGTTCAGGTTCTTCTTCCTCGTGAACTTTTAGCAAAATGGGTGGGTGAGGAATCTGGTATTCGAGGCTTATTGATAGGCACAGTAGCCGGAGGTCTTTCACCGGGTGGCCCCTATGTTAGTTTTTGCCGATTGTTGCCGGACTTCTACGCTCTGGCGCCAGCGTTGGGACTATGGTGGCATTTTTAACCGGCTGGTCATTATGGGCGGTTTCACGACTACCAATGGAAGTAGGAATATTAGGCTGGAAGTTTACTTTTATTCGCCTGGCCTGCACATTCTTCTTTCCTCCTATTGCTGGATGGATAGCACAGGCCGTCTTTGCAAGCGCTAAATGAATATATAAATCCCCGATGGTAATAAAAAGTGGGCCGTGATTGAAAAGCCTGGTCCATTGGAGCCAATGGCTAATATCTTTGTACAAAGAGTTGGCCTCACCGCTGAGCAGGCGGGCTTTGGTCGTGGAACACTTCGCTATTAACAGCCAAATATCCAAACCGATTCGGGCAGCGCATTTGATTGCAGGTGCGATTGCAGATGGCCAGAGGCGTGGGAATCCTTAGTCCGGTTCAGATGTTGTTTATCAGATCAGCCCTATTAATTGCAATTTAAATATTCTAATCCGTCATATTCTATTATCCACGTTAAAAAAAATCCCAATATATTGTAAATATCCCAATATATTGGAAATAAATCAAACCTTCCAGTTGTCCCCCAAAGTGTGAACAATTAACTAAAATCAATATTTTAATAGATTTGGCTCACATGTAAAATGACCACTTTATTCTGGCATAAAGTTTGAAATAAATATTTGTGATTTTAAACAGAATGAAGAGTATTTACTTTCAATTTAACTGTTCATTAAAGGTAAGAATTAGAAGTTTACTTAAACAAATATTTGCATTTAACTGAAGATATTATGGAGAGAAGAATTCGTGTTAACTGTACAACAACCTGACAATGCCATTAAAATAGCTGTGAGTAACAAAATTATGAATAGAGACACCATTGCTGTCACTCTGACGGAAAATAATTTTCAAAAAGAAGTGCTTGAAAGCAGCCTGCCTGTTCTTGTTGAATTCGGAGCTGACTGGTGCGGCTCCTGTCACATTATGGCGCCAATGATTGAAGATCTGTTTAGAAATTTTCGAGGGCAGTTCAAAATAGCTAAATTGGATATTGACAAAAATGAGCGAGTAGCTGAGCAATATGGCATCCAGGATCTCCCAACGATTTTGTTTTTTAAGAATGGTAAGCTTGTAAATCATATATTTGGGACTGTGCCCAAAATGGTTATCGAGGATAAATTGAAGAAATTGCTAAATACAGAAGTATGACACTGTTGAAAAAATCATTCAATTTAAAGAATGATAGTTTAACTCTAATAAACTCAAATAGATGAAAAAGTAAAATATGTCTGTTGAATTTAAGGCCGTTTTGCTTAAGATATATAAATTGAAGGAGTCTATTGTGAAGAAAAATAATTCCGTAAATGTTTCTGACGCTTCAACTGAACAGAATCGTAAAGATTTTGAAGCGCTTGTTTTCCCATTAATGAATCAACTTTATACCACAGCACTCACGCTGACAAGAGATTCATCAGAAGCTGAGGATTTGGTTCAGGATACTTATTTGAAAGCCTATCGGTTTTTTCATCTGTTTACACTCGGTACTAATTTCCGGGCTTGGATGTTTCGCATCCTCACCAACAATTTCATAAATGACTATCGAACGAAAAAAAAGCAACCAACCAGAGTGGATTTTGAATCCACAACTATAACATTGGCTGACGAGCATCCTGAAGAAACCTATAATGATAAATCCACCAAATTGAATGCTGATTATCACGATTTTTTTGATGATTCTATAACTACAGCTCTGGATAAATTGCCAGAGCATTTTCGGATTGTCTTGCTGTTGTCTGATGTGAGTGATTTAAAGTATCAGGAGATAGCGGAATATTTAAGCTGCCCGATTGGTACAGTCATGTCTCGTTTAAGTCGCAGTCGAAAGCTTATGGCAGCCCAGTTGAAGCAATATGCCGGCTCATACGGTTATGCCGTCAACTAAAAAACATTTTGACTGAAGCCGGCTGTAAGCGAAAGAGTAAAAAGGTTTGCGGAGATATGGAATCGGCATTGTCTATTTCCGCATTCTTTCCTCCACTTTTTCCCGCATACTTTTGAAGCCTCTGTTTATCAACATTTTTGCTGCGGATTCGACTAACCTCTGGCCGACGCGTGTAATAGTGCCGCCTATGGTTGCATCGCCACTATATTGCATAATTGTTTCGTCTTCTTGCGGTATCAGCTTCACATTAGTATCAGCGCGCACAAAACCACCTTTGCCACTACCTTCCAGATGTAACCGATAACCGTGCGGCGGATTTTTATCGTGTATGGAAAATTTAGTGATGTACTGGCTGGATATCGGTCCGACTTTAGACTCCAGTACCCCCTTATATTGGTCTTCACCTGTTGGAGTCATTTCCTTGCAACCAGGTAAGACACTTGCTAAAAATTCAGGATCTTGCAGCATTTCCCATATACTTTCAGCGCTTGCTGGTAGTGTGATTTCTCCTTCAATTTTCACAATGTGTTCCTCTAAAAGATTCTAAAACAATTTATTAATTCGTCAATAATCATTTGTATTGGCTATTTCACCCCTTGATTCATTTGCATGGAAGCTTGCTCCTTGCCAGACTGAAGTGCCCGGCGCGCAAAGGGTATCGTGCTCGCGTGAGTAGCTTCGGTTTGTTTGTATTATCAGCAATAGGGCTTAATAAAGTCACGACCACTCCCTGTTTTGTTAGACCACCAATTAATTTACATTTTGCGCCTCTGTAAAGTTGTTGAAGATAATTAATATACTATGTGAAGTCAAGTTTTAATTGATTTTCCGTAAGAAAAAGTGAAGTTCAAATATCCTGGTTCAGCTTGCTTTCGTGGCGCGTGAGGGGATAGGGGAATAAGGATATAGGGATTGCCGTACAAAAGACTGGTTTCATTGAGCATTTCTTCTACATCTGGCCTATCTATGGCGGAAGCAATGTTCCTTATGGCAAAGGCTACGATTATCTTTCACAAAATGCCTCAGATAATCCTCAAGCTTTGGCCAGGACTCAAATATCAGGAATTAAGCTTCTAATTCTCTGGAGGATCTTACAGGTTTTTCAGGCCTGGTTTAACAGCTTCTTTTATATGAAGTATAGTCCCTTAGTTCCAGAATGGCTGCATGAATTCAGCCTCAAAATTCCCGACCGTGGAGGGATGCTTTCTCATTCTGGCGATGTTGCGGTTAACACGGCCTGGTTTGCTCTTTTTCTTTCGCTTGTTCAATTGATCCTGAATTGGGCAATATATGGGCACGTTATAATTGCTATCCTTCGCCTTTTTGGTTTAAGAATTTTTCGAAACACCTACAAACCGCTTTTATCCCAGACGATTGTTGAGTTCTGGAATCGTTATTATTATTTCAAGGAATTATTGGTTGAGTTCTTTTTCTTTCCGGCTTATTTAAGCTTTTCCAAATTCAAACTTAATATAAGACTTTTAGTGGCAACTTTTGCTTCAGGGTTTTCGCTTTAAGATAATTATTGTCATGTCGTCATTCTGCGAGGCGTCACCAAAGTGTAAATTGACCGCTGCAATGATCTTCTCAATTACATCGTTGGCAGAATTACCGTTATCACGTTGAACAATTTTCCGCAGCTTTTCATCACCAAATTCTTCCATCCGATCATTCATTGCTTCGGAAATTCCATCTGAATAAATCAACAAGCTGTCACCCGGATTGATGGATATTTCGTCTTTCTGATAGGAAACGTCCTCCAGCAGGCCCAGCGCAGGTCCATGGGTTTTCAGCGGGAGAGGTTTTTTGTTTGGAGAAAAAATAAGCGGTGTGTTTTGTCCGGCGTTGGCATAGCACAGGGTATTTTTTTGGGTATCCAATATTCCATAAAAAAGGGATACAAATGTTTTCGAGTCTGTACGATCAAACAAAAGTTTATTTGCCCTCTCCAAACATTCATTGGCATTTCCATCAAAAAGTGTTTGACCTCGAATGGTTGCTTGCAGGTTAGACATCACCAGTGCAGCCGCCAGTCCCTTGCCACTGACATCTCCCAGACCGACCGCTATCCGATGTTCATCCAGACGGATAAAATCATAATAATCTCCTCCAACATTTAAGGCAGGGAGACTCATTCCAGCAATGTCGTAACCGGAGATCTCGGGATTGGATTTCGGAAGAAGGTTGACCTGTATATCTCTTGCCATTCTGGCTTCTTCTTTTAACCTTATACGAGCCTCCTCCGCTTTCTTGCGTCCGGTAATGTCGCGATAGATTGCATAAACTCCCATCTGTTTACCGTTATGAATAATAGGAGCCCCGATAATCCAGGCATCAAAAAGAGTTCCGTCTTTACGTTTACGTTTTGAATCATTGTCAGTTCTTTGGCCATGAACCACCATATATGAATTCGCAGCAGCATGTTCTTTGAACTCTTCGGAGGCGACTAAATCATTTATTGGCTTGCCGATTGCTTCCTCACGAGAGTAGCCAAACATCCTGGTAAATTCATCATTAACATTAACCACGATATCATTATGGTCATGCAATACAATCGCCTTGGGAGCGCTATTGAACAGCTTTTCGAAATAGGTTTTCTGGAGATAAAGTTCTTCCTCAGTCTTTTTAAGATCTTTTATACGTTTTTCTAATTCTTCATAAGTTGGTTTACACATTTTTTAACTCTCATTGTTAATACTTTAATAATCTACGGCATCAGTTTCGATATTGTTTTTTGATGGAAGATTAATCCCGGAAAAGTCTTAGGTTTTTTTTGCACCCTAACGAGCCGTGCGGATGAGTATCATGGCAAAGTGATAGAAGCTTATTCGAAGCGTGTATTTCTGGTTGCTTTAAAGTCTGCACCTATCAGGAAGCCATGTTGCTCGAGCCGCTTATTCTGGCGTCGCATGTATGGGCTGAAGTCGGCTTCGGTCTGAGCCGAGCGATTTATCCCGCCCACGTCTCGTTATGACGTACGCACAAAATGGATTATTTACAGCTCAACTAAAACCAACGCTGAATAATGATATATTTTTCTTGACTCCCACTTATTGTATGGTAAAGGTTCAATCTTATTTGTCTACAATAATACAGCCGTAGCTTTGAGAACCACACATTGACAGGAATATAAACTAAGTAGCTTCAGGGCCTCAGTAAACAAAATCGCAATGGCACTTACTTTGAATGGTAATTACAATCCTCAAAAAAACCTAAAAACTTCAAACGACCAGAGCGCCCCAAAATCGTGTACAAACCGGTGTTAGCTGACACATTTCGTCTATTTACCTGTTTCACACTTCGAGTTTGTGATCGATTGCAGCCGATTGTTCTTATTTGCAATATAAACATTTGTTGTATGAAAAATCAATCGATTCTTTTTGATTGCGTCATTACATGTTAATCATGTTTACAAATACACAACAAAATTAGCATTCATTCTTCAGTATTTATTTCCGAAATGGCCTTATGACTATACGAATCATTAGGTTATTATTAATCCAAAAATCAGGCACGATATTTGTATTATAATTACTTGAAAAAATTGTAGATATAAAAGATAGGAGAAATACCATGCCTGAAAGAACATTTAAATTAATTTTCAGCCTTGCTGTTTTATTTTTATGGATTTTTGGTTGTTCACATATTAATTATGTTGGAAAATCATTCGAACCTTCTAAGAATGTTGACGTCTTTTACTCCGAAAAAGAAATAGCGAAGGAATATTTGGTCATCGGACATGCAATTAGTGCTGGCCAAATATTTGTTTCTGTTGATAAGTTACAAACAAATATGATTAAAAAAGCCAAAACAAAGGGAGCAGACGCTATTCTCATCACGAATATTGGAAGAGAAAGCGAACTCAACGGCAGAGGCTTCGATGCAGAAAAACAGATAAAGGCCACCTTTCTAAAATACAAATAGCTTGGACTACTTCTGAACGTTTTCGGTCTTAAAGGTATATTCTGCCAGCTAACGAGCCGTGCGGATGAGCGTCATGGCAAAGTGATAGAAGCTTATTCGAAGCGTAGTATTTCTGGTTGCTTTAAAGTCTGCACCTATCAGGAAGCCATGTTGCTCGAGCCGCTTATTCTGGCGTCGCATGTATGGGCTGAAGTCGGCTTCGGTCTGAGTCGAGCGATTTATCCCGCCCACGGCTCGATATGGTGTACGCACAAAATGGATTATTTACAGTTCAGCTAAAACGAACGTTGAATAATTGACAGAACTTGAACAGAAACCGTACCAGGAAACCAAAAAACTAACGGCTGCCAAATTCAGGTTAATATTCTGTTTAGGGCTTGTTTTTAATTGGATGAACTTATAATTTTTAATAATTCTTCTGGATCAAAAATTGTCAGTGTTGACTTGCGAAAATCTTTTCTATCTCGCGTCACAATTCCACCCAGAGCTGCCCTCAAAGCTGATTCATGTAAAACAGAATCTTCATAATCTGGAAAGTTGGAATTTAATGCTGACTCGAGGATTAATTTATCTACATGAGACACATTGAAAATTTGAAGAAGGTTTTTAATTAATTGGGTTGTTTCTTTTTTCTTTTTTACTTTGGATACTAAATAATAAATAGTTGTTACTGTTGTTGAACAGATGTAACCTTCAATATTCTTCCTTTCAACTTCAGATATGAGTAAAGTAGCAGCTCTATAAAAAGGAGCTCTTAATAACATTACATCTAAAATTACATTTGTATCAAATAATATTTTCACAGATACTTCTTTTCTAAATAATCTTTATAATCAGGTTCATCAAGTTTCTCATTCGCTAATGAACCATAAAGTGATTTTACAAGTGGGGGTATATCAGTTTGATCTGACAACTCTTTGGATGTAATATAGGCGAAATATTCAGCAACTAACTTTGATAAAGATTTTCCTTTGTTATTAGCTAATATTTTTGCTTTTTTTATTAAATCGTCTTCTAATCGAAGTGTTAACTTAGTTTGCATAATTACCTCAAGTACGTCATTTATATCTAATATAATACGTCACAATTTTAATTGCAACATAATAAATTATTATTTTATTCTGATACTTAAATTCTTAGCCAAACGATCCGTGCGGGTGACCGTCATGGCAAAGTGATTGATGCTTTTTCGAAGCATAGTTCACGGATTTCTTTAATGTCTGCACCTATTGTTTTTTGAAACCAGGGATTTTAGGCGATGTAATACTCACAAGATTTCTCACACTTTTATTGCCTTTTTTAGCTTGGCGATGCGGCTATTTGCTCATTTCGGGTAAGTGTGGACGGGTACAAAAGACTGGTATCATTGATCATTTCTTCTACCTCTGGCCAATATATGGGCATGTTATAATTGCTATCCTTCGTCTTTTTGGTTTTAGAATTTTTCGAAATACCTACAAACCGCTTTTATCCCAGACGATTGTTGAGTTCTGGAACCGGTATTATTATTATTTCAAGGAATTACTAGTTGAGTTCTTTTTCTTTCCGGCTTATTTAAGCTTTTCCAAATTCAAACTTAATATAAGACTTTTTGTTGCAACTTTTGCGGCCGCATTTTGGGGAAACCTTTATGATCATATTCTTCGGGATTCCAGAATTCTGGTTAAAATGAACCTGGAGCAGCTTTGGAATGTTCTGGCTCCCCGGACTTTATACTGTTTGCTTTTGGCTACCGGTATTTTTATTTCAATGCTGCGCGAGCAAAAACGTCGAGGCCAAACCATTGAAACACAGACTCTTACAGGGCGATTGAATCAGGCGCGGCGTATTTTGGGAGTTTTAACATTTTTTGGTCTCATCCAAATATGGAGCCTATCCACTGATGCAACCTTTATTCAGCGAATGGCCTTCTTTATCTCTTTATTTGGATTTTGAGGAAAAGTAGATTTTTAATCTGTCTGGGAAATTCTCAGGTGCTGGAGGGCTTCGACGCACTGACTGTCAGATTAATCTGTTTATATCATCTTTCTAAAGACTTACTACTTCGACATCCATTCGCTTTTCGACATCATGTTCGGAACTAAGATAATTATCAATTCTGTCCAATGTAGTTGCATGAAAATAGCGCTCACCACACTCTGTGCAAACTTCTGCTTCTACATTTTCAACAATGTATAATTTCTGATTAAGCCAATGTTGTCTTTTTACTCTTTTCTTTTTTGTTTTACTCCCACAGAATTCACAAATCATAAATCCTCCGTTAAAGCATATGTTGTGATTATTATTAGATTACTATCTTCTTTAAACCTACAAATTACATGGATTTTTCTACCATCTTTGATTGTGCCTTCAATACAGTATCTCGTTCCGCGAATATCCTCTGAATATTTTTTGCTAATCCTTCCTGTAAGAATTGCATCTTCTATATCTTTTCTATCTAATTCATCATCTAACATCTCATCTTCGGCATGGGAGGATAAATAATAGGAACGATCAATAATCTTTTGACGAATTTCCCCAATTTTAGACATTTATATTTCCGACATTTTTACAATATTAATAAGTAGTCAATTTGTGAAAATAAAATACATTATTTTTCGATTTATATCAAGTCAAACTAAAAATTAATATATTTTTTCTCAATGCAAGTAGTAGATTTAAAACATCGTAACAGATTAATTAATTTATTTTCCGTTGTTTATAGACCGTTTTTGTTCAAATATAACTATCAGTTGGCTATAATTTCTTTGTCAAAAACTTAATAAAACAAGCAATCTATCAATAATCTTATTCTCATTTTTTGTATAGCGTAGTATTACTGGTTTCTTTAAGGTCTGCACTTATCATGAAGCCATGTCGCTCGATCCGCTTGTTATTGCGTCGAACATATTGGCTGAAGTCGGTTTCAGTCTGAGCGAGTGATTTAGTTTACCATGTCCCGCCCTTGTTAGGCAAATTAATTATTTTGAAGATGTGACTTCATTGAAAAATAAATTTTTAAAAGTAATTTGGTTTCTTGGTTACCAAATGGATAAACTTTAAGTTTACAAAGGACTTCCACAATATCTATTAGGTCGGAAAGAATTATACCGTGCCATTTCGCTCCATCATAAACTTGACGCTGAAAGCCCCCTTTACAAACGTACCATCCAATAATGGGACCATTAGCAGAAGAAAAAAAAGATGGCATTTCTTTGGTTACACGTGATGACATATGTCGAACATTGTTTAGAGTTTGTATAAAGGATTCAAAATTTGTTATTGATTCAGGATGGTTATAATTCTTAAATTGACCAACAATTTTTAAATATTTATTAAATCCAAAAATATGATTATCAATTGTTCCTGTAAGTATTCCATATCCATCAATACCCCCATCCTTTTGGGTTCTTGTTCTATATGAAATACCATTCATGCATTCAAGAACAAAACAACATAACGCTTCAAATGAATCATCATTAAGTGAATGTAATTTATTTAATAATGATTTACGAAATCTCCAAACGGCTTCTTGCGATTGATTATTGGGAGTCCATTTGCATTGATAAGTAGAGTCTAACAATAAAGGAGGAGTCACACCTCTTTTATTGTCTTCATCAATTAATTGAATAAACTTATTTTTGATCATTTTTATGTTTTTCGCACAATATCGTTCAACCTCTAGAGGATTAATTGAGCTAAACGTAATTAAGAGATCTCGTGTATAATAATCAAGTTTAATGTGCTGATTTAACTTTGGATTTGCGTAAGCAAGATTTTTTAATATTTTCCAGTAATTAACTTTCAACATCTTCAAAAGCTTCTGGTAGAATATCTTTGATCGAAATAAGAAGTTCCTTGCACTTACCAATCACAAGATTTTTAGTATTTTGATCTAGAAGCGCCTTTGCTGGTATGTTATCAATTGCATTGATGCATTTTGACAATAATTCCATGGTCTTCTCTGTTTGATCTATTAATTTTTCCTCTTGCTTAGTTGCTAAAGCCTGAGCATAACAATTTTCCAAATCTTTTGTTCGTCTGAACTCTGCAAAATGTTTTGGTGATTCTTTAATTAAATAGGAAAGCGTTCGCAAATCATCCCGTACTTTCAGATGTCTTTTGTCCCAACTGCCAAAGGCATCACTTTCTTCATCTTCCTTTGGGTATAACCAACTAATGAATTCATCCAAATTCAGAACATTTTTAAAACCACGCTCTTCCTCATCCCATTCCAACCATTCTCTGACTCCGGATGAGCTTCTCCCAAAAATTTCCTGAAAGTATGGGTAAGATTTAATATCAAGTGTCGAGTAGACATAATATGACTCCTATATTAATACACGTACATTAAGACAATA
>CAZIKB010000027.1:0-57621 GCA_964539665.1 uncultured Cytophagia bacterium
GTGCCGGATTGGCCGGCTTGACTATATTAGCTTTGCTTGGCGCACTCATTTTGATGCCTCCTTGTTTAAGTTATTGTTGGCTTTATTTATACCAAATATAACAAGAGGGCATTTGTATTTCAATATAGGAACTGAGGAACCCTTCGATGTTGCTCAGGATAAACTCCGTTACGAAGAATCTGTGACCACAAAACTATCATTTTTACAGTATGTTAGTGGTCTCAGATTCTTCGCTCCCAAAGGTCGCGCAGAATGACATTTATGTATATTTTGCTGAAGTCTAATTAAATTTACATTGAATAGTATTCTTCATCCCGGATATTTTATTGAGCAATACGGTTTTTTACATAATTCACCATTCCCCCCGCATTAATAATTTCTTGCATGGTTTCAGGAAATGGAGCAGCCTGGTAAGTCTGATTTTTGGTTTGGTTGTGAATCGTGCCGGATTTAAGATCGATTTCTAAAATATCATCAGCTTCTGAGTTATCTACTGCTTCCGGGCATTCTAAAATTGGCAGGCCAATATTTATTGAATTTCTGTAAAATATACGGGCAAAGTATTTGGCCACGACACAACCCACCCCTGCTCCTTTTATAGCGATAGGCGCATTTTCCCTTGAGCTGCCACAACCAAAGTTATTTCCCGCCATTAAAATATCGCCCTTCTTCACTTTGTTGACAAATTCTTTGTCTAAATCTTCAAGACAATGAGCGGCTAAATCTTCTTCTTTGATACTTACACAATATCGTGCAGGAATAATAACATCCGTATCAACATTATCTCCATATTTATGAATCTTACCATTAATTTTCATACTCTGTTTTTAACTCCTTGTCTAAAATGAATCAGTAAGATTTGATTTAGTGAGCATTTGATTTTAAGAAATAATATTTTTAAAATCAACCGAAAATAGTCAGTCATAGTTTAGGTTATTTCATCGCTTCACTATTGGGAAGACTTGATTCGTTCAAGTATGTCCCGCTTCGCCCACCGCTTTTTTTTACTAAATAAACGTTACCAATCCGCATTTCTTTGTCCACAGCTTTACACATATCGTAAATAGTCAAAGCGGCAACTGAAACAGCGGTCAAAGCTTCCATCTCAACACCAGTTTTGCCAACACAGACCACTTTGCTTTCAATTTCAACGCCAGTGGAAGTTAAATTCAAGTCCACTTCAACGTTGGTCAAAAGCAGCGGGTGACAAAGCGGAATAAGTTCAGCAGTTTTTTTCGCTCCCATGATGCCCGCAATCCTTGCTGCATCCAACGGATTACCCTTTTTGATTTTATTTGCCCGGATTAAATCAAGCACTTCTTTGGACAATTGAATAAATCCTTGTGCAACAGCTTCCCGCTTTGTGTCAGCTTTCCGGGTCACCTCGACCATTGTGGCATGCCCCTCTACATCAACATGAGTTAATTGCTTTTTTTTCAATTAAACGCCTTTGTGACATTATTTGATAGCATTTATCTCAAACCTGAACCTTGACATTTTCTCTTAGTTCTTTAATCAATTCTGCCATTACTTTTTTATAGTCACCGGTCTCCTCGTAAATTTTTCTTTGCCGCTTAAAACTGGGGCCGACTTCAATAATATCCCGGACACGCATCAATTCGTCATAACTACCCAATCGTTTTGCAACAGGAGAGAGCAATTCTAAAAGTTCGAAGATTGCTTCTGAGAGAGGTTTCAGATTTCCATCTTCATCGGTAATAATCTCTGCATCTATCGACCAGCGTGCAGCTCGCCATTTGTTTTCCCTGACGATCCAATGCCGATGAACAGGCAAATACATACCTTCATCATATTGTTCGCTTAACCAAACAACTAACGCCTGGGTTAAAGCGGTGATTGCGATCACCTCATCCAGGGAAGGCAAACCGTCACAGATTCTTAATTCAACAGTACCAAAACCGGGGTGAGGACGTATATCCCACCAAACCTCTTGAATACTCTGAATGGCTCTTGCATTTACCAGAGTAATCATAAACCTCTGAAATTCAGCCCAATTTAATAGTCGATAAGGTAGACCAGCCGTGGGTAACGTTTCAAAAATTTTTACGCGTGTAGAAGCTAAACCCGTATCGCTTGCATCAAAGAAAGGCGAACTTGCAGATAAAGCTAAAAGATGAGGTATGAATGTAGTCAAAGAATTGAAAATGGCAATGGCTTTCTCTCCGCTTGGAACGCCAACATGCACATGCAATCCAAAAATCATGAGACGTCTGGCAGGCCACTGGCAGCGATCGACAAGCATGTGATATCGATCTATTGGTGTAATATCCTGCTCGTCCCATTTAGAAAAAGGATGCGTGCCTGCACTGGCTAACTCATACCCCAGTTCATCACATACCTTAATAAGCTCGTCTAAACGCTCGGTTAAATCCATGCGCACAGCCGATATATTTGCACAAATATCCGTATTTAATTCGATGGTAGACTGAATGAGCTCAGGTTTAATATGCGATTCATTATTAGTTCGAGATAAAATTTGCTGAGCGCCCGAAACTAAATTCTTTGTTTCAGGATCTATGATTTGTAATTCTAATTCAACACCTAAGGTGGGATTTGGGGACCCATTAAAAATAATTTTCATCTTTTTCTCCCCACGAAAGTGAAGCTGAAGATATTAAAAGGAACAGAGCTCATGGGGAATTCACTTTGTTGTCTTTTAAAAGAACAGTGAATCCCTGTGGAGCTCTGATTCTATCTGTATATTCATACTAACAAATATTTGATAACACAATATTTACTTTTGAGATTGAAGTGCAATTGCCTGCAAATCCTTGTCTCGTTTCGCTTTAAATTCTGTGCCTTCTTTCCAATTTGGAAATGTTTTTTCTGTACCGAGCTTATATCCAACATTAAACAATAATTGAAGATCATCAATCATTCCGGAAAGATCCCAATTTGGATCGTATTCATCAGATGGCTTGTGATAACTTTTTGTAGTATACTTCTCCCTCTGTTCCTTTGTCCATTCCTCGCCATGTTCGACATGATCAATTCCCATGTTTACATAGAGTGCAGGAATGCCTTGTTTAGCAAAGCTAAAATGATCGGACCGATAAAAAGAACCTCTTTCAGGTTGTGGATCAGGTCGTACAGTTCTACCCTTCTCAGAAGCTGCTGATTTAACATAGTCATCCAGATCAGAATTTCCGTATCCAACGATGGTGACGTCTTTCATTTTTCCATAAATATTCAACGCATCCATGTTGATAGCAGCTACCGTTTTAGTTGGCGGATAAATAGGATTATCAGCATAATATTTCGAACCTAACAAGCCCTGTTCCTCGGCTGTAACTGCAAGAAAGGCTATTGAGCGCGCAGGCGGAGACGAAAGTTTCGTGAAGGCTTCCGCTAATTCAATCAAACCGGCTATACCCGTTGCATTGTCAAGCGCACCATTGTAAATTTTATCCCCAGATTTTGAGGGATCTAAGCCTAAATGATCCCAATGCGCCATATAAAAAACATATTCATCTGTTCTCGCACTACCAGGTAAAACCGCAATAACATTATTTGAGTGGGACTGCTCGATATTGTTTCTTAAGGAAATAGACGCTTTTAAATTCATGGGAACAGCTTTAAAATCCTGTTTAGTGGCATTAACTTTGAGCTCGGCTAAATCAAGACCGGCCTGTTCAAAAACCGTCTGCGTACTTTCAATAGTAAACCAACCTTCAATTGCGCAGCGCGACATATTATTATCTTCAGCAAGTAAGCTAAATTGAGGGCCAGACCAACTGCTGTTTACTACTTCCCAGGGATAAGCTGCTGGTTTGGTTTCATGGATAATAAACGCAGCTTCAGCTCCCTGGCGAGCAGCTTCTTCATACTTATAGGTCCAGCGGCCGTAATATGTCATGGCATTACCATTAAACAGTGTGGAGTCCTGCGTGGCAAAACCAGGGTCGTTCACTAATATGACTACTGTTTTGCCGCGTACATCGAGCCCTTCATAATCATTCCAATTATATTCAGGGGCAACGATACCATATCCGATAAATACCATTTCGGAATTCTTGAGTGAGACGTTACCGATTACCCGCATTGTCGAGGCCATATAGTCGTTGATGTAAGAAAACGACTTTGTCTTCCCACTTCCCCGAACAATGAGTTTTGCATCAGTATTTGCTGTAATTGCAACCAAAGGCACTTCCTGAAAATAGCTGTCGCCATTTCCTGGTTGTAATCCAAGCTTTTCAAATTCATCTTTAATATAATTGATAGTTTTCACTTCTCCTCTCGATGACGGTCCTCGTCCTTCAAAATCATCTGAGGAAATAATCTTGATGTCTTCTGATAAATCCGCAGAAGTTATACTCTCTAAAGCAGGTTGCAAATTGGCGTTTTTACAACCTGTGAAAACGATTGACAGCAGCAGTACCATTGACGTTAATAATAATAAATTTCTCAGCATAAGTTACCCTCCTTTTGCTGTAGTTTGTAGTCAATTGATATCCAGAAATACAAGAACTGATATCAGTATGAAGGATTCATTTAGTTAGAAGTTATGATTGTTTTTTTCAAAAGTCAAGGTTTTGATTTGAATTGATTAAATAAATGAAGATAATTAAAACCCTCTTTGATAGCATGTGGCTCAACATCATCTGCAATGAAAACATCACCGATCTTAGTGGGTAAGATAAATCGCAGATTGCCTTGCTTTATCTTTTTATCGGTTTTTAAAAAATGCAGCAGCGCATCCGGATTAACAGTTTTTATGCTTCTATCTAAATCAAATTTAGCTATTAAATTTTGAATTCTTTTAAAATCTTCGACGCCTAATATTTGTGAATCCAACGCGATTTTGCTTTCGGTTATCATCCCTAATAAAACTGCCTCTCCATGGGATATTTTTTTATATCCCAGGGCTGCTTCCAATGCATGGCCAATAGTATGGCCGAAATTTAAAACCAGACGTTGGTCACGCTCCTGTTCATCAGACGCGACAATCTCTGCTTTGATTTCGCAACAACGCTTGATGATTTCTTGCATCAAGTCCAGTTCCAATGCAAGGATTCTATCTATATTTTCTTCTATTAGAGTGAATAAACTAATATCTTTAATAATCCCATATTTTATGATTTCACCCAGACCACATATAATCTCTCTTTTAGGCAAGGTGTTTAATAGTGCTAAATCCATCCAAACCATTTTCGGTTGGTAAAATGTGCCAATCATGTTTTTACCCGAAGGATGATTGACGCCGGTTTTCCCGCCGACACTCGAGTCCACCTGCGCAAGCAATGTTGTTGGCACCTGGATAAATTGAACCCCTCTTTTATATATCGATGCGGTGAAGCCAGTGATATCGCCAACAACTCCACCACCAAAAGCGAACAAAACTACATTTCTATCAAAGCCAGCGCCGAGCATTCGGGTGATAATCTTTTCAATCGTAGCGAGCGACTTTGAGGTCTCTCCTGCCGGCAGAGTAATACATTCAAAAGAATTTAGTAGCCCTTCAAGGCTATCTCTTATCTGTTGACCGTAATATTTTTGAACATTAGTATCGGTTATGAGAACACCCTGCTGTCCAAAACCAAAAATTTTGTACATTTCCCCAAACTTGTCTAATATACCATTGCCAATAAATATTGGATATGACTTATCTTCAAGATCGACCTTTATTTTTATCATGTTTATTATTCTCTTAGAGCAACATTACTATTGCACATAAATTTACGCGAACGTATTTTATTGTGACTTACATAAAAAGGATATTATCTGTACCCACCTTTGACATAAATTTCAACAATGATGAAAATCAGGATAAATCGGGCATCAGTTCCATCCCTGGATTCCCGCTCAAAAGATTGTGGGAATGACAGTATTGTCGCCATTTTAAAAGTTGTAAAATTCCGGTTAATTGATTTGTAGTATAACTTTTAGAGCACCTTTTTGTTTAGCGTGTTCAAAAGCTTGCACCGCTTGAGTAAATGGATAGACTTCGTCAATAAGAGATTCGACATCGACAAGGTTTTGCTCTAAAATACGAATCGCTGCCGCAAACGGGCCGCACCTCGAACCCACTATGCTAATTTCATTGATTACAATTGGCGCGGCATTTAAATCCAAATTTTCGTGGTATGTACTCTTCAAAACTACAATGCCCCGAGGACGGACAACACTCATCGCGGATCGAAATCCAGCAGGATTCCCCGAAGCCTCTACTACAATATCAAAATTCACATCGGGTAATTCTTCCAGGATAGAGGTTTTAATGCCCCAGGATTCTGCAAATGCTAACTTTCGTGGATGTTTTCCAATCAATAAAAGATTACAGCCGGTCAGTTTGAGTGTCTGGCAAACTAACAGGCCTAACTTACCATCCCCAATCACAGCCACCTGTTGATTGGGTTTGATATGAACTTGCTCCAGGATTTCTAAAGCGGCCGCAAGGGGTTCTATAAAAACTGCCGCCGTATCAGATATTGATTCAGGTATTTCAAGCAAATTTTTTATGGGCAGATTGACAAAATCAGCAAAAGCCCCATTTTGATTCAGAATACCTAAGACTGTTCGATTTGGACAATGCCGGCTCAATCCGCTTAAACATAAATTACAGTCGCCACAGCCAAAATTAATCTCACCGCACACTCGCTTCCCTATCCATTCCGACCTGTCTGCTTTATCAACAACTCCAACAAATTCATGACCCAGCACTCCTTCGAATCCCATATAGCCTTTAACCAGTTCTACGTCTGTATTACATATTCCAGCCAATGAGACTTTTACTAATGCCTCATCTTTTTGTGGAATTGAGACGGCAATCTCTTTTAATTCAATTTTATCTTTAAAAAACAGCGCTTGCATAAAAAACTCAATATGTAAAAATTCGATATAATTTAATGTAAATTATCGTAAAAATCAACGTATTACATTAAATCACGAACGGCTGAAAGGAGTGAAGCAATCTCCCGATAATTTGCCGCGAGATTGTTACGTCAAGCTAAAACTCTCATTTCAGGAAACGCTCTTGTTTCGAGTGTTCAAGCTTTAGAGCCCGTGTGAAAACTAACAAAAACTTGTCATGGTTCGACTCCGCTCACCATGAATTGAGCGTAGCTTCATCCTGAGCGAAGTCGAAGGATGGCCTTGTTAAACCTTTTCACAAAGGCTCTTTAGCTTGTTTGGCAAACTTAGTTCTCAAGCTGAAACTTGAACATCGGATAAACGTTTCTATCAAATAAAAAAACCGCTTGGATTGCGATTGTTTTTAGGGAGCGTTAGTATCCAATTGATGCTTAACCTACATTCTCTTATTTTAAATAGAAAAGGCTCCACTAAATGGAGCCCTTTAAAACAACTTAAATTTTATCAAACGGACTATTCAGGTGTTCTTCTTAAATTGTTTATAACAATTCCTAAACCAATTGCAATTAAAATAACAGGCCAAAAATCAGAAAAATGCCTCCAGTAAAAAACACCCAGAGACCTGAGGGTGAAGACAATTCCAAAAAATAATAAAATGCTGCCTGGAATTAAAACACCCCAGTCATCAGATTTGAAAAAATATAAAACGATAAATCCTAAGCCGAAAGCAATCAGGAATATCGGCCAGAACTCTTCAAAACCATAAAAATAATAATCAATTGAAAAATAATTGTAGTTTCGAACTAAGAAAAACAATCCCAACACTAAAAGAACAGTCGCTGGAAATGCTGATCCCTTTTCATTTTTAGTAAATATCGAGATGAAGAACAGAACGCCTGCTCCTAACAAAATAAGCGGATATAAATGACTCCATCTAAAATAGAATATATCCAATCGATGCAAAAGAAAAAATACACCAATGGCGATTAATACAATCCCTGGAATAAAAGATTTCTCTCGTTGATTCATAATGAATTTCTCCTGATTTGGGAGTTTGTCTATTTGTTTTTAGATTTAGGCGGTGCTGTTTTCGTACCTGTGCCAGTTGATTCAATAACTGATTCTTCTGGTACAACAATCAGCATTACAATATAAGCAATAACACCCAAAAAACCGCCACCAGCTAAAGTCAAAATTGCCCAGACAACTCTTACTATGGAAGAGTCAATATTAAAATATTCTGCTACACCACCACATACACCTGATATCATTCTATCTTTAACAGACCGAGTTAGTTTTTTATCCATTTTTATACCTCCCATGGGTTGTCCAACCTGCAAATCATTAGATTGTTTGTCTTTTTTGGAAATTCTAATAATATAAATAGCTCCTATTATAATAATTATGATAGGTAAAAGTATGTCAAATCGAAAATGCCCAAACCACATTGGCGTCCAATGCCAGCGGAAATGGAAAGGGAATAAATCAAACCAATCCAATCTATTGATGAGAATGATGCCACCAAGTACAATTAAAATTCCACCCCAGATTAATCCAGAATTATTTGGTTTGGATTGCACCTTGCCGGGAGCCTCTTCCTCGCCAGGATTCTCAGGTATGATAAACCAGCTTAACAGATAGGCAATTACACCGATGCCGCCTGCAAAGATTGATACCGCCCACAAAACCCTTACTACTGTTGGATCAAAATTAAAATACTGAGCAAATCCCCCACAAATTCCAGCAATCATTTTATCGTTTTTTGAACGATACACTTTTTTAGGAGAATTTTGTGTTGTTTCAGCTCCTTGTAACAGTTTTTTTTCTTTTTTTTGTTCAGCCATTTTTATTCAGAATGTTAGTTATTAATGATTTGATTTATAAATATCTCTAATTCGGAGTAACGAAAGAATGGACATAAGGTTTCCTACTAATTATTGCCGATATTTTTTTTCGACCTCCATAATCTTTTCTACCCTTTTTGCGTGTCGCCCTCCTTCAAAATCGGTTCCCAACCAGACAGTCACAATTTCTTTTGCAACATCAACACCGACTACGCGGCTACCTAAGGTTAATATATTAGCATCGTTATGTGCTCGGCTATTTCTGGCAGTATATACATCGGTACAGGTAGCCGCACGAATACCAGGAATTTTATTAGCCGTCATAGCGGAGCCTACTCCTGCGCCGTCAATAATTATACCTCGCGCCCTCACGTCTTGTGCTACTTTCCGGGCGACTAAATGAGCAAAATCAGGATAATCAACAGATTCGGTAGAATATGTGCCAACATCTTCTGCTTCTTCTCCTGATTCAATCAAATATTTTATTAGCAATTCCTTTAATTCAAAGCCGCCATGATCGGAACCCAAAATTATTTTTCCTGCCCGATTTGTCTTAGGAACAGACTCGGGGGACGGTATCGCATCAGCGCTTAATGCTTTTCTTTCCAGGGTAATCCCACGAACTTTCGCCGCATCAGCAGCAGCAGGAGTAATGATGGCATTTGGTAAAACAATAATAAAAGTCTGACGATTTTGACCAGCCTCAATTATATCGCGCTCTGTAATTATTTTTTTCATATAGTTCTATTCCTTCCTCGCGACATTCCGGATCATGGGTACAAAACGCACAGGTATCCGTGATTCTCTGCTAATGGCTCCTTCAGGCGATTTGCAAACTACAATAAGTTCCTGTTCCACATCACCCACAGGGATCACCATCCTGCCGCCGGTTTTCAATTGATTTAAAAGCATCTTGGGTATATGATTTGGTGCAGCCGTAACAACAATACCATCAAATGGCGCATGCTCTTCCCAACCTTTATAACCATCGTCACACTTCAGATTGATGTTATGATAATCCATTTTATTAAATCTGCCCGACACCTCAATTGCTAAATTATCATTAATTTCAATCGTATATACTTTATCTACAATCTCTGCTAAAACAGCCGTTTGATAACCCGAACCAGTACCAACTTCTAATATTTTTTCTCCTCCTTTCAGCTCTAATGCTGCAGTCATATATGCCACGATAAATGGTTGAGAAATAGTCTGTTCATCTCCGATAGGAAGTGGTGTGTCGTCATACGCTACACTCTCTAATTGTTCTTGAACAAACCTGTGCCGTGGTATCTTTTTTATAGCGTCTAAAACAAGATAGTCCTTTACACCACGAGACCAAATTTGTTCTTTTATCATTTTTTTCCGAATTTCAAAATAGTCTGGCGTGTCTCCATATTTCAATTCGTTTTCCTGCTCTATTTCAATCAATTTAAAATCTCCCTCAAGATTGGCAATTAACATTATTCATAAACATTGTTAACACACATTACCTCTAATCATCAATATTATATACTATTACTGATTATGCATTTTTTTCAAGTGTATCTCGACGCTTCGAGCTAATGCCTCTAAATTATACCCTCCCTCCAATAAAGATACAAAACGCCCGTTACAACATTTTTCAGCTAATAATTTCACAAATTCTGTCATCCGCCCAAAGCCGGTTTCTGTGACTTCCATATTCGCCAATGGATCGTCCCGGTGTGCATCGAATCCAGCCGATATTAATACAAAATCCGGATTAAAATTCCTTGCGGCTGGTAAAATTTTGTTTTCAAAAATATCGATATATTCATTGTCACCACAGCCGGGCGGAGAGGCAAGGTTTAAAGTAGTACCTTCACCAGCGCCTCTTCCTTTCTCATCAAGCCTACCTGTTCCCGGGTATAATGGATCTTGATGCATGCTTATGTAAAACACAGTCGGATCTTCATAGAAGGCATCTTGCGTTCCATTGCCATGGTGAACATCCCAGTCGATTATACATACTTTCTCAATGGGATAATGATTTTGTAAATATTTAGCCGCAACTGCCACATTGTTAAAAAGACAAAATCCCATCGCCCGGTCAGGTTCCGCATGATGGCCCGGTGGACGAACAGCGCAAAAAGCATTGTCTATTTCTCCTTTCATCACCGCATTACATGCTGCAACAGCACCTCCAACCGCCAATAGAGCTGCGCTATAAGAGTCTTCAGAAACCACAGTATCCGTATCTAAATAATGCAAACCCGGCTTGCACATAGCTTGAATATTTTCGATATATGCAGCAGGATGGATTTGCTCAATCCAGGCTACTTCACCACGCTGAACATCGATATTGACCAGATCTGCAAAAATATCAGTCTTGCACAAATACTTCATTAAACTGCTTAAGCGCTCCGGACGCTCCGGGTGTCCTGAGCCTGTTTTGTGTTTCAAAAATTGATCGTGGTAAATTAATCCTGTTTGACTCAAAATGATTTTTCCTTAATCAGGATATCTAATCAAATTAACTTTCAAAATGATATTATGTTTTATTATTCTCTAACTTGAATATTCTTCCGGGACAGGATCGATTCACCTCGCCCAATAACTTTAATTTCATAAGTGCCCGGTTTAAGATTTTTCACTAAACATGTTTTTTCAAAAGGAATCAACACTTGCATCGCTATTTTATCTGCATCAAACTTTGCCAATGGAGCGATCTCGATGACTTTTCCTTTAACCTGGACATCAAATCTTTCAAATGTATACGCAGGTGACGGTAAATTTCCTCTCACTTTCACTTCTAATTGATCAGATTTTGACACAACAGTTTCAGAATCAAAAGAATCTACATAAATTTTTTGCAACTTGGTTTTTCCCTCCGATGGTGCACTGTTTTTATGTGTTGAACAAGAGTGTACTGTAATCATTAACATTATAAATAAAATTAATATTTTTGATGTGAGCAAATTATCCATTATTACACCTCACGGGATACTCTATTAATAAGAAATTTTTATCTCAATTAGTATATCTGTAAAATAATCACTTTGTAAAAATTATTTCTTACTTGCTTTTAAAAAATCCTCAATCCCTTTGATTATAGCATCAGACGTTTTCTTTTGATATTTATAAGAGTTAATCAGCGCTTCTTCTTCCGGATGCATGATAAACGCAGGTTCTATCAACACAGCTGGCATTTGGGGCGGTCGACACAGAGCCAAATTATCATAATACAAACCAAAATTTGGTAGTTTCAACTTATCGAGCAGTCGCTTCAGAACAGCGGCGGCGAGCGGCTGGCTCTGCACATGGTAATAATAGGCGCTGCTGCCTCTGCTGATAAATGGATTTACGCCGTCTGGTAAGGCATTATTGTGAATACTAACTAAAATATCCGCTTCTAAAAAAGCAGCCATCTTCGGTCTGACAGAAAGGCTGGCGCCATGGTGATCTTTTCTGGTTAGAAATACTTTCGCACCTTTCTTTTCTAATTGTTCTTTAAGGATTAAAGATAATTTTAAGTTTGCATCTTTTTCTTTTAACCTGGTAGGTCCTACAGCGCCGTCATCCGGACCATGACCAGGATCGATACAAATCAATAGCTCTTTTAATGATAATTTCTTAGGCGGTCTCTTTATTTCAACAATTAGATTGGTGCCCTCATAATACGGATTGAATCCCCACTGTTGTTTTTTGTGGAATTCAATAATAAGCTGGTACACTTCATTTGTTGGCTGTAACCACCTGATCTCTTTTAATGCAGGATCACCAAAGTCATACCTTATCCAATCAGTATCGGAAATAGCGCCATAGACTGAAATAATCAATGAGGCAGGTTCCCGAATTTGCTCGATTTTAAAAGGAAGACGTTCTTGCAGGTAAATTTTAACTCTGACTTTTTTTTCAAGGCTCTCTGTTCTGACTAAAGAAATAGTGCTTGATGGAATTGGAGTACCGGGCGGTAACATAATTAAATTATCTTCAGGGACCCAGATATTTTCAACATCATTCAAACGAGCGCGACAGTAATGGCCTTTTTTCCCGGTAATCCACAACCTGACGCCTTTGGGCAGAAACTGTTGATACCCTAAACCAGGGCCTGTACGTGCAACTGTCCACTCCTTGTTAAGCTCAGCTATTCGTGGAATGATATCGTTACGTACAGATATTTTTCCCTTTGCCTTAGCTTTAATTATTGTGCCATTTGCACCGTTTACCTGAAATTCAATTTCTGCATTACTAAGTTCTGTGCCATTGGGGATTTTAAAAACACCATGGTACACCCCACGAATTTCAGGCGTTATGGGTGGTTTGTCTTCTCCAAAAACCGCTTCACCCCAATAAAACTCCTTCCAGGGAGAAGCCTCAGCCATTGCCCCGTTTTCAATTAATCCCAGAATAGAGCATGAACTTAATAATCCTGGGGTACCTTTAAAAGCCACTTGCAGATAATCACCAGCCGAGAGTTCAATATCCTCATTTGGGAAAATGAAATTGCTGTCTATTGCCACCGTATCAGATGGTGTGCTTGATAAATATGGCGGGATAAACACATTTCTTGAAACCCGGATAGTATCAGTATTCACAGTGGCGGTACATGAAAAAATAAAGTTTCCAGAAGTCACGGGAACCACACCAAGAAAGGCTCCATTTGGATACACTTTAACAGGAATTTCGTTTACATGCAGCACTGCTAATGGATTGCTAACTGAACCAAAAATAAAGGTCGAATCAAAAGCCGTAACAACCTGTTCCTCCCGAGGATAGACTATATCTAATGAAAGTTGAGAGAAAATTGTTTTTGGAAAAACAATTAAAGCTAAAACGAAATAACTGATTAAGTTTTTCATTTATCAGGCTTTTTTATTGACCATTAACAATATATGTAAAATACCAAGGTATATTTTAAATTACAAATAATCTTCTAAATTCAATCAAGAAAGTATTGTCTTTCTTGAAAATATCCAATTAAAGAAATTCTAATTTAAATGTTACTGATCCAGACATGTAGCCTCGAATTCATCGCGCAGGGTGACATCAACCGCTTGCCCTTTTTTATATTCATTAACTTCACCTGGAATGTGTATAAATGAATTGCTATTAGCGAATGCCATGAAATCAGCGGAGCCTTTTGATGGCAATGGCGAAGTAAAAAATTCATTATTCACTAAAAAAGTCCTGGCAGAAAGACAGCTTTCTCGTTTGGTGCTACTCACAAAATACCTGTCAATTTTTGCCTTAACTTTCAGATTATGAAACTGACGGAAACCCATAATTTTACGAATGGCTGGTCTTACAATAATCTCAAAAACCGTACTGGCTGAAACAGGATTTCCGGGGAGCCCAAAAACTAAAGAATTATTTCGCCGCCCGAACAATGTTGGTTTGCCGGGTTTAATGTTCACTTTATTATAATAAATTTGTACGCCCAGTTTTTCGCATATATCCTTAACAAAGTCTAACTCCCCCATCGACATGCCCCCGGAGATAAGCAAAACATCATTTTTAAGGCCTGAGTCAATTTTCTTGGATAATTCTTCTACATTGTCAGAGGCAATACTGAATAGTTCAGGCGAAGCCCCACATTCCCGAACCTGATTGTACAGGACATAACCATTACTATTTCTAATCTGGCCCGGCTCAGGCTTTCGCGAGACTTCAACAAGTTCATCACCAGTAACAAGAATTCCAACCTGTGGAGGTTTAAATATCCTTACCTGCTCCCGACCGACGGTGGCCAAAACCCCAACCATAGCCGAACTGATATAGCTGCCTCGGGTAATCACTTTATCATTGGTGCGAATTATCTCACCTTTTTTGGCAACGTGCATTTCAGGTGAAACTGATTCGAGTATTTTAACCGATCCATTGTCAAGCGCTACGGTCTTCTCCACCATTTGTACGCCATCTGCGCCCCCGGGCAGTGGAGCGCCGGTCATAATTTTTGCGGCACATCCAGATTTAATGACAAATTCAGGATATACTCCAGCGGGAATCATTCCTACTACTTCAAGAATAGTTGGGACATTCTTAACATCACCACATTTTAAAGCATAGCCGTCCATAGCAGATTTGTCGAAAGGAGGCATGTCAATGTCAGAATAAATATCTTCAGCCAGGATATGGCCTTTCGCCTCTAAAATTGAAATTGTATCTGTACCTAAAATTGAAGACTGGTTGAGAGCTATATCTACTGCTTCATTAACTGAAATCATGATTTCCTCTCAAAACACCTGCTCTAAACTCCATGTTTGTCAGGTAGCGCACTCTCGAACTATATCACAAGAATTTTTCCGAATCCCGGAACGATAAATTAACGTTCAACAATTCGAAATGGTTTTCCGTGCTCGTTTTTGAAATTAGTGCCAAATATTTCGGCCGATGCTCTGGTTATAAAAGCGCCAATCCAAACCAGATACATGTTTACATCGTTTGCATTTTTTTCACGTATTTCAACCGGGATGCCTAATTTTTTACAATATTTTTTTAGATTCAGAGCATTATTGACCTGAGCAAATGCACCAATTTGTAAAGCATATTTTCCTTTTTTCTGCGGTAGATCAACTATTGAACTCAAAAATTGATCTTTCTTATTTAGATCTTTTACATCCTCTTTGGCAAGATATGTAAAAGATGAACCCGGATTTTGACGTAAGAAATTTTTTAACTCTGCATAACATGACTCATATTTACCCGATGCATACAGACATGCGGCAGCAAAATACAACGCTTCATCACTATAAGAGGATTGTGGATACTTTTCCACTAATTGGAGATAATATTTTCTCCCGGAAACATACAGTCCACGAGAAAAATAGAAATGTGCTATTTTAATTAATGCAATCTCTGCCTGAATCGATTTTGGGAACTTTGATAAAAGCTGTTTATATTTTTCAACAGCTTTCCCTGCGTCGGATTCTGTAACCGCTTCTAAATAAAGGGCAAAAGGCGTGCCTTTATTTTGATAAATCAGGCTATGAATACTTTGCACTAATTTATCAGAATCTTCAGTTTTTAATAAACTAAATAATTCTTGTTCTGCTGTTTGAGGAAATAAGCGGACTGACAGCAGTAATAAAAGCAAAAATTGGAAAATTATATTTTTCATTTTAAAAAATAAAAGTCAAATTACGTATTTCAACAAAACACAATATGTAATTTGACTTCTTAAATTGAAACAATAATTTCTATTAATTCTTTGTAGATGTTTCCCATTCAAAACAATCAGGACACCTCCAAAATGCTTCTTCAGATTCATAACCGCATAATCCGCATTTAAATAGTTCCTTCCGTTTCAAAGACTCATCTATTAACTCCAGGGCTTGATTTACAGCTTTTTCATTATCACCGGATTTATGGTACAATCTCACCAAATACTTTTTCGCAAAGTCATTTGAAGGTTCCTTTTCCAATACATCTGTGCAGGTTGCAATAGCCTTTTCAAACTCGCCTTTTTTTTCATAATTTTCAGCCAAAGCCAGATGCGCCATTATATTTTCAGGCTGAGTCCCGATGATTTCTAAATACAAATTTTCGATTTCGCCATACACTCCGCCTTCGTATAACAGGTCTTTGATGCGTTCAAAAACCAGGTAGGACTGGGATGGTACTTTGGCAACAAACTCTTTTAAAATTCGGAGGGCATCATTTTTGCGACTTTCTTTGGTATAAGCATCAGCTAAATATATATAAGCTGGCGGGCTTTTAGGATCTATTTTTATGGCTTCTTTAAAACAATTTTTGGCTTCTTTATCACTACCATTTTTAAAATAGTTTAAACCCTCCTGAACTTTATACAGGGCAAGTCTGCCATATTTAACATCACTTTTACTCTTATTAATTTCTTTGTAGATTTGAAAGGCATTATGCCATTCTTCTTTTTGTTCATACAAATTAAGTTTCATTTCCTGAGCCCAGACGATAGTTTTATTTTCCTCAAGAATTTTATTTAACACTTCAAAGGCTTTGTCATATTGCCTGGCTGCCAGATAATCTTTAGCTAATCCGTGTAAAATATCATTATGCTGTTTTGGTTTCAATCCCTTTCGGACAGTTAAATATTTGTGCACATTGATGGCTTTTTCAACACGACCTGAATCACGTAGAATATCACCTATTTTCAAATAGGCGTCAACATTTCTACTGTTTTTTGTCACGGCCTCTTTCAGTTTTTTTAAAGCGTCTTCGCGTTGACCTGATAAAAGTAAATTCAATCCCTCTGCATAATCAGATGCTGCTTCATCTAAAATAGGCGTAGGACTTTTTCTAAAAATAAAGAATACAATCAGAGTTGTGATCGCACTCAAAATAATAAATATTAGAAAAATAGTAAAATCCATTTTTTCAAGAACGTTAATTATTAATCTTGCGTCTCTTCTTTAATATCAAATCCCATGTCTTCTTCGCCGATTGGCAGATTTCTTAAGCTGTCAAGCTCGTGTTGCATTTCATGCACAACTTTATGCATTTTTCGAATTTCAGTTTTAAGCTGAAACACCTGGAACACTGAAACGATTAACCAGAATAATACCCCTAATCCAAATGAAATATAAATTACCATCCACAATTGCCCTTGCCAAACATAATTTAACAAATTAACACTGGCTGTTTCTTCAGTATTCTGAAGTGCAAATCCTAATACCGCTAAAATAACAACTACTGCTAAAAACCATTTAATAGCCCACATGGCTTCTCCCTTTTTTATTTATACATTGCAGGTCAAATTGTTAAATCACCCACATTTGAATGATTACTTCTTTTCGGTATCGTCCTTCGAGTCTTTTGCTTCAGATTCTGGTTCAGCTTCTTCAGATTCTGGTTTTGCTGCTTCAGGTACTGGTTTTTCTGCTTCAGTTTCTGCCTTCTCTTCAACCGGGCTGGAAGGTTCATCTTTCACTGATGCAGTTTCCACCTTCTCTTCTACCGGGCTGGAAGACTCATCTTTTATTGCCTCAGTTTCCACCTTCTCTTTTACCGGGCTGGAAGACTCATCTTTTATTGCCTCAGTTTCCACCTTTTCTTCTACCTGACTGGAAGATTCATCTTTCACTGATGCAGTTTCCACCTTCTCTTCTACCGGACTGGAAGACTCATCTTTTATTGCCTCAGTTTCCACCTTTTCTTCTACAGGGCTGGAAGGTTCATCTTTCACTGATGCAGGCTCTACTTTTTCTGCAACAGCACTTTCGGTCTCATCTTTCAATTCTACAGGTTCACTTTCTTCCGCTGCTTTTTCGGGTTCGGCGATGGCTTGTTCTTCTACTGCAGCACTGGACTCGATCAACTTTTCATCTTCAGAGCTTTCCTTTACTGGCTGCTCCGAAGTTTCAGCAGGTTCTGGTTTGATCGCTTCACTCACAATTTCAGTGGTTGCCGGTATGGCGGGCAGTTTTGAATCCTCCACACCCATCTCTTTTTCAAACTCTGCTATAGCTTCTACGTCATCTACAGCAAGCTCAGGTTTTTTATCTTTTAAAGATTTATCATGAGCATGTTTCTCAGAAAGGATGATTTTTTTATTTTCTTTGTTAAATTCAAGAACCATGAGTTCTATATTATCACCTACTTTGTAAGCTTCAGCAGGTTTACGGATGCCCTGACTTTTTAATTGGGATAAAGGTACAAAACCGTCCACTTCATCCGGTAATTCTATTATTACGCCTTTCTCAATCATGCGTACAATATTACCTTTTGTATAAGATTGAGGTTGATAAATTCTCTCGAATCTATCCCAGGGATTCTCATCAGTCTGTTTATATCCAAGTGAGATTCTACGGTTATCTTTGTCTATGTTCAGGACCATAATTTCAACTTCATCACCCTTTTTAACAACTTCACCCGGATGCCTGATCTTCTTGGTCCAGGAGAGGTCTGAAATATGAATAAGGCCATCAATTCCTTCTTCCAATTCAACAAATGCACCAAAATTTGTTAAATTTCGAACAATTCCTTTTTGTTTTGAACCAACTGGATATTTAGCTCCGATGTCTGACCATGGATCCGGTTCGAGTTGTTTCAATCCGAGTGATATTTTTCGACCTTCAAAATTGATATTGAGAATTTTTGCCTCAATTGTTTCTCCTAAAGAGACAATTTTGGAAGGATGCTTAATATGTTGGGTCCAGGACATTTCAGAAATATGGATGAGCCCTTCTATACCTTTCTCTAATTCAATAAAAGAGCCATAATCTGAGATATTCACCACTTTACCCTTTACAACATCCCCCTCATTATATTTGTCTTTTACATTTTCCCATGGATGAGATTGGAGTTGTTTCAATCCCAGGGAAATTCGGTCTTTATCCTCGTTGAAGTCCAAAATCTGTACTTTGATTTTTTCATCAAATGATACAATTTCGGAAGGGTGATTCACTCTCCCCCAGGACAGGTCGTTTATGTGCAGTAAACCATCTACTCCTCCTAAGTCAATAAATACACCAAAATCAGTAATATTCTTGACTGTACCTTCAAGAACCTGGTCCTTTTGAAGATTTTCTAATATTTCTGTACGCTGCTCCTTCATACCTTCTTCAATGAGCACACGGTGTGAAACTACAATATTTTTCCTGAGTTCGTTGACTTTAACAATTTTAAATTCCAAAGTTTTACCTATCAAAGCGTCAAAATCTCTGATGGGTTTCACATCAATTTGTGAGCCCGGCAAGAATGCATCCACACCCTGTAAATCCACAACAATTCCGCCTTTAATTCGTCTCATGCAAATTCCTTCGAGAATAATATCTTTTTCATGAGCTTCAACAACTGTCTCCCATTGACGTAAAAAATCAGCTTTTTTCTTGGAAAGAACCAATTGTCCGTCACTATCTTCTACATTGTCCAAATAAACTTCTATATCATCTCCCACCACAATGGATTTAGGATCAATAAATTCATCTATTGGAATTACCCCTTCTGACTTGAAACCTATGTCAACCGATACTTCTTTATCACCAACTGCCAGCACTTTCCCAACTACTAATTCTCCTTCAACAAAGTCCGTCAAAGTTTGCTCATATAAGTCTACCATCTGATTGTATTCTTCTTCGGAATACTCTTTTTCTTCCTGCATGTCTTCGAGATTATAATAAATTTCATCAGATGAATTCTGGAATTCCTCTGGCTCTATTACAATTTGATCTGTAACATCCGTATTAGTCGAATTCACATCACCTCCATTCATAGGTTTAAAATCATTTTCGTTATTTTGGTTTTGTTCCGTACTATTTGACATAAATAAGTACCTCCTTAATATTATTTTTTTCTTCTGCAAAATGTTCTTTTTCTGTCATTCTGAGGAACCTTCGACGTTGCTCAGGATAAACTCCGTGACCACAAAACTATCAGTTTTACAATATGTTAGTGGTCTCAGATTCTTTGCTCCCAAAGGTCGCTCAGAATGACATTTATGTATTTTTTGCAGAAGGATATTATTTTTTTGAAAATTCAAACTATTCATTTTTATAATTCACGAGCTTTGTCCGCAATGAAATCGACTGCTTTTGCAATACTCATATAAGTGTTATTTAAAAGAATCGCATCATGTGCCTGACTTAATGGTGAAATTCTTCTTTCTGAATCATGTTTATCTCTCCTGGAGATATCTTTTTCAATCTTTTCCTTATCCGTTTTAATGCCTGTAGTTTTAAGTTCTTCAAATCGGCGTTTAGCTCTTTCCTGTATTGAAGCATTCAAATAGAACTTTAAATCAGCATTCGGAAATACAACTGTACCAATATCTCGGCCTTCCAAAACAACAGATTTATTTTCAGCAATTGCCCGTAATTTCCGGGTCACGACCTCCCTGACTTTTGGATTTTCAGAAACCAGGGAAACTTTGCTCGTTACATCTAAAGCCCGAATATCTTGTGTAACATCCTTGCCATTTAAATAGAATAAACAGCCATTCTTCGTCATATCCAGATCAATTATGGTTTGGTCTAAAAGATTCTCAATAGCATCCTCATCATCAATTTGAATGTTATTTCTTAAGAATTGCAATGTATACGTTCGATAAATTGCACCAGAGTCGATATATGAAAATCCTAATTCTTTTGCAACCATTCTTGCAGTTGTACTTTTTCCTGAGCCGGCAGGCCCGTCAATTGCGATTACCATCCTTCAAACCAACACTATTTCTAAGTTCGTAAACCTCGATCATAGCCATTTTTCGCCAAGCGCCCACGCGCAGTCCATTTAATTTCATAGAACCCATACTGATTCTTTTTAACTTTAAAACATTATAATCCAATTTTGCTAACATTCTTCTTACCTGGCGTTTCCAGCCTTGATGCAGTGTGATCTGCACCAGGCGCTTATTTTGCATATTGGGATATTCTATTTTACATTTGGACGTTTTACCTTCCTCTAAATAAATGCCGTATTCCAACTTATTTTTATCTGAACTGTTTAAGAATGAATCTAAAACGATCTCATAAGTTTTCTCTATTTCATACTTTGGATGGGTTAACTTGTAGGATAACTCTCCATCGTTTGTTAAGAGCAAAAGGCCTGTTGTGTCAACATCTAACCGTCCGACATGAAACAATCTATTTTTTGTATCTATCAAATTTAAAACGGTTTTACGTGACTTTTCATCCGAAACAGTTGAAACATATCCTTTAGGTTTATTCAAAATAATATACTCCAATTCTGTCGAACGAAGGAGTTTTTTACCATCAATTTTTACGCTATCCGTTTTTTCATCAATTTGTACTCCAAGCCTTGTAACCGTTTCAGCATTAACTGTAACTTTTCCCTCTAAAATTAAAGCGTCGCATTTTCTACGCGAAGCGACCCCACATTCTGCCAGAAATTTATTTAACCTGATCATTGTTACCATTTTCCCCGGCAGTATCTAAATCTGTAAGCGCATCAACAATTTGCTCAGATAATCCTTCCGTTCTTTCTAATTTACCCATAATCTCATCAATTTCTCTTGGACTGGGCAATTCGGATATATCATTTAAGCCAAAATATCGCAGAAATTCTATAGTAGTGCTATAAAGTAAAGGTTTGCCCATACCTTCAGAGCGGCCAGTAATTGAAATCAGGTTTCTTTCCAACAAGTTCTTAACGACTCCGCCGGAATGAACGCCGCGAATGGCATCGATTTCTGCTCGACTGATAGGCTGCCTGAACGCGGTAATTGCCAGCGATTCCAATCCCGCCTGGCTCAGTCTCGGTTTTGAGCGTCCTTTAAATATTTTTTTTATCCATGGCGCAAATTCTTTTTGAGTAATTATCTGATAGCCGCCACCCATCGTGGCAATAAAAAAAGTTCTTTGGTTTTTTGAATATTCTGAATTAAGTTCCTTAACTATATTTTTTACCTGTTTGGGGCTGACTTCTTCCACAAAACTTGATATCTTATTTTCAGAGATGGGGACATCACTGGCAAAAATCAAAGCTTCTACTATTTTTTTTTGAAAATCAGGTTCCATTAATTTTTACGAATCCAGATCTCTGAAAATGGCTTACTTTGACTTAGACGCAAAGTATTATTTTTTACAAGTTCCAGTATTGCAACAAATGTTACGATTAATATTATCCTCTCTGTTATCTGGGCCATCAGCTCGGCAAAAAGGGCATTTTCATGTTTTTCCAAAAAATCTAAAATAAATTTTGACTGTTGTTCAATAGTAACAGGTATTCTTTCAACCGTATGCTGAGTCACAGTTGGCGTCCTTTTTAATACTTCCATAAAAACCGCCATGAGATCAAACATTGTGACTTCTCTGCCAACAACTTCCTCTTCGCCATTTTGTAGTTCTTCATTATCAATATTGATATTTCTCGATGAGAAAAAATCTCGCTGTTGATATTCGAAATCTGATAAAGTCCCTGCGACCTCTTTATATTTCTGGTATTCTAATAATCGCTGCACCAGCTCTTCACGCGGATCTTCGACTTTTTCGTCATCTAACTCGGGTTTGGGTAGAAGCATTTGTGCTTTAATGCGGATGAGGGTAGCTGCCATTAAGACAAACTCCCCCGCGTTCTCCAAATCCAGAAACTCAAGGACTTCTAAATATGCCAAATATTGTTTAGTAATTTCAGCAACGGGAATATCATAAATTTCCACTTCGTTTTTTCTGATCAAAAACAACAGAAGATCTAATGGACCTTCAAATTTTTCGAGCTGTACACGATATGGCATTAAAAAAGCCCTCTATTTTTACCTAACAGGGCTTTCATAAATGTTTGTATTTTAAACAATAAGCCAGGCATAACAAAGAGATCGTTTATTAATTAACATCTTACTATAATTTTCATTCCCGCGCCTGATGGGAATCTCACCCGATAAAGCGCCAAAAACAAATAATTTTAAAAAATTTACAACAAAAAATCAAAATAGTCAAGCGATTTTTAAATCATTAAAAGTAGTATAAATGTAACCAATCTGCTTAAATCACCACATGAGATAAAGTGAGCAAATTCAACTTGGTATTATTCACGCATTTAGCCCACAGCGTATTAAAGTAATGCAGTGCTGGATTAGTGAGTCCCCGCCTCAAATGCCCAAAACTTCCTTACTCCAATAATCCATTGTTTATAAACAACTTTAACCTGTTTGCCATACTATAAAAGTCACGCTGACTTTACCTGCTGCAGTGGCAGGTAAGGAATTATTAAACTAAAACTGCTCGGCTTCATCAATAAGCATAATTGGGATATCATCTTTAATTTCATATTTCAGCCGACAATTTTGACAACTGAGCTTTTGATTCTCTTTATCATATTCCAGATCACCTTTACATTTTGGACAGGCTAAAATATCAAGCAATTCCTTATCTAACATTTCAGTTTTCTCCACAAATTTATCACTGATTAAAAAATCCCATTTTATCATATTTATCAATTCTGGTGTCAACAAGCTGCTTTATTGGAATTTTTTCCAACTCGTTCAATTCCAATTCAATGTTTTCTCCTAAGATCCGGGCTGCTTCATTATAGTTTTGATGAGCGCCGCCCAATGGTTCTTCAATTATCCTGTCTATGACACCTAATTTTAGAAGATCGGGAGCAGTAACCTGCATCGCTTCTGCGGCTTGTTCAGCTTTTGTACTGTCATGCCATAAAATAGCTGCACAGCCTTCAGGTGAAATTACGGAGTACCAGGTATTTTCCATCATTAGAATTCGATCCCCGATTCCGATACCTAAAGCTCCGCCGGAAGCACCTTCGCCAATAATGGCAATTATAATGGGAACCGGTAAATGAGACATCTCAAACAAATTACGTGCTATAGCCTCGGCCTGACCTCTCTCCTCAGCGCCAATTCCCGGAAAAGCGCCCGGCGTATCGATTAAACAAATTATGGGCCGATGGAATTTAGCTGCGAACTGCATAATACGAAGGGCCTTGCGGTAGCCTTCGGGATGTGGCATACCAAAATTCCGATGCAGCTTCTCTTTGGTGGTTCTGCCCTTTTGATGACCGACGATTGCAACTTTGCGTCCGTGCAATATGCCGAAACCACTGACAATGGCTGGATCATCTCCGAATGCCCGGTCACCATGCATTTCAATGAAATCACTTGTCATTCGTTCAATGTAGTCCAGGGTATATGGACGTTGAGGATGCCGCGCCAATTGAACACGCTGCCAACGGTTTAATTTTGAATATATTTCCTTCCTTAGTTTGGCAGACTTTTGCTCGAATCGCTTAATTTCATCAGATATATCAACTTTTTCATTTTCGGAATAGTCCTTCATTTCTTTAATTCGTCGTTCAAGCTCAACAATGGGTTTTTCAAAATCTAAAACAAACTCGTTCATAGTTCCTCTATATTTTAAACAATGCTTTAAAAAGAATTTCCAAATCCAATAATGGAGAATAATTATTCAGATAATAAAGATTATATTTCTCTTTATCCGCATGGTTAAGATTTTCATGGCGATTGATTTGCATTAAACCCGTGATACCGGGTTTAAGTTCATAACTGATCTGTTGTTTTGGTTCGGAACTAATTTCCATAGAGACCATTTCAGTTCCTACAAAACTTAACTCTCCCTTTAATATAGACCAGAGATATGGTATATTATTTAAAAGACGCGAACCGTTACCGCTAAATTCGTAAAGAATAATAGCTTTGTTTTGATTACCAAAAATACTTTTTGTCAATATCCCGGCAGCCGTCAGGTATCGTTTATAAAGAAAAATAGGTAATGATAAAATAAATAATGAAAACGCCAATATGATATCAAACGTTCTTTTTATTATTCGATAATGACTTTGATGGAGTTTGTAATCAATGTCCAAAAGTGGCACATCTTCAATTCTATCAATGGAGGCCTTTCCGATAATTACATCAAGATTGCTGGGAACCAACTTAAAATTGACTCGCTGACTGCTTATTTTTGAGATTACTCCCAGAATTCGATCGTAGGTTAGTCTATCTGTTGAAAATATCACTTCCTGAATTTTTCTTTCTTTAATTAATGCATTCAGTTCATTGATGGAGCCAATTACTTCAACACCGTCAAATAAATCACCCCGATGTGAACCATTTATACTAACAAGACCTGATATATTGTAGCCAGCATCGATCTGTGCACGAAATTTTTTTATTAACTTTTCACTTGAAGCAATATCTCCAACTATCAAAGTATTTCGTGCAAGAAGTGTTTTGCCAAATGTGCCTCGGTATGACATGAATCCTATTCTCGGTAAAATTTTGATAAAAAACCTCCAGCCGGGGATAGTAATAAGGCTAAAAAAGCCACCCAGTAAAACCACAAATCGAGAGTAGGCGTATTGTTGAAAGAAAAAGAATAAACTGGTATTGAGTAAAAATCCGACTATTATTGCAAAGCTTGATTTGGAAAATGAATATTTATCCTTA
Organism: uncultured Cytophagia bacterium; assembly: GCA_964539665.1. Taxonomy (GTDB): domain Bacteria; phylum Zhuqueibacterota; class Zhuqueibacteria; order Oceanimicrobiales; family Oceanimicrobiaceae; genus CAZIKB01. Next base: position 25,492 of record CAZIKB010000027.1, read on the forward strand.
TGATAACACCCAAAGTAATAGAGCACTCCCATCCAGATGGCTATGCAAGCGAGTATGACCGGTAAAAAATAACTTACTTTTACCAGGCTGCCAAATCGAAAATAAATACTCAAAACCAGAGAAAAACTTAGAAATATAATATCAATTAGAGGTACTGCTAATATATTGAAACTCTTCAGAATAAAAGAAAAACCAGCGCGCAGCCAGATTGCAATCCAGAGAAGCCAATACGGCATAACCAGATATTTATGCTTAAAATGCTTTTGAGCAAACAAACTCATCGCTCGATAAAAGACTTTAAGGTGATCAAATTGCGCACGTTTTGAGCTTTCACCTTTGAAATGAATAATTGCAGTTTCAGGTGAATATTGGACCTTCCAGCCATTTTCCCGAATTCGATAGCACCAATCCAGATCCTCGCCATACAGAAAGAACGCTTCATCCAGGTAACCTACGTCTTTCAAAATTTTTCGGTGGAGCATCATGAATGAACCAGAGATCGCGTCAACTTCACAAGAGCGATCCGGATCAAGGTAGGTTAAGTTGTATTTACCAAACAGTCTGCTTTTGGGGAAAAGATAGCTCAGGCCGCTTAATTTCGTGAAAGCCACCCATGGCGTGGGAAAACTTCTACGACAGGCTAACTGCAGGGTCCCATCCGGATTAAGAATTTTACATCCCACCATACCCGTATCCGGGTGCTTTTTATAAAACATCAGCATTTTCTTAAAAGTGCCTTCCTGCACTATTGTATCCGGATTTAAAAGAACTAAATATTTTCCGCGAGCCAGCCTTAATCCCTGGTTTGAACCTTTTGCAAAACCGAGATTTTCTGAATTATCTACCAGCGTAACATCGGGATATTTCTGACGCATTAATACGGTGCTGCCATCACTCGAAGCATTATCTACTACAATTATTTCTGACAAAATTCCTTTAAGAGCTTTCTTAACAGAAATTAAAGTCTGTTCAAGAAAATCCTTAACGTTATAATTTACAATGATTATCGAAAGTTCAATTACTCCCGTAGAAAATTTAGTATTTTCTTTCGTTTTTTCTACCGCTGAAAAAGATTTATTAATTTTTGCTGGATTAGCCATTATCAATTTTATTGAATAAACTTAAAAACCTGAGCTTCCAAACCATCCATGCCGCTTCACGCATGACCTTTTTTGTCATTTTAGAATCTCCCTTTGCTCTATCCACAAAAATAATTGGAATTTCACAAATATTAAACTTCTTTCGCCAGGCTTTATATGTCATTTCAATCTGGAAAGAATAGCCATCGCTTGATATTCTGTCCAGATTTATACTTTCCAGAACCTTTCGTTTAAAACACTTAAATCCACTGGTACAATCTTTTACAGGTAATCTGGTAATCATTCGCGTATATAAATTTGCTGACAGGCTTAACAACAGCCGCGAAAAAGGCCAGTTAATTACATTGACACCCGTAAGATAACGCGATCCTATCACCAGGTCGTAAGTTTTGATTTTTTCCAGGAATCTTGGTATCTCCTGAGGATCATGAGAAAAATCGGCATCCATTTCAAAAATATAATCAAAACATTCCTTGATGGCATACTTAAATCCTTCAACATAAGCGGTACCGAGGCCATACTTACCTGATCTCTTAATCAACCTAATGCGTAAATCATTGGTTGAAATTCTTTCAACAATTTCACCGGTTCCATCTGGCGAATTATCATCAACTATTAAGATGAATAGATTTGGAAGATTCAAATTGATGACTTTGTCAATTATTTTTTCAACATTATCAGCTTCGTTGTAAGTTGGAATTATTATCAGGATTTTATTCATGTTTTAAGGATTATCTATTTGTTTTTTAAATATTTTTAAGCCTTTTTCAATACTGCTCATTTCAACACCTAACTCTTTTCTTGCTTTTCCAATATTAAAACTTGAATTTATAGGGCGGATTGCTTTTTGTGGCAAATCGAGTGTTTTAATCGGTTTAATGAGAGTCTGATCAAATCCAAAGACCTCAGCTAACTTTATTGCAAACTCAAATCGACTTACACAATCAGAACCCACTATATGAAAAATACCTGTCTTATTAAATTCTACAATTTTTCGAATTGCCATTGCCAGATCATCGACCAGGGTAGGATGACCCAACTGGTCATCAACAATATTAACCGGCTCCCCTCTGGATAATTTTGCAACCAGCCATGTCGCAAAATTGGGTCTGACATTTTTACCAGTTCCAAATAAAATCATGGTTCGTATTAAAGCATATTCAACTCTACTGAGAATAATCGCATTTTCACCTGCGAGTTTAGCCCTGCCATAATAACCTAATGGATTGGGCTTGGATTCTTCACAATAATTCCCGTCCACGCCGTCAAAAATATAATCAGTAGATAAGTGAATAAATAAAGCTTTTACAGCCCTGGCCGCGTGGGCCAAATTCTCAACGCCCATTACGTTAACTTTCCAGCAATTTTCTTTATCATCTTCGCAGCCATCCACATTGGTGTATGCCGCTGTATTAATCACAAAGTTTGGTTTAATTTTCCGGAGCAATTTACGGATATCATCTCTTTTAGTAATATCGCAAGTAATATAGTCTATAGTTTCAATTTCAACACCAGGACTATTTTTAAGATCAGCTGCGTGTATTTCAAAACCATCTATAAAAGCTTCAACGATTTTCTGTCCAAGCAATCCGTTAGCGCCAGTTACAAGTACTTTGTTTTTTAAGAGTTTTAAATTGGCCATACAAAAGAGTCTCACTTATATTAACATTTGTGTATCATTAATTTCATTCAAAATTTAATACTGCCGCTCGCTACGCTTGTAACAATCCGGATTACAAAACATCAACTTCGTTTTGTTTTAACAAATGTCTGATTTCTTTAACTCCCTCACTTCCCATAAATGTACAATTAATAGCGGCAATTTTATGCGCTAAATTTGTAGCTGTTAGCACATTCCCTGATGAAAAATAATCAACCAAATATCCTGCTGAAAAAGCATCGCCACAACCGATAATATCAACCACGTTTGGAACAGGAATGGCAGCAAATTTCTGCACTTGCTTGATATTATTTTTCAGATAAAAGAGGTACGAGCCTTTTTCTGCCAGAGTTATATGGCAAACAGTCGGCCGCATGTCCAAGATCGTTTCCCCAAATTCAGTGAGTCCATCATCAGGAAAGCCAGTCTTATTTCCAGCCAATGTACGGGCTTCCTGTTCATTAAGCTGTAAAACATCAACCAGATTTATCCAATCCCGCCAATCATCGGGACGACGATAATACCTTTTCCCAGTACCATTGATTCCTAAAGCATGCGAATGAAAATCCAGATAAACCAGAGCATCTGAATCCTGACGAAATTTTCTTAAAGCCCACAAATCAATATCCGTACCGGTAATCAAGTTGACCAAAACGGTGTCCATGTCTTTTAGAAAATTTATTTCATCATAACTTAAAGCTGGCATTGGTTCTGTTGTTATTTCATATCTTTCTTGCGGGCCGGTATAGACCAGTTTAACTTGTGTATGCTTCTTTGGAATTTTCTTTATGCCATCCAGGTGGACATTGTTATAATCAGAAAGTTGGTTGATAAGTATATCATAAAAATCATCCCCGGCAAAAGAAACAGGGTATATTTCTGAATATGAATCCAATAAATTAGCCAGGAATGAAACCGTGAAAAAGATACCGCCAATGCTTTCTACTGTTTCTCCACGATATGGAAAGATTCTATCCCGTACAAATGTTCCGATTACGCCGATCTTCATAATTTTAATCAGTTCCTTTTTAATTATATGGATAATAGATATAAAACAATAAAGATAATCCGCTTAATACCCACAATCCCGGACTTATTTCATGGTGTCTTCCGGCCACAAGTTTAAAAATGGGGTAGAGTACAAATCCCGCCGTAATGCCTACTCCTATATTAAAAGTAAAACTCATTAAAATGATCACAGCAAAAGCTGGAAATAATTCTGTATAATCATTTAAATTTATTCGGGTGATTGGGATTAGCATGAGATAACCAACGACTATTAACGCGGGCCCGTAAGCTTGTGCAGGCACGGCTGTTAAAAAGGGCGCAAAAAACAGAGCCAATAGAAATAAACAAGCTACAATCACGGCAGTGAATCCAGTCCGGCCGCCAGCTTCCACACCAGATGCGGATTCAATATAAGCGCCGGCCGTAGTCGTGCCAACCAGGGCTGCAAAAGTTGTCGCTACAGCATCTGCCATCATTGGTTTTTCTATTTCGGGTAAATTGCCCTTTTCATCTAAATAGCCGGCTCGCGCAGACACACCAATCAGCGTACCCATAGTGTCGACAAAGTCCATGACAAAAACGGTAAGCACAACAGGAAAGAATCCCCAGGTTAAGGCGCCTCGAATATCTAATTTAAAAAGGATAGGCGATAAACTCGGCGGTAAGCTCATCCATTCTTCAGGTGTATCTGCCACTTTAAATATAAAAAAAAGGATGGTCGTAATCAAAATGCCCAAAAGGATTGCGCCGGGCACTCTACGAATCATAAAGATTGTTATTAGAAAAAACCCAAAAATCGACAACAATACTCCTGGACTGGTCAAATCTCCAATTTTCACAGGAGCGCCTTCAATGCCTAAAGCAACGATCCCGGTTTCATTCAGGCCAATAAATGTTAAAAACAAACCAATCCCAACTGAAAAACTATAACGCAGTCCTTCTGGAATGGATTCAACTAACCACTTTCTTAGATGAAAAACCGTTAACAAAATAAAAAGTAACCCTCCAATAAAAACAGCGGTTAAAGCCGTTTGCCAGCTATAGCCTAAAACAACTACCACAGTAAAAGCGATGAAAGCATTTTCTCCCATGTAAGGCGCGATCGCGAAAGGACGTTTTGCATAAAAACCCATAAGCAACGTTCCAACGGCTGCTGTAAGAATAGTGGCAACCATGGAAGCGCCAAATGGAATTCCTGCCGCTTCTAAAATTTTTGGATTCACCACTATGATATAAGACATCGTCATAAAAGTCGTTATACCAGCGACAATTTCTTTGCGAAAAGAAGTCTCGTGTTTTTCGAATTCAAAGAAGACTTTTATTTTTTCTATCATTTATGCCCTCTTCCGAAACAGCCTCTGTACTTGATTAATCACAATAATATGAAGCCACAACCTGTTAGATTCGACAGCCCTGTGCTTTAAACTTAACCAATTTTTTCTTCATTTCATGATCTTCTAAAGCTAATATTTGTGCCGCTAAAACTGCCGCATTTGCAGCCCCGGCCGAACCGATGGCAACTGTTGCTACCGGTACTCCTGATGGCATTTGTACAATCGAATATAAAGCATCAATGCCATTGAGAGTGGAATTCGACATGGGTACGCCAATTACGGGTAATGTAGTTGAAGCGGCCAGAACGCCTGGCAAATGTGCCGCCATACCCGCGGCAGCTATTAGTATTTTATAGCCGTTTTGTTCAGCATTTTCAGCTAATTTTACCGTTTCCTTTGGCGTTCGATGAGCAGATAAAATAAATTCATCAAACTCAATTTGAAAAAAATTGAGAATTTTGGAACATTCTGCCATTGCAGATTTATCAGATTTACTTCCCATAACAATTGCTACCAGGGCCTTGCTTCCTGATGCCATATCAACCCGCCTCCTTCTTCGTTTCATCCCTGGCCTGCCCGGCTGTGATAAAAGTACGAGCCATGATATCTAATTGACGCAGGAAAGGTTCTTTTTTGCCACCGGGGAAGAAAACCGCGATATCGATCATATAAATTCTGCCTGAAGCTTGGTCATAGAAGCAATAATTTCGAAAAGGACCGCCAACCATTTTTTCATCATTTTCCCAAAGCCCTTCTATCATCACCGCCTGTCTGTTCAGAAATTCAATTTCTTTAGAATTTGTATGTTCCCTGTTTATTTTATCATTTTGATAGTACTTTTGTGTGAGCTGGTTTCGTTTATTTATAATCCACGCTCCATTAATCAAAGAAGGATCGCCATCTTCTATCCAGTGCACGAACAGCCAGCGTTCATTTTGTGGCAGGCTTCTTCGCAACATGACAAAACGCTCCTGAGATCTTCTTATGTTGATAAGAAAATCGTGTTGAATTCTGAGTGACCAGCCATAACTCTCTAACAATTCTTCAGCCAGGTCTTTTTGTTCTAAGCTTTGATACATACGTTTGCTTGTTAAATATACCAGTTTTGTTTCGAAGAGATTATAAAGGTACTCCCTTCTGTTTAACATCTTTCCTTGCAATTCTGGCAGGGTATTGCTTACTAATACCAATAATAACTGATCTTTTGCCCAGGGATTTTCTTTCGGGAAATAAAAGGCTGAGCCATCAATTACTTTATCTTTAACTTCAGGGGCAAGCATGATTGCAATTTTTTTGCTTATTTCACCTTCTGAATTCAGGGCTCCCGTTAATACTAAATTCTTTCTCGTGGCAAATTCCTGGTATCGATAAGGTGGAACCCAAACGACCTGAAAAACTTTTTCAGGTTGAGGCGTATCAATGCGTCGTTCAAAAACATCTATAAAAGTTGATTCGAGATTAATCCAGTCTGTAGAGTCGGCGACAACAAAAAGATCAGTGTCTCCTCCAAAACTTTTTGGTTTTTTCAAGCATCCTGAAAATACAATTAACAGGATCAACAAGATAATCCTCTGAATAATTGTTGTAGTAATCATGTTATCCCTCATTGCTTGTGAATAAAATATAAAATTGAAGAACCCTGCCTATAATTTTGAGTTCTTTTCCGTGAGGATTTTATTATTGTGATTAAAGCTACTACAAAAGCTCTAAATAGATACAAAGGTAATAGATATCTTTTAATTGGGTGTTGAGTTATTATCATTCGTTCACTCATCATACAATTATAAAACGCATCTAAAGTCATTTGTTGAAATTCAGGAATTTCCAAACCCACTGTGCTACATAATCTTTGCAGACTTTCCGGGATAAAATGATGCAGATGTCTTGGCGAATCCAGAGCCACCCACTCATTTTGATAAAACTGTGCATCAAAACTCGTGACATTCGGTACAGCAATCAATATTAATCCGTCGTCTTTTAGTAATTCTCTGGCTATTTTTAAGATTTTCATTGGATTATACAGGTGCTCAAGCACATGCCAAAAGGTAATAACATCAAAGCTTTTTTCCAAATAATATTTTTCACTTATTTCATCGGTAGAAATTTTTAATCTATACTCATTTTTCGCGAAAGCAGCAGCCTGAGGATCTTGCTCGATTCCTTCAACCTCCCAGCCATTATTCTGCATTTCATTTAAAAATTCCCCGGTGCCGCAGCCAATATCTAATAGCTTTCCTTTGGATTTATGATTTTCAATTTTATTCCTTTTAACGCGTACAGAATAAGATCGAATCCAGTCATATATTTGATCCCCCAGTTTTAATGATTTTTGTGTGGACAGATATGGTTGATATTCACCAGCTTTGTAAAACTCAGCAATAGAATCAACTTTCGGTCTGGGATTTAGATAGACAAAGCCACAATTTATACATTTAACGATCTGATAAATATTTCCATCATCTAAATTAAATCTGTCCGGAGCTTTATATTTTGAGTTGTATTTATCACTAAGGCACACCAGACACTTTATAGTTTCAAATTGTTTATCCAATTATTTTTCTTAAGTTAATCACCACAAAGTCTTTATAGTTTTATGAATGAACGTTTGCTTATTTCATGTCCTGCACCCTGCGAATCCCCCTTATAAAATAATCAAATACTATACTACCCCGGTACATCTTAGTAAACATTTGGGAATCCGGAATCTTGCGCAAACGTTGAATTTGAACTCGTTTCTTCATTATTTTTGATAAGTTTAAAATCACATAAACAAATGCAGCATAGACTGCCCGAAATCGAATATAATCCAATTTCAGCAGTGAGTAGATGCTGGCAATAAATTCCAATAAAATTCTGATTGGAAGAATCCAAAATAACGTTCTAACCTCATAATTTTTCAGCAGCATTATGAGAGAATTTCGATGATTAAGCATCACTTTCATGTATGAGTCCGTCTTCAGGGTAGAACCAGCGCTATGATAAACAATGGCCAGTGGTTCTGAGACAACTTTGTAACCTGCTAAATGAAATCGCCAGTTCAGATCAATTTCTTCCATGTGTGCAAAAAAGTCTTCATCGAAATAACCGACTTCATCTAATACGGATTTACGAATTAAGCAAGCTGTCCCTGATGCCCAGAAAATATTGGCGCTTTTATCATACTGATGTTCATCTTTTTCAATGGTAAAAAAAATTCTGCCTTTTGCAAATGGAAATCCGTACTGGTCCATTAGACCGCCAGCAGCGCCGGCGTAATCAAATAATTGTCGATTTTTAAGCGAAAGAATCTTGGGTTGACATGCCGCTATGTTTGCATCCCCTTCGCATTGTTCCACAATTTTTGCAAGCCACTCTGTATCCACAATCGTATCATTATTAAGAAACAGAATGTATTTGCCCTGAGCTTTTTCCAATCCGGAATTACATCCACCGGCATAGCCTAAATTTTTTTCATTCTTTTTGATTTGAATCCAGGGGGATTCTCTTTGCGCATATTCAACACTGCCATCAGTGGAACCGTTATCTACGAGAATTACCTGTAAATTAGAATAGTTAGTTTTTTCTAATGATGCAAGACAGTTTTGAAGAATCTCCTTTCCATTAAAATGTGGAATGATAATTGAAACCAGCGGTTTTCCTGACATAACTTTAAATTAAATTATTGTTTTTTGTCGTTACTATTTTCTGGATTATCATCATTTTTTTCATTCTTGGTTATTATGCTGTCCTGCATTGCCGCCAGCGATTGCAATCTCGATAGTTGCGTAAGCGCATCTTTGTCAGTAGGATGTAATGCCAACCACTTCTGCAAGGTCTCAACTCCTTTGGCATATTTACCCCTTTGAGCATAATGATTTACTAACCAACTGTATGATTGAGCAAATTCAGGTTGTTCTTCCAATACATTTACCACTAACGATTCTGCAACAGCAGCCTTGTTTAAAATTTGCGAATAATATTCTGCCAGATACATTTTATCCATTGGTCCCAGGTAATAATTTTGAGCTGCCAGCCCAAGACGTTTTTCTAATTCCTCCGGTCGGCCAGCCTCGGCATACATACGCCCGAAATTCAAAGAAATTTGATAACTTCTCAGTGGAATCACTTCCTCAGGCATAACCTCATTCATTTTATCTAATACTGATAAGACTTTTTCATTACCGGATTGATCTGTTGCTCTATTATTTTGATAATAATTAGTAAGCCGCAAAAAAGCCGATCGATAATTTTGTAATAAGCCAACAATATTATTATTATAATAAACATCAGGATTATTTAAATTTCGATACTGAAAATTGTTGAAAATATTATCCTTCAACTTTTTTGGCGAGATAAAATCTCTTGGGCCACTATACGGTATGATTTTAAAAGCCAAGCCATCCATACGCAAGTAATTGCCTAATCCCTTCACATTGCGACGGTTATCTAAACCAAGCATATTTTCCGGGGAAACCGTAACAGCAAAATAGACAGGCTTCTTAAAATTATTTGCTGCAATTATATGCAGCACCATAAGGTCCTGCACCAAAAGCACCTTATGGCCTGAAAGCGTTTTAGTATGAGTTAATTCAAATGAAATTACAGTATTTTCAGGTAAGGTTTCAATAGAAACGTTCGAATTGTCTTCTTCCTTCTCTAAATATTCTCTGACTTTTTCACGCGGGACTTCAATTTTTAATCTTTTCGGCTCCTGCCACAAAACAGCTTGAAGTTGCTCGATTTTTTCATCAGTATAGTTTATAGGTACCTTCGGCTCTTCATCCCTGAGCTGTTTTATGTACCATTCTGTATTCAATAAACTTAAATTGACTACACGAACATCTGTACGAATACCCTCTACATACTGCAAGTACCATAATGGAAAAGTATCATTATCGCCATTTGTAAATAATATGGCGTCAGGCTCACAGGATTGCAGGATATTGTAGGAATAGTCATAGGCCACATAATTGCCAGTGCGGTCATGAGTGTGGTTGTGGACACTGTACATATTATATGGAACAGCAAGAAATAACAGTACAATTGTTAAAGCCACACCCACCTTCCGTAGCAAAACACTTTGTCGAATTGCACCGAAAACCAATTCTAAAACTGCCCCGGCCCCAAGACCAATCCAAATCGTAAACGCAAAAAATGAGCCCACGTAAGCATAGTCTCGTTCCCGAGGTTGCGGATTCTCCTGATTCAGATAAACAGTAATGGCTACCCCGGTCATAATAAATAACGTTAAAATTGACAGCGCTCTTTTGCGGTCACGATTAAAATGATAAACCATACCTATCATCCCAACCAGAAATGGTAATCCCATAAGCCCCTTTGGTGAAATGGTTTCGACGATGTAATTGTCATCCCCGAGCGTCGTGCCCTGTCCAATAAACTGCCAGCCAAAATACCTGACATACATTTTCTTTATCTGGTATTCCCATAAAGGCGCCCTGCGTTCTGTTAAAGGGATGTCGCCGTATTGTTCGCGATTGAGATAACTTGCAAACCGTGAAGGAACATTCGGGTTGTTTTCATTGATAGCAGGCTGCATTCCGGACCGAATGTATAGAGCAGTATAAGTGGAATAACCAACTACCACCAGCATAAATCCAGTGAGCGCCAGGCTCATTAGCCGCTGTTGATTTTTTACAGCATAGAAGATCGCAGCAAACAACGCAAGAACAAGCACACCTAATAAAGTAAAAGAGAATTCATTTAATATCCAGGGAACGCCTTTAACAATACCAGGATAGATTGCGCCAAAAGCCGCAGCCGAGCCTATTGCTAATAGCGAAAAAGTTTTTAAATTCAACTCTGATCTTTTAAAATAAATAATTAGAAAAACCGTAGGTAAAGTGAGAATATTCAAAAGGTGAAGTCCGGTAGCAAGACCGATTAGATATGCAATTAAAAGTAATATTTTATCATTCACAGGATTCTCAGCCTTTTCCGACCAGACTAAAATCAGCCACACAACAATGGCCGTAAAAAACATAGAAATCGCATACACTTCCGCTTCAACCGCATTAAACCAGAATGAATCTGAAAAAGCCAAACCTAAAGCGCCAATCACACCACTTACATAAAAAATAAGTTTTTGTTCGATTGTCTGTGGAATGCCGCGAAATTCCCTCATCAACCTGACGATAATCAAGTAAGTAAACATAACTGAAAAAGCGCTTACTATTACTGAGAAAATGTTTACCCGCAAACCGATATCATCAAAAAATGGCAGCATGGTAAAAATTCTGCCAATTAAAATATACAGTGGCGAGCCAGGTGGGTGCGGCACACCAAGTATGTATGAACTCGCAATAAATTCTCCACAATCCCAGTACGAAGTAGTTTTGGCAACGGTCATGCCGTACACAATTAATGAAATGATAAATAGAGCAAAAGCTAATATCCGATTTATTTGTTTGTGTTCCATGAATTTAATTGCCTCCAAATGATTACTGTGCGATGATTTAACTTGAGTTCTTTGTAACTGTTCAGCCTGTTATTCTTTAAAAACTTTTTTTCAAGAATAAGTTAATTTTAATTTCAATAGACTTATTATTGACAACAAATCACCCAATCCGCGCTAATTCAAATTTATCCCGATAATTTTTAAAAAAATGGGCGCGGACCGGAGAATTATTAAAATTAATTATCTGTTTGTCATTTCTGGCCAATTGAAAAGCTTCTTCACGGGCTTTAAGTAAAAGCTCTGTATCTTTTACAATATCCGCAATACGCAATTCTGGCAATCCATGCTGCTTCGTTCCAAAAAATTCACCCGGTCCTCGTAATTTAAGATCCACTTCTGCAATCTTAAAGCCATCGTTGGTTTCCGATAATGTCTTCAACCGTAATTTTGCATCGCTGGATATTGGATATTGGGCGATCAAAAAACAGTAAGATTCTTTGTCACCACGCCCAACTCTTCCACGCAACTGATGCAATTGCGGCAAACCAAACCGTTCAGCATTTTCAATGATCATGATGGTCGCGTTTGGTACATCTACTCCCACTTCAATTACCGTGGTGCTAACCAGGATCTGTATTTGGCCTGACTTAAAACCCGTCATGACTTTTTCTTTAGCAGCGCTTTTCATGCGGCCATGCAATAAACCAATCTTATATTTGGCAAATAGTCCTGTGCTTAAATTTTCGTAACTCTCAATAGCCGCATTTAAATCCATTTTCTCGGATTCTTCAACAAGCGGAAAAACAATATAAACCTGCTCGCCTTCTTCAACTTTGCTTTTCACAAAGTTATAAATATCTGAACGCTTTGTATCACTCCGCCAGTGGGTTTTAACGGGTTTTCTCCCCGGCGGCAACTCGTCAAGAATAGAAAAATCGAGATCGCCATAAAGCGTTAACGACAGAGTTCTGGGAATGGGTGTCGCAGTCATCACAAGAACATCTGGCGTCATTCCTTTGTCCATCAAAATAGCGCGCTGTATAACGCCGAATCGATGCTGTTCATCTACTATGACTAAACCCAGACGATTAAATTGCACACTTTCCTGAATAAGTGCGTGGGTACCTACAACTATTTCTGCTTCACCTTCTTTAATACACTTAAGAACCTCCTTGCGTTCATTTTTCTTTTGTGCACCAATTAAAAGCACCACTTTTATTTCCAATTCTTCGAGAAAATTGCGCAATGTGAGATAGTGCTGCTCGGCCAGTATTTCTGTTGGGGCCATCAACGCGGCCTGGTAGCCATTTTCAATGGACAGCATCATTGAAATGATTGCAACCATTGTTTTACCTGAGCCGACATCTCCCTGTAACAGCCGATTCATGGGTGATTCTTTTTTCATATCATCCCGTATTTCCCGGATGACTTTTTTCTGGGCGCTGGTTAATTCAAAAGGTAATGATTCAATCAAATTTCTGGTTCGATCTCCAACTTTTAGAAACTCGATGCCTTTGCGTTTGATTTCCACATTCTTTTTTCTTAACGCCAGCATGAGTTCAAGATAAAATAGTTCATCAAACTTCAATCGTCTTCGAGCAGCTATTAACATATTTTTTTCAGAAGGAAAATGCACGTTCTCAATTGCTTTTCTTAAGGATATCAATTTTTGTCTTTGCAAGATTTCCTGAGATAACGTCTCCTGTAAATATTGAGTGTTATCCTTCAAAGCACTTTTCAAAATCCTGCGAAATCCCCGGCTATCCAATCCTGTTTTACCCAACATTTCAGTAGACGGATATAAAGGAATGATTCTGCCTGTGTGTAAGAAATTCTTATCACCTTCATCACTCAGCCGGTCAAAGTCGGGATGCACCATTTGATATTCACCAAAATAGCCAACTTTTCCGCTAAAAGCGATGGTCTCGCCTTTTTCAAAAATTTTATTCCAAAAATCAACTCTGTTAAACCAAACACAATTTAAAAAACCCGTGCCGTCAAATATAACCAGCACAAATCGTTTCCGCCGCCCCATTTTAATGCCGCAAAACTGTACTTTGCCAACAACAGTAACAGTCGTATCTGCCTTTAAAGCATTGATTTTAGTTATGTGGCTGCGATCCAAATAACGGCGTGGGAAATAATAAAGAAGATCGAGAATCGATTCCACCCCTACTTCATTAAGACACTTTGCTCGTTTTTCTCCAATCCCTTTTAGAAATTGTACAGATGTACTTAAATTATTCTGGTTGGACACCGTCACATCAATTGTCTTAGTTCGTCATATTCTATAAAATTACGACACTATATTTTCATAATCATCACTTGACTGACGGCTATCTGCTATACCTGACACGATATTCTAAAACAACCTCACCATCTTTCGGGATGTTTATTTCAAATTCAATTGTTTGTGCATCTTTTTTTGCGAATTCATGGGAATTCTGTAGAATTTCCCAATTTAAATTTAAATGCTCAATGACCGTCACGGATACGGATTCATCCTTATGATTTCGCAATTTAATTTCAAGGGTTTCCTCCCAAGAGTTTTTCCCTATAGACCTGCGGTCCTTCTGAATTCGCTCGCCAACAATATCAAAGGCATTGCCCACATAAACTCTGACTGTCTCATTTTTTGGCGTATGATCGATGAAATCCTCTCCAATAAAAATTAAACTCTCATCATCATCTTCTTTATAAACTCTCACTTTCCCATTAGGCAGAGGCATACCCAGGCCAGACTTCTTTTCATTTTTAAATTCCAAATTCACTCGGACTTTATTACTTTCTCTTGCGCCGTCAAAAGAATACTTTTTTACAACTTTCACCTCAGTAGGTGCAAATAAAGAAATCTGTTTAATTTGATTATCAGCTACTGTGGCATTCCGTTGTAATGTGTAAAGATGATATTCAAAAAAAGCTTTTTCTACAAATTGATCCGGGACTCCAGCAGTCTGCATGACCATTTCTTTTCTTAAATAGGGTTGCGGAATTCTTCGGGCTCTGTGCACATCGCCGGCAACGAGCTTAAGCTTGGCATTATCATAAGTTGCTCCGGATTTGTTATCAATTGAAACCCAGCCGCCCAATTCCAGAACGGTATCGTTCTTATTGGTCACCCCAACATACTCCGCATGCCATTGAATACCAGAAGTTAAATATCCAACTTCAATCTCATGGCTGCCGGCTTTTTGACAATCAACAGACCATACCAGGGTCGGTCGGGTGATGAGTCCTTCAGGTAACCTGGGGAATGCCATATTTTCCACGATTCCCATATTTATAATTTTTATGCCGCCATCGGTTTCACGTAAAATAATGTCTTTTCCAGATGCGTTCAGCAAAGTACCGGTGTAGCGTAACTCTCCTTTTCCCTGAAGTGTAATTTCCTGATCGATATACTTCAGCAAAATCTTTGAAGAATTAACCAGGTCGTATTCATAATTCTGCTCCAGGATGCCTACTTTATCCGGAGCTGTTTTAGAATTAAAATATACCGAGGTAGGATCAATTTTGGCGGCTACATCCTGAAATTTGTATTCGGATATTCCTTTAGCGAGCTGCAGAGTTCTGACATCTTTGATCAGAGCTAAATTATTATTGTAAATGGTGACTGCCACTTCATTGTTCTGACAGAATCCTCTAACAGCTCCAAAAATTAAAAGCAATAATGTAAGAGCCCTGATATTTTTCATAATTTTCACCCTGAGCATTTTTTTAAGATAAATCAAGCTTCTAAACTTTTTAGGTTTAACTTAAGTTTATCTAAATTAGATTCAAAATCCAATTTTTTCTTTTTCTCAAGAATAACAATATTTTCCGGCGCCTTGGCTAAGAAATCCCTGCTGTGCAACTTGTTGTTAAGAATTTCCAGATGCTTCTCCAGACGCTTGATCTCTTTATCCAACCGCGCTTTTTCCACATCAAAATCAATGAGTCCTTCTAATGGCAAATAAATTTCAAGATTATTGACTATCGCACTTGCAGCATTTTTGGGTTTGGCTCTGTTTACGTCACATTCAAGACTATCAACTTTGGCTAAATGTTCAAAATATTCTTTGTTTGATTGAATTAACTCCAAATTTGCTCCATTTCGGCTATTGACAATCACCTGAGCAGTTTTGTTCGGAGCGACATTCATCTCTCCGCGAATATTTCTGATCGCGCCAATTAGCTTTTTGATAACCTCCATATCCTTTTCCGCGGACTCGTTTATGAATGAACGGGATTCAGCAGGCCAGGATGATTTCATAATACTTTCCGAGTCTTCGCTGTCATGAATTTTCATCCAGATTTCCTCGGTAATAAACGGAATAATCGGGTGCAGCAATTTCAGAATGTTTTTCAGTACCATTATTGCCACACCTAAAGCCACCTTCCTGCTTTCAGGTTTTTTTTCATTATATAATCGCGGCTTTATTAATTCTAAATACCAATCACAAAACTCTTTCCAGAAAAAGCTATAAATGACGTCTGTAGCTTCATGAAACTTAAAATTTTCGATTCCCCTGGTTACGTGCCTGATTGTTTTTTGATGTCGGCTGAGAATCCATTGATCTGCTAAATCTAACTTTTTATTTTTCAGGGCATCTTTCACCAAATCCAGGTTTCCTTTTTCCAAATCGGTTTCTTCCAGATTCATCCACAGGAAACGGAAAGCATTCCAGACTTTGTTTGAAAAATTGCGACCGATTTCGAAATCCTTTTTAGACAAATTAATATCCTGTCCTTCTGCTGAAAGCATGAGTAAAGAAAATCGGACAGCGTCAGCGCTGTATTTTTCGACCATTTCCAGGGGATCAATGCCGTTTCCAAGTGATTTGCTCATTTTCCGTCCCTGGACATCACGGATGATACCGTTAAAATAGACGTCCTGAAAAGGGACGTCACCCATAAACTCTATCCCCATCATAACCATGCGAGCTACCCAGAAAAAGATAATATCAGGGCCGGTAACCATCGTATCCGTTGGATAAAAATATTTAAGCTCCTTAGTTTTTTCAGGCCATCCTAACGTTGCGAAAGGCCACAGTTGAGATGAAAACCAGGTATCCAGTACATCCGGCTCCTGCTTAAAATTTTGATTCTGGCATTTCTGACAACTAAAAGGCATGTCTATTGTGGCGACAACTTCTGAGCAATCCTGGCAGTAGTATATGGGAATTCTATGTCCCCACCAGATTTGTCGACTAATGCACCAATCATGAATATTTTCAAGCCAATTTGTGAACACTTTGTTCCACCGTGCCGGATGCAACTTCATTTTACCATCTTTGACTGCCTGCAATGCCGGTTCGGCTAAAGGCTTCATTTTCACAAACCACTGTTCAGAGAGAAACGGTTCAATTATGGTTTTGCAACGGTAACAATGGCCCACGGCGTGCTTATGATCTTCAATTTTTTCAATGAATCCACCGGTTTTTAAATCCTGCAGTAATTGCTTACGGGCCTTGAGACGATCCATTCCAGCGTATTTACCAGCATCCTCATTCATCGAGGCGTCACCATTCATGACATTAATCGGCTTCAAGTTGTGCCTTTGTCCGATTAAAAAATCATTTGGATCGTGCGCAGGTGTTACCTTTACTGCACCTGTGCCAAATTCCATATCAACTGTTTCATCGGCTATGATCTTTAATTCTCTGCCAATGATAGGTAAATTTGCTTTCCCGCCAACAACATCTTTAAAGCGCTTATCCTTAGGATGAACTGCAACAGCCACATCGCCTAACATAGTTTCCGGGCGCGTAGTAGCCACCGTAATGAATTGAGTTGTACCTGTAATGGGATATTGAATATACCACAGATTGCCAATTTCCTCCATGTGGTCAACTTCTTCTTCTGAAAGAGCCGTCTGGCACCGGGGGCACCAGTTAATTATATATTTGCCACGATAAATCAGGCCTTTATTATACAGGCGGACAAAAACTTCAAGAACAGCCCGTGACATGCCCTCGTCCATAGTAAACCGTTCTCTTTCCCAATCGCAAGAAAAGCCCATTTTTTTCAATTGCTCAATAATCCTGCCGCCACGCTGTTCGCGCCATTGCCATACTAACTCAATAAATTTTTCGCGTCCTAAATCATATCGGGTTTGCTTCTGCTCATTCCAGATGTGCCGTTCAACCACATTTTGAGTAGCTATACCGGCGTGATCAGTGCCCGGAAACCATAAGGCTTCTTTTTCCTGCATTCTTTGGAATCGGATAATAAGATCCTGAAACGTATTGTTATATGCATGACCCATATGCAAAATGTCGGTTACATTGGGTGGCGGAATGACAATGGTATACGGCTTCTTCTCTGGATTCACTTCTGCGTGGAAATAATTATTCTCCATCCAGAATTTATAAAGCCTGTCTTCAACAGTTCGGGGATCATAAACTTTTGGTATTTCTTGCTTCATTAAATCTCCATATTAGGATGCGTTCTAAGATTAAATTACAAAACGAAAATATACAAATATTGTGATTGAATGTCAATATTTAACGATTTAACTTAGTTCTTTCTTTTACCTCCAATCTCCCACTAACACAAACGGCGCCCATAAAAACGGCATAGCATAGGACATTTTGTGTTCACGAGTTTTGAGCATGGACAGTTTAGCCTGCCGCAATGCCTCAGATTTTGCTTTACTGTTTCTTAGATTATCATAAAAATATTCCATGAATTTGGCGGTTGAAGCATCTTCTACGCTCCATAAACTTACTAATACCGAATTGCTGCCAGCATACATGAAAGCTCGTGTCAAGCCTATCAGGCCTTCCCCCTGGCGAAGTTTGCCAAGACCAGTTTCGCAGGCGCTTAGAGTAACTAAATTTGCATTCAAGTTCAAATTGAAAACTTCATAAGCATGAAGAAATCCATCCTCCTTGATATCTTTATTCTGGGCAAATGCAATCCAGGAATACATAGGCTGTACTTCATCTGCAAAAGCATGTGTGGAAAGATGAACCACTTCATAGTTTGAAACGTCTTGTTTGAAGAGCCCTTCCCTGGCTGCATCTCCGACGAGCACCACGGATGGTTTAAGCAATTCAGATATTATCTCAACTTCATTTTGTGAATTAGGAAGGTCGTTCAATAGCGCATTTCGAACTTTTCTCATTGAACTATTCAATGCAGATGGCTTTTCCTGAAATCCATTGTTTGAATGTCCAAAGTCAGGATTGCCAATGGCGAAAAGTTTGCCGGTTAATCTAATATCTTCATTCCTGCTTCTTAATTTTGGATCTAAAACACTTGCAGAGTGCGCATAGGAAATCGGGTACTTTTCTATCAAATAGTGGGCAGTTTCATATCTGGAAAAAACAATGTCTCGGGGAAAACGTTTCTTTTCAATATTGGTAACCATAGCTTCAAAGGGCAAATAATGAAGCCAGCCATCCGGTATAATAATAAGGGAGCTCTTCTCATGCAGATATCTTTCTATTGGTTGAAAAATTTTCGAATAAAGTTCCTGAGAAAGTTTCAAATTAAAAGATATATCCTCTAAATTAGCACCAGTTTGCATTGACAGGAACGGGTGCAATAGACGATCAATCAGACTGGATATCTCTTTATTACTCACCTCAATTATTTCAAACTGAAAAGTCTGTTTGGAGACAACACAAACATATAACTCGTCTTCTGTTACTAAATAGGAGACCAAAAAAGTATCATCTTGCAGTACACTTCTTTGAATCTCTTTCAAGGTTAGCGGTTTTATTATGCCCACAGTTTGCGCATAACGAGGATGGTTCAACTTGATTTCTTGCAGCACCTCGCTGTGTTGAAAACGAACCTTTTTCAGGCTGTCCTCCAACACCGAAATATATTGTTCTTTGCTTTGTTCAGCTAGTTTCGAATACTCTTCAGTTAGCAATGTGTTTACTCGCCGTAACAGCCATTCAACCTTTTTCTTTTTGTCTAACAATTCAGTTGAAATGCCTTCTGTAATGTTAATTCGGTCTGTAGAAAGAATGTCTAATAAGTTTCTGGCCTTTGCTCTCTCCATATAATCAAATGCTTCCTCAGTCCGACCCATATTAAGAAGCAATCTTATAATCGCATGGTAAACTTCGATTTTTCCTGTCATAAACGATTCTTTGAGAGATTCGATAGTAAGCTTGGAGCGTATTGATTCGATCGTTTCAATGGCAGCTGCATATTTTATAAACGCTTCATCATTCAAATCTTTATTTTCTAGAACAGAACCAATCCCAAATAGAGCTTTCCACAAGCCCTCTGGTGACATAATTTTTTGCATTATACTGAATCCTTGTTCATGACAATTCAAAGCATCAGTAAACTGTCCCAATTCCAGATATAGATTTCCTATCAAAGTCAAAATTTGACCTTGTTCAGCCAGCGCAGAAATGTCACGCGCAATTTTTAAAGCCGTCTCATAAGACTCTCGGGCTTTACTAAAGTTACCTTGTTTCTTATAAATACTACCAATATTGAGTTTTATATCGATTTGGAATCCACGATGGCCTTGCTCAGTGGCTAATTTATCGGCCTTTCTATAATAATCCAATCCTAATGAATCATTGTCCATATCAGTATAAACTGACCCTAAATTAATTAACACTTCCGACTTCTTGTGAACTTCCCCAATTTCTTCCAACATTTCCAGGTTTTTTGTTAAAAATTGCAGCGCCATTTCTTTCTCCCCGAGATCAGAGTAAACAGCCCCCATATTTCCGAACAACTTTGCCTCACTCGAACGATTTCCACTTTCCTGTGCTATTTTTAAAGCCTGTTGATATCGATATAAACTCGATTGGTAATCGCCTTGATTCTTTTTTACAATGCCAAATATTCCTTGCAATATTCCAATGAAGGACGTTTCACCCAGGCGCTTTTTAATTTCCAGGGCCTTGTTTAAATACTCCTCAGCCAGTGGGTAATCGGCTAAGATATCGTTATAAACATTGCTGATATTACCCAGAATGTTTGCTTCTTCTCTTTCATTATTTACTTGACGTACAAGCTGTAATGCCATTTTATATGCATTTAAAGCCTTGAAAGGTTGGCCAGTGTTTTTATAATATACCCCGATATGACCTGTTACCATCCCCACCATGGACATGTCAGGAATACTCTTAAATACCTCAATGGCTTGATTCCAAAAGAATAGACTACTATCGGGCAAACCCTTATAATAGTAAATAATCCCCATCTCTCTCAAAGTGTTGCCTTCGGTCCAGCGATTAAATGTTTCTTTTGATAGTTGCATGGCGCGCTTTAAGGTTTTAAGAGATTGGTCATAAAGGGCAAGATTTCTATAAGCAATACTTACATTGCTTAAAAAGCCGCTCTCCAGTTGGTGGTCTTTTAATTGAACCGCTAAATCCGCACCCTCTTCCCAATATTTAACAGATTTTTTAAAGTCACTGAGATCTGCATGAGCCGAACCTAAATTCATCAACGTTGACGCTTTCAACTCCATATTGTTTGTTTCATCTGCAAAACTCAGCGCTTTATGATAGTAATCGAAAGCTTTGTTCATATTTTTATTTGCCTGGTAAATCGTACCAATACTTTTCCACTGTTCAGCTCTTCTTTGCTCATCTCCAATCTCCTCTGAAATTTGCATGGCTTCATTAAATACCTGCAAAGCTTTCTCAAATTTATATTGAGCCTTATAAATCGCGCCTAAATTATCCAAATTAGAGATGACTCCTGTCAAAAGGCTAATTTCACGATTAATATCGATAGATTGCCTGAGATGACTCTCGGCTTTTTCAAATTCAGTCTTACGGAAATAGGTCAGTCCAATGCTGTTCAAGCATCTTGCTTCATCTTCCCGATCATCGATTTTCCTGTACAATTGTAAAGCGGATTGCACCTTTTCAAGCGCTGCGTCTAACCTATGTTCTTTAAAATCCTCTGCCGACAGTTCACGCAAGGAATCAGCTTCAGTTTTTATTCGTAATTGCTCCGGAGCCCAGTTGGTGTACAAAACAACCTTCTTAAGCAGATAATCACTGTGAAATTTCTCAGCATATATTTTAGCAATTCGCCGTGCACATGAAAGTTTTTGCAGTGCATCATCTGAATTTTCAGTCAAAGAATTCGTCACAAATCCATCCAGCAATTCAGTCACGACGCCACTAACTTTATACACATTTTGTTGAATAAGTACAGCTGCCGAGCTATCCTCATCAGCTTCAATAGCTATTATCAATTGTTTGTTGAATTCAACCTGTGCAACTTTGTATTGTTGCGCAGAAAGGTCGCTGAATGATGCAATTAATATACAAGAAAGCAAGACACATCTTAAGTAGTTTACGAAACGATGCATAGTAATCCTCCATTTTTAAGTACGGAATGAATTTTTACGAATGGAATAAAATGCCAAGGATTTAAAGGCTAAGCCGCTTATTGAAATTTGAATGCCTAGACAAGCATAGCTGCCACAATTGTCACACGATTTTTCTGGCGAGAAAATATATGAAGGAATATTAATTTAATCAAGACTTAATTAGTGGTTGAACGAAAACACCCCTTTTGGGCATTTCTGTAACTGCAATAATTTCAATGAAATCAGATTTCTTACTTCGTTCGAAATGACATTATTCGCTAATTTTCGGCCAATCACTAACTAATAAAAATCAAACATTATCACGAGATGCCCCGACCACCAATCTCCCGAAGGTTCAAAACCTTCGGGAGATTTCTTGAAGGAAACTGATTTCTCTGTCTTTAATTATGGCGCTATCACCGCCTGGTTCGAACCATCAGTAACCACTTCTACTTTTTGAACACAACTCCCAGTTGAACAGGTGATACGGAAACTGACATTTTCAAATTCAACCAAGCCAGGTATACATTCATCCAATGAGTCGCGGCTATCATAAAGAGCTCCCTTGTACTGCCAACTGGTGCATCCTACTAATTCTGGTTTATCCTCTATTGCACAAGTAACAAAAGTTACGATAGAGAAAACCACAAAAATGACGTTTAACAATGCGCTTCGATATTTCAGGAATATTAATTTCATGCTATTGATCCTTATATTTTGCAGGTTGACAATTTAATGTAAATCCAAATTGGGAAATTTAAAATCTACCGATCACTCCTAAATTAAATTCCATGGGATTGAAAAACGAATCGCCGCCGGGCAAATTGAGCCTGAGTTTCCTGAACGATAATCTGACACCGGTACTGCTTGAAAAGTAATAATCGATTCCACCTCCGTAGGAAAACATCCAATCAAAATCTATTCTATCCGCCAAAGAGTTATCAGATGTCGATGTGGTTGTATCACCTGATAGTCCAAGCAAAAGAATTACACCCCAATTATCAGCAATGACATTAGTTCCAATGCTACCTGAAAAGAAAGGTTGAAAACGAGAATCTTGTCGCATCCAACTCATAGGATAAATTGCTAATCCAAAATCCATGTACATAGTAGCAACATTTAATTGTTCAGTAATAGTACGTGAATCAAAAATTACATCCGCGCGTATGTCTCTGAGCGGAGCACCGAGATTAAAGAAACCGTGAAGCCATCCGGAAGCAGTGACAGGTCCAGTGAATCCCAACACCAATATCTCTGCTTTATCGGGATAATAAAGACGGAAGGGTATTCCATCTACAGTAGTGGAATAAGAGCCGCGATTTAAAGTACCAATAGAAAAATATCCGGACGATCTCTTTGGTTTTTGCGTTGACTCGTCTGCTATTTGTGCGTGAGTCTCAACAGATAAAAACATAAACAAGCTCACAAGAACGATGATTTTATACTTCATTGTAGTACCTCCCAATTAAGTAACAAATTACCAAATTAACTTTTCATTATTATTATTGCGCCAATTTAAAATTCCTTGCATTTAAGTTTGATGTTTTTTGTGTAACATGATCTGCGGATGTGTTTACTAAGGATATGTTTCACCCCTGATTAAAAAAGTATATTTCCTGCTAATCCAGCGGATTAACGGCCCCGGTTTAATAAGCATTCACCTTATGAAACTCATCCCCCATTGGCTAAACCGAGGCCGTTTTTTTCCTTAACGAATAAGAGTAAGTTTTCTCGTCTTTATAAATTCCTCGGTCTTAAGTTGAAACAGGTAAATGCCACTTGCCACATTTCTGCCTGAGTCATCCTTGCCGTTCCATTTAACTGAATATTTGCCCGTAGGCTGTTTTTCCTCAACCAGCATTGTCACCCGCTGGCCGAGGAGATTATAAATTTCCAATTTAACCTCAGAAGCTTTCAGAAGCTGATATCTGATAGTCGTTTCAGGATTGAAGGGATTGGGGAAATTCTGATTCAGTTGGAAAGACAATGGGATGGCAAACCTGTCATGTTCGTAAACCTCTGTAATCATGCCAGTAGCTTCGTTAGAAGGTTCGCTTTCACCCTGATTATAAATCGCAGATATAATAAAATTATAGTCTTTTTGCGGTGTAAGACTGTCAATCTGACACGAAGTCCGATCACTTTTTAAATAAGAAATAAGATTTTCACTTGACAGCACCACTGGCGAACTTTCAGATGCATAAACGCCATATCCAACCAGGTCTAACATGTTTTCATGTTCAGTAGCGTTAGAATGAAACAATCCTTGCTTTGAAAGAAATTTCTGTTTTTCAGCAATAAAGCCCTTTTGAATAAGTTTTAAAGGCTGATTAAATTTAGTTTTTTCCGAAAAGTATAATTGTTCTTGACCATTTCTATTCAACACCATTTGTGACGAAATTGAAAAAGCTTGTGTATTAGTTTCAACGACTTCGACTCTAATTGCAAAAGTTCCCCACATATGCGCCTCTGAAATGGATTCATATTCCGCGCTTGTTTCGTCTCCATAAAATGATTTGGACGACGGTCCATCATTATCAAATAACAAGTACATTGGTCGATCAGCCAATTGTTTTACACCAACAAAGAATTGTCCCTGTTTTAAATAAAGGATGTTTGGTTCTAAAGCAATTTCCTGATAAGTTCCATTAAAATCAATAGTATGGGGGCCAAAGTAATATTTGGATTGTAAATTAGAGGGTTTAGTATCATTGCCTAAAGAGTCATAATATACAATAACCATAAACTGATCATTTGCATTTTCTCCGTTAAAAGCTGTCCGTATTTTTGTAATCTCTAAAGGGTGATTTATTTCAAATGGTCCAGTGACTAAAATTCCACCAGTAGCAGTAAATCCAAGAGAACTTTCGTAATGTCCGTCGTCATATCCCAATTCTTGAATAGGCGTCATCCATTTCAAGGTTAAATATTCTTTTTCAGAATCTATACCCAAGTTTCGGGGGGGATAAAGTCTTTTGGAATCAACTATTGGATCAAGTTGTAAATCAACTTCGGTTCGACTTCCAATTGATGCGGATAAAGTACCTGTTAATTTAGGTGCATGATTTAAAACAATGGCTTTAATAAAGTAATTATCGCCTTCAGGGACAGCAAAAACGTAACGGCCTTCAGAATCAAGAATCGTAGTGTCCTGTTTAATACCTGAAAGGATTATTCTACCCTCTGTCAATGGTTTATTGTTTGAAATATCAGTTACAATTCCACCAATAATTGCAAGTGATGCCTGCCGGTCATAATAGAATGCGCCTATATCAGACCGGGTACCATCTGGATCGTTCGGTGTATTAGGGCTACCATTGTCAATACACGGAGAATTTTGGTTTAGAAAATAGTTATATTCTAATGCATTTACGAATGACGGATCATCACTCAAATTACCTGTACCTGTATCTCCATCCTGAACAGAAGAAAAAGTCGCATAGGCTGTTTCTGCTAAATCATCACCATTATTCCATATAATACAATTAATAATTGTCGGAGAAGGATTCCAATAACCTATCGCTTCTATGCCTGTACCATTCATATCCCCATTGGCTACTATCGTGTTATTTCGAACGGTCGCCCATGAATTGTTGGCGTAAATACCATCACCCCATGTGGCCCTGTTATTATATATAAGATTATTTAAAATAAGTGGATCAGCTTCAAACATCCCTCCGATCATATAGATTCCACCGCCCCAAGAAGCGGAATTGTCTTTAATAATATTATTTCTAATAGTAGGACCGCCACGATCAATTTTCACACCGCTTTGTGAACCGTTTATAATGACAAAACCATCGAGTACTGCCGTTCGATTAATACCACTTGCAGCGAGTACGGTAGGCCCGTTTTTCCCTCCATCAATAGTCGTCACATTTTTAAGATATCTACGTTCTATTTTGTACGTTTCAGTACCATTAAACCCACCGAAAATCTGTACATTGTTCGCTAATACGATATTCTCTTTATATGTTCCCTGTTCAACCCAAACCTCCAAGTCTAAAATAGCGGCAGCATTAATACCATCTTGAATTTTATTATAAGCGTTTGTCCAGGAAGAGCCGTCATTATTGCCTGTTGTATCTGATTTAACAAATATAACTGAATTTTGAATCACCTGAGCCAGGACTTTTAGTTTGTATTCCTTGTGATCTGGATCATTTGTTTTAATAGTAATATTACCTTCAAAGTTACCAACCATATTAGCATTGAAAGTAACGACAAGTTCATGTTCCTGATATGGGTATATAGAAATTGGTACAGGTGGTGTATAAAAATTCTCACCATCACATGAGATGCTAAAAACCTCAAGGGTACCTGTTCCTTGATTTTTTAACAAAAAGGTTGATTCTTTTTTTTGTTCCATTAGCATTTTACCAAAATCCACAGTATCCTGAACTGCAACAAAACGAGGAACATCAACTACACCTCCTTTGAGCTTTAAAATTGCTCCATTAAATCCGGTCATCCAAGCTTTATCGGATGAATATGCGAATATTTTTGGATAAGAAAAACTAGCGTTTCTTGGTGCTTGCTGCCAGTAATTACCGCCGTTGTTTGTCCGATAAAGCTTGTTGTTGCCAGTTGCCCAACCATTCTTTTGATCCCAGAAACTAATATTATGAATATTCGCATAATTCATTTGTTTTGACCAAGAAAGGCCCTTATCACTCGTATGCCATATATCACCCGCAGCAATCCAACCTTCATTTTCATTAACAAATACAATATCCTCAATTTCTCGTTCTGCGGCAATTAGTTGCTCATTCCAAGTAATCCCACCATCGAGCGTATGAAATAATTTTTCTTTATTAGGATAACTTTCACCAACAATCCATCCTTCAACTTCATTTACAAACCAAAGCGCATTTGTGACCTTGACACTTTTTCTCGTCCAATTTTTCCCACTATCCTCTGTCTTAAGAAAATATCCGTTGCCACCACTGCCACTGATAGCAAATCCTTTAGAATTATCAAGAAAAAATATATCCTGAATTTTGCTATAAGCATTACTTGTCTGCTGGTGCCAGGTTAAACCACCATCATTAGTATGTAATATTAATCCATTGTCACCCCCTATCCAGGCATTTTGTGAATCTGCAAAAAAAACACAATACAGATGCTCTGTGGTTTCACCAGAGTTAACTTCCCATTCTTCGCCACCATTATTTGTATGAAGAATCGTACCATTATCTCCTACTATAAATCCATCATTAGAAGTATCAAAATGAATATCTCTTGATGTCTCACTAGTGACTGATTTATTTTTAGTACTCCACTTAGTTCCACTATTACTGGTAGAAATAATAGCTGCTTTACTTCCAACGACAAAACCATTTTGCAAATCGCTAAAATAAACACCTTTAAAAGTCATTGATTTATTGCTAAAATCATTTTCTTGGATATTCCAGGTATTTCCACCATCTTCTGTGTATAGAATAGTTCCTGAGCCACCAACTACCCAACAATGATTTTGATCGACGGCATGTACGCCCCAATATTGTTTA
Source organism: uncultured Cytophagia bacterium (assembly GCA_964539665.1). GTDB lineage: Bacteria > Zhuqueibacterota > Zhuqueibacteria > Oceanimicrobiales > Oceanimicrobiaceae > CAZIKB01. The sequence goes on from CAZIKB010000027.1 coordinate 52,786, forward strand.
TTGGTTATCCCAGTATTTTGGACAATCCATGATTGTCCGCCATTTTGAGTATGGACTACAGTTCCCGAATAGCTACCAGCAGCAACAGCCCAACCGTTATTTTCATCAACAAATGAAATATCATTAAACCAATGAGAGGAATTACTATTTTGAGTGGTCCAATGTTTACCGCCATCATTAGTATGAGATATTTTCCCTAAATTTCCTGCAATCCATCCAACATTTTTGTTAATAAAAAAGATTGCGTTTAAATCGGAATATATTTTTGAATCTTGTTCTTCCCAAGTAGCACCTCCGTCTGAAGTATGCATCAATTCATGCCATCCAATCACCCAACCATTTAAAGTGTCAACAAATGAAATGCTGAAGCCAGGTGATGATACGCCTGTATTATAGGTTTCCCAGGTTTGCCCTCCATCTTTAGTGGCAAGTACCAAACCACCACTTGCTGAAATCCAACCAAATTTTCTATTAACAAACACTATATCATATAAAGTTGCTTGGGTATTGACATAGATATCAGTCCATGAATTTCCTCTATCAGTTGTATAGAGCAATGTGCCGTATCTTCCAACAGCAAACCCAGTGTCAGCGTGAAAAAAATAAGTGCTTTCCAAATCATTGCCTGTAGGTTTAGGATTTTGCCATTCCCATTTTTGAGAGAAGGTAGGTACTGCACATAGTAGTAATAAAATGGTTAATAATACACACTTAATAAAATTTTTTGAATACATGATGAGCCTCCAATAATTTAAAAAGAACTTTCTAAAAAGCAACGTAGTAAAAATTTTCTAATGTTTTGGTGATTATCGATCAAATATATAAGGAACATAGAAGTTAGAGTTATATCTAAAACTAACAGAAACCCCTTGAAATTCACACAGTTCATTGCTTTTCTGGTTTAGTTAATTGCCCTAAACATACCTTTGAAAAACTTCTAATATCGTTTATTCCATTAAGCTCAATTCTATATTTTTTTATGTGGTTAATATGTAATCTTCAGTACTACGCCGTAAAGATTTTTGTTTTTTTAAAATTTCATAATAGTACTACTTGATTAATATGTGAAGTTTAATTGCTATTCTTCTATTTCAACTTTTTTACCCAATCAAATACCTCGCCTCCCATTCACAATCCACCTCCACTTCCACAACCTGCTCAAATACTTCCTTAGCCTTCGTACCATTCTCCTACAAATTATAAGCATTACCCACATACCAATGTGCTTTCTCCAACAGTATATTGCCTCCTAATTCAATTACATATAAATTTATACAACGGAATTGTCTATTTTACTTCTGAACAAATAATATAATCCCAGTTCGGATTTTGCCAATACCCTTCAAGTTCAACTTTCACTTATTTGACGAGTATCAGCTTCCGCACTTGCACAAAATTTTCTGCCTTAATACTATACAAATATACTCCACTAGCAACTGGGTATCCTTGCTTATCTTTCCCACCCCACTGCACTGAATAAAATCCTGCTGGCTGCTGATTATCCACTAACGTTACAATCCGCTGGCCGAGGAGATTGTAAATTTGCAATTTGACCTCGGATGCTATGGGAAGCTGGTATCTAATAGTTGTTTCGGGATTAAAAGGATTTGGATAGTTTTGTTCTAAAGCAAACGTTACTGGTAAGGCTGTCTCATCCATAACACTCGTTGGATTCAGCATTGACGACACCGGGCCGGCTTCACTAGAAGCCACCGACAAATTGTTATCCTGATCGAAAGCTTTGACAACGTAATAATAGTCTTTTCCATCAGCAACAGAGGTGTCCGTATAAGAGAATTTATTGCCCGCAACACTCACTAAAACCGAATCATAATTACCTGAACTGCTGCCACGATATACATTATATCCCATAATTAAGGAAATATCGGAAGCAAGCTGTCCTGAAATGCTGTTTGATGAGTTCTCTTTACCAAGGTTTGAATTACCAGTCCAGCTTGCCGACCAATTGCCGCTATGAGGAGGCAAAACGTAGGTCCCCGAAATCGAGGTTCTTGTGTCAAACTTGCCGGTGATCTTTACATCACCGGACTCAATAGAAAAGGTCTGGTCGCTCTTATTCATAGCCGCACTACCATTTAAATAAGTGTAGCGGTTATTAGAGGGGCCTACGGACATGTCAAAATCAAAAATGCGGCTCATGTCTTCTGTCACATCGAAACTCACGCCTGAACCACTCCAGGCGCCCGGCTCGGGAGTGTTGCCAACTTTGAGAATTACAGGCAGGATTTTGTTACCACCATTTGAAGCTATCTGAATATTTGCGTTATAATCCCCCTCTGCCAATCCTTTCCTCGATGCAAAGGCAAATAGTTGCCCATTGCCCAGCATGGTAGTCCCGCCTTGTGGAATTAACTCCAACCAATTCTGATCACTTGCAGCCGTCCAGTTTAACATGCCCAGGCCTGAATTTTTCAAAAAGAAAGCCCAACCTAAATCCCAAATATCGAAGACCAGGCTGTCTGCACTTACCTCAAGAATGGGTGGCGGCGATTCCCACATCAGTGATATTTGGCCGCCATCATCATTTGGAGCATCCACGGCGGTTAAATTCACCGGTGCTCCAAATCTGCCACCTCCTTGAAAAGCCGGGAATGCTCCCATATCGCTTCTGGAACCGTCTGGATCTGATATGGTTGGATTGCCAGCATCAAGACATGGAGAAGTAAACCTCAATCGGTAATCGCCATTTGCAGGATCCATGAAGTCTGGATCAGAGGAGATGTTACCAAAGCCTGTATCACCGTCCTCGATACATGAGTATGTTGCATTGGCCTGACCTTTGAGATCGTCACCATTTCCCCAAATAATGCAGTTCACAATGGTTGGAAAAGCAATAGGAAATGCATCTGTGTTTATTCCATCCCCAGAATTGTTAATTATAGTAGTGTTTATGATTTTCGCATTCGAATTTGGTGCGTAAATGCCCGAACCTTTCAAAGTAGCCGTATTGTTCATGATTAAGTTACGTTCTATTAATGCATAGACATTTAATCCAAACGCGTTAATTCCTCCACCCAATGATGCATTGTTACCAATAATTTTGTTATTTCTGACAGTCGGACTACCAGCGCTTGTACTGACACCACCATTTCCATTAGTAATGGTAAATCCATCAATAACACCTGCGTTAATACCAACTACTCTATTTTTGCGCATACCATCAATAGTAGTTTCATCAGGTCCTTTTTTACTAATGACAACCACATCTTTAAATATTAATAAATTCTCATAATAAATACCCGGATCAACCCAAACAGTATCACCATTTGAGGCTGCATCAACCCTGCTTTGAATAAAAGGTAAGAATGAATAACCTGCACTCTTCTCATTATTTGTCGTGTCAATCTCGACTGGTATTGTATCAGAAATTTTTGCAATGATTGTGTAATCGTCGGGTGAATATGTATCGGTGTTCCATGTTATTTCACCATATCCCATCCTCCCTGCCTGTACAAAAACATCAGTATTACCAATTGGATTTAAAGAGTCATTAATGTAAAAACTAACATTACATTTTGTGCTTGTATTACCTGTTAAATCTTCTACTTCTGCTATTACTTTTATTGGCACTCCCGGAGTCATGCGAACTTCGGGTTTAAAGGAAATGCCACTTATCCTCAAATCGGATTCTCCGGACAAGGTTGAAAGAGCATAAAGTGTATTCTCTATAGGAAAATATAAAAGATTTTCTCCTCCAATAGAAACAGGGCCTGAGGCGTAATAGTAGTTACCTGGCGCTGAATATTTCCATTTTAAAGTTCCATCATTATTAATTGCATATAATCCATCATGGCTTGGACAATAAATTACACTATTATTGTCAAGCACCAAACTGGAAATAGTCGGTGAATCAGTTTTGAAACTCCACTTTTTACTACCATCAGGATTGAGTGCATACACAGTACTATCTGATCGTCCTCCAAAATAAATCGTGCCGTCAGTGTCGATTGCTGGACTTCTTCCAGGACTTCCTTGAATTTTGTAAGTCCATTTTAAGGTTCCATCGGGATTAAATGCCCATAATTCATCGTGTTTATAAGTTCCTCCATTACAATATATTATGCCGCTTTTTGTAACGGAAGGCTCACCAAAAAAATAATTTGCATGTTCGCTGGATACTGCCATTTTATGGTACCATCAGGATTAACTGCATAAAAATTACCCGTGGCTGCCCAATACATTGTACCAATAGTATCAGTACATACAACACCGCTTGATGTACGGATATCCATTTCCCAAACAAGTTGACCTGTGGGAGATAACACTCTTTCAACTAAGTTAATGTTACCATTTTTATCAATTGTGGGGTAGTGCCGTGGGGGCTTTCCTAAATAATAGGCCCATCTATAATTTCCCTCAGGGCTTATAGCAAAAATGGAATCTGCATGATGTACGTAAACGGTGCCATCCTTATTAATTAGTGGTGCAGGAATTGATTCATTCCTTACGAGGCTTTCCTTCAAGTACTGAGAGAATGGATACTTCCACTTAATGTGTCCTCCCGGGTAGAGAGCATATAGATGCTTTTCTGAATTTACATAAATAATCCCATTTGAATCTACGACGACTGGACTAATTTTATCTTCATCAAATTCTACCATCCAAGCTAGTGTTCCAGTTTCAGGTCCGGTATTGTTTGATTTACCAGAACGCTGTGAGTTCTGTCTATATATTGGCCACGGACTGTCTGCCAGTTGTGCAAATGAAATCTCGGATATTGAAAAAAACAGCAAAAACAAAACAGCTATATTAATTACTACCTAACATTTCTCACTTAGAAAAACATGGTATAAGTTGTTAAATACATTAAATATA
>CAZIKB010000028.1:0-32161 GCA_964539665.1 uncultured Cytophagia bacterium
GCGACGTCCTCTATAAAAAAACAAATTATGAGGAGGCCATTAAATCCTTTGAAAAATCGCTTTCATCTGACGACATTTTATTTCAATCAAAGGGGTATTACAATATTGGTAATTCTCTGTATAAAGCAGGTAAGTTACCTGAAAGTATTTTAATGTACAAAAAAGCTCTTGAGCTCGATCCCGATGACCAGGATGCTAAATACAATTTGGAATACGTGAGAGCTAAACTTAAAGACGAAGCCCAAAAACAGCCCCAGGATCAACAGCAAAATCAAGATGAGAATTCAGAAAAGGACCAGCAGCAACAGGAACAGCAAAGCGAATCCGAAAATGAGCAGAATCAGGATCAGGATCAACAGCAGGAGCAACAGCAAGCAGAAGAAACTAAAGAAATTTCCAAGGAAGATGCAGAACGGATTCTAAATGCATTGAAAAAGGAAGAAAAAGATTTACTTCAGCAACAAAAAGCCAAAAAACCAGGACGACCGTATCGAGGGAAAGATTGGTAAATTCATGATGGGAATTAAAAATCAATTTACGTTGTATATCTTTTTGACGGTTATTGTTCTGTTATTCAGGAGCAATTTAGTCTCTGCACAAAATCTTGAAATTAGCGCTCATGTAAATCGTACTCAAATTGGATTAGGACATCAATTTGAATTGATTGTCGAACTTTCTGGTTCAGATGCTAACAATGCCCCACAACCTGATTTGCCAGATATAGAAGAATTTACAAATTTTATCGGGACGAGCAGCTCACAGAATATTCAGCTAATAAATGGTCAGATGACTGTTTCTAAAATTTACACTCATCATTTTATCGCATCTAAACAGGGCAAATTTCAAATCTCTGCAATAAAGCTTGCATTTAAGGGTAAAATATATACTACCGATGCCATTGCCGTTGAGATAGTGAAACAAGCCTCAACTCAAACACAAAATAGGCCACCTCAAAACAAGGCCACACCAGATTCCGAAGATTTATCGGAATTATTATTTCTTAAAACTCTTGTTAATAAACGCCGCGTTTATCAAAATGAGCCTGTGATAGTGACTTATAAAATTTATACTGCGGTGAATATAACCAGTTACGGCATTTCACAATTACCCAATACGGTTGGATTCTGGTCTGAAGATTTTCCCACTCCAAATCGTCCAAAATTATATAATGAAGTAGTAAATGGACGCCAATTCCGTGTAGCTGAAATCAAAAAGGTTGCTTTGTTCCCTCAGGGGCCGGGCGCAAAAATCCTGGATCCGATGAAGGTTGATTGTGAAGTTCAACTTCCACGGCAACGAAGAAGACGAGACATATTTGACAGTTTTTTTGATGATCCATTTTTTTCAAATCGCAGTGTCAGACGATCAATCCACACTAACAGTATAACCATAGACATTTTACCTTTGCCCGATGAAGGTAAACCAGTAGATTTTTCAGGTGCTGTAGGTAGCTTTTCCATCATGGCATCTGTTGATAAAAATAACGTGAAAACAAACGAAGCAATTACCTTAAAAATTAAATTATCAGGGATTGGCAATATCAAAATACTGCCAAAACCAAAAGTGGATTTTCCATCAGATTTTGAAGTTTATGATCCCAAAATCAGCGAGAATATTAAAAGAGCCAACGGTCAAATTTCAGGCAGCAAAACTTTTGAATATGTTTTAATACCGAGATTCCCGGGCAGACAGGTTATCAAACCCATTTCCTTTTCCTATTTCGATTTAGCAACATCCAGTTACAAAAGAAAATCCTCCAAAGTTATCGAGATATCCGTGTCCAAAGGGGATGAGCAATTTCTAAGCTCTCCAATTGGCAGCTCAAAAGAAGATGTCAAATTTATTGGACAGGACATCAGATTTATTCAAATGCGTATGCCGGAATTTCAAAAAATAGGGCCAGTTTTTTACAAAAAAACCGTTTTCTACTTTGTTATGATTGTGCCTCTGTTAATATTAGTATCGGCGGTGAGTTATCGAAAGCATTTAGATAAATTGAGCACAAATGTTGCTTACGCACGCAGCCGAAAAGCAAATCAAATGGCATTAAAACGATTGCGGCAAGCAAACAAGCAATTGCATGCAAGTAACCAAAAAGAGTTTTACAGTGAAGTTTCAAAAGCTTTAATGGGTTTTGTTGGCGATAAAATTAATGTGCCTGCAGCAGGTCTGATAACCGATCAGGTGGATTCAGTACTTCGGGGTCGTGGAATAAATGATGAGATTGTCGCAAATTTTTTAGAGTGTTTAAATACCTGTGACTACAGGCGTTTTGCACCCGGTGATTCAGATAATGGTGAAATGAGAGTTTTCTTTGATAAAGCCAGGAAAGTTTTAATTAATTTAGATAAAGAGTTATGATGTTTAATATACGCTCAAAACTGCGTCTAATTTTCTTCACTCTTTTATTTCTTTTGCCAATGACTACTTTGCTGGCAAGTGAAATGGAAAAGTTGTTTGTCAAAGGCAATGAATATTATCAAAATGGTGATTATAAAACGGCTATTGCTGAATATCGAAATATTAAAGAATTGGGTTATGAAAGCTGGGAAGTATATTACAATTTAGGAAATGCCTATTATAAAGATCAGCAAATTGCAAAAGCAATTTTGAATTATGAAAGGGCAATAAAATTAGATCCTAAAAATGAAGATGTCAATTTCAATCTTGATTTGGCGAATCTTTCGGTTATAGACCAGATTTCGGAATTACCATTATTTTTTATTTTCAAGTGGATTTCAAATATCGCACGTATATTTAGTATGAATATGCTGGGAATAGTTGTATTGTCTATTTATTTATTATTGATAACTTTATTGATAATAAGGTTTTTTATCAAATCGAATCGAGTCCAGGGAATAAGCATTGCCACTATTATTATCACAAGCATTGTGTTTTTATTTTTTTCCGGTATCTTTTTGATGCGCATCTATACGAATGAAACAAAAGTAGAAGCAATTATTTTAGTGGATAAAGTTGATGTAAAAAGTGCACCCGGTGATGCTGGAACTGATGTGTTTACATTGCATACCGGGATTAAAGTTCAGATACAAGACAGCTCAAATGAATGGGTGAAAATTAAGCTTGCAGATGGTAAAGTAGGTTGGCTGCGAGACGATAATATTGAAAGTATTTAGCACTGATCCCGAATGCTTTCAGGGTTAGCGTTTGTTCGATGAAAAAAGAAACTAACTTTTTATAAAAATGTAAGTTTCATAGAGGTGTCAAATATTCTTAAGGTAACTTTGTGCACATTGAACAGCAAAAATATAACTCAGATTTAAAATCAAGTTATGGATTAAACCTTAGGAAATCAGTTATAGTAACCTTAGCTTGTTTTATTTTATTGATATATTTGTCTCCCAGAATAAGTGTCAAAGTAGAACAATCAGACCTGTCAAATATTATCATCGATGTTGAAAATATACCAATTACACATCAACTTCGAAGAAAACCCCCGCCTCCCAAGCCACAGCTTCCGGTCCCTTCTGATGACGAAAGCATCCCTGAAGATGAAACAATTGAAGAGACTACCCTAAAATATACTAACATTTTTGATTATACTCCAGATGGTGTTCCTGGAATTGGTGGAAAAAGCTCTACTCCTCCTCGCCCCATTGCCTGGGTTTTTCCTGAATATCCAGAAGATGAAAAAAAGAAAGGTGTAAAAGGTGTTGTAAGATTGAGTATTCATATCAATGAACAGGGCAAGGTCATAGAGGTTGTTGTCCTTTCAAATACTACTGGTAGTCAAAAATGTGCAAAAGCGGCAATTGATGCTGCGTACGGCAGCCGTTTTTTTCCAGCAAAAGAAGGCAAAAAAGCTGTTAACTATTGGATAACTCAACCATACCGATTCGATTTAAAGGAATAAGCCTGGTAACTATGTTTACATCTTCCGTATATTAATTTATCAGTATAATACATTAAAGGATTAAAAATTATTTCAATGAACTAATTTACAGGCTAATTCGTTTAAGAAATTATAAATCAGTTTTAAAATCAACTGGAAATCGATGGCATGAGCTTTGCATCATTATGAACTGAATTTAATTAAGATGATATGATTCTTAATTTGTTAAATCGAGGAGAGCATGAAATGAAAAAGCTGATTAAAACCAACATTGTATGGACTAGTTTGATTGTAATATCTACTTTTCTATTTGCTGGATGTTATACCCAACTTGCCAAACCTCAGTCCAAAACTGTAAAAAAGGATTATTATATTGAAGATGAGCAAGAATATGTTGATGATGAGGAATATGAAGAAACGGTTGAGGAAGAATATGAAGACGCTGCTGAAGAAGAATATGAAGAGGAGTATGTAACGCGTGAATATTATCACGATGTACATTATTATGGTGGTTACTCTTCTGCCTGGTGGAACGATCCTTTTTTTGATCCGTTTTATTATGATAACTACTCGCCTTATTCAAGTCACGTCTCCGTACATTTAGGGTACCACGACCCATTTTATTATGATTACTATTATAATCCATGGTATACCAACTATTCTCGCTATCGCGGTGGTTCCAGGTGGGGATTTGCCTATTGGAACTACCCTTCGTATGATTTTTATTTTGGTTATAATGGATGGGGAGATGGACGCGGGTACTATAGCAATTACAATTTTAAACCGAACAAAAAAAGAGATTTTTCGCGTCGCGGTACGAGGCGAACCGATGATTTTGGATACGTATCCAATCGGGGTGCGGTAAGTAAAAGCGCACCGGGATATTCTGGTAATGGAAATACTGCAAGCGCTAATACGGCAGGTAAATCTACAAATACAGGGCGGCGTAGAAATAAAGGCTCAAGCTCTTCCGATGGTAAAATAGAAAGAACAGAAAAATCAGGTAATAGTAATATTGGCAAGCGGAGAAGAAGTAAAGCTTCTGATACGTATAAACCGGTTGCCAAACCCATCTCAAAAAAAGTTAAAAAGGGCGATAAAAGCATAAAAAGAAAAAGGTCAAGTGCTCGTAGAAATGTAAAAAAACGTAGTGATCAATCTAATAAACCGGTTTCAAAACCTGTTTCAAAGTCAGTTTCAAAAAATAAACAAAAATCGAAGAGCAATGCGAAAAGATCCAACAAATCAGTAAATAAAAGACCTGCATCAAAGGGCAGTTCTTCAGGTAAAAGTAAATCTAAAGTAACCAGAAGGAAAGCTCCGAGTAGAAGTGCACAGAGTAGCGGTTCAAAAGGAAGCTCGGTTCGCTCTAGTAGCAGCAGGAGCAGCGGTTCAAGTGTGCGTAGTAGCGGCTCAAGGGGGAGCAGTTCGAAAAGCAGTTCTTCTTCAAAAAGTTCTTCTTCGGGTAGCAGAAGAAAGCGATAATCGAGGTTAATAATTGGTATTAATACGGAGAGGATTAAAATGTTTTTGAATAAAATAATGAACAGGATAATCGTGACAATTGTTTTTTTATTAACAATGACCCAGATTGGTAAAGCGCAAGAAGACATCTTTGCTCTGGGATTGCAGCTTGGGATTGGTGCAAGAGCTTTAGCAATGGGAGGCGCCTATACCGCGGTTGGTGGTGATTATTCAGCTTCGTATTGGAATCCTGCTGCCCTGGCAGCCATTAAAAGAATAGAGGTTTATGGTTCATTAAACCATTTTGCCAGTGAGAATAATACTTCATTGCTTGACAATGCTCAAGTATTTAGCAGAACTAGTATGAAGGATGAGGCAGATTTTACTAAATTAAATGATTTTGGTATGGCTTATGTTGTGCCAACTATCCAGGGTAGTCTGGTTCTCTCATTTGGATTTAACCGGGTCAAATCGTATGATTCTCATTTTGATTTTGGAGCATTTAATTATACCAGTGATGATTCGGTCAGTCAAGCTTGGAATGAAATCGAGAATGGCAGTTTAAATACGTGGGTACTTGCAGGAGCCATCGACGTTTCACCTAAGATATCACTTGGAATGGGACTTAATTTCTGGACAGGTGGTTCTGAATTTCAGAGTACTTTTAGAGAGGATGATGTTGATAATATTTATACTGATTTTGACAATTTCACAAGGGAAGATAACCTGGATAATGAAATTAGCGGATTTAATGTTAAGCTGGGTGCACTTTATCGCATAAACCAAATGCTTAAATTTGGCGCAACGATTACGACTCCAGTCACCTACAAAGTTAAAGAAGACTGGTCCTTGTTAGAAGAAATAACCGACGATGATGGATATCTTGTGGACGAATATTCTGATGAAGGTGCTTTTGAATATAAAATCCGTTCTCCCTGGACATTTTCAACCGGAGCCTCAGTTAGTCTTCTTAATTTCGTTTTTGCAGGAGATTTAGAATTCATTGATTGGTCTCAGATTGAATATAAGAGTGAACCGCCGGTCGAAGGTATAAGTGAGAATCAGGCTAATCGGGAGATTCGGGAGAATTACCAGTCAAATGCTAAGAAAGTTTTGGGTTTTAGCTTTCCAGTAAACAATCCTCGCATAAGATTAGGCGCAGAATTTACTTTACCTTTAACTGGTTTAAGTTTTAGAGCAGGTTATTTCAGAGATCCATCCATTTATAAGAATGCAAGTCTCGATGAAGATAAGCAATTTTATTCAGCAGGCTTAGGCTTTCTATTGGATAAGCAAATTAAATTGGATATTGCCTATGTTCATGGTTTCTGGAAGCGTTTTAATTCAGGTTTAGATATTTATGACTCAGACAGGTTAACTGACGTTGGAGATTATGTTGAGGAAATCAAAGTGAATAAACTACTTGTTTCCCTGGCTTTTCGGTTATAAGAAATAAATGCATTAAAACAGAATAATTATGTGAATTAATTAGTTTTCGTTTTCCTCCGTTCCAGACCAGTGTGATAAGACGGTATATGGGGACTTTCATGGTCCCCGTATACTTTTTCAAATGGTGTGTATTTTGGTCGCATTTATTTTACATCTTAGAAATCACCCATAGATTATTTTGGCTATTAAAACTTAATAATACAAATAAATAGGTGTTGACATGTTAAAAAAAATGTTAATCTTAAGCTGTGGGCTATTATTGCTGGCTTCAGGGTGCGCTTCAACTGTTCCGACAAAAAGAAGCGAATCAGTTAATATTTTGCTTAAGAATGGAGATAAGATTAAAGCGGATGTGCTGGATATCTACCGGGACAAAATTGTTTTTAAAACAAATGATTGGAAAAAGGCTTACGAATATGGGGAAGTGATAAATGTAGAACGGATCAAAGGAATAAAAATTGCTGATGGTACTGTGTTTTCAGTCAGGGAATTCGATGCATATCGAAAAGATGGTAAAATTTCATCCGCGAAAAAAGTACCTGACAAAAATAAAACCTTGGCAGACAGCAAAGAACCCGGGGCTGTGAAAGATCAAAATTTTCATTACCAGGAACTCAAGAAGAAACCTATTTCTGAAATGACCGATAATGAGTTTAGATTTTTTATGATGATGAAGGATCGAGAATTAATCGCCCAAAGAGAAGCTGCTGCATCAGAAAAGGAGATGAAACATGCTGAATCATCTGTCGATGATTCAAGCGGTAAATTACATGAAAATATTACAATCGGTAGGGTAGAATCTCTGCCAGAAACAAAAGTAGAATCTATACCTGAACTCCCCGCTTTTTTACTACCAAAAGTAACTGGATTGAAATTACCACAAGACATTCCACCTCAAATTGATTTATCTAATAATGTTCAATTAGACCAGGTAGTTAATTCACTGATAGAAGCGGAACTTGCACCTTCATATTTGAACTATCTAAGTCAAAAGAGCAGTCTCGGCGAACCCTTAACACCTGCTGAGTTAACACTTCTAAAAGTGATTGAAAAAAATCCTGAATGGTTGGAGCAAGTTGAAGAAATTAAATACATTGACCGTACCGCACAAAAAATATTATCAAGAGCCTATTTATATAGCCCGGACGATCTTGCTGCAAAATTAGATTTAACATTCGATCAGGATTTAGACATAGACTATTTGGGATTAATGGAGCAATTACACCGCCAGATTGGAGAAGATGTCAAAATGGGTGATTTCAGGATCCTGGTTGATGTTCTGGGCGAAAACGGTGGACAGGCGATTAAAGAAATTCTTGAAAATTACCCAATGTGGCAATTTATTTTAAACAGGAATAACAGGGTAGCAACGAAATAAATTCCTTCCTTATTGACAACTAAAAGGTAGATGAATTGAATACGCATCTACCTTTTTCGTTTATTTAACCATATTTTATACAAAAAATTTTCAACTTTGTAAAAATTAATTTGCATAACAAGCATAATTTGTATAATTTGTAAATATGCGTGTAATATACCAGATGTAATTATAAAAAATTAGCTAAAGAATTTCAAGAAGATTACGAACATGATTTTGGCGACTCCATATTTTAAATTCCGCGTATCATAATGCATTTTATGGGGAAAGCCGGTAATTCAATAAATAAGTAACCCTTTGGGGTACAGGTACATAAAAATTTTAAACAAATTGGAGGTATGAAAGTAAAATGAAAAGTATCTGCGTAAAAGGAATTGGTTTTACTTTAATGGCTTTCACAATCCTGCTTTTTTTAGGAACCAGTCTAATCACAAGTCCGGAAGAAACATCTTTCCAATTATTTTTTACCAGTGATGTTTACGGCTATCTTAAGCCCTGCGGCTGAAAGGCACGCCAGTTAGGCGGACTGGCTCGGCGAGCCAGCTATATCAAAGATGTGAAACAATCAGGCGTTCATCAGTTGTTAGTTGATTGTGGTGATTTTGGAAGTTCAAAATCAAAATCTCAAAAATTAAAAATCGAATATCTCCTTAAGGGTATGTCACTGTTAAATTATACTGCAATTAATTTGGCAGAAAAGGATCTTCAGTATGGTCAGGAGTACTTAGAGGGGTTGCGCGAAAAATATAACCTGCCATTTATTTCAGCCAACGTTTTCTATTCTGAAACGAATGAACTATTTGCAAAACCTTATGTTGTCAAGGAAATCGATGGCTTAAAAATTGGGATTTTTGGAGTAACAAAAGCTGTTGGCGTACAGAGATTTGTTACTCCTAAATCTGGATTTAAAATAAAAGATCCAATTTTAGCCGCGAAGGCCGCAGTAGATTATCTCGGTCGGGAATGTGATGTAGTCATTGCTCTTTCACATTTAGCAACGAGTGGTTCAAATGAATTGGCAACCAAAGTAGAAGGAATAGATATAATTATTAGCGGGCATAATGGTGGTCACATCAGAGCGCCAAAGCAAGTTGGTGAAACTGTTATTATGCAACCAGGTTCTCAAGGCAAATACCTGGGACATTTAGATTTTATGGTTTCATCAAAGACCGTTAGTGTAATTCAAGGTAAGACTGTTGAGCTCTATACAAATATACCGGATGATGTTGCTTTTAATGATTTAGTAAAAGAATATGAAGATGCGTTAATTGCAACTTATCCAATGGAAAGTACCAAAGCTCAGTTAGACTTCAGCCAATTCAGTTATAAGTCTTGTATGGCCTGCCACCTTAAAGAAACAAATCAGTGGCGGACAACAGGTCATTCGCATGCCTGGCAGACTTTAGTGGGCAAAAAACAACATCAAAATCCTGAATGTCAACAGTGTCATACTACCTTACATTACGAGTCAAATGGTTTTAAGGCTATCAGCACAACTCCGGATTTAGTAGATGTGCAATGTTCAGAATGTCACAGACTGGCTGTGGCTGACATTCTAACTCATACCAAACGCAGCAGAACCAAAGAGAGTTCGACTAATGGCGCAACAAATGGTAAAGATAAAGTTGATTTTAAACCAGTATCAGAACAAACTTGTCTAAAGTGCCATACGGAAGATAATAGTCCAGATTTTAATAATGAGACATATTTAAATAAAATTACTCATTGAGTTTGAATCACTAATCAAAACAAGGGGAATTAGTTGATGATAGAAGGCGTTGAGATCAAAGAACTTACAACATATCCGGATGAGCGGGGTTTTTTCAGGGAAATCATTCGAGTCTCTGATGATTTTTTTTCTGAAGGTTTTGGACAATTCAGTCACTCTCTTATGTACCCGGGTGTGGCAAAAGCATGGCATATTCATAAAAACCAGGTTGACTGGTGGTACGTTCCTTTAGGTAACATTAAAGTTGGGCTGCATGACAAACGTGACAATTCTCCTACATCCGGTCAGACGCACGAAATATTTTTGGGTGAAAATTATGGGTCCAAAGTACTCAAAATCCCTCCTGGTGTGGCTCATGGCTGCAAGGTGCTCGGTAGCGCAGCCCACTTGTTTTATATTACTTCCAATGTTTATAATCCTGATGAAGAGGGGCGTATTCCTTATAATGATCCAAATATTGGATATGATTGGGAATCTGGCCCCGAAATTAAATGAAGGGATAATTCAAAATGGACTTAGGTATTTCGGGTAAAATAGCTTTAGTGGCAGCCTCCAGCCAAGGTTTGGGAAAGGCTGTGGCTTCGGGCCTGGCAGCGGAAGGCGTTAATGTTGTAATCTGTGCCCGGGACAAAAACACATTAGAAAATGCACAAGCAGAAATTCAGTCGCAGACGAATTCAAAAGTGCTGGCACTGCAAGCGGACCTTACCAGGTATGAAGATATAAAAAAACTGGTAGCCAAAACAATTGAACAGTTTGGAACTATACATATTCTCGTTATTAATGCAGGGGGACCGCCCGCAGGTTTTTTTGAGGATATGACTGATGAAAAATGGCAACAAGCTTTTGAGCTTACATTAATGTCATCCGTTCGCTTAACCCGTGAAGTTTTGCCTTTTATGAAAACTCAGAAATGGGGTAGAATCATTAATATTACTTCAGTATCTGTCAAACAGCCAATAGATGAATTGTTGCTTTCCAACAGCGTACGATTGTCTATATTGGGGTGGGCAAAAACGTTGTCGAATCAAGTGGCAAAAGATGGTATCTTGATTAATAATGTCTGTCCTGGCTGGACGCGAACTGGCAGAGTGCAGGAACTCATTCAGTCGCGCGCTGAATTACAGGGCAAGACGCCAGATGCAATTGACAGGATTATCACAAGTGGTATTCCCATAGGTCGAATGGGTAAACCGGAGGAGCTGGCTAATCTGGTTGTATTCTTAGCTTCAGAACGAGCCAGTTATTTAACAGGAACTTCAATACAGGTAGATGGGGGAGCGGTAAGGGGAGTTTATTAATCAACAAATTATCGGGGTAGGAAAATGAAAAAAATCGTAATTTTAGTTGTTTTAGGTCTTATATGGACTGTGAATGTCAATGCACAGCGCGCCATGCAACATAGACACTTGATTGATTTACCAACTGCCGGTACTCTTGAGCGGGGCAGTTTTGCCATCAATTTAAGAATGTTTAACAATGGTGGTTTGTTAAGCGGTGTAACGGTCGGAATCTCACCGAGATTTATGTTTGGCATCTCTTATGGCGGGGAGAAAATAATTGGCACAGGCGGGGTTAATTTGAATCCACAGCCCGGTATCCAGGCCAGATTTCGTGTCATTGACGAAAATATGGTCATGCCGGCAATCACCCTGGGCTTTAATTCGCAAGGTTATGGTGCCTATAGTGATAGTTCCAAGCGCTATATAAATAAATCACGTGGATTATTCGCGGTTGCAAGTAAAAATTATGCTTTCTTTTACAATCTCGGAATACACGGCGGCATTAATTACAGCCTTGAAAAAGAAGACAACGACGAAGGTTTAAATGTCTTTTTTGGTGTAGATATTAGCTTTAATAGAGAAATTCGAATCATCATGGAATATGATTTAGCACGTAATGATAACAGTGACGAGACTCACTTTGGCTCTGGCGATGGATATTTAAATGCCGGTGTGCAATGGACTTTTTCAGATCGCTTATTTCTTCAATTTAATTTAAAGAATCTGGTAAAAAATGGCACCAATGATGTAACACGTGAATTCAAGATCGGTTATTTTGAATATTTTTAATGATGGATTAGCACAAATATCTTATGGAAAAAGGCCGGGGTGTTATTTCAAAAATTATTATTTTAGTCGTTATTGTTCTTACAATTATTGTCTTTCATTGCTATCGTCTTTTTACTATCTCCTTACCAGAAACAAAGGGTGAATTAACTTTAAATATTCTTGAAAGTCCCGTTCATGTATTCCGGGATGAATACGGAGTGCCCCATATTTTCTCTGAAAAGGAAAGTGATTTATACAGGGCATCGGGTTATGTTACTGCTCAAGATAGGCTCTGGCAAATGGATTTCAATCGAAGGGTGGCAACCGGAAAACTATCTGAAATATTTGGTGAGAGCACTTTAGAATATGACCTGCATGTCAGAAGCTGGGGCTTTTACAGAACCGCTAAGGAGATAACAGATACTCTATCTCCTGAATCCCTTCTGGTGTTGGAAGCTTATGTTGAAGGTGTGAATGCCTTTATTGATACCCATTTGGAACGGCTTCCGATTGAATTTTCAGTGTTGAAATATAAACCTGAAAAATGGAAAATAGAAGATTGCGTTGTTTTTAGTCGATTTTTAGCCTGGAAATTATCTTTCAGTTGGTACGTTGACATTGTATTGCAGAAACTGGTTGATAAATTGGGAGAAAAAAAAACTCGAGAAATATTTCCTGATTTTCCTAAATCAGGTCCTTTTATTCTTTCCTCAAAGTTCAAGTCATTTTCGACAGAAATTGGTGAATTTTTTAAAAATGGATTAGCATTACGAGAATTTTTGGGAATGCAAGGTGCACATTTAGGAAGTAACTCATGGGTTGTTTCGGGTGAAAAGTCAACTTGTGGTAAGCCGTTATTGGCCAACGATCCCCATTTAGAATTAATGACTCCCTCAATTTGGTATGAAATGCATCTTTCTTGTGGTGAATTAAATGTGGCGGGAGTCACCCTGCCGGGCACGCCGGGAATATTAATAGGTCATAACGAACACATTGCCTGGGGGCTGACCAACGGCATGGTTGATGATGTAGATTTTTATGTGGAGCAGATTAATCCCGAAAATCCAAATCAATACCTGAATGGTAAAAAGTGGCAGGACTTTGAACAAATTGAAGAAACAATTTTAGTTAAAGATAATAATCCTGTAACCATGCAAATTCAGATAAGCCGAAATGGCCCAATTATATCAAAAAGCCATCCGTTGTTGAAAAATAATCCGGCAGCCGTATCAATGCGATGGACCGGATACCAGCCGAGCGATGAATTTGCGGCGTTACTCAAAATGCAACAGGCAAGAAATTGGCATGATTTTACCAGGGCTGTCAGTAATTTTAAAGTGCCGTCACAAAATTTTACTTTTGCTTCAGAAAATGGTGATATTGGCTATTATTTAGGCGGAGCCATCCCAATTCGAAAAAACGCTACTGGAATTTTGCCACACCAGGGTTGGCTGGATACAGGTCAATGGATTGGTTACGTACCATTTGAAAAACTCCCGCATGTATTAAATCCGCCTGAACATTTTATTGTTACTGCGAATAACAAAATTGTTGATAATAGCTATCCTTATTATATTACCAATCTCTGGGAACCTGCCAGCAGAGCGGCAAGATTACATCAGATTCTTTCTGAAAAGAAAAAATTTTCGATTGAAGATTTTAAGTCCATGCAGACTGATGTAGTGTCAATACTTGCTCAGAAAATAATGCCAATTTTATTAAGAACAGTTGAAACCAGGATGGAATCCGATTCTACTCAGGATTTAAGAACGCTTTACAATTTAATAAAATATTGGGATTGCAAAGAATCGACAGTAAGTGTTGCTGCTTCAATTTTTAACGCGTTTTTTCTTAAATTGACAGAAAATACATTACAAGATGAAATGGGTGAAGAATTATATAGTAATTACATTCAATTGAGCAATATTCCGGTGCGTGTAATGACAGCGTTATTAGAAAATGAAAATACACAATGGTTTGATAATGCTTTAACTCCAGATGGAGAATCACGGGAGGACATTATTGTTCAGAGTTTGCTGGATGCCGGCACTCTGTTGAAAAATATAGCAGGCGAAAGTATAAGCAGTTGGTCATGGGGACAAATCCACACCCTTAAGATGCTGCATCCACTTGGTAGCCGTAAATTATTGGATACTGTTTTTAATTTAGGACCTTTTCCACTGGGTGGTTCATCCACGACTATCAATAAAGCAGAATATCGTTTTGATGCGCCTTTTAGTGCGGTTGTCGGAGCGTCAACCCGGCAATTAGTGGACTTTTGTAACATTGATAGTACATATTCAGTTATCACGTCCGGACAGTCCGGGCAAAGACAGGACAAGCATTACAAAGACCAAACGCCTCTTTGGTTAGAAGGAAAGTACCATAGAGTTTTGCTGGACAGTCTTGAAATTTCACAAACTGCGCCAGAACATTTATTGCTTAGACCAAA
The DNA here is from genome assembly GCA_964539665.1 of uncultured Cytophagia bacterium. Classification (GTDB taxonomy): domain Bacteria; phylum Zhuqueibacterota; class Zhuqueibacteria; order Oceanimicrobiales; family Oceanimicrobiaceae; genus CAZIKB01. Next base: position 14,377 of record CAZIKB010000028.1, read on the forward strand.
TAAATAATTGAATAAAATAAACCAGACTATGAAAATGATTAAAGATTTAAGACCGGGAGATGAGCTAATTTCCTTTGTTGTTCTGCGAAAGAAGGAAATGAAAAGCAAACGAGATTCTGATGAGAGTTACCTGTCATTAGAATTCGGAGATGCTTCAGGGCGGATAACAGGTACCATCTGGGAAAATGTTCACGAACATTACAATACTTTAGAAAAGGGCGATATCGTTAAAGTGAAGGCAAAAGTCATAAACTTTAAAGAGCGTCCTCATTTGAATATTCAGAATATTCGAAATGCGGAAGATAATGATGAGTATGATCTGACACAACTTATTGCAGTAGTCCCTAAAAACCGAGATGAGTTGTTTTCCCATCTTGATGAACTGATTGCAGGTGTTGAAAATCCGTATTTGAAGACACTGCTTAATATGATTTTTTCGGATGCAGAAATACGTAAGAATCTCCGAAATGCGCCTGCGGGAAAATTATGGCATCACAATTATCTGGGCGGCCTTTTGGAACACACTCTTGCTGTTACTGACATAAGCGATAAGGTCGGACAGATGTATCCTGAAACCAATCGTGATCTTTTGATTGCCGGGGCCCTCCTTCACGATATTGGCAAGATAGATGCCTATAATTACAAGACTATGATCGACTTCACAGACGAAGGTAGACTGGTTGGCCATATTGTCATTGGAGCACAACTGGTTTCCGATAAAATAAAATTAGTTGATAATTTTCCTGAGAAATTGAAAATGCAAATTATCCATTTAATTTTAAGCCACCAGGGAAAATTGGAGCAAGCCTCACCAGTGTTACCCATGACCATAGAAGGTATAATACTATACTATGCTGATGAATTAGATTCTAAAGCAAATGCTTTTTCGCGAATCAGGAAAAAAGAAAAGCGTGCTGGTTCTAATTGGAGCTCATACGTGCAGTTGCTTAATCGATATCTTTATTTTGGCGACGAGGAAAATGATTCCTGAATCGAACCAAAGATTCTCTGATTAGTGCTCAAACGAAAATACAATATCCGGTCATTTAGCATTTTGACACTAAATAAAAGACTGTAAATAAATACTTCAAATAATTAACCAACATTAAAAGAAAGTGTGAAATTATGTCAACAAATTCTTTTCTTTCCAGGCTAATTTGTAGTCATTGTGAAACATCATTTGATCACAGAGAAATGCAAACATTTTGTAAAACCTGCAATAAACCGCTTTTAGCTATTTATGATTTAGAGCAGGCTAAATCGAAGCTTACCAGGGATACCATTTCGAGCCGAAACCCGGATCTGTGGCGTTATCGTGAATTGTTACCCGTGCTCAAGGAGGAAAATATTGTATCATTGGGAGAAGGATTCACACCACTGGTTCCATTAATAAAATTAAACCAAAAAGTAGGCATAAATCAAGTTTGGGTAAAGGACGAATCTCAAATTGCTACAGGGAGTTTTAAGGCCAGAGGATTAACTGCTGCGGTTTCAAAAGCTGTGGAATTAGGGATTAAGAGAGTAGCCATTCCTTCAGCGGGAAATGCTGCGGGCGCACTTGCAGCTTATGCGGCTCGGGCTGGAATGGAGTGTTTTATTTTTATGCCAAAGGATGTGCCGCAAATCAATTTTCTTGAGTCAAAAATAACCGGCGCTCAGGTCACTTTATTGGATGGCCTCATCAGCGATTGCGGTAAAATGGTTGCCCAAAAGAAGGAAGAGATGGGATGGTTTGACATATCTACCCTGAAAGAGCCGTATCGCATCGAAGGGAAAAAGACGATGGGATTAGAGCTGGCGGAGCAATTTAATTGGTCCTTACCTGATGTAATCATTTATCCTACCGGTGGCGGCACGGGACTTATCGGCATGTGGAAAGCTTTTGCAGAACTTCAGGAATTGGGCTGGCTTTCAGACTATAGACCAAGGATGATTTCGGTACAATCTACCGGCTGTGATCCGATAACCCGGGCATATAACCAGGGTAGACAGGATTCTGATTTTTTCGAAGGCGCTGAAACGATTGCTGCGGGTCTGCGGGTGCCTAAAGCATTTGGCGATGCATTGATATTAAAAGCTTTGCAAGAAAGCGGAGGAAAAGCTCTTTCTGTCTCAGATGAGGAAATACTAATATGTATAAAGGAGCTGGCTGAAGCAGAAGGCCTTTTTGTCTGTCCTGAAGGCGCCGCCACCTGGGCAGCTTTAAAACACTTAAAAGAGCAGGGTGAAATAGCTGCCAATGATAAGGTCATTCTCTTTAATACTGGCGCTGGATTGAAATACCCGGAGGTGATTTCTGAGGAATTTAAAACAAAATAAGGCTTGCTTTTTAGATTTAAATATCGTATGTTTTTGCCGTTTTGTAAAAATCATATACAGGTTATTGGAATCCAAGTGACAGGTTTATTTTACTGATCACCGATAAAAAATATGTACAAATGATTTTTGCAGAGCTTTGTATTAAACGGTTTGTGTTATTAATTTCGGAGGCAGTTAGCCATATATGGAAATAAAAATTTATAAACGCATTTACTATCCAAGATTTATTTTATTGATTCTCGGTTTAGTATTTGCGTATGTTTTGGTGTTTTATTTACAAAAACTAAGTTTCTTGATATAAATGACAAATTAATAGAAAAAGGCTGCCTGAAAAGGCAGCCTTTTTTGTTTTAGAGTGTATGAAAAATACCTTCAAAAATTAACTACTCACGCGTTCAATATATCTTCCGTCTCGGGTGTCAATTTTTAAAATATCTCCTTCTTTTATAAATAAGGGTGCCTGAATTTCAGCCCCGGTTTCAAGCGTAATACTTTTTTGCAGATTCGAAACAGTATCTCCTTTTACCCCGGGTGGCGCTTCAGTTACTTTCAATGCAATAAACATGGGCAGGGAGGTGGTAATTGCCTGGCCTTCCAGAAATTGAACCCTGACCATATTGCCTTCTTTGAGAAATTTAAATTGCTCGCCAATCATGTCTTTAGATAAATTGATTTGTTCATAATTGTCATTATCCATAAAACATAGTTCATCGCCGGCGACATAAAGATATTGCATATCCTTTTCCTCAAGGCGAACCTCTACAATGTTCTCACTAAGACGGAAAGTATTTTCTACAACTTTACCCGTTAACAGTTGTTTTAACTTAGTCCTGATAAATGCCTGACCCTTTCCGGGTTTGACATGTTGAAATTCATTGACTATCCAAATTTGACCGTTATACCGAATGGCCATACCATTTCGAAAATCTGAAACAGATGCCATGCTTCCTCCAGATAAGTTAATAATGAATACCATTTTTTTAAAATTTAGCGACTTTATTTTTAATAGTCAATTGAAATATCATGAAAAGTGTTAATGAAATAGAGAATGGCTTGACAACGTTCTCATTTTATTTTAAATTGCATGCATTATATAGAAAGTCTCGGCATTGAAAATTTGTTAATAATCGGATTAACTGTCGAGTCAAAATAAAACTGAAATTAGTCTGGTAAGAATGCGTTACACGGTTATTTCAAATCTCTGTCGGTCTTTTGCTGATTCTGAGAAAATCAATTATCAATTACCTTCGATTATGGTTTTGATCGCCCTGGCGCTACTACCTACAGATGGCACAGGTGAAATCTTGTGCCCGTTTTATCTATTAACCGAAATACATTGCCCGCTCTGTGGGCTTACTCGAAGTATGACAGCTATCTTTCACTTAGAATTTAGCAGAAGCTATGTACTGCATCCTTTGGGTAGTCTAATCTTTTTATTTCTTTTAAATTGTGTAATCAGGAATAATCCAAAACTCACATTTACAAAATTTGAAAAGCATAATAAAATACTCATTAATATTTTCTCTTTTAATTTTATGATTGCAATGTTTATTGGTGTTTGGCTAATAAGAATAGCATTTCGATAATTCCTGAATAATTTCCTTGAACTTTCAACTTCTGATTGCTATTTTTAGATTGAATTTAACATTCAAGATATAATTTGAGACCAACACTAAGTATCGTCATTCCTGTTCTGAATGAAGAAGTCGCTCTGCCTGTCATTTTGAATGATATAAAAGAATGCGAGCAGGACGTACCCTTCTCGATTGAGTGCATAGTTGTCGATGGAGGTTCGGAGGATAAATCAGTAGAAATATGTAAAAAATATCAGGTAGCTGTTTACCAGGCTAAGCGTGGAAGAGGTCCGCAGCTTCGCACCGGGGCACAAAAATCGGCAGGCGAGGTTTTACTTTTTTTACATGCAGACAGTCGATTAACTGCTCAGCACTGTTTAAAAGCAGTTCTGACAGTTCAAAATGATGACGTTATAGCTGGAGGTTTTAAACTTAAATTTAATGATGATCACTTTCTCATGAAATTTGTTGAATGGTTAAATCTTATTAGATTACACTGTACAAAGGTGTTTTACGGGGACCATGGCATCTTTCTACAACGGGATAAATATGAAGCCGTTGGCGGCTTTTTATCGCTGCCGATATTTGAGGATATAAATTTCTCCCGCCGGTTGAAAAGATTGGGCAAGGTAGTGATTACTTCTCCGCCATTGGTAACCTCGTCGCGTCGTTTTCGAGCTGGCGGCATAATTCGCACTGTTATTAAGATGACTTTGATATATATGTTATATTGGTTAAAAATGCCCCCGGAAAAAATAGTCAGATTGTATCAAAAAATCAGCCCGGTTGGTAAATTATGGTCAAAGACCTGATTGACAATTATTTCATAATTTTTAAAACAGGATTCAGGGAATGTCAGAAAATCCTTAGGACATTTCTGACCTGCGAGTATGTCTGAAAAAAAATTATTAAAGTTTCAGGAGCAAATTATTGGCTGCGTTCAATGCCCACGATTAGTGGCCTGGAGGCAAAAAGTGGCTCACGAAAAAGTACGTCGTTTTGCCAAAGAATCGTATTGGGGAAAGCCGATACCGGGTTTTGGCGATTATCAGGCTAAATTGTTCATTGTTGGGTTGGCGCCTGCCGCTCACGGGGGCAATCGCACTGGACGTTTATTTACAGGTGACCGCAGTGGAGACTGGTTGTTTGATGCGTTGCACAATTTTGGTTTTTCCAATCAACCGAATTCAACTTCTATACTCGACGGTCTGGCTCTGAAGGACTGTTACATAACCGCTGCCCTTCACTGCGCGCCTCCACAAAATAAACCCACTAAAGATGAAAGAGATAATTGTTTTGATTATTTACCGCAGGAAATTAAATTACTGAAAAAAATACAGGTTATTGTTGTGCTGGGTAAAATAGCTTTCGATACAGTATTAAAGTATATTAATGGAAATGTTGAAATGAAAATTAAAAATAAACCGCAATTCAAACACGGAAATGAAATTAAACTGAATAATCAGGTAACCTTGATTTGCTCGTATCATCCAAGTCAGCAAAATACGTTTACAGGCAAATTAACTAAACCCATGTTTTATGCAATTTTCGATAGAATTGCAGCAATTCTTGACCGCGGCTGTTGATTTTGAAAATATAAAATATAATAAATATGGAACTTCTATGAAACAACCTTACCATTGCAAAGCTATTACGGTTTACTGTTCATCAAGCAATCATGTGGATAATATTTATTTGAATACTGCCAAAGCGATGGGTCGTTTGATTGCTGAAAATGGTTATTCCCTGGTTTTCGGAGGCGGCCAACTGGGATTGATGGGAGAGTTAAGCGCAGGCGCTCTTGATAATGATGGCAAGGTGATTGGAATCATCCTGCAGAAATTTGTGGAAATTGGTGTAGCTGATCCAAAAGTCCTGGAAATGCATGTGTTAGAGGACATGCGGGCTCGTAAGCAAGGTCTTGAAGAAGCAGGAGATGCTTACATTGCCCTGCCCGGAGGTTTTGGCACTTTTGAAGAAATAACTGAAATGATTTCCTTTAAGCAATTAGGATTTCACAATAAACCAATTATCATAGTCAATGTGAACGGGTATTTCGATTGTTTAAGTAAACAGTTTAAACGTGGTTTTGAGGAACAATTTATAGAAAAAAGATTTAAACAAGTTTATCAGGTAGTGGAAAATCCACAACAAGCTATTGAATGTATAAAAATTTATCAACCCCCAGAATTTGAATTGAAATATAATTGGCCAATGTAGAATTGTATTAAATCAATTATTGTGGGGCGAACTTCACATTGAGCAGAGTCGAAGTGTGCTACCAACCTCACCGTAACTGACCTGTTATTTGGAAATAATTTTATCTGGTATTTTTGGAGGATTCTATGTATTTTCGTTTTCCCTTACTGGTGTTGTTTGTTATAGCTGGCTCAATCGGTCTTTTCTATATTAGTTCAAAATTTAAAAATCCCGATCATTTTGAAAAAAATGAGTCACTTGCAAGTGATACTCTAAATACCCAAACTTTTTATGTTAAAAGTGACACCCTCGAAAAGCCATCCGAGGTAGACTCATCAGATACAGCAGTTAAAAGTATTCGGGAACATGAATTACGCGCGCATCTGAATATATTAGCGGACGATCTTTTCGAAGGCAGAGAAGTTGGGACAATAGGAGCCAGGTTGGCTTCCCGGTATATAGCCAGTCAATTTGAACAAGTCGGACTTAGACCTGTTGGTGCAAACCAGACATTTTTCCAATTAGTGCCTTTGTATAAAAAAATGGTCATGCCAAATTCGGAATTAAAGTTTGAGGTTGATGGGGAATTAATCCCATTAATATACAAAAAAGATTTTATTGTGTTGAGTATTCCAGAAGAAGATACATTTGAGTTAACAGCAGGTTTGGTTTTTTCTGGTTTTGGAATTCAGGCGCCAGAATATAATTACGATGATTTTAAGGATGTGAATGTTGAAGGTAAAGTCACTGTTTATCTGAGTGGAGAGCCCTCTTCAGCGGATGTAAATTATTTTTGGGGTGATAATCTTACTAAATATGCAGCGGGATTCAATAAACGGAAAACAGCTCAAGACTTGAAAGCGGCTGGTGCAATACGGATCTATAGTTCTCAAGATTTAGAACAATGGAATTGGAATACGATTCAAGACGTTTTTACCAGGGGGAAAACATCTTTAAATAATAAAAAGCCAGGAAATGATGATCCCGTGTTTCCGGCTATCTTAATTCATCCTGATGCTGGTGCTCTACTTTTTTCGGGTACACAAAAAAGTTTTGAGGAGATAAATAATGCCGCTGCAGAAGGAAATGTTAGCTCTTTTGAAATGGTAAAAAACATACAAATGAAAATTAATGTGGACGGACAGATAATAGAAGATCGAAATGTAGTTGGTTATTTGGAAGGTTCTGATCCAGTTTTGAAGTCAGAAGTGATAATTTATACAGCACATTACGATCACGTTGGGATTGGCGCTACGGTACAGGGCGATTCAATCTATAATGGTGCTGCAGACAATGCATCTGGTGTTGCTGGGTTGCTTGAACTAGCAGAAGCTTTTACTTTACTTCCCATGACGCCAAAAAGGTCAATTTTATTTTTAGCAGTTACCGCCGAAGAAAAAGGCTTATTGGGTTCTGAATACTATGTGAACAATCCAATTTTCCCTTTATCAAAGACCGTGGCCAATTTCAATTTAGATATGATAGGAATTGGTGATACGACTGGAATTGTAGTTTATGGCATCGAACGGAGTTCCCTGGGCGAGGTCATAACAAAAGCTGCCAGAGAAATTCAATTAGCCATATTGCCGGATGAATTGCCTGAAGAGAATATTTTTCAAAGGAGCGACCATTATGCTTTTGCCAGGAAGGGCATACCAGCTATTTTCCCCGGCTCTGGTATTAACCGAACATTTTTGCCTGAATTTAAATCTTTTTATCATCAGCCAACTGATGATGTAAACTTACCTTTTAATTATGCGTATATGAAAAAACATGTACAGATTTTATTTCTGGCAGGGCTTTGGGTAGCAAATGCCGAAGACGCGCCTGAATGGACTGCCGGAGATGAATTTGAAAAATTCCACTATTGATATATACTTTTCCTAAAAAAATAGGATAATAAGTCAGTTATGGTGGAGTGTAGTCGAACCATGATTTAGTTAAAGCTCCCCACCAAAACTGACATATTACAAAATAGGCATTTTTTACTTGATATTTATAAATATATTTATTAGTTTATCGTAATAGATTACGAGTCCAGTATTACAAATATCACTATTCCAATTTACTTACCTGTTTAATTTTACAGTCTCAACGATCCTTCATTCTGACTCTGATTTTCGGAAAAGAGTAATATCGCGAATGTAATTTATTTCAAAGCAGGATAATAGATTTTATTTATTTAATTTGAGAGAAATAGTCAATTAAAGTTCTCATTTAATATAGAAGTCCTTATGGCAATTTTACAGACTTAGTTTGTTCACCGGGGTCTCGCCGTATATTAAAAAACTATTTAACAATATGCTACCCACGTTTGCTAATTATAAAAATTGAGTCCATTAGTAATCGTAGTAGTTAAAATATATAATTTATCATCCACTTTTTGATAAAAAATATGTGGAAATGATGAAAGAGGAAATTTTAAAGTCCCTACGGCAGGAGCATGCCCTTAAGAATTTTATTGGCACACATCCTCGATTTACAAATTTAATGCAAAAACTTAAAAATATTGCTTGTAAAAATGTGTCTGTGCTATTAATAGGAGAAACAGGCACGGGTAAAGGTCGTTGTGCTGAGTATATTCATCAGTATGGTGATCGTTTTAATGATCCTTTTATTCCTTTCAATTGTGGCGCAGCTCCAGAAAGTTTGTTTGAAAGCCAAATATTTGGTCATATTAAAGGTGCTTTTACTGGCGCCTATCAAGATCGTCTTGGATTGGTTGAGGAAGCGGATACTGGCATACTCTTTTTAGACGAAGTGAACTCACTTGCGGTTTCTACACAGGTTAAGTTAAATTATTTTCTAGAAACTGGACTATTTAGACGGGTAGGTGAAAATCGATTTCGAAAAGCAGATGTCCAAATTATTAGTGCCTCGAATGTTGATTTGCCAAAAGAGGTTAATGAAGGAAATTTCAGGGAAGATTTATATTATCGGTTAGCCGAATATGAAGTGCGAGTGCCACCGCTTAGAGTACGAAAAGAAGATATTGCATTATTGGTTGCATTTTTCATTAATAAAAACGATCATTTAAATTCAAACGGTCATATTAAATTTTCCGCTGAGGCAATGCTAGAGCTTTCAAAATATCATTGGCCGGGTAATATCAGGGAGTTAGAAAATTTTATTAAGCGATGTTTAATAGATGCTGGTGATTCTGTTATCAATTCTATTTCACTTCCACCATCCATTAAAAATTGTTCCGAAATTCAATACACATCAGATTTGGAATCCCTTCCCTGGAGGCGAGCTAAAATGCAAATTATTTCCACTTTTGAAAGAAAGTATCTGAAATCCCTCTTGCAAAAGTATCAAGGCATAGTAGCTCAGTGTGCCCGTCATGCTGGTATTCAATCGAGCGATTTTTGGAAACTTATGCGTAAATACAGATTAAAAGCCCACAGTTTTCGCAGTATCGATTCCTGACTGTTAACTGATAGTAGGAATTCCAGCCACATGAGAAATCCCATTTGCGGTTTCTAAACGGAATTTTGAATAATAGAAAAAAATCCACATATATATATAAGGTCATCCCACTCTCTAACTGTTTATTTATTAATACATTCTCTTTTTACAAATAAAATCGTGGAAAAAAAACTACGGTTTTAAAGAAAATATTAAAATATGTAATTTTTATAACTACCTAAATATATTAATGTTAGAACAATTACGGATTTTGGAATTATTTTTGCTGAATAGTAAATCAAACACTTTAGATTATTTTGTGAAAGGGGCAAGCATAAATATTTTTACATCAATTCAGTGATACCAAATTATGACAAAAGAAGAATGCTTAGCCGCGTGTGATATTTTAAAATATATTCAAAAACGGCCGAACGCTAAACACACCTCCGAAGGCATAGCCAAATACTGGACGTTTCAACAACGATTAGAAGAAAAATTGGATATTGTGATATCTTCAATTCGCTATCTTGTAAAAGAAGGATTTTTGGAGGAAGTTCCAGCAGATTCTAATCAAACTTATTTGCGTTTAAATCGGGATAAAGTTAATGAAATTTCCACAGCAATTACCTTGCTCAGTCAAAATTTGAATGATTGAAATACTTATTACGAGTAATCAAATGCCAACTGTTGCAAAAAAACAAAAAATAAACCACTCCACCACAGAGTGTAATATAAATGACCCCGTACAAAATTCAGTTTCAATTAAATGCTATGATAATGCTCATTCGCAAATTTTTGATGAACTCAAATGGCTCAACCGACTGTTGACAGTACAAGTAATACGCATGCGGGAGGCAAATGATTATGATAGAGTGAAAGACTTTCGAGGATTATTTATTGTCGATGAAGAAATCGATGCTATGCTTGCTGCAGACATTTTCGAAACGCATGGTGACTTGAAAAGTGCCGAGCTGAACAAGAAAATTACAGAATTATTAATCCAAGCGAAAGGTATAAAGCAAACAATTGATATGCGAATCCGTCAATCGCTTGATCAAAATCATGTTTTACCTCTCGTTCAATTAGTCAGGTGTTTCAATCTGACTGAATTTGAATATCAGGTTTTAGTGATTTGTTTAGCTCCATTAATTGATAATCGGTATGAAAAATTCTATGCTTATTTGCAAAATGATATGAATAAAAAGAATCCGAGTGTGGATTTAATTCTGAATTTAGTTTGCCATTCCTTAGAAGAAAAATTAGCTGCTCGCGATTATTTAGCTCTTCAAGCACGTTTGATCAAATTTAGACTTTTAGAATTTTGCGATAATGGAAATGATAAAAGAGCATCACTCTTATCGAAACAACTGAAGGCGAGTGAAAGAATTGCTGAATACTTGTTGGGAAGCAGATTCATCGATAGTGAACTTGAGTCGGTGGCTGAATTGTATTACTCACAACAAGAGCTGTCCGGAATAATTTTACCCGAAATAGTAAAAGACCAGCTGATAAAATTTATCAAAACGTTTAAGAATCAGGATATCGAAAATCGACAAAATATCCTATTTTCTTTTTATGGACCCTATGGTGTTGGTAGACAAGACGCATCAGGAGCGATTAGTCGAGAACTTGGTCTGCCACTTTTAATTATCGATCTGGAAGCTATCCTCAATTTAGAACTGCCATTCAAACAAACGCTTGAACTGGCATTTCGTGAAAGTGCGTTGCTGCCGACTGCACTCTATTTCAAGAATGTTGATGCCATATTTAGCAGCAATGAGAACCCTTATAAAAAAGAACTATTCTTAAGAACAGTAAATGAGAATTCCTGGTTGTCTTTTATCAGCAGCAATAAGGCATTAGAAGTTCAAGGACAACTGCCGAAACAGCGATTCATTCAAGTCGAATTTATGGTTCCTGATTATACCCAACGGCAGCAACTCTGGCGCCTACATTTGAATGGTCGTTATCCTATGTCCGAAGAAGTAGACCTCAATGCCCTGGCTGGTAAATTCAATTTCACGCTTGGTCAGATTCGGGATGCAGCAGCAACAGCAAGAAATCGTGCCTTATGGCGGTCTCCTGAAAATGGGCAGATAAATATCCATGACCTTTATGAAGGTTGCCGCGCACAATCTAATCAAAAACTCAAAACTCTGGCACATAAAATTAAGCCTAAATATAAATGGAAAGATATCGTTCTGCCCTCGGACCAGATGGCGCAACTCCGTGAAATTACAAATCATGTCAAATACAAACACGTTGTTTATGGCGACTGGGGCTTTGATCGCAAACTGTCATTGGGTAAAGGACTGAATGTGCTTTTTTCCGGCCCCTCCGGCACTGGCAAAACCATGACCGCCGAGATTATGGCCAATGAACTCAATCTAGATTTATACAAAATTGACCTTTCCACTGTGGTTAGCAAATACATTGGTGAAACCGAGAAAAATTTGAACAAAATCTTCAAAGAAGCCGAAACCAGCAACGCTATTCTCTTTTTTGATGAAGCCGATGCCTTGTTCGGCAAACGTTCTGAAGTGAAAGATGCGCACGACCGTTACGCAAATATCGAAATTGGCTATCTGTTACAAAAAATGGATGAATATACAGGAGTTGTTATTCTGGCAACAAACTTACGCAAAAATATGGACGAGGCTTTTGTACGGCGGATGCGTTTTACTATAGATTTTCCGTTTCCTGAAGAAGAATATCGCTTAAGTATCTGGCAGAATATTTTTCCAAAAGAGACTCCGTTGGAAAAAAATATTGATTATAAATTTTTAGCACGAAAATTTAAAGTGTCTGGGGGAAACATTAAAAATATTGCCCTGGCAGCGGCCTTTTATGCGGCTGATGATGGGCTCATAGTGACTATGGAACATGTGATACAGGCAACAAAAAGAGAGTTACAAAAAAAAGGTAAGCTATGTGTAAAAGCCGATTTTGAAGAGTATTATGAATTGGTTCAACATTAAAACTGATATTTAAAATAATAATACTGCGGAAGCAATGCAAACTAAACAATTTATAAGCAAAAAATCTTCTTCAACATCAATCCTTCAAAAAGAAAAAAAACAGCATTATGTTAAACCAAAAGAACCTGTAGCCAAACTGATAAATTTGAATTTAATGCCTGATTTATCACGTCCAATGGCTGACAATCAACAACAGGCTCATTTTACCAGGCTGCAGCAAACACATGGAAACCAGTTTTTGCAGCGAATGATGAAACAGGATGTTGACAATGTCTCCACAGTTCAGCGACAAGTTGATGGTGAAGATGAAAAAGTATCGATTCAGACAAAAATAAATGAATCAGTTCAACGGCAAGAGGAGGAAGAAGGACCAATCCAGGCAAAAATGGATGAATCTATTCAATTGCAGTCGGATGATGAGAAAAAAGAACGCGAGGAATTAAATCTTGTTCAGACCAAGTTAAGGATAGGTCAACCAGGGGATAAATATGAACAAGAAGCAGATCATGTTGCAGAGCAAATAACACAAATGTCGGAGCCACACAAGCAACGACAACAGGAAGATGCGGAGTTAAATCAACAGAAATCTCATGTAATGCAAAATGCCCCGTTAGTTCAAAGGCAAATTGAAGAAGATGATAAAGAAATCCTTCAACCTAAAAAAATCCCTGGTAATCCTGGATTAAAGCATAATACTGCAAATATTGAATCCCGGATTAATACAAGTCGGGGGGGGAAGTCAATCATTAAATACACACGATCGTTCATTTTTCGAATCACGTTTCGGCACAAACTTTAGTGGTGTGCGAGTGCATAATGACGCCAGAGCAGATTCACTTAATCGTACTTTAAATGCCCGCGCTTTCACAGCCGGGCAAAATATATTTTTTAAACAGGGTGAATATAATCCCAGTAGTTCCAGCGGTAGAAAAATACTGGCTCATGAATTAACACATGTGCTTCAACAAACGGGAGCAAAACTTCAACGCCAGTCTAGTGATGTTAAGTATGGGAACAAATTTGCACAAAAGCCAGGTGAAATAAACCAATGGATGATTCAAAGAATGGCGCAGATTGTACAACAAAAGGCAGATGAAGGGCTCATTCAGTGTCAGGTTGAAGATGATGATAAAGAAAAGGAAATCCAGACCAGGATGATAGATGACAGTATACAGCGCCAAATTGAAATGGAAGGAGAAGATTTAAGGGAAAGTGATCTAATAAGGACAGAAAAAAACTATACAAGTAGTACTTCATCAAATGAGAAGAATATTGTTCAATTAAAATTATTTAATACACGTTCTGTTGGAGCAAAGCCTGCCGACAACGAAGAAGACTTGGTGAAACAGTGGATATCACGGGGCATAACAAATGCAACTATACTAACAAATAGAGTATTTTTTCGGAGAAAATCAGAGATAGATCCGAAAACCCGATTAAAACCAGGATCGCCTGAGGCAAAGGAATGGATAGAAATTAGAAACAATGTAATCAGACCGTTACTTAAGTTAACAAAAAAAACAGAATTCACATGGTTATCTACACTAAGTGCCATCTATAGTTATCTCGGGAAATTTGTTCTATTACCGGGTTTAGATCGGTCTGAAAGTAACGAGGGAAAAGCAATACCTTCAACAAAAGACGACGCATTACCATCGATACCCTCCCGATCGAACTATGAAATAATTGTAGGAAAAAATTTTCATACCATACTTGATGGCAAACCGATAAACAAAGGTTTGCTAAATAAAATGAAACGAATGGCGAACTATGCTCTCGAAAATGATATTGTATCCGGCAATGTCTGGTTCACAAGTGGTATGAGATCTCTCAGGAAAGCACATAAATGGAGTACAGCATATCAAATTCGCCAGGGTAACGTGTCAATGAAGAAACTTAAAGAATTAACCAACAGCAGAGGCGAGATCGGAAGAGATGAAGATAATAACGTTTGGTATCAGCCTGGGTGGACTAAGAAACAAGTTTTAAAAAATGCAAAAAGGGCATGGATTGGTGCATTAGCTGCTGAAGGCTATGGAAAAGGAACAAAAGAAAGGGAGCCGAACACATTCAAGGGAGGTGTAACTCGTCACGCTACAGGATTAGCTATCGATGCTGTATTTCCCTGGAAAGATAAGGGAAAAGTAAAAGATCCGGCAGCTCTGGACAATTTGAAAAATCGCATTAAGAAAAAATATGCTAAAAGACCTAAAAAATTAAGTGCTGCGTTGGCAAAAATTGATAAATTCGTTGCGCGCGGTTCTTATAGTGATTTAGCAAAAAAAGTGGTTTCTAAATTTGGGTTGACGCGACCAGTGCTCCACAGTAAAACTACTGAAGATTGGCATTATGAAATGGGAAAAGGGTAATAACAGACATTTGATAATAAAATTTCTTATTCAATAATCCGGAAATAATACAGTGAGCTCTAAACTCAAAGAAGTAACTTCAACCATGTATGCAAAACAAAATCAATCTTTTGCTAAAAACACAGAAAATAATGGCCACAGCAACTTAGTTCATGAAATAGCAAAAGGCCTTCAATACTGTCACACTCGCATCAACGATAACACAAGTAAAACTTTGGAAAGCACATCGTTCCTTTATAGCTTAATTGAACTACTTAATGAAAAAAGCCTACTAACCATCGAGGAACTGGACGAACGCAAAAAACAAGTAGCAACACGATTAGTAAAGAATTTCACCGAAAGCGGCCTCGGACTTATGTACCAGGATCCGGAATATGATAAATACACATTCAAAGATGAAGCCTGTGTGGACTGTCTGAGCCGGCAGCCTATCTGCAAAGCCATCTGCTGCAAATTCCCCTTTGCCCTGTCTAAACAGGACGTGGAGGAAGGAATCATCCGATGGGATTTTGGCCGACCGTACTTGATCGGTCACGATGATGATGGCTATTGCGTGCATCTGGATCGAGAGAAATTTCAATGCACTGTACGTGATCAACGACCTGTACCATGTCGTGGCTTCGATTGCAGCAATAATGAAAAATGGAAAGTATGGCTCGATTTTGGAAATAAGATTCTTAATCAAGAGTTAGTCGAATCGTTAAACAATGGAAAAAAGAAGTTATGATCAATGAGCTGGATACAGTGCTAAAGAGTATTCTAGATGATTCTGGTGCACCAGCAGAATTGCAAAATGCTGATGTGAGCTTTAAGATACCTGATGAACATTTTGAATATTCTCAAAATTCCATTAATATGTATCTCTATGATCTACATGAAAATCGTGAACTTCGGCGCCCTAACCCCATCATTGAGAGAGTTGGACGTTCATATGTTCGAAAATTGGAACCATTGCGTTTTGATTGTTCCTATATGGTTACTGCATGGTCAATAAAAACTGATGATTCGCAACCGGCAGAAGAACATCAATTGATCAGTCAGGCTATGCAGTGGTTGAGTCGTTTTCCAATGCTCCCTGAGAGTTTTTTACCAGCGCACTGGCTTGACGACCACGATCAATCCTATCAGCCATTTTCGATACCAATGTGGGTGGCGCAAATGAATGGCGTGAAAGAGCCGGGTGAATACTGGGCAGCTTTAGGTACGCCACCACGGCCTTTCTTTAATTTAATGGTAACTATTGCAATGGACTTAGATAGAGAAATGGACATTGGACCTGAAGTTTCTGCTAAAATTCTTCACGATGAGCTTATTGGACAACCTGAAAGCAAGGAAAAGTATTTAGCACAAATTGGTGGGCGAGTTATAGTAAAAGATTCAGATCCGATAATTGGCATTGGTGGGGCATCAGTAACTATTGTTGAATTGGGCAGAACAGTAATAACGGATAAAGATGGTTATTACACATTTACAAAAATATCCTATGGTGAGGATCCTTCAATAGAATATACCTTTAGAGCTAATGCTGATTTATACATAGAAGATGAAGTTAAAATTAATGTATTGAAAGATGATGGGGATTACACAATTGAACTTGAACCAGTGTAAAAGTAAGCATCAATAAGAGGATCTTTTAACGATTACCTAAATTGATAAATAACATTTTATATTATTTAGCGGAGGTAAAATTATGGAAATCTGTAGAAATGAAAGTGGGCAACCAGTAATCTTAACCGTGGGTAAGGGAAAGGTTGTCCATTTGCTTGCCGGCAGGGCAGTTGCGCTAACAGCAAGGGAACAAAAATCTCCCCAGGTTCAAGCTTTAAAGTCAAGAGGTATTCTTAGATTGGTGAAAATAAAAGGTGTAGCAAAGAAAATAGAAGATAAACCGGCGAAAGCAAAAATTGAAAAGAAAGAAGTAAAAAAGGCCCTTGCAGTTAAGCCTTTAGATGAGAGTAAGAAAAAAGTTGAAAAGAAAGAAGTGAAAGAGGCCCTTGCAGTTAAGCCTGCAGCAGAGGTTAAGGAAAAAGTTAATATTAAAAAAAATAAATAACATAGGAGGTATAAATCATGCCACAATATTTAACTCCCGGCGTTTATATGGAAGAAATACCCGGCGCCAAACCAATTGAGGGTGTGGGTACAGCCACCGGCGCCTTCGTTGGTATTGCACAGAAAGGTCCTATTGGCGACGCAAAACTAATTACCAATTGGACACAATTTGTAGAAACATTTGGAACGTATATTCCTTATGGCTACCTGGCAAATGCAGTGAATCAATTTTTTGCAGAGGGAGGCACCCGCTGTTATGTGGTGCGCACCTGCCATTATGATTATTCGGCAATACCGGCAATTAAAGATGCTAAAGCAGGAAATATTACTTTAGAAGATAGAGCTGGTACACTTGAGTATACTTTAAAAGTAGACGCTTTGAGTGAAGGGAGTTGGAGTGACGATATTTGGATTGAAATCGACGAAGCAAAAGGAGATCCTGCAAATAAATTTAATCTAATTGTTTGGAATAGAGACAGGGAAGTTGAAGTGTATGAAGAATTGACAATTGCTGATGCCGAAGCAAACATTAATGGAGTTTCTCAAAACATTAGTGTAGAAAAAAATGAAATAAATTCATCAGCACCACCATTAAATCGACCAGCTCGATCAGCTGGCGAGTTTGAAGCGATTCCATGGATTAAGCAGGAAAGTGGGATTACGGAAGATATTACTGCGTTCACTTTTATTGATGATCTGACGGGTTGGGCAGTTGGAAACAGTGGAACCATTTTGTTGACAACTGATGGAGGAGATACCTGGATTGCTCCAACTACAGTTCCAGTAGGGAATCCAAATTTAACAGACGTACATTTTTATGATGCCAGCAACGGCTGGATAGTTGGAGATGCTGGAACTATTTGGTTGACAACTGATGGTGGAGTTA
>CAZIKB010000028.1:32261-56259 GCA_964539665.1 uncultured Cytophagia bacterium
GTTGGAGATGCTGGAACTATTTGGTTGACAACTGATGGTGGAGTTAACTGGGATGTGCCAGCAACAGTTCCTGCAGGGACTCCAAATTTTACAGACATTCATTTTCATGACGCCAGCTATGGCTGGATAGTTGGAGATGCTGGAACTATTTGGTTGACAACTGATGGTGGAGTTAACTGGGATGAGCCAGCAACAGTTCCAGCAGGGACTCCAAATTTTACAGACATTCATTTTCATGACGCCAGCTACGGCTGGATAGTTGGAGATACTGGAACCATTTGGTTGACAACTAATGGCGGGGTTCTCTGGGCGGTACCAACAACAGTTCCAGCAGGGACTCCAAATTTAACAAACGTTCATTTTCATGACGCCAGCTACGGCTGGATAGTTGGAGATACTGGAACCATTTGGTTGACAACTAATGGCGGGGTTCTCTGGGCGGTACCAACAACAGTTCCAGCAGGGACTCCAAATTTAACAAACGTTCATTTTTATGACGCCACCAACGGTTGGTCAGTTGGAGCTGCTGGAACCATTTGGTTGACAATTGATGGAGGAGTTAACTGGGTGATGCCAACATCAGTTCCAGCAGGGACTCCTAATTTGACAGACGTTCATTTTATTAGTTCAAACGATGGATGGGCAGTTGGTGATAGCGCTACAATATTGGTGACATCAGACGGAGGTGATAACTGGACGAATCAGCTTGTGCAAGCAGGAGTGACTTCAGATTTAACAAATGTTTATTTTGTCGATTCGGACAATGGTTGGGCAGTTGGAGCAGACGGAACTATTCTGAATATTAAGCCATCTTTCTTATTAGTTACAGCACTACAAAATAAATTGATGTTAGAAATTACAAATGCCAGTGATGTTTCAGTGTTAGGCGGATTTCGTCTTTCGATATTACAATCAGGAGTTCAAGTGGAAGAATGGGATAATATGACCATTTCGGATATCAAGCGCAAAGTTAATGGCGTCTCTAAATATATCAAGGTTGATCCTCTCGGTAATACTCGTCCACTTAATAAAGTTGCAACAGCATTATCATTTTATAAATTAGTTGGCGGCTGGGATGGATTGGAAGGCTTAATGTTGAAAGATGACACATTAACTATTGAATGCATAAATGTTAGTTCACTTAGAGATGGTGTGAAAATTACAATTGACAATGCTACTTCAGGTCATGCAAATCAATTCAAATTGATCGTGAATTGGGCTGAGACAGACGTCGATGTGTTTGATGATTTGACGATGGCAACTGTTGAAAGAGAAATTAACGGGAGTTCAGGATATATTCAAGTTGATAAAATATCTGATACTGTACCATCGAAGACAGCCTATTCAGAAGTTGATGTCCCATTGGGTTTAAAAGATATCGATTTTTTGGGCGATGAAGCAACAAAAAATGGTTTACATGCCTTTGATACCGTTGATGATATTAACATATTGGCGATTCCTGACCGACCTGGTGATCGGGAGGCAATCCTCGGTGCTTTGACTTATTGTGAAAATCGAAAAGATTGCTTCTATGTGGCTGATGCACCTCTTGGCATAACACCTATGGAGGCCCTGGATTTTAAACAAGCGACAGGTGATTATTCGGGTAATGCTTTCAATTCCTCATTTGGTGCATTGTATTATCCCTGGATCAAAGTGGTTGATCCACTCACTGGCACCAATAAATTAGTGCCACCAAGTGGCGCTCTCGCCGGAACATATTCAGCAACCGATATAAAACGAGGTGTACACAAAGCACCAGCAGGTACGCTGGATGGTTATTTGAATTCCTCTGTTGGCGTTGAATACATGGCGACGCACGGTGAACAGGAGTTGCTTAATCCGAATGGGATCAACGTAATCCGTTCTTTTCCGGCTTCAGGAATAAACGTTTGGGGAGCACGGACTCTATCGTCCGATCCAGAGTGGACCTATATCAATGTACGCAGATTAATTCTATTTATAGAAGAATCCATTGATCAAGCCACTCAATGGATCGTGTTTGAGCCAAATAGCCCTGCTTTATGGGAATCTGTAAAACGTGATGTTAAAGCATTTTTAACTGTTGTATGGCGTAGCGGAGCTTTATTTGGATTGTCAGCAGAAGAAGCGTTCTTTGTGAAAATCGATAGTGAGAATAATCCACCGGAAATGCAGGCTATTGGTAGACTGTATATTGATATTGGTGTTGCACCGGTTAAACCAGCAGAATTTGTTATTTTCAGAATAACTCAAATGACGAGAGAATCCTAACTATCGAATTAACAAAGCAATTGATTCATGACATAGTTGATTTGGTCCATTTTGGGAAATATTACTAACTTAAATATTGAAGTTAAGAACACAGAATTCCAGGAATAAGGGATTTTTCAACAACGTCATTCATGTACTAATAAAAAATTGATAGAGATTTAATTATTTTTTTGAAAATAATAACCGGAGGTATAAATTATGGCGGACAGAACTGATCCTTATCGCCAATTTCGTTATCATGTGGAGATTAAGGGCATTAAGCAGGGAGGATTTAGTGAGTGTAGTTTTGCAGAATCCTCGAATGAAGCCACTGAATATCGTGAGGGTACAGATCCTACTCATCAACGAAAATTATCTACAATGACAAAATATGGAAATATTACTTTGAAATGGGGCATCACAGATTCATTGGATCTATATAAATGGTATAAGGCTGTCACTGATAAAGGTGCCATAGGTAATCGAAAGAATATCACTATTACTTTAATTGATGAAGAAGGCGCTGATAAATGCCTATGGAACATTTTTGAGTGTTGGCCAACTAAATATGATCCACCGGATTTTAGCGCTAAAGGAAACGAAGTCGCAATTGAAACTCTGGAACTCGTAGCCGAACATTATGAACGCGTAAAATAGGTTAAATTATTCATTGTTAGTTTTAGCCTAAATTTAAGAGCCTGTTCATAATAAAGTTTATAGCCTGAGGAGATTCCCACATTCAAGGGATTGACCTTTAATCCGAAGTGATGAAGCTGTCATGTCCGCCGAGTCGGGCATCTCCTGAACTTATAGCAATTTTAAGGTTAAAATCACTCAGTTTAGGATTAAATAATTTATTTAATTCGAAGAATTATTTAATAAAAGGAAATTCAACATGCTTCAAACAGAATTTGAATTCACGCTGCCGAGAGGTTATGTGGACAAAGATGGAAATCTTCACAATGAAGGTACAATGCGTTTGGCAACAGCAGCCGATGAAATTTTACCAATGAAAGATCCCAGGGTTCAGGCTAATCAAGCCTATTTGATGATCATTCTATTTTCGAGAGTAGTTACCAAATTAGGAACTCTGGATTATATTAATCCGAATATTATTGAAAGTCTTTTTTCGGCCGATGTTGCTTTCCTGCAGGATTTTTATAGGAGGATTAATGAAAATGGCACAGCGGCGCTAAAAGCCGCATGTCCAAAATGTGAGCATAGGTTTGAGGTTATTGAGAATCATTTGGGGGGGGAATAGCCGGCTACTCCCTCGATAGAATTTATGAGGAGGTAGCCTTTATCGCTTACCACTTTCATTGGCCACTAGAGAATGTAATGAATCTCGAACATCGAGAACGGCAAAAATGGATTGAACAAATATCGAATATTAACCAAAAAATTTCGGATGAAATGAAAAAAAATATATCTTAGGAGTTATTCTATATGCCACCACCAAACGAGAAACGAAAAACCAAAGATCCATATATTGCATTTCGTTTTAAAATTGAACTCAAGGGTATTATTGAAGCCGGATTTTCTGAGTGCTCAGGGCTTCAGGTAGAGACAGAGGTTGAAGAGTACCGTGAGGGAGGAATCAATGATTTTGTACATAAATTCCCCAAAATGTCTAAATATCAGACAATTACACTCAAACGTGGTTTAACAGATTCTCAAGAATTGTGGAAATGGCATCAAGAGGTTGTTAATGGAAAATTCAAACGATGTAATTGCTCAATTATATTGCAGGATGACGAAGACAAACCAAAATGGCGTTGGGATTTTATAGACGTTTATCCAGTTAAATGGGTGGGCCCGGATTTTAATGCAGGTCAGGGAGCAGTTGGTATTGAAACTTTAGAATTGGTTCATCATGGACTCAAAAAAAATTAAGATATATCCTGAAAAATTTATTACATTTATTGATCTTGGCTTTCCTCGAAATATGGTGAAGAGCTCTCAAAGCATACTCACTTCACATATCCATGAGTTTATAGAATCTTTAGGAGTTAATCACTTATTAAGTCTAACATTTTTTCAACGCTTAAAACCGGTGGAAAGCAGTTTGCTTATTTCTATCCCTGGTTTGCTTCCGTTGCTATTTCAACAAGTTATTTACTCGAATTTTTTAAATGGATCAAAGCCTCAGTTTAGATTTTTCAAAACTCCAGTCTGGAAAAATTCTGATTTATCTTGCGGACAAGTTCATCCATTCAGAGGTAATGAAGCATCATCAGAATTAGAAAATTCACTAAATAGGGTGCCGGAATTAGACCATGGATTGACTTTAAAACATCCTCTTTTTGCCGTAAAAAGTCAAGTTTCAGCAATCAAAGCCAAACAAATGGATGTAACCGGTGATCAGTTTGGATTCCCCCTGGTTATAAATAGTGGTAGCAGAATCTTTGAAAACATGAATCCATTTAAATGGATTTCAGATTTAAACCTTCGACCAAAATTAATACCTTTATCTATTGTCAAGAACATTAAAATATCATCTATAAACCAGCTTCAAACATCATCTGTTGGTAAACAATCTAAATTCCCATTTATTAATAAAGATGTCGATAGACAAGTGACCTCTATCATAAGGTTTTCGGATATCTGCCAATTGTTTTCCTTAGAACCTTTGTCTTTTATAAAGAACAAAAAGGTTTTTCCAAAAAGTTCATTTCAAGATGGATTTGTTTACAGGCAAAATGAACTGACAGATTTCAAAAATATCATTAAACCTAATATTGTTTTTGCAGAGAGAGTGAATCCCTCTGTACAAGTAATTCCATCGGATACAAAACAACCGACACGGTTAATGCAAAATTCAATTTCTCGACCTGTCAATTCAAATATATTTTCAAACTCACAAAAGACGATATTAGGAAATACGGATATTACAAAAAGCAACCTTAAAGCCCCTGATTTATCTTTTTCTGACAAGGCCTTAGTGGGCGATGAGGAAAATGATATTTACTCTGATTTTGTTAAAAGATATTTTTACTTCCCTTCAATCCGGATTCACACAGATTTTATCGCCAATTCATTGGCTCAATCTTTTAATGCCGATGCTTTAACTGTTGGCAGGGACATCTTTTTTGCCAGTGGTAAGTTTAACCTTTCTAATCCGGAAGGGATGGCACTATTAGGACATGAAATTACCCATGTAAAACAACAAGAAGAAATCGGACGACCATTTATGAAAGGCGGGATGAATTCATCGACATATCAATCATTAGAAAGTCAGGCATTAACCAATGAAAATACCATTTATAAATTCTATAATTCAAAAACAATGCTACCAGGCGCTCCCCAGCGGGAAGCAATAACACCTTTTTTCCAGGGTAAAATTGTTGAGAGTCCAAATATTGTATCACCAGCAGCATCCAAACCTAACTTTAATTTTGCCGCTGTTCCCCAATTAAAGCCGGCTGCTGGCTCATCTGATATTATTGCCACAAGTTTCAATGAAAGCATAGAGTCTAATGAAAATGTTGAAACATCAGAAATTTCTCCACCAGAACGAGATATTGATGAAATTGTTGAGAAAGTATATTTACACATAAAAAAGAAATTAACTATCGAACGCGAAAGGAGGGGGAAATGGGTGATGTGAAAAATAATAATAAGGCGACTCTTAAGGTTCTTGATAAGAAATATAAAGATATAGAAATTCATCTTCAATATAATCCGGAAAAATATTCGATAGCCAAGCGAGTCACCTGGAGTGATAAAAAGAGGCAAAAAACCACACCTCAGTTACAATTTAAAGAACAGGGTCGTAAAGATCTTTCTTTCGAACTTTTTTTCGATACTTATGAAGACAACACAGATGTGCGTAAATTCACTGAAGAGATAGTGAAACTAACCGAACCGTTTGTTGAAGTAGGGAAAGCTACTCGTCCTCCAATTTGTCTGTTTTCATGGGGGAAACTCAGTTTTAAAGGTGTCCTGGTGCAGGTGACGCAAAATTTTACATTATTTTCCCGCCATGGAATTCCTTTAAGAGCTCGTTTAACGGTAAGTATGAAACAATTTACCACTGCTAAAGATGAAGCAAAAGGTACAATGCCGTGTGATCCGGAAAAAATCTGGATTGTTAAAGAAGGTGATCGGTTAAGTTCTATCTCGGACAAAGAGTTCGGTTCACCTCATCTTTGGCGGCATATTGCTGATGAAAATAAAATTGTGAATCCGAGGCAATTAAAACCAGGCCAGGTTTTGATTTTACCAGCACTGGAATAAAAAGAAAGAATAGATAAAAATGCCTGAACAAGCGGAAATTGAACAAATAATAAGTTATTTTGAAGTAGAAATTAACGGCAGTTTGCTTTCTCCTGAGCAGATGCTAGATGTTCATGCAATAACTTATAGTGATGAGATCAATACACCAGCTATGTTTGAGTTTCATGTCAGTATCGGACACGGTGACACGCAAGAATTAAAATATATTGATGCCGATCTCTTTAAGGAAGGCAGTGAAGTTAAGATAAAAATGGGTTATGAAGGTGGTACTCAGGAAATGATGACAGGTGAGATTACCGGAATCGAACCGGAATTTACAGAAGAAGAGGCATTAACTATGACTATACGGGGTTACAGTCGTCTGCATCGATTGTGCCGTGGCCGGATGACCCGTTCCTTTAAAAAAATGAAAGACAGTCAGATTGCAGAAAAAATCGCCCAGGAAAACGGGCTCACGGCAGAAGTTGAGGATACAAAGATTACCCATCCTTATATTTTTCAGAATAATCTTTCTAATCTTGATTTTTTACTCGAAAGAGCACAGGCGATTGGATATGAACTTTCGGTTGATAAGAAAAAACTTAATTTTCGTAAATCAGCCGAAACAGCCAGCCCGGTGGCTGAACTTAGTTTTGGAGAAAATGAGAGAACCTTACGAGAATTCAATCCAAGATTAAGCACGGCATTTCAACTAACCAATGTGGAAGCCAGGTATTGGGACACAAAATCTAAAAAAGAAGTGGTGAGTAGTGCCAAGGTTGGTGATGAAACAACATCTATGGAAGGTAAAAATTCAGGTCCATCAGTGAGCGATAGTATCTTCGGAGAAGCAAAAATAATTATCGGAAATTTAGATATGACAAGTCAGGCGGAAGCGGAAAATATTGCCAAAGCAAAATACAACCAACATGCCTTAAATTATATTTCAGGAGAAGGACTCAGCATTGGTACTCCTGAAATTAAAGCTGGTACGGTCGTTAAACTCAATGGTTTGGGAGAGCGTTTTAGTGGCTCATATTATATATCCGCATCCACTCATACTATTGAGGATGGGATATACATGACCTCATTTAGCGTAAGGAGAAACGCTTCATGAATTTTTGGGAATTAATTCAAACACCTGACAGACTAATTAATGATAGTGGTCGAATTTATAGTGTTGTTGTGGGAGTGGTCACTAACAATCAGGATGAGGATAAATTGGGAAGAGTTAAAGTAAAATTTCCCTGGTTGATTGATGATGATGAGAGTTATTGGGCGAGAATTGTGAGCCCAATGGCTGGAAAAGAAAGAGGAATGGTTTTCTTGCCCGAAGTAGAGGATGAAGTGCTGGTGGTGTTTGAACATGGTGATTTAAATCGGCCATATATTTTAGGTAGTTTATGGAATAGTAAGGATATACCGCCCGAGATTAATGAAGATGGTAAAAATAATATTCGGCTCATACAATCACGAAGCGGCCATAAAATTGTATTAGATGATACGGATGGTGAGGAAAAAATTGATATCATAGATAAATCTGAAAAAAATATGATCACTATTGATACAAAAAACAATTCGATTATAATAACCAGTGATAAAGATATTGAAATATCGGCTCCAAACGGAAAAATAACTATGGATTGTAAAGAGTTAGAACTCAAATCATCAGCCGCAGCAAAAATTGAAGCTGGTGCGGATATGGATTTAAAAGCCGACGGCAATATGAATGTTAAAGGAACTGCTATTAATTTAAACTAACATTAGCATAAAGAGGAGAATTTAGTTCATGGGACAACCTGCTGCAAAACAAGGGGATCAGGTGCTTGCTACGGATATACATATTGTTATGATTCCTGCTGTTCCAAGCCCTGTGCCCACGCCACTCCCCCATCCCTTTACCGGGATGATCGATGATGCATTAAGCAGTGATGTGAATATAATGGGAATGCCGGCCGCCACCGTAGATAGTACGGCTTCCAACACACCGCCACACATTCCTCAGGGTGGTCCATTTCAAAGCCCTCCATCTAATAAGGCAACGATAAAAATTGGCAGTTCAACAGTAAAGATCAACGGAAAAATGGCGGCACGAAACGGTGACATGGCTGAGACCTGTAATGATCCAGCCGACATGCCGGTTGGCACCGTGATGGCTGTGGGTACAGTGATGATTGGAGGATAATTTGTCTGAAAGTGTATGACCGAAATAGATCATCAGAGAAGAATTCAATCTTAATGGTGGTGTCCATCTGGCTAACTCAAATATAAGGGGAAACTTTTGTTTTTAATGACAACAGGACAAATAATATGAAATACACAGATTTTTTTGGTGTTGGATTAAAATTTCCTTTAAGCTTAGAAGATGGTAAAATTGCACTATCCAAATATGAAGACGACATTAAAGAGTCCATCTGGATTATTTTAGGAACAGCAAAAGGCGAACGGGTGATGCGTCCCGATTTTGGGTGCGGCATCCATGAAATGGTTTTTGCAGCCAATGATACCGCTACTGCAGGTTTAATTAACTACCATGTGCAAGATGCACTGATCAACTGGGAACCACGAATTGAAGATATTAATGTCAATGCCAAACCAGATTTTGAAGAGGGAAACAAATTGAATATAAACATAGAATATCGAGTTCGAAAAACAAACAATGTGTTTAACCTGGTGTACCCATTTTATCTTGACCGAGGTGTGGAATAATGGCAATCGTGTCGCCAAAAATAGACAAGCGTACATTAAATGATATTATTCTACAGGCTGAAAGTTTAGCAGCGAAATACCTTCAAATTTCTCCGTCAGAATTTGAGAAATTTAAATCAGATGGAACAACAACGGCAATTTTTCAAATATTCGCCAGACTCGTTCAGATTATCCTACAGCGATTGAACAAGGTGCCTGATAAAAACTTTCTCGCCTTTCTCGATATGGTTGGCGTTTCATTATCACCGCCTAAAGCTGCCCGTGCACCGTTAAAATTTACTTTAGCCGAAGGCAGTGCTACTTGCGGTTCAGTGCCAGCAGGTACGCAGGTGGCAACTGCTCAAACAGAAGAACAACCGGCTGTGGTTTTTGAAACTGTGAAAAACATCAATGTAATCACCTCAAATCTGGTTAGAGCTTTTAGTGTGGATCCAAATAATGACAGCTATTCCGACCATTCCGAATATTTTATTGAAGATAAGGAAGGCACATTCGATATATTCAAGGGAAAGAATCCTATTACACACCTGCTGATATTAGGCCATGACCAGATTTTCGGATTTACAGAGCCATCAACCGTGATACTCGATTTTGAAATCAGTGAAAGTACGATTCTGTCTGCTGTACCCTGGGAAATAGAATGGTATCACTATATTGACGATGAACAAACTGATAAAATATCAATTAAAGAAGGTACAATCGATGAGACAAACGGCTTGACTAATCCCGGCAAAATTACATTTGACATAATTTCGGAAATTTTCAAAAAGACTGTCACTGGTATTGAAAAAAACAGCGGTTTACTTAAAAGCTGGACAAATAATTGGATTATAGCCAAGTTAACCACTTCAATTCCCAGAGACAATCTCCCTCAAATTGACACTATCACTGCAAATATAGTTATTAAACCTGTAGAGCCAGTTAGCCTTGATCTGGCTTTCACTAATAATATGCCCAATGATCTTAGCAAAGATTATTTTCCATTTGGTGAAAAACCGAAATTCAATGATACGTTTCGAATAAGCTCACAAGAAGTCTTTTCCAAAGAAGGAGTGCGAATAACGATATCAGTTGTCTTATCAGAGGGATTGCCTACACCTGATACCGAGAATATTAAAGTTCGCTGGGAGTTCTGGGATGGGAAGAAATGGGATATCATTGGAGACACGAAACAAGATGGAATTGTAACAGGCTCCTTAATATCAGATACAACGAAGGCTTTTACAAACAATGATGGTGAGGTTATATTTGATTGCCCGAAAATTGAATTGACAAAAGTTTATGACGAGGAGAACTATTGGATTCGAGTTCGCATTATTGATGGAGATTATGGTAAGGAAGCCACTTATCAAGAGATAACCGTTGTTGAACATTATATAGTAGTTACAGAAGATGGTGTAAAGTATAAAATAGTAGAAGGAGAAAAAATAGCCTTAGAGGATGATGAAGAGACAGAATGGATTTTTATACCAGCAACTTATAAACCACCATCTATTAGCTCACTTAAATTGGACTATACTTACAGTCCAGCAATACCGTCTTATTTGCAGCATTGTCTTTCATACAACAATTTTGAATATATTGAACATGGTCTTGATGATGCAAATGAATACGAATCCTTCAAACCATTTGCACTTCTAGAGGAGATGAAGTCTTTGCTCTACCTGGGCTTCGACCAGGATATTTCTACTCTTCCAGTTACGCTCTACTTTTCGATTATGGAGAAAATAGTTTCAGCAACGGAATCGAGTGAAACACCAGAAGAGTTGCCAACTCTGATTTGGGAATATTGGGACGGCAGCTCATGGACAAAATTTGATGTCGAAGATGCCACTCGCTATCTCAGCGAGCGGGAATTGATTCAATTTCTGGCACCAAATAATATTTCTTCAAGGTATATGTTTAACCTGATCGAGAACAAATATTATTGGATCAGGATTCGAGTCGAGAGTGGGGAATATATCGAACCTCCTGAAATACAGGGAATTTACTTGAACACGGTTTGGGCTTATAATAGAGTGACTGTACCAAATGAGATTCTTGGTTCCAGTAATGAAAAAGAAAATCAAACATTTGAATTGTCTCAATCTCCGGTATTTCCGAGACAAAAGCTAATGGTTAGAGAACTAGAAGCTCCACCGGATGATGAACGCGAAGTTATTATACAAAAGCAAGACGATGATGCTATTCAGGAAATTTATGATGAAAATGGCAATCTTATCGAAGTCTGGATTCGTTGGCGCGAAGTCGATAATTTTTATGCATCCGGACCTGATAGTCGTGATTATGTCTTAGACCATGTGTCCGGAACGATAAGTTTTGGCGACGGCGTTAATGGCTTGATTCCACCGAGAGGCAGAGATAATATAAAATGCACCGAATATCAATTTGGGGGCGGTTTTATTGAAAATTTATGCATTGACACAATCAATGAGTTACGTACCTCGATTCCATACATAGATAGCGTGACCAATATCGAAGCAGCAGCAGGCGGCGCTGATGCCGAGACAATTGAAGAAGTGAAAGAAAGAGGGCCACAAACATTAAAACATCGTGATCGGGCTGTTACCTGGGAAGACTATGAATGGCTGGTGAAACAAAGCTCTACAGCCATTTCGAGGGTCAAGTGCATTTCGGCTAAGGACAGCTCAACAGCAGGAAAAGTAAAGGTAATTATTGTTCCATATAAACCAGGGGAAATTAAACCGTTTCCCAGTCGCGCACTAATCCGACAGGTGGAAAACTATTTGTACCAGCGAGGTTTGGCTACTCTCACTTCCATCGCGATACCTCAAGTCAAAATTCTCGGTCCGGGTTATGTTGAAGTTTCTATTGAGGCCACAGTAGTACCCGAGGATATAAACCAGGCTCCAATAGTAGAGAGCCAGGTTGGCAAGAATTTGACCAGATTCTTACATCCTCTGAATGGTGGACCTGAAGGAAAAGGATGGCCATTTGGTCGTGACATTTTTATTTCTGAAATTTTTACAGTTATCGAAGAAACAATTGGTGTAGACCATATAAAAACCGCCCAATTAAATCCTGAAATTCATTATTTAATTCTTGAAAAGCCTTTCACAGGTACTTCTCATTTCTTAGCCGGAAGTAGTGTTAAAAGGGATAATGAAAATAAAGTTGTTATGATTCTGGCTCAAGATATACTGGTGAACACTGAAATCACAACTATTGCGGTAAAAGGTTTTAAAGACAAAGATGAGGTTATCATTCGTTATGAGGAAAAGACCCTCACATTAACAATCAAATCAGTTCAACAAGACATACTTTTCTTTGAGCCTTTTCAAACAACTGATTCATTTCCAGGCGGAAGTGAAATATCAACATCTGATGGTCGTGTTAGTGCCATCCTAAATGAACCGATTGCTCCAAATCAATACATAGAATCCATAAAAATACGTGGATTTGCAAATGGAGATTATGTGTTTGTTGATTCTGAAGGCAGTTTATACCAGATTGGAATTATTAGTAATGTTGATAAATCGAAAAAGCGGATTTACATCGATGAAAATTATTTAGTATACTCAGGAACTCATATAATTAACATGGAGTCATCATAGAGGAGACGATTAATGTCTTTACCTTTACCAAATTTAGATGATAGAAACTTTGCAGATCTGGTATCGGAAATGCGTGCTTTAATTCCCAGGTACGCACCTCAATGGACAGATCATAATATCTCAGATCCTGGCATAACACTAATAGAGCTTCTCGCTTATCTAAGCGAAATGATTCTTTATCGTCAGAATATTGTTACAGAAAAGAATTTTACTAATTTTTTAAAACTTGCATTGGATCCTCCTATGCCGGTTATTGTAGATATTACACTGACACTCAATAGGTATTTAGATACTGACTTCCATATTAAAAAAGGATCCCAATTTTCTAACGAAACTGATAATTCGCTTATTTTTGAAACCTTTCAATCCAATATTATTCCAGAAGGTAAAAATAATATTTCTTTACAGGCTCGTAACTGTACTGAGGTAAAAGATGAAGTTATTGGGATTAGCGATGGATCACCCAATCAACTATTCTCTTTTACTCATTCACCTGTTTTAATTGATAGACAAAATACTGGTTTGGGAGTGGATGATTACAATCCTAATCCTAAAATATTTATTGACGGAGTAGAATGGTTTTTTGTTAGGGATTTTTTAGAAGAGCCTCCCAAAAATCCGCTCGATCATACAATTACTTATAAAAATTGTTATACAGTAGAAGATGTAACCTATCTGCTTAAATTTTCTGATGGCAGTGTTTTTCAAATACCACCGGCAGGGGCAGATATTGTTTGTACTCAATATCAGATTGTTCTTGGAGACGAGGTTAAGATTAGTAAAGACTGTGGTCTTGAATACTCGGGTGATATTCCTGCAGGTACAAGTATTGTATCGATAACAAATGAAGAGGCTGAAGGCGGAATAAATATTTTTCCCATTGAAAAGGCAAAAATACTTGGTTTACAAAAACTAAAAGAACGATATCGAGCGATTTCAGAAAATGATTTTGTCTTTTTAACAACCGAATTGTTTAATGAATTACAGATTTCACAATTACCCGAAGATCAGATCGCGCGTGCCAGGGTTGTGCCGAACAGAAACCTGAATTTATGGACTACCGAAGAGCAAGAGGGTGAAATCAGTATCATTATTGTTCCTTTCCCTAAAATTGATCCAGGAACCGGAGAGAAAGAAAAGACACCAATTCCCTCATCAACACTGATATATAAAGTATGGAAATTTTTAGAAAATAGAAGGCTTTTGGGAACACGACATCATGTGGTTAGGCCGAGATATATTCCCATTACAATTAATATTGAAGTTTATCGCAAAACTGATACGAATATATCCGTACTTCAAACCAATATTGGAAAAAAAATAAAGACATTTCTACATCCATTGGAAGGCAGCTTTGATGGCAAGGGCTGGCCTTTTGGTAGGAATTTGTATCCATCTGAGTTATACCAATTGGTAGAGGGTGTTGAAGGTGTTGATTATGTAAAACAGCTTTCTTTAAATGGACAGCCCGGCGACGTACCTATTGAATTAAACGAAAACGAGTTGCCAGATCCTGAGGCAGCTGAAGTAGTTGTAACAATTGATGTAGTACCTTAAATAATTAAAATTCTAACTCAATATTTAAATTACTATGATTGAAGAGCAAACTAGTACTTATTTGAAATATTTACCCGGTATTTATCAGGAAATAGCCGCCAAGGAGAAAGTTAATTTTATTACTCAATTTCTAAAAGTATTTGAAACAATACTCTCAGGTGTTGATGATAAGATCAAAGTCATGGATGAGTTTGGTAATGAAAAAGAAGTAATCGGTGTTGAGCAAATTCTTGATAATATTCATGACTATTTTGATCCGCTCTATACGCCTGGATTAAGTACTGGTGAGCAAGATTTTGTTTCTTATTTAGCCAACTGGGTGGCTTTGACCTTAAGACAAAATTGGAGCGAAAAGAGAAAACGACGCTTAATTGCTGATATTGTCCCTCTATATAAAAAGCGGGGTACTAAAGAAGGATTGACCCATATATTGCAAATATATATAGGTGAGGGGCCACAAGTAACAATCGAAGATATTATCCCTGAGATTCAAGTGGGATTTACTTCCCATATCTACGCTGGTGTTTTACGTCTGGGAGGATATAAACCACATTTCTTTGCGGTTAAGATTGTTCTGATTGTAGAAGTTGTAGACATCGATTCATTAAGAGAATTCGAAAACAATGTACACGATATAGTAAATTTTGAAAAGCCGGCTCATACCTATTATTCACTTTATTATGATACCGAACAAACAAAATTCCCTGGCATTCAGGTGGGTATTTCCCAAAAGAGTGAGATTGGCTTAACCACCTTAATTTTTCGTTCCTAAAAATGTAAAATTTTTACGGAGGTATTAAAACTATGGCAGAAATAAAAATCGATGCTTATAAGCGCGTGAATCATTTTCAAGGACAATTTCTGAATAAAGAAGATTTTAACGAAGCACATGAATACCACTATACAATTAGGCAGCGAATGAATTATGCTATTTATAAGTATGGCGTTCTTGATGGCCTGGAGTTTGATGATGCCAATATCGGGACCAAAATCATAAAAATTAAACCGGGGATGGCTCTTGACCGTGATGAAACCAACATAAGAAGCAGAGAAATAATTCTTCTAAGTGATTTTGAGAAAGATATTGAAACTGAACTTGGGCACTCTCTTCCCGGTGTAGGAGACACAAAGGAAATTTATTTTACAATCTGTTATGATCAAATAGAAGATGGAGAGGAAGATGTTGCCGGTTTCCATGGTTTTTCCCGCCTTAAAGAACTGGCTGTAATTAAAACTTCGGAAGGTAGTTATACAGGCACCCCAATGATGGATATAATACTGGGTAAAGTAATTCTTGATGAAACTGGAATACAGAGTTATGATCTTACTGAGCGCGAGATTGGGGGGATTGGGACGGTATCCACTATCCCTGTAGTCAGCTTAATCCCGACTGGCATGACATTCACTGTAGAAGAGAGTGCTCCAGATTTACCAGATCCTAAAAATCTAATATTAGAAAACACAGGAGGAGGTACTCTAAATTGGACAGCTACTCTTGAAGGTCCGGATGCAGGTCGATTTTCTTTAAGTCCTTCAAATGGGACAGCGCCTTCTACAATAGCAGTTTCGGTCGTTGATATTAGTGGCTCAGCAGGTGATGAATATAATGCGTCTATTCGGGTAGAATGTACTGAAGCTAGTAATTCACCACAAACTGTGGACTTAACTCTTTCGATAACTGAATCTGTTGTTGTTGCACCGATAATAACAAACCTTGATTCTACTACAACAAGTGGTCCTGTCGGAGCACCAGTAATAATTCACGGTCATAATTTCGAAATTGCCACAAATGTAGGTGTAACAATCGGTGGAATTTCGATTCCATTCAATGCTACCGGCCATGATTACAAGGGTAGACCTGATACGGATTCAGATCCTCTTCTACCTGAACACATGGATTCTGCAAATCTTGATCAGGAAAAATATTTCAGAATTGTTTCTGATACTTTAATCGAAGCTACTGCACCAGATGGTGTTTCACTGGGTGCTGTCGACGTGATTGTAACAAGCACAGAAGGGGATTCCAATGCTGTTAGTTTTACAGTTGTACCTACCCCTTCGACTCCTACTATCACATGGCCATTAGATCTCAGTAGACGATCTGCGCCTATCGGTGGGGAATTAATAATTGACGGGACGAATTTTGTAGATCGTGCTTTTGTTCTATTCAATTTTAATTCCGATGGAACGCCAAAAGCAGCTGGAGTAAAAAAAGTAGAGGGAACATCGAGCGCTGATGGTCTTACTATAAGTGTGGTTGTACCAGCTCTTGCTATAACGGGACGGATCAAAGTAAGAGCAGCGGGTTATGAGGTCTTGAGTAATAGAGATTTCAGGAAAACATTATAAATCAATTTTAAATTAATTAATGTATTCTGATAACCAGAGAGGTGGTTCAAAATGAAAGTATTAACGTCTGGATTACAATGCTGTAAAATTCTTCATGTTTGGTTATTTCTTTCTTTTATTATAGTTCAACATAGTTTTTCCCAATCGTTTGGGCCAACATCAACAACTCACATCCAAGTTCAAAACGCGACAGAATTTTCATTTTATTTGAATACGCCACATACTGTAAATGATGTAACTACGTTAGTTATTGAATTCACATGTTCAGTTTCAATTAATTTTAGTTCTGTCTTTCTAGCTATGAACGGTACTGGGTTAAACGAGCTTGGTGTTGCAATAGGCACAGAACCAAGCTATGTACTTACAACAAAAAACATCTCAATCGGATTAGAATCGAGTAACAGTTTTTCTATCAATTTCTCCTATGATGTCGGAATATCTGGAGGTGAGGATTGGAAATTTGCCATCAAATCAATTCCTTCTACCTGTACTCAGGTTGATGTAAATATTATTAATGGCAGTATCGGAACATTCACTGATGCTTATCTTCCTCCACAAATTAACTCAGGCACAACCCCCGAAGTTGTGAATGAAGGGGCGACCATTGCGATGGGTGGAGGATTTGTATCGGGAACCTCGGATAGTGATTTTCATGTTGTTATCCCCCCAGCAACAGGCGTTTCAATTACCTTTCAGTGGAATGCAGTTGACGATCCGGATGGTTCTCTCCATCATCTTGATGATCTTGCTGATCCTACCGATCCGAATACAAACTATGCAGCACCAACTGGTCTGACGACTGATGAAGATCGGCATTTTTCTTTGATTGCTAGCGCAGGATTATTAGCCGTCACAAGTGCAATAAAAACGATAACAATTCAGGTCATACGAGAACCAATCGAGGTGATGCTGGTCATCGACCGTTCCGGAAGCATGAACACTGCGGGCAAATGGGATGCCGCATTGAATTCTGCGGAACTATTCATGCGAACACTACGGGCATTTAAAACCGAATTCACTTCATCGGAGAGCGACAAAGCCGGGATCGTGACCTTCTCGTGGATTAATCCCTCAACCGATAATACCGTCGTAGAGTCAGGTTGGAACCTTCAGGATGTGAATACCACCGTTTTTGCTGAGATTCCCGCTGATTTTGCCACAAGAGGGCGACTGCCATTAAATTCATACTATACACCTATTGGTCAGGGACTGGCAAAAGCCGTAGAAGAGTTTGTAAACTTCATCCTGACATACCCCTCTCTGGTTGATGAGAAAAAGATCATTTTACTTTTAACCGATGGTAAACATAATCGTGGACCGGATCCAGTTGCTGGCACATCTTATAGAGGACCAAGACCGTTGGCTTGGTATTATGCGAATATTAAATCTTCTATAGGCACACAAATACATCCAAGTTCATCCATCGCAAATATGAACATTTATACTGTCGGATTAGGAAGGGATTCGAACATTGAACCAGAAGAAATTAGCGACTTGGCACTTGTCTCTGGAGGGGATTACCGATTGACTGATGATAACTTAGTTTTAGCTCACTTCTTTCTTCAAATTGTTGGCAGCTTGGTAGAAGGTCATATAGAAGAAGAGCTTGTACCTCCTGTTGATCCGAATACATACAACATAGGTGTGGATGTTAGTAAGGCAGTTTTTATTTTTATCTGGGCGTTTGACGATACAAATCCGCACTATTTTGGATTCAATTTATTAGGATCACCCGGAACATTAACTCCAACAAGTCCGGGAACTGATAATGAGTTTTTTTTAGGAAAAGGCCATGCTTTCTATATCATAAACTCAGGTTTTAGTAGCACAGCTCCGAATTGGCGAATGTTAGATTTTCGTGAGATAGATGCAACGACTTTTACAGACGTAGGCGGTATATCCATATTACCATTAGAGAATGAGAAAACAGTTCTCACGCTTCCGACCTCAACTCTTGTAACAAGGTTTACAATTGATCGGGAGAAGCATGAAACTGGCGGACGCATCATTTTACGTGCCTTCATGAAAGAATACGGAATCCCGGTTACAGGAGCTGCCGTGACCGCAAGGCTGGTTACTCCTGAAGAAGGTGTGGGAGAGATCCTTAGCAATTCGCCATCACCCACTCGAAACGACACAACGAATGTTGATCGTGATCCTCAGAAATTCTCTCACCTTCAGGATGCTCTTGAAAACATGGGTAGAGATACGCTTATAGTAGATTCTGATTTGATTACTTTACTCGATGACGGAACGGGTGAGGATTTATATACAAATGACGGAATTTATACCTCCGTGTATACTGAAACGGATTTTGAGGGAACTTATACTTTCAAATTTCAAGCATCAGGAACCGCTCCAACCGGAGGATATCAATTTTCCAGAACCAAAACCATCAGCGATTTCGTTCGTGTAGGAGTCGATCCTGATGAAACGACTATCCTTACTCAATCATTGCCACCAGATCAATTTGATATCCCCTCGGGTTGGCTGGTCATTTCAGTAGCCGTAACTCCCCTAGATAAGTTTGGAAGACACTTGGGTCCTTACCATCCACAGGATATCGGTTTTGTTCTCTCCGATGAAATGTCTGTCAGGAGGTACCGAAGACTTACTGACAATCTTAATGGTACTTATACTCAAATATTCGCCTATGACCCAACAGCAAATCCTGTTATCCAGGTAAAAGTGCAGGATAAAATAATGTTGACAACTGTTAAACCACCAGGCCTTGCTGGTCCGTTCACAATTACTCCTTTTGTTGGTTATTTCTTCTTCGATGATACTTTGGGTATTGACGATGGAGTAGTATTTGGTGTACGAGCAGCTTATCGCGCTTTTGGGAATTTCACGGTTGAAGGAGAATTGGGAATTACTCCTACTGAGGATGCCCTAAACAAGAAAGGCGTGGTTATTCAAGCTACTGGAAATTTGAACTATGAATTTTCGGGCAATCCAGCTCAAAAAGCAATTCCTTTCGTTACTGCAGGTGTAGGAATCGTGCGATTTCAAAATTTCACAGTCGAAGATCAGGCTGTTGTTTACAACTTCGGCGCCGGTTTGAAATATAATCTGAACAAAAGATTGGCCATTAGCCTGCAGGGTTGCGACTACGTTATCTCATCCTCGGATCTGAGCCTGGAGACCACGCATAATCTTCAGGCAACGCTTGGGCTAATGATATCATTTTGAGAAGGTAAATTTCTTTAGTTGATTCTCAAAATAAACTAACGAGACTTTTTCATGGTTACACTTTATCTGTAATCTAAGGAGAAATTGAAAATGAAAATTCCTCAAAGTATTAACCTTAGCATCCTTACTCTCGTTACAATTTTTTCATCAATTGGCTCAAAAGCGAATGGCCAGGGAAGTATAGATGCAGCCTCTACAAACTCCACTCAATTCAAGGTCTCTGATGCCCCTGAATTTTGTGTAAAATTTAGCCTGTTCCCACAGGAACCACGTGCAACCCAACTCATCATTGGAGTCCAGAATCAACCTACTGGAGGAATTGAGTCAGCAATCATGATTATTCAAGGCCCATATGGATATAGCAGAGAATTTTTACTAAGTGCCATACGGATGGACTTGTCTACGGCAACAAAGCGAATTTCAGTTACACGAGAAACCACTCAAGATATTTCGATAGAGTATCTTTACCTAGCCAATGAACCCAAAGAGAATTGGTTGGTAGCTCTTAAAAACCTGGGCATTAATGGAATTTCAGAGGGAGCTATAATTGGGGATCAAACAACTGCGTATTTTACGGATATTTATTTAAAACCCCTAATTGACGCAGGGCCTGACTTTTCGGTAGATGAAAAATCTACAAGCATTATCAATGCAAGTTTGGTCGAATCTCATCGCCATCTCAATATTGCAACTGGTGAGTGGGATAATGGTATAATCTATCTATGGGACTCTACGGACATTTTCCCTCAAAACACACATCGCACGACCTTTGTAGCTCCATCGGTCACCTCAGATATCACTCAAATCTTCACACTAAACACAACAGCTGGATTGTTAGAAGCGTCTGATGATATTAATAGTACTATCCATAATGTAGTAGTTGTATCAGTTCCCATCGGTGCAGTGATCAACTGGTGGTGTCCGGAACCTTTATGGCCAGTACCCGACGGCTTTCAGATCTGTAATGGAGATACAGTAGCTGATTTGGAGAGCCCTTTATATCGTGCAACTCTCCCTAATCTCACGAACAAGTTCATCATGGGTGTGACCGACCTAAGCAGCATCGATACCAGCGGTGGCGACAACGCTCATGACCACATTGTGGATATTGACCATAATCATGATTCAGTAAACTCCGACCCTGGAGGTTCACATAATCATAGCGTAGATCCGCCGGGAGTAGATACCAGCCCTGAAAGTTCGCACAAACACACCGTTGACATCCCAAGATTTACATTACCTTATGTAAAGTGGACATCCTATGCTGGGATGCACAATCACATTTGGGCTGAATATTTTGTTACTCCAAAGGGAGATAATCAGTGGACATCATTTGATTCTTCTAGTGTGCCTAATTTGCTTATTTTTTATAAAAACGGCATAGGTCGTTCAGGTAAAGGAACCTTCCCTCTTGCATTAACGTATGACTACAACAATTACGAAAAGTCATTATATACCGATAAGAGTAGTAACCATCAACACCCCTATGACCTTGTCCACGACCATCCGACATTTAATTCAGATCCACCTAACAGTTCTCATAGACACAGCGTTAATATAGAGGCCGTAACATCCGATTATACTTCTTCTCACGTACATATAGTAGATCTTCCGATTTTGGTGGAGGACAAGACTAGCTCTAACTCGCTGAACCTACCCCCATACTACGGTTTGCTCAAGATTATGCGGATCAAATGAGCAGATGTTTTACCCAAAAGGAGTAATGGTATCATGCTATTTCCAATTAGAGTCAAACTAGAGTCGCTAACTATCATCGCCTTCTTATTAATTCTTCACTTAACTGGTTCGTTGGCCATTGGCAAGGGAGTGATAGATGCTGCTTTTTTGAATTCCTTACAATTTAGGGTTTCTGATACTAATGAATTTTGCTTAGGATATAATTTGTTACCACAGGAATCAAAGGCAATCCAGCTTCTGATTGCTGTTCAGAATTTACCTGCTAGAGGTCTAGGATCTGTAAGTATGATTATAAAAGGTCCTTTCGGATATTTTAGAGAATTTATGCTAAACTCGATTCCGAATGATTTATCTACAGCAACCAAGCAGAGAACTGAGCAGACTACTAAGGGCATCGAATTGGATTAGTAGAGCTGGGATAGTAAAACTTCAAATCTAAATCAACAATCATTGAAACAAGGAGTTTAAAAATGAGGATATTTAAAAGTTTAGCAGCAAAATTGTTTGCTATTTTTATTGTCAGCTTTCAGTTAACTGGCTTAATGGTATATGCCCAAGGGACAATCGATTCAAGTTCAACAAATCCAACTCACTTCAAGATGTCAGATGCCGCTGAGTTCTGCGTGAGATTTAATTTGTTTCCCATAGAGCCAAAAGCAACCCAACTCTTAATTGGTGTTCAGAATTTACCTGCTGGAGGTCTGGGATCTGTAACAATGATCATAAAGGGTCCTTTCGGTTATTTTAGAGAATTTATGTTAAACTCGATTCCGAATGATTTATCTACAGTTACCTGCGGATATCGGTATCCATTGAGACTAGTGAAGACTTGGCAATAGAGTATATTTATTTGTCAGATACGCCCGTGGAATCCTGGTTTATCTGTCTTAAGAATCTTGGAATGAACGGGGATTCAGAAGGAGCTATGGGAGGAGATCCAGGTACTGGAATTTTTACAGACGTTTATTTGGCGCCCCTGGTTAATGCAGGTGGTGATTTTTCGATTGAAGAGGGAACCTCTAAGTTGATCACTACGCGCCTTGTTAGTCCAGAACGTCATCGAAATGTTACTCGAGGAACCTGGGATGATGGGATTGTTTATTCTTGGAATTCTGCCCTATTTCAACCACAGAGTAGTTTATTCACTATCTCTATTTATCACACACCTTCAGTCAGCTCTGACGTTACGGAAATATATAGGCTGACCGCAACTGCTGGTTTGTTGGGGGCATCTGATGAAATCAGTATTACAATTATCAACAAAAGGGATGTTACATCAGTGATTGCTGGAGCAGGTTTGACGTTTGATGGAACTTCAGGTGATGTTACCCTCAATGTAGGCACAAGTAGTGGAATCAGCGTTACAGATGACGCCGTAGGTCTTGAAACTACCTTTACTGATGGACGATATGTTAATGAGAATCAGCTCAATGCTGTCACCAGTGGCATGATCCAAAATGGAACAGTGATGGACGCAGATGTGAGCTCAAAAGCTGCCATCTCGGGCACTAAAATCAATGCCAATTTCGGTTCTCAGAATGTTGTTACGAACGGCAATGTCAGCACAGGCAACCTTGATTTTAAAGGATTTATTACACGCGATAACGTTAGTCTCTCGCATACAGGCTCGGCAAAGAATGGAGATTTCATACCCACTCCTAACGGAACAGTTG
This sequence comes from uncultured Cytophagia bacterium, assembly GCA_964539665.1. GTDB lineage: Bacteria > Zhuqueibacterota > Zhuqueibacteria > Oceanimicrobiales > Oceanimicrobiaceae > CAZIKB01. Next base: position 55,462 of record CAZIKB010000028.1, read on the forward strand.
ATGATTGGAGTATTTTTGTTTCTCCAAGGAAGATGGGTACGGAGGAATACCATAAACATAATAAGGAGATGGATAATGCAATCTTGTGGTTTGAATGTTGGGCAGATCAAGCATCGTCAAAAACAGGGTGGAATATTCACGCTATCTATAAATTTAGATACGATAATGACCACCCTAACAAACATCTACATTGGCTTGATGGTGAAGTAAATTACATTATTTTTCCAAAATGAAAGGATAAACGAAGGAGCTAGTCATGAGCTTTATAACAAAAATACTCGGTGCAGGTGCCAAAGAGGTCTTGAAAGGCGTCGATGGCATAATAGCCCGATTCAAAGCAAGTCCACAGGAAAAGCAGACTTTTAAGCTAGAGCTTGAGAAGCTCTTGCAGCAACGTGATTCAGAAGTAGAAGCAACAATACGGGCTGAACTTGGTGCCAAAGAGCGTGTATTGGTGGCTGAGTTACAGCAGGGAGACAACTATACCAAGCGGGCGAGACCTACTGTTGTCAATGCAGGCCTGGGTTTCATTTTCCTCAACTATTGTATCGTGCCAATTGTACAGAGTTTTGGTAGAATAACAATTCAGCCTTTTGAACTGCTAACGGAGTTCTGGATTGCCAGGGGTGGAATCGTGTCCACCTGGGTGGTAGGCCGGAGTGCAGAAAAGCGTGGTGTGAGGAATCGAGCCGTTAGCATGATCACGGGTACACCTTTAACAACCAGCAGCATTCTTGATGAAGGGTAGTGTCAAAAGTTTCATGAAAAAATGAAAAAAGTTGAATTCATATTAGCAAT
>CAZIKB010000029.1:0-55758 GCA_964539665.1 uncultured Cytophagia bacterium
GAGGGCATTTGTATTTCAATATAGGAACTGAGAAACGAAGTGACGAAGAATCTGTAACAACAAAATTGTCGGATTTACAAAATGTTAGTGGTAGTAGATTCTTCGCTCCCACAGGTCGCTCAGAATGACATTTATGTATATTTTGCAGAAGCCTATGTCATTATTAGAATAGGATAGTTATCTCGAAGATTGAACAATCGATTTTATTTCACATCCCGTACCATCATCTTAAATCCCTTCCCGTGCACATTCATAATTTCAACCCGGTTATCATCCTTTAGATATTTTCGTAACTTCGTGATATAAACGTCCATACTTCGTGCATTGAAAAAACTGTTATCTCCCCAGATGAGATTCAGCGCTGTATCCCGTTCCAGGAGGGTATTTTTATTTTGACAAAGCAGCTTGAGTATTTCTGCTTCCTTGTGCGTGAGTTTTTGCTGTCTGCCTTTAATTTTCAAAAGCTGCCGGTCATGATCAAATTCATAGTAACCAATCAGGAATATATTATTTTCGACAACCGATTTTTCAAAACCTTTGCTTCTTTTTAATACCGCCTGAATTCTAAGTACCAGCTCTTCCATGCTGAAGGGTTTCGTGATATAATCATCTCCGCCAATTTTGAATCCCTCAATTCGATCTTCTTTTAATGATTTTGCCGTGAGAAAAATAACAGGAATCGCTTGATTTATTTTTCTGATTTCACGGGCGAGGGTGAAACCGTCCTTTTTGGGCAGCATGACATCAATTAAGCATAGATCAAATGAATCCTGAAAAAAGGCTGTTTTTCCCTCTTCCCCATCCGAGCAAAGGTTTACCGCAAAACCTTGTAATTCGAGATTTTCCTGTAAAATGTAGCCTAAATTAGGATCGTCTTCGACTAATAATATTTTACAAGCATTCATAATTGCTTAATTACATTAACTGTGGACATGCTGACATTTTTATTTATTTAAAGGCAAATAAATATCAAATTCCGTTCCCTGAGCAACTTCGCTCTGCAATTTAATTGTGCCGCCATGAGCTTCAACCAATAGTTTCACGTAACTTAGCCCTAATCCAAATCCCTTCACGTCATGCACATTTCCCGTTGGTACTCGATAATATTTATCAAAAATACGGTTTTGTTCCTCAGGATTTATGCCTATACCGTTATCTTTAACACGAACCAGCAACCGGTCGTTTACATTTTTGGTTTCAATGAGAATCTCTGGTTTTTCACGAGTATATTTAATAGCATTGTCCAATAAATTGTGGATGATATTTGAAAAATGCAAAGAATCTGCCTCCACCGTCGAGGAAACTGCTTTTAATTTTGCCATTATTTTACCTTTGCGCTTTTCAATTTGCAGGGCAACGTTTTGAATGGCCTGGGTAATGAGTTGATGAATATCGATCCGGATTAAATTCAACTCGTAATCGCCCTCTTCGAGTACCGCCATTTGCAGTATTTTTTCCACCTGATTTCGCATACGCAAATTTTCATCCGCAATGATGCTGCTGTACTTTTTTAGTTTTTCTTGCTTTTGCATGATAGCGGGATTCTTTATTGATTCACTGGCCAGAGAAATGGTTGAAATCGGAGTTTTGAACTCATGGGTCATATTGTTAATAAAATTAGTCAACCGTGTTGAAAATTCTTTTTGCTGGAAGATAGTACGAATTGTATAAATGAAGCTTATGGCAACCACTAAAATTAAAATAAACGAAATAATTACCAGTGTGCTGATTTGCCTGAACAAATAAAATCTTTGATCCGGGAAATAAAGCGCCAGATCATTTGGCTCAAGCAAAAGATCGCTTGGAAATAATCTTGTTTTGAAATTAGACGCAGCTATTTTACCTCTCAAATTTTGCGGCTGTGCAAGCATCACCGAATCCTGCGATTGTGAAACAATTCCATAAGCAAAAGGCATTTGAATGCCCTTGACTTCCAGCGTTTTGGTGATTAATGAATCCAGTACAACCGGATTAATTCTTTTGTCTATAGGCTCACGTTTAACATAAGACAATTCATCTAATACTTTTTCAATCATTGCCTCCCTGTTCAGGTCGAAGTCAATTTTTTGTACAATCTTCTTGCGATGTCCCTGATCAAATTTCATCAGATAATTAATACTATCTGTTACAAAGTAAAAATGAAATGTATACGAAGAAAAATCCTGTAATTGCAGATCTATTTCGTGTTGGCCCGCCGGTTTGAATTCCTCTATCACATCTACATCCTGGCCTGCAGAATCCAATATCACAAGTCGAAATTTTTGCGGGGATGGAAGATTTAAATATATTTTGCTGCTGTCAAAACTGATATCGGGATGAGTCCGCTCTACCCTTGATTTAAAAAAATATTTATTGACAGGCGCAGTACTATCCCCCAAAGCAAGTACTTCCATATTGATAGTAGATTTCCACGTTTGCAAGGAATCACTGAGTGAGACACCAATGACTCTGGCATAAGTTTCTCTGGTTTCGAGTTGTTGCACAATGGCGCTTAAAGCTGCATTCACGTTTTGGCGGAACGCCTGATGTTTCAGCTCAAAAGCAATAGTCAGTAAATATACCTGGAGAAAAATTAAACCAACAAGGGCGAAGGTTGTAAAACAAATGATACCTATTACTTTTTTCTTTTTAAATTTCATGAACAAAATTTACGGAAAAAATAATCAAAAAGCTTCTCATTTAACATTTTTTAACACTTTCTAACAATCTTTAACTATCTTCACACAAAACAAATTCTTATTTTATGTCGTCAAACAACTATTCAACAGGAAACAAGTTAAATGAAAATAAAATTACTTACTGCCATTCTGTTTAATATATTGCTATTCTCTCAGGTGGCTTATCCACAATCTGCTGATAAAATTGCAAGCAATCTAAACGAGTACATGAACCGGATAGATTCGCTCGGTTTTTCCGGCGCGCTTTTAGTTGCTAAAGATAGTGAAATTATTTTTTCGAAAGGATTTGGTCTGGCAGACCGGGCACGCGGAATTCCGGTTACACCGGAGACTATCTTCACCACTGGCTCGATTACCAAGCAGTTCACTGCTGCCGCGATTCTTACGCTGGAGATGCAAGGCAATCTGAGCGTAAAAGATCCGATCACGAAATATTTCAAGAACGTCCCCGAAGACAAAACAGGTATCACGCTTCACCATCTTCTAACCCACAGCGCAGGCTTCAAACCAGCTCTGGGTTATGATTTTGCAGAAATCAGTCGGGATGAATATGTGGAGCTTGCGTTTAAAACACCGCTAAATCGTTCACCCGGCGAGCTGTACGAATATTCGAATACAGGTTACAGTCTGCTTGCAGCTATTGTAGAGCAGGTTTCTGGTCAATCCTATGACACGTTTTTGCAAAACCATCTCTTTAAACCTGCTGGCATGTCGAACACCGGCTATCCAAAATCAGACTGGAATCGGGATAAACTGGCGCATGGATACAAAGGAGAACAGGACTGGGGCGTCTTCCTCGACCATCCGATGGCGGACGATGGCCCCTACTGGCATTTGCGGGGAAATGGCGGAATCCATTCTACTATCGAAGACATGTACAAGTGGCATCTGGCTCTCGAAAATAATGCTATCCTTTCAGCGGAGGCGAAAAAGAAGTATTATACCCCTCATATTGCAGAAGGGCCGAGGGCGCAGTCATTTTACGGCTACGGCTGGTCCATTGTAGAAACGCCACACGGAAAGCTCATCACCCATAACGGCGGGAATCCGTATTTTACTGCTGATTTCTTGCGCTATGTGGATGAAAACGTCGTCATCTACATTGTTTCGAATTCCGCGGAACAGCGAGCCACCCGAATAAGCCGAACAATCGCCCGAATAGCTCTCGGAGAAGAATATTCGCTGCTTCCTCTAAAAATAGAAAAAATCAGTGCAGCAGATTTAGGTCAAACGGAGATGGGACAACATGCACTCGCCTTTCTCCAAATGCTGGCCAGTGATGATGAGACTACTACGCTTCGTTTGATAAAAGAACATTTTGGCTCGAAGTTGCTTGAAAAGAACACAGCAGATAAATATGTAAAGGCATTACAGCCGGATCAGGAAAAGATTGGCGAAGCTGAAATTGGCCAGATAGTGAAATCGGGCGCACATGCACTGGAATTGACCGTGCAATCCAAAAATGCCGGGGAATGGTGGCTGCTGAATCTTGAGTTTGAAGTGCAGCCGCCGCACGGGATTATTGGCATTGGAATTACTGACACTCCACCTCCAGCCGCCAGTACAGCGACAGTAAGTGCTGCCAAAAAGAGTGACTCTGTTCAAGCGAATAAAGATTGGGGCCTGCCCGATTCGCCAACTGGCCGCCGCTCATCCGCCTTTCTTGAGGCGGTTCGACGCACTGATGAATCATTGACAAAACAATTTATCGAGGAACAATTCACATCTGAGTTTATCAATGCATTCTCCATGGATGAACACCTGCAAATGTTTAATAGAATGTACAGCGATATGGAAGCGCTCGAGTTGCTTGGCGCAGATAAAACCGGGCCTTATTCTGCTGAATTGAGCGTTCGGTCGAAAAAAACTGGTAATCAATTTCGAGTAATCATTAAACTTGCTCCTAAATCACCAAACAAAATTGCAAGTTTAGGTGTAGAAGCCCAATAATTTTAATAAAAGTAAGGAGGCAATCTGATGAAAAAGTTTTTCAAATTCAGTTTATTGACTTTATGTATCGGTCTTGTTGGACAGCCCGTAAATGCTCAGGTAATGGTAAAAAAGCAAGTAGCGGGTGGTGAAGGGATTTTTCATTTAAAAGAATTACAAGCCATTCTGACGAGTAAGAACGATACGATCCAGGTCCTGACCGTGTTACCAAAAACCATGCGCCCTGCAGGTTATGCAGACGTCGATATTCAGGCAAATGACACAATTCTTATGCTAAATGCCAAACGTGTTAAAAAAATTAAAGCATTTGAGGAGATTTATAACGGTCTCGAAGTTGGTCAAACGGTTAAGATGGGAATTCACCGAAACGGGGAATTATTTATTAAATCTTTTGAAAAAATAGATCCTGCAGATGTACCCCAAAACCAGAATATACAGATAAAAACCGGAGGTCACGAAGAAGGAAAAGAAGGTGGTGGCATGCTTATTACAAAAACAATCACAATGGGCGCTGGTGAAAATATGCAGCCGTGGATGGGCACTGGATTAATGCTTGGATTCGAAGACAACAAAGTCAAAGTTATGCAGGTTATGGATGGCATGACCGACGCACTCGGGAATGCCGATATTAAGCAGGATGATGAAATAGCCTCTTTGAATGGACAAATAATTGAATCTCTGGAAAAGTTTTTTGAGATTTATGAAAAACTGGCTGTGGGATCGAAAGTGGAACTGGCTTATTTTAGAAATGACAAGAAAATGCAAGCCGCATTTACCAAGCCTGAAACAAAAGGTAGAATGATAATCAAACACAATTAATCAATGTTTGAACGAATTATTGGTGTTTTAGAATAATGGAATGTTGGAATGATGAGTATAAACAAATTTGATTTAACTTGCTTTAAAACATATTTCATGTGCGTTTTGCTATGCACTGTCTTAACTAATTTAGTCCAGGCGCAAACCGGCGTACCGTTTAACCAGCGCGATGACCAGTATCGACTTCTTGGGCTGAAACGGGCCAAAGAGGCTTATGAATTAGCCCGGTTGGAATTCAATCGACAACAGGAATTATTTGAAAAGAATCTCATCTCAGAATTAGACCTGTCACGAGCTCGCAATAGATATGCAGACGCCGAAGTCAATTACCAACAATCATTGTTGGCGGTACTGTTTGAAGCGCAGTACGTGACCGTGCAAGAGGCTGTGAAATATCAAAAAGAGGACGGCCGTAAACATGTGCGGCTTAAGCTGGCAAACACATCCGGCGGCAGCTCAGAATTCAAAAAACTGTTGAATATCGATGACGAACTTTTCCGCTCCCTGCAGCCAGATATCATCAACGATGTTTATGTGTCACTACTCAATGATGAAAACGCCATAATCAGCCAGCCCTATGAAGCAAAAATAGAAGAGCTGCGATTCGGCCAGCCAGTTAGCCTTGATTTCATTCTTTTACGGGACATGGACGCTGTCACGGTCAACCTGGTTTATGGCAGCGGTACTCAGCGAAGTCCGAAAATCTATCTTCAAAAAGACGCCACGGCTAACAAGGTAATTATTCAGTCCGAGCAGTTTTCACAAGAAGTGGAACTGGGTGGAAGTGCGTCTTATGACCTCACCCTTGAACTCTTCAGTGGAGTCACAAATACATTCAAGCTTGAAGTCGTGAATCTGCCCTCGTCAATTAATCGCTATTTTGTAGATCCTGGCAGTCAGGCACGCTTGAGTCAATTCAAATTTACCGAGAGTACTAATACACGAAACGCAGCTTTACAGGTCTTTTTGCCGGATCGCCCCTTAGAAGACGTTGTTATTGACCATCCCATTCCATTTTATGTGTTGGTCATTCCAAGGGAACAAGCCCTGGAAATTGGTAATATCCGGGAACATAATTGGACGCTTGAAGAAATTGATGATTTGAAAATCGGGTACGTAAAATTAGATCTGGTTCCAAGAGGAATAGGCAAGCTTTTAGTACGGGCGCCGCAATTATATCATTCAATTAAGCCGGATGAATCGGTATCCATGTTTGTGGAGATCATCAACGAAGGCACACGCCGTCTGGATAATGTTGAGGTAGAAGTCGACCCGCCGCTGAATTGGAGTAAAAAAGTGGAGCCAGCCCTGATTCCAAATCTCGACATCTCAGAGGAAAAACGCATTGGCCTGAGTTTTACCCCGCCGGAAAACGTCTCCGTGGGCAGGTATGAGGTTCGGGTGCGTACGACTTCACTTTCAGATGACCAACCCATCAATGGCGAGGATAAAACGGTTACCATTGAGATTCAGCCAAAAGCGAACCTGATTGGAACCACAATTGTTATTTTATTAATAATCGGACTTGTTGTTGGAATCGTAATTTTTGGAATCCGACTGTCACGTCGTTAATGAAATAGAACACAGATGACGCGGATTATAACGGTTATTATAAATAGTATCACATCTGTCATGCCTGAATGTTTAAATCTGGCATCCATTATTCTCCTGGATTCCCGCTAAAAACACTGCAGGAACGACAACATTGCGTATATTGAAAAATATTTGGAACACTTATTCAAAGGACAATACACATGAAAACCAGTCCAACACTGATAAATCGAGGTGTGGATTGACTTAACAACAATAGCTTAATTAATTTGACAAAACTTTGAGAGGAAATTTATGGAAACACAAAAAGTACAAAAATCAAATGAAGCGCAGATGCTGGACAGGAATCCTGCAAATAATAATCCCATGATCGAAGCGAGGAATCTTAGCAAGCGATACGAAGACGGAGTCCTGGCCCTGGATAATATTTCTTTTTCGGTGCAGGGAGGTCAAATATATGCCATGTTAGGTGCGAACGGCGCGGGCAAAACTACCGCTATCAACATATTTTTCAACTTTATTGAGCCGACTGAAGGAGAGGCCATTGTGGATGGAATCGTTACTCATAAAGAGCCGCTCCGGGCTAAAGAAAAACTGGCCTTTGTTTCGGAAAATGTCATGCTTTATCCTAACTTTACAGCTATTCAAAACCTCGATTTTTTTGCACGTCTTGGCGGTAAAACCAATTATTCAAAAAATGATTACATAGAAGTCTTATTAAGAGTGGGACTTCAGGAAGAAGCCCACGACAAAAAGCTGAAAGGATTTTCAAAAGGAATGCGTCAAAAGTGTGGTATTGCTATCGCCATACTCAAAGATGCGCCTGCTATTTTACTTGACGAACCGACCTCAGGTCTGGACCCCAAAGCGGGATTTGAATTTATTCGATTACTCGAATCGCTGCGAAATGAAAACAAAGCGATTTTGATGTCCACGCACGACATTTTTCGCGCAAAAGAAATGGCCGATGTGGTTGGCTTTATGGATAAAGGACGACTGGTGATGCAACGAACAAAAGGGGAGCTTGTTGGTGAAAACCTGGAGAATTTGTATTTGAATTACATGTCCGGTTCTGTTAGAGAAACCACAAATTGAAATTGGAGTAATGGAGTATTGTAGTTTTGGAAGATTGGAGTTTAGTTCCATTAATACATTACTCCAGCATTCCAATATTCCATTAAATATGTGTCAGATAATAATGCATTAAATTTTCAAGAGGCTAAAATGATTAAGTTGATTATTGAAAAAGAACTGCGTGAAATTATTGGATCAATGAAATTTGCAGTTACATTTGGCGTGTGTTCCATCCTGATATTAATTACATTCTATGTCGGCGCAAAAAACTATCAAGTCGGCTTACAAAGATTTGAAGCTGCAAATACTGAAAATCTGAGACAAATGGAAGGCCTGACAGATTGGCTGCGGGTAAACAGTCATCGCATTTTTCTTCCTCCTACACCTTTGGAAGCCCTCGTAACCGGCATATCCAATGATATCGGACGAACCATTGAAATGGCCGGCCGGGGTGAGCTTACCGCAAATGACAGCCGTTTCAACGACGATCCCATTTTTGCGGCATTCAGGTTTTTAGACCTGGATTTTATCTTTCAAATTGTGCTTTCGCTCTTCGCTTTGCTTTTTGCTTACAATGCCATCAACGGCGAAAAAGAACGCGGCACTCTGCGGCTTTCTTTTGCAAATGCCATTCCCCGTGACAAATATATTCTCGGCAAGTTGACGGGATCTTTTCTTGCACTGGCTGTTCCACTATTAATACCCATCCTGTTGGGTTGCGTAATTTTACCGCTGTCAGGCGTACATCTGACCGGAGATGATTGGATCAGATTAGCGCTGGTCATTCTGGCTGGTCTGCTTTATTTTGGAGTATTTCTCACCTTGTCGATGTTCATTTCAGCATTAACTACAAAATCATCTAATTCATTTTTAATGCTGCTCGTCATCTGGATTTTTGCCGTGTTGATTATTCCCCGAACCTCGGTACTCATTGCAGGACGCGCTGTTGATGTACCAACAGTTGATGAAATCGCCTCGCAAAAAAACCGTTTGCGCTCTCAATTGTGGAATGAAGACAGAAAAAAAATGGCATCCTTTACTCCATCCCGGAAAGGCGACATGGAAGCAATGCATCAGGAATTTCAAAAGTTCATGGAAGACCTGTCAAATGACCGTAATAATAAAATGCAGGATTTAGCAGACAGATTGAATGAAGATAGAAGGAATCGCCAGGTTCAACAGGAAAAATTAGCTTTATCTTTTGCAAATATTTCTCCGACAGCTTCGTTTTCTTTGGCAGTTACAAAACTGATCGGCACCTCGATTGATTTAAAGAACCATTTTTTATCTGAGGCTTCCGGCTATCAGAAATCTTATGGAGAATTCATGAAAGAAAAAACGGGTATGAATCCCGGTGGCGGCCTGATATTTATTCGAATGAGGGATGATGGCGAAGAAGAAAAGCCCATCGATCCAAAAGAACTGCCGCCATTTCAATATAACCGGCAGCCATTAACAGAATCTGTTAATCATGCTTTACCTGACATGGGATTATTGGTCCTGTTTAGTGTAATTTTCTTTGTGGGCGCTTTTATTAAATTTCTACGCTATGATGTGAGATGATGAATAATTGTTACCATGGAGGCACACGGAAACTTACAGATTCTTTTATTGCAAAAACAATTTCAGAGAATAGAAAAGCGAAATTCAACTATTATTAGCAGGTTAACTAAACCTAGAAGGTTCAGTTAACTTATGCAGACTACATATCGGAGAAAAACCATGCTTAAAACTTTAATTGAAAAAGAGCTCAGAGCCATCATACTCAGTCCAAAATTTGTGGCAACTTTTTCTGTTTGTTCAATCTTGATTCTGTTGAGTATTTTCGTTGGTATTCAAGAATACAGGGCTGCAGTTAAACAATATGAATCAGCTATGCAACTTACAGAGCAGGAAATGCGGGAACAATCCTCTTATATGGGACTGAGCACACGTACGTACAGAAAACCGGATCCCATGCAAATTTTCGTCTCAGGAGTTCACTATGATATTGGCCGTTTATCCAAAATTAATTCTTTCGATGCTTTAAAATTAACTAACAGTGTGTATTCGGACGATCCTATATATGCCATATTTCGATTCATCGATTTTACATTTATCGTGCAAATTGTGTTGTCTTTGTTTGCCATTCTATTCACGTACGATGCAATAAATGGAGAACGAGAAGACGGTACACTCAAGCTTATTTTTGCCAATGCCGTCCCAAGAGCAAAATATATTATGGCCAAGTTTGTTGGCTCATGGCTTGGAATGGTCGTTCCTCTTTTAATACCCATTTTACTCGGTTCGCTCATGGTGCTGTTATTTAACATTCCATTATCTGGTGAACATTGGACAAAAATTTTTACTTTGCTTGGCGCATCCATTTTGTTTTTCACATTCTTTATCGCTTTAGGATTATTAATATCCACGATGACAAATTATTCCTCCGTGTCTTTCTTACTATTACTGGTCGCATGGGTAATATTAGTATTAATCGTGCCAAGAGCCGCGGTGATGTCTGCCGGCCAATTTATCAGCGTGCCATCTGTAGCTGAAATCGAGGGCCAACAGGATGGTTTTTCCAAAGCCAAATGGACAAAATTTACCGAGGGAATGTCTGAACGCTGGCATGGTCGCAACTCTGCAATGGAAGGCATGCGCAAAGAAGACCGCGAGGCCTACCGCGATGAGCGTATGTGGGAATGGATGGAAGAAGAAGATGCTGCGCGAAAAAAAATGCAGGCTGAAATAAATGATTTCAACATTAAATTACAAGAAGAGCTTCGGAACCGCAAGGCTGAACAGGAACGGTTTGCTTTTTCTATGTCTCGCTTATCGCCTGCTTCTGCTTTTCAATTGACAGCCATGAACCTTGCCAGTACGAACATAAATCTCAAAACTCGTTATGAAGATGCCATGCAAAATTATCGCACGAAATTCATTGAATACAAAGATAAAAAGCAAAAAGAATCCGGGCAGCAGGGTGGTATTCGCATTACAATGGACAGTGACTCCGGCATGAAAATTGACACGGGTCGGGATAAAGGAACGCTAGATATTAGCGACATGCCAAGATTTGAAGCGCCAAAATCTGGCTTTACGGACACCCTCGCGACAACTATCATCGACTTTGGATTGTTATCGCTATATACGCTGGCAGCATTTGCCGGGGCTTTTGTGGTTTTTTTACGGTATGATGTGAGATGAGCACATTTCAGTTGGAAACAAAACTACTCAAGATGCTCTAAATCAGCTAAATCTTGTGAACGGCCGGTTGCTTTTTTATTTTTTTTGAGATTTTCTAAATCAATGAAATTCATTAATATTTCATCAATGGAAACCTCGACTTTTTCAGAATAACAGATTTCAAAATCAACACCTTTCAAGTCCATTATGAGGTCAATCCGATTTGGGGGGTAACCTAATTGAATGATTTCATTTGGATTAAGAAAATCCTCGGGCTGCAAACCTAATGAACCGAATCCAAATTGATCTAAAGCCTTAACCAGGTTAGTTGCATTTTCTTTGGTTAAACAAATCCAAATGTCCAAATCTTTGGTGTAACGAGGGTAACCATGAAATGCTAATGCATAACCTCCAATAATGAGGTAATGTACATTATTGTCGTTTAACGATTGTATAAACTCTCTGAAGTCTTGGTTCAGTACCATGTTTCCATTGATGGTATTCTTGCCTAATTTGTTCTAAAGTAGCAAGGCGGGTTTCATAGGATTGGGACTGCCAAAAGGCAAAATCACTTTTCTGTTCATTAATTTTTACTTTCTTAAAAACTTTTTGTATTTTTGTTGCTGATTTCATAGTGTAATATAACTAATATTCCACAACTTTTCAACTAATAAATTACTGAGCCTGGATAGGCATGGCTTACACATTTAATGTGTGCGTAACATATATCTGCAAACAAGGTGGTTAAAACGTATGTTTTTTCTGTAATAGGTCAGTTATGATGGGAGTGAAACCCATACTTCGACTCCGCTCAGTATGAAGTAAGTTTGTTTTTATCAGTTATTTTCATGGTGATCGGAGTCGAACCATGATTTTGCACATCACCCCCCATAACTGACATATTACTTTTTTCTATATAAAATGATTGCTTTTCTTTGAATTTATATATAGATTTTATATATTGCGTAAGTGCAATAATAGAACAAATCTAACTAAAAAAGGATTTTAGTTATCTTATAAAGTTGACGAAGGTAATAGTAATGACGTTTCCAGAACTTTATAAATATACGATTAAAAAAACAGTTGGTAAGAAGCTTTGCTATACGCTCTACGAAGCTGTTGATCAAATAAAGGATAATCAGGTTTTTCTGAAAGTTCTTAATGAAGATCTATCTAAAAATGAAACTGATGTTGTACACTTTCTAAACAGCGCTCGCATTTCAAAATTACTCGACAATCCCAATATTTACAAAGTATATGATTATGGCAGCGATCAAGGCAATCATTACATGGCCACAGAACCTGTTGAATGGCAACCATTTAGCTCAATAATTAAAGAAACGTTCGCTTTATCTTTCCATGACCTGATTGAAATTTTTATAAGAATTGGCACCACATTACGTGCTGCACATTTACATGGACTGGTACATGGTTTTTTAAATCCCAAAAATATTTATATTAATTCAGATGGTTCTATAAAAATTGATGACTTTGGATTTGACTGGTACACAAATAAATCACTTAAAAATGAAAACAAAGATTCTCTCTTCTTAGCTCAATATATCTCACCCGAATTATATGAAGAAAAAGCTACTATTGATGGCCGGGTAGATATTTATTCACTGGGCGTGATATTGTTTCACACGGTTAATGGTGTCCCACCCTTCTCAGGAAACACCATTTCCGCTATTAAGAAACAGCATCTGGAAACCAAACTGCCAACAATGAATTTATCTGAATTCGAACTTCCGGATGGATTGGAATCAATTATATTTAAAGCCTTAGAGAAGAAGTCAGCATCCCGTTTTCAAAATTTAAAAAAATTTATTGATTCTTTAGACAAATTAAAACGAAATGTCTTAAGTGTATCAAAAACAACTGAATCTTTCAGTTCCGATGAAGCCACTACAGAACATGACTCCATTAAATCCCAGGAACATTATTTTGAAGACGCCGCAGAAAGTGGACATGCTCGTAAACATAAATTATTAACATCAAAGAAATTTGTTTTCTCAACCTTAGCTTTATTAATTTTTTTTACAATTCTGTTTTTTGTTAAAGATAAAATTCCGTTCCAGGTTATTGAAAATTATTTCTCAAAAAGTGACTTACAGGAAATTGAAACAACACCGAATCCGGTCACTCAAATCACCGAGAAGTCACCTGTCGCTGAGAAACTGCCAGATGTAAACGAAAATGAGAATACAGGCAAACTCCCGGCAGAAACGGATAACACAGTTGCTGAAATCGCTTTAACTACACCGTTAATAGCTGCAAATGATATTAAGAAAGATCCAATAAATGCTGCCAACTCCAATACAGACAATAAACCTGTGGCAGCTCTTAAACCCAAAAATAAAACTGCAACTAATCGCGCAAACTCATCACCAAAAGTCGAACCCAAACCAATAAGAACGGCTTCTGCCAAATTTTATGTGAAATCGGAAAATAAACCTGTGGAAGCGAGTGTTTTTGTCAACGACCGCTATAAAGGCAAAACAGACAAAAACGGCCTGTTGGTAATTTCTAAGCTTGATCTCAAAAAAACATATACAGCTAAAATTTCAAAAGAAGGATTTGATATAATCAGCAGACCTTTTACAATCACAGATAATTCAGCAGTTTATAATTTTACTATCAAACCCAAATTAGACATTTTTGGTACGATAATTTTAGATGCTCAGCCAAAAGCGGATTCCATTTATGTAGATGGCAAACATCATCAGGGAAAAACACCGTTAAAATTAACTTTACCCTGGGGCGACCATCGCATTCGATATGTAAATTTAAGATTAAACAAAAGCTGGGAACAAGTCGTAAATCTAAAGGTCGGTCAAATATTAAGAGTTAAACACGATTTTGCTAAATCTGAATTTGGCAAAGTCGCTGTTTCCTTAAAAAATGCCGCTACTTTCGGATTTGGATATTTATATGTGGACGGCAAATTGTGGGATGGAAAACCAAATACCACTCCTCTGGAAATTAAGCTACCTGCAGGTTCACATACTATTGAAGTACGGCGTGAAGGATTTAATTCAATTCCAAAAGACATCATTGTGGTCGTCGCTAAAGACGCCACAAAACATGTTGCATTTACTTTTTCTAAGTCAAAATAGCCCTGCACCTCACGAAACTGTCGAAAAAGTATTTTGGCTTCATCCTGTGCGGAGTCGAAGGATACCTAAATCACTAAAAATCAAATGCCTTCCCAAATTCATTTCGCATTGGCTACGATTGCACAAATTATCAACAGTTTAAGTAATACATTCAAATACAACCCCCTAAATCCCCCTTTGCTAAGTGGGATTTAACCTTTTATTGACGCGAAATCGCACATAATTGGAAATTATGATTTGCCTCAAAATCCTCATCATGAAAGACATTTTCCCCCACAAAAAAAGTCAATTAATTTTGAGAAGGCCGGGTAGGCGGCCCTGGAAGATTATCAACGTTTTCCTTTCCGCTTAACACAGTTTTATAAATAATGAGAGATGCAGCAGCCACGATTCCGCCGCGAGTAACCCAGGCCCACAATTTTTTCCCTTTCTTTTTTTCAACAAGAGATGGCTTCAAAGTAACAAATAAAGTGTCAACCTTACCAGGAGTTAGATGCATTGGCAGGTACTGCTCCTCAAAGTCCTCTTCTGTTATTAATATTTGATAATTCTTCTTTGTTAATTCACATATAAGAACTGGTGTGAATTTGTTATATAAAACACTATCTTCATAAACTACAACAAATTCAGCATCTGACGGCGTGGAATCAATATATAAACACCCAACAAGTTTATCCCGTACTCTATTGAACCTTTCTGCTAAATCAGGAGGAATAATCAGCTCGTCTAATTTTCTTTGAGGATCCAATTTAATTGCTTGTTCAAAAGCTGCATTCACCTCTAACCCGGACGCATTTTGTCTTGTAAGTACAAATCCAAGATATAAATAGGCTTCATAAAGATATTCAGTTTTAGCGTCTTGAATACCAATGATTTTTTTTAAAGAAGTGTTGGCTTGATCAAATTTAGCTTCCCAAAATGCCTTTTTCCCCTGAATCAGCAACTGCAAAGCAGTATCCTGCCCCCACGCGGGAGTGATTATCAGTACACACCCAAGTAAACCAAAACATATTAATTTATTCAATAATTTCATCTCAAATTACCTTTTTTAATTTTGACTGCCTATCGTACTAATATTACTTTGCGGATTTGTTGAAACTTCTCAGCTTCAAATTTTATTATAAAAACGCCAGTACTTACCTCTTTACCATTATCGGATGTGCCATCCCAATGAATCCGATATACACCGGGAACGTGCCTTTTTGAAATCAATTCTCGCACTTCCTGGCCAAGGATATTAAATACCTGAATATTAACATGACCTGGTTCAGACACATGGTAGGTTAAATTTGTACCTGCATTAAATGGGTTTGGATAATTTTGACTCATGAAAAAAGATTTTGGTACGATCTCGTTTAAATCTTCAGAATTTTCAAGAAAATAATCTGTACCTATGACTAAATCAAACGCCCTCTTCTTACTATTGAGATCCGGCAAAAAGACATATTCTGAATTTTGGTCAATTTTCTTTTGCTGATAATTCGATTTATCCAATAAAATTGCATTGAAATTTACTGGCAATGATTCAATATTTTCAAATGTAAGTGTAATCGGTTTGTTTTCAAAGTTGGTTTCGACCTCGAAATGCCAGACCTGGCCATCTTCAAACGCCGGCCTGAAATCAGTTGTAAAAGCGCCATTGTAAAACTGCCAGTTATCATGTGGGAAAGTAATGGAGACATAATCTGCAATATAAGGCGGTTCTAAATAATCTAATTTATCCCATTCAGTTAAAGCATTTACCGCAACTCCCAGAAAATTATTGCTGTCACGAGCACTGCCACAAACCGCGGTGATACCAAGCTGCCAGTCTGGTTCTGAGTTGACCTTCGACAGATTCCGGGCCTGCTGCGCAGTCGCTACAATTGGCAGAATTTCAATATTGATTCCCGGGTTGTTACTGTAAATGGAGTATCCTTCCCAGGGCGAAAGGGTTGAAACCTGATTGGGGAATTTCCATTCATCCTGAAAGGTGTATGGCCCCATAATACTATCCGGATCACCCTGTACCACCATGATGTCGCTCCAATATACAGCAAATGGAAATGGAATTCCAATGTCGTTCCATCCTTCCGTTAGCGTAATTGCAAAAGGTTGATTCGAGACGACTGTCGAGCCGGGTCCGGAATCGATAGTTTTGTTTAGCTCACGGACAATGAGCCAAAAAGCCTTGCCTGGTTCAAATGAATCAATATCAGGGTATTCTGAATAGTCGCCTGATTTATACTGAAATAACCGCCATTGTTTGGCATCATAGGCGCCCAGATCATCTTCAAGGACGGCAAGAGAATTTTTATTCACCAAATTCAACGGCACTGATATCATCCGATAGAAAAATGATTCAGCCCCGCCCGGCTGAGCATCTGCTCTCACCAGGCCTGCACCGCCTGTTCCGGTAATTCGTACTGATATATTGTTGGGTACGGTGGCCCAATTTACAGCAGGGTGATATGTAAAATTAAAGCCATCCGAAGCCTGAATAAAATAGTTTATACCCATAACAGGTATTTTATCAGCGGTGAGCGTATATTCAAAACTATCACCAACGGTTTTAGTCATCTGAACAGATTGATAGCTTACGTCACCACTTTTTTTATAGAACAGAAGGGCTTCGGATATCTGGTTGTCATCTTTGATCTCCGCCTGAATTTTCACGTTCTGCCCTGCATCGACAATTAGTAATGCGGTGTGAGAAACTGAAGGTGGATTTTGATCCTGAAATTCTTTATCGACAAATGTTTTGGACTCAGCAGAATCATTAAATGCTTCCCTGTTCCCTAAACTGTCATAAGCTGCCACTTCAAAGCCATAGAGATTGCCATTACCGCCAGTAAAAGTTGCTGATGTTTCAGAAAAATTAGTATGCCAGGCCTGCCATGCTCCTCCATTGACCTGGTATTGGAGGTCATAGACGCCGGAAAGTCCAATCCCGTTACTATCTGTGCCCGTACCCTCCCAACTGACTAAAAATGAATCACTTCTACTTGTATCCGGCGAGCTGGTTTTAGTGTCCTTTGGCGGAGAATTATCCAACATAAAATTTGTCGAATCCAAACTTATATTTCCCGCACTGTCAATCAAAGTAAAATGAAGATTAAACAGCCCATCCGACTGCCCCTGAATAATTAAATTTAAAGCAAGAAATACATCGATGCCGGTTTCAGGTTGGTCTAATTCAATGGTCGTATCCAATTCTGTAGATGCAAGTTGAACCTGTTTGAGATGCAACTCATCATAAATAATCTCTACTTCAGCTGTATCAGTTAATCCCTGGTTGAACCAATTGAGAGCATAATCCGGATTTAAGATATCAATTTCGACAATATCAGGTGCAGTAGAATCGTACAGCATCGGCACAAAACCATACTGATTGAAATCCACATTGCCTAACTGGTCTTCGAACCAGAGATATAAATTTTGACCGTCTTCCTTTGTGGCATCAACCGATACAAAGGTGACGCCGGAAACAGTATTAACATAATCATTGTCGCTTGTTGGAGGGGTATCCAGTTTATAAAAAGCTCTGCCAATACCGCTCGGATCAAATGGAGGCTGCCAGTTGATTTGAAAATCTGGATTGTTCTGCCAGGGACCGGGATTCGTTCCGGCGGCGGTTAAACTAAGCGGTTTTCCCGGCGCAGTAACATCCCCCACTTCAGAAGTTGTATCTACAACAGTTTCACTTTGAAAAATTCCAGTGAAGGCCTGACGATTGCCAATAGAATCAAAAGCCACAGCTTCAAATCCATAGGTCTGGCCGTGCTCCCCCAGAAAAAAAGCCGAAGTGTCCTGAATATCCGTCTTCCACTGTTGCCAGTTTCCGCCATTGACCTGGACTCTGACATCAAAACCGGCAACACCTGTGCCGTTACCATCTGTAGCGCTGCCGCCCCAGTCTACGGTAAAACTTTTTACTGCAGTTGTATCCGGGGACCCGGCAAACGTGCCTGTTGGTGGTGTGCCATCCAACGCAATCTCTGTGCTATCTGCACCTTGAAGACCAACGCTATCAAAAATAGTCACTGATAAAGTATAGGAGTCGTCGGCTGCGCCAACAAGATTCACAGGCGCCTGAATTATATGATCCTGACCACTGACTATATTCAGGGTATCCTGGCCTAAAACGCCAAAATCGAATTGCGCATGTTTTGCATTGGCTTCATCGTATTGCACGCCAAAATCGATGGAGGTAATCGTGTTCTGGTTATACCAGTTTGGCGCTAAAGTTGGGTTCGTGATCACAATATTATCAATATTCGGCGACGTGCCGTCTAACGCAATCTCGGTGCTATCTTTTGCTTGATTCCCAGCACTGTCTATTATGGTTACAGTTAAAGTGTAGACGTCATCAGCCGCACCATCAAGATTAACTAACGCCTGGATTATTTGATCCTGCCCGCTGGTAATATTGCGGGTATCCTGACCTAAAACACCAAAATCGAAAACAGCCTGTTTTGCGTGTATTTCATCATATTTCGCGCCAAAATTGATGGCGAGGCTCGTTTTCTGATTATACCAGTTCGGTGGCGCAGTTGGGTTCGCAATAACGATTTCATCGATGCCGGGTAGAGTACTATCAATATTGAATCTTCGTGACTCCGATGGTGCGCCAAAATCTTTACCATCCCAGGCCTTGACTCTCCACCAGTAAATCCCGTCTGGTATGGGTGGCGTCAAAGTGAGCGTGACGCTGAGTGTATTCTGATCGACAGGAGGTGCCGGCGAAAAGCCGGAATTGACTCGGGAATCCAGAATCCGATAACGAGAAACAAAATCAGAGTTTTGCGCTATCTCAACCACAAAATGTAATGAATCACTTTCAGTATCATCCGGCACACTCCAACTTAAACTTATTTGAGCGGAATCAGGATTGAAAAAAGTGAGGTCTGTCGGCGCTGCCAATATCGGAATGCCCGGCGCCTGATTATCAGGCTCTTTATATGAATTAAAAAATACCTGTATCATGTTTGAGTCCCAACTGGCAACCACCAAATCAAGTACACCGTCGCCGTTGAGATCAGCAGAATCAATTCCTCTCGGATTGGATTGTGTTTTGTAAGTTGAATCTATTTCAAAAATTCCCTGACCATTATTTAAATAAACATACAAACTATCAGAATCTCTGTTTACCAAAGCAATATCAGCATCAAGATCGCCATCCCAGTCACCTGTTGCTATGGCTTTAGGTTGCATGCCAGCATCATAGTTAATTAGTGATGAAAAAGTATTTTCTGTTCCCTGATTAATTAAAACTGAAACTGTATTGTCATCCCGATTAGCCACAACTAAATCAATTTTGCTATCATCATCAAAGTCTTGTGCCATAATCGCGCCAGGCCTGTTACCGACATCGAAAGGTATTGCAGCGCCAAAGTTTGCTGAACCATCATTAATCAATAAAGAAATATTGTTGCTTGTTTCATTCGTCACAACTATATCTAAAAAGCCATCATTATTAAAATCCGCTATACAAGATGTTTCCGGGCCTGTTCCAACAGCAAATTGGACTTCATTCTCGAAATTACCATCACCCACATTCAGCAATACTGAGACCGAATTAGAAACATTATTAACCGTAACTAAATCTATTACACCATCTCCATTAAAGTCGCCAATTGATACGTGTTTTGGTGAGTCACCAATATTATATGTTGAATCACGGGCTACAAAATTACCATTTCCATCATTATTAATAATCCCTAAGGTATTGTCTCTGTCGCTTACCACTGCAATGTCCAGATCGTCATCAGAATCAAAATCGCCAATAGTTAAGGCCCGAGGTCTTCGATCCACGCCGACTATGTCTTTCTGGTTGAAAATTCCCGCGCCTAAATTAAGCCATGTATAAACATTATGAGTTGTGCTATGAGGAACAGCTAAATCAAGCCGGGAGTCCTGGTTAAATTCGCCTATTCCAACAAAGTGAGGTCCAGTCCCGGCTGCGTAAGAGGAATCCAAATTAAATTTGGCCGTCCCGGTAGCAGCCTGAATATAAAATGACCATTGAAAACTGGCAGCAAGCGGCACTCCATTATCCCCTTTAATTGCCGGGGTCAAAATTGTCGTGACTGTTTCACCGGCCTGGAAGGGCGCTGCAACGCTAAATGTGGCTGTTTGTGAAGTGGGTGAATAATTGAGCGTTGCAGGATCATGAAAACCTGTCATATCCCCATACACAAGAAAATCCTGAGGTAAAATAGTGCTGCCATCCATCGCCCGATCAAACATCACCGAAATAGTCGTCAGCGTACTGTTTTCCATGGAAAAAGGCTGAGGCGACGGTAATAGAATTTGCGGCGCATCATTTTGAGCAAACAACGGTACGCAGCAAAACAGAACCCCCAAAACTACTAAAGTAAATTTAAATCTCAAATAAAATGGCGTAGACATAAATAGCCTCGTTAAATTAATATTTTAGTTTTAGTACAAACATTATTTTGTTTATTATAATATTCTCAATGGTCAATTGTTATATTGCTCTATTGTTAAATTGTTTGATTAGTAACAATGGAGCAATTCTGAATTATATCAGCGATTTCAATCATAACCTTGATGGTGTAATTCTTATTTGCGGCTTTTTCGTGTTTGGGATCACTTCAGGTGAAAGGGTATCTTTTGTGATAATCGTTTGAAGTAAATCATTGTTCGCCTTCCATAGCTTATTACTTGTTAGTAATAATGATTGATTACATTTAAAAGCTAACGATTGAAAATACTGGCATATCATATAATTTGCAGAAAATAATCATATATTAAACAACTATATAGCCATCCCCCATCTGTTGGCATTTACCCTCTTCTATTAATTTGATCAATCCGGCAAGCAAAGAATATTCCGCAAGTTGCCATACTTGTTCATCGACATCATCATACACTTTTTTAACTAATTGGAATAAAGTTTGAGGCTGTTTATCTAAAAATTGCAGGAGTTTTTGCTCTCTTTGCTGCCGATGTTTAATAAAATGTCGAATGATCTTTTTGCCGTCACGTACCGCAGGGCCATGACCGGGATAAAGCATGCCTGTGGTGACGGATTCTAAAAATGCCAGCGACCGCAAATACGTAGCCATGTGGCCTTCCGGCGGTTGAATAACAATAGTGGAGACCGTAGAAATCAGGTCGCCAGCGATGACTGCGCCGTATCTGGATTCCTGAAAGCAGACATGGCCTGCTGCGTGACCTGGCGTGTGGTAAACTTTGAGTTTCCATCCGGATTGGCCGTCCGGCGCTTTGCCCAAATCCAGCTCTTCGTTATGCCTGAGGTATCCTTTAAATTGATAATTTGGAAGCTCCCCGGCAGTTTTGGCATGAGCAAATATGGGTAAATTATATCGAAACTGACATTCACGAAGCGCTCCAACATGATCAGGATGGTGGTGGCTCAGCAAAATACCCTGCAATTGCCGCCCGGCCTTAACCATAGTATCTAAATAATCCCAGAACCTTTCCTGTTCCTCTGGATTAGCGGGCGCAGGATCCACAATATACAATTGCGATTCACCTACCAGGTAAGTATTCGTGTAGCGCGCCGGTAATAAGGTCCTGGACTTCAGACTGATTAATTGAATACCCGGAGAAAAATAGACCTGGTGAATTTTACCCCTTCGGTAGGCTTCCGCATATTCATTAATATATGGTGAGGCCGAAATTATCGAACGCTCTCTGAGCTCCTTTAGCATAAAAGTTACCGGCGGCACGATAAGCATGTCGCCAGCCTCCCAAAGTGAAAGCGCTTTTTCTGCGCTATAGAAAATTCCGTTTACAAGCTCGCCCGGCCAAATTTCCGGTGACTGTCCATCTGGTATTTTTGCCCAGTAAAACTGCGTATCATATCGGACGGGTGAAAATTCCGGCGTTAATATATTACAGATGAAATTAAAATCTACAGCGTCGATGATTTGATCTTCTCTGGTGAGAATTTCTGACAGTCTGATTTCATTGGCTAAAAGTTGAGTACGATATTTCTGCAACCTTTCTTTCGGAATTACGACTTTGCCGTGACTGAGTAAAACGCCGGTTTCTTCGAAGACTTCCCTGACAGCCGCAATTATATAGGGCAGCGAATCCGCAGGTATTTTCGAGCTGTTTTTTACTTTCAGGCCACCGTCTTCTGCATCTAACGTGCCGCCCGGAAAAGCGAAATAGCCGCCAAAAAATTTCAGACTGGGACTCCGTTCAACCAGGTACACTTCGGCTGAATCGGGATCACGAGTTAATACAATACTGACAGCTTTTCGTGTGGATCGTTTTACCATAAGTAGTTGAATTAAGAATTTAACTAACAATCAAACTCTGAATATAAAAATTAAATACTTTATTAGCAATTTAAAATACTGACTTTTAACATTGGTGTGAAAAACACTGTAAAAATTATAAACTATTAGTTAATCTGAGAGTTTTTACATATATTTTATATCCTATTCATTAGAAGACAGAAGCTTAAGCGGAATTTAGACATCTGTAAAATATACATAAATGTCTTTCTGAGGAATCCTTCGACGTTGCTCAGGATAAACTCCGTGACGAAGAATCTGTATCCACAAAATTATCGGATTCACACAATGTTAGGGGTTTCAGATTCTTCGCTCCCAAAGGTCGCTCAGAATGACATTTTTATATATATTGCAGAACTCAATAAATGAAATTTATTAAGGAGGATATCATGGATAAACTCACAACTTTTTTCGTAAAGTTTGCCGATAACGCCCATCTTGGAAAAATCGCCACGGATTTTGCGCCGGGAATCATTCTCACGACCACCATCCTTCTGCTGTTGGGCAGTTACTCGGAACTGGAAATATTTCCCTACACCAAACGTGCCCAATATCAATCCCGAATGCAGGAGGCAAAAAACGCTTTCCTTGAAACGGATTCACTTGCTAAGGAAATACAATCTCAGATCGCACGTCTGGAAGCCGAACTTGGCACTCAAAGCCTTTCTGCAGAGGAACAGCTCTTGAAAAATACTGAATTAATGCAATTATTAAAAGAGTTTCCCCGGTTGCAAACCGAAAAAACCGAGAGGGAAAAGCGAGCGTTTGAACTAGAAGCGACAGCGCACCAGGTGACGCTTATCGAAGCTAACTTAGACGTCATTTCGAATAATGTCATAGAATTATTTTTCATCGGCTATTTTTTTGGCATTATCCTGGCACAGGTTTCAGGCAAGCTATTCTATAACGGCGCATTTTATGACTATTTCAAAAACAATCCAAAGCTGAAAACAGCTTATAACACCCTCTACCGCGAAGACAACCTCTCCATCACCCATTTCCAAATGAAAGCCAGTGACGATGCGATTAATCAGCAGCTGGAAAAGCTGGAAACGAATTACTTCAGATTTCTGGAAATCGCCATGAACATGGTTTTGCCTTTTTGTGCTCTGACCCTTACCCTGCTTGCCATCGCCGCAACGGAGACGAGTTTATTATCCGGTGTATTTTCGGTCGTCGCTTTTCTGGTAACGCTTGGGCTTTTTTACAATGCCCGCGGACTTTATGTGGGTTACGCAATTAAAAAAGCGGATATCATGCAGCTTCTGCTTGACAAGAACCAAACCTCCAAAGAACCTGTGGTTGAATAAGTTGAGGTACGGTTATCCAGTTAACTCCGAAACTTGTCCTTCTGAGGAGCGAAGCGACGAAGAATCTTTGACCACTATCCATTATTCTTTCTCTCAAACTTAATGATATGAGATTCTTCGCTCCTTCCAGTCGCTCAGAATGACAATATTAGATGATTGCTGAGTAAACTGGATAACCGTAGAGCTGCGTGATTAGTTCCTTGCTTTTAAGTGATTTGCCTGTTATCTTATATTAACATTTTTGCAACAAGGCATGTCGCACTGAAAAGTAACTCAATCGTCCCGATTGAGAAAGGAGGGAACCTGTATGCCGCCCGATTCATCTGCTGTATCAACAATTTTATCCAATCCGCTTGAGCTCATAAAGCTGATTCTCGCCATTGTTGGAATCCTTGGGGGTTTGGTAACCATTACGGTTGCCTTTATCAAAACCATACTCCCCTGGTGGCGGACTAAACGCGACCGCCGTTCATTGAAAATACGCTTTGGCGCCGAGCTTTATCCAATTGGCGCTATCGAAAATTCAACCCGCTATTATATTGAACCATTCTGCCAGAGTCTGGACCCGGCCGGCTCGGAAGAACCACGTCTGACTTACGGCGCCAAGCAAAACCTGTTCGACGCCATTGACGATGCGCTCAACCACCCGACAGAATACCGCTACATATTTCTATTGGCTGACTCCGGTATGGGCAAGACTTCTTTTCTGCTTAATTATTACGCCCGCCACATTCGCAAGCGCCGCCGCAAGTTTAAGCTGGCGCTCGTACCCCTCGGTATTCCGGACGCGGACAAGCGCATTAAAAGAATTAAGAAGAAAAACACCGTCGTCCTGTTTCTTGATGCGTTAGACGAAGACACCCTGGCCATTGTCGATCATGTTGAGCGGCTGCACGATTTATTAAAGCTCACAGGTGATTTTGATAGAGTGCTCATAACCTGCCGCACCCAGTTTTTCCCCAAAGATGAAGAAATCCCCACAGAGACCGGCTATATAAAAATTGGTCCGCGCGGCGCAGGTGAACCCGGGCAGTACCTCTTTCACAAACTTTATCTTACACCTTTCACAAATGAACAGATTCAGATGTATCTTAAATGCCGGTACCCATTTGGGCAGCGAAAGCGCAGAAAGCAAGCGATTGACATGGTAGAAAAAATTCCACAACTGAGCGTACGGCCCATGCTGCTATCGTACATTAAAGATTTGGTTGCTGCCAACCGCGAAATTAGCTACTCTTTTGAGCTTTTCGAAGAAATGGTCGAAGCCTGGCTGCAGCGTGAAGAAGGAATCGTTGAAGGTTTGAAGAAAAAACCTCTGCGCAATTTCTCCGAACGGTTAGCGGTGGATCTGTACGTGAACCGAGAAACGCGCGGCGCTGAACGCATTCCGCGTGATGAACTCACTGCTTTAGCTCAGGAGTGGAACATCCCGCTGGATGACTGGCAGCTCACCGGTCGGTCTCTGCTAAACCGAGATGCCGTGGGTAACTACAAATTTGCGCACCGTTCGATTATGGAGTATCTTTTTGTTAAACGGTTTACAGATGGTGAGAAAGCCTGTCACGGCATTGTCTGGACTGACCAAATGAAAGCATTTCTATTGGAAATGATTAAATATCATCTTAAGATGAAAATCTCCATTCCTTTTGATCCAACAGTTCTTGATTTAAGCGGTATCGGTTTATCACTCCGCAAAAGCCCCGAACAAAATCTACAATCCAAATATGTAGAAAGCATGATCAAAAAATTTGACTTTTTCGATAGATATAAAAATAATAGAGGAAAAGGGCTTGAGCATTTGTATGAGTTACAAGAGAAAAATAGTGATAATATAGTTATCGATTATGCCACTGGTTTAACCTGGCAGCAGAGCGGTTCCAGAAAATATATATTATTTAATGAAGTTGAAGCCTACATTAAGAAACTAAACGAAGACAATTTTGCAGGTTTCAACAGCTGGCGCCTACCTACTCTTGAGGAAGCTATGTCGCTTATGGAACCAGAAAATAAGAAAAGTGAATTTTACATCGATCCAAATTTTGATCCAGAGCAATCTTGGATTTGGACCGCAGACAAAGATTCCGCCTATCGTGCCTGGGTGGCAATTTTCGACCTTGGTTTTTGCTACGACTACCCTGTCGACCACTATGACGGCAGCTGTGTGCGAGCAGTTTGCTGAGGACAATCGATTATTTGATTATTTGAATCATTTGGTCATTTGTTCTTTTGATTATTTATGGTGCGAGCGTAGCGAATTTTTTTTCAAGAAAGCGAGACAATCAATTGTCCTGCTGAAAACTGAAGCGCCATGCTTAGAGCGGTTGCACAACCCTGACAGGATTCGAAATCCTGTCAGGGTTTCTTTTACACAGCAGTTGAACATAAATCTTGATTTTGTACTGAATGCTTTGTACTTTATTGAGTTACCTGACAGAAAATAGGATGCAATTATGGAAACAACTGTAAAGACCGTTTTAAAAGATCTTGGGATCAACGAAAAGCGCGCAATTCGAGATTATGCGATGCTCAATGCCTCCCAAAAGGCAACAGAATTTACCCAGGAGTGCGAAGCGTTTGAGCGCAAATATAAAATGTCCTTTCAAGATTTTGAAAAACAGATTAAGGAAAGCACAAAAGAAATATTCGAAAAAGAAGACGATTACCTGGCCTGGAAATTTTCCTTTGAAGGCGCTGACTACTGGCGTGAAAAAGTTGAGCAACTAAAACATGAATCATGATTTCACTATCAGCAAATTTCAACTTTTCCATTTCACCTTCATACTGTTGAAGATATTGAAGAGTCAAAGCCCATGACTCTGAAGAAAGTTTTAGAATATATCAACCATTATGCACGACAATAAATTGTCATGCTCAAAGCTAAAGCACCATAAATGGCGCTGAACCTGCAGGATGATTTATCATCCTTCTATTTTTAGCCCTGTGATTTATCACGGGGCTGTTGAACATAAATCTTGATTTTGAATTGCTTGCTTCGTACTTTAATGAGTTAACAGGTGGGATAATTCAACACATCAAGAACAAGCTTAAACATTCCATTTCAAGTTCATACTTTTATTCTGAAATTTAGCATCACTGTATGCCAAAAAAAAAGCAAAAACTCTGTTTTGTATTAATGCCGTTCAGTAAAGAACTAAAAGAAGTTTACACTTACGGCATCAAAACAGCCTGTGAACAAGCCGGATTCAGACCATTTCGAGTGGATGAAGAGAAAGGGGTGTTCAACATCAATCGTAAAATCGTTGAGTATATTTACGAAAGCGATGCAATCATAGCTGACCTGACTACTAAAAACTCGAATGTATTTTATGAAATGGGAGTTGCACATGCAATAGCTAATAAAACCATCATGATTGTTCAGGATACAAAAGACCTGCCTTTTGACATTCGCAATTATCGCTGCATTATTTACACACAGTCAGTAGAAGGCTTGAAGAATCTTGAGAAACAAATTGTCGAGTGCCTGGAATCAATCCAGGACTGGCGCAAGAAACCTTCCAATCCGGTACAGGATTTCAAACCGAAAGGTGCTTTTATTCCAAAATCTGAATTTGAAAAGCTCAAAAAGGAATTTAACCAAAAATCCGACCTTTTGAAAAAATCTGTACCACGAAGCGAATTGGAAGCTATGCAAAAGCTATTACTGGATAAAGAAAAAGCTTTGTCGGAATCCGTCAAGTCAACAGAGTTAACATCACTACAAAAAGAGAGAGAACAATTACAATTAGACAATGATATTCTCAAAAAAGAAATTCAGCAGTTTCGAATACAAACAGCAAAACAAAAATTGAAAACCGACGAAGCCCCCCTCCGCTCGAAACCAATTGACAATCTCTCCGAAGATGCTGTCAAAAACATGCTGCAAGAAAAAGATTTCTTTGATAGTAGCTGGAATAATAATGGTAAAGGCCTTAAACATGAGTATGAGGAAATTGACAGCCATGGACAAAAGCTGGTTAGAGATCACGCTACCGGTTTAACCTGGCAAAAGAGTGGCTCAAATACGGTAAACTACAAAAAGGCCGGAGATTATATTAATCAGCTCAACAATGAAAACTATGGTGGCTGCAATACCTGGCGCTTGCCCACTCTGGAAGAGACCATGTCGCTAATGGAGTCTGAAAAGCACGGTGATTTATACATTGATCCAAAGTTTGATGAAAAACAGTGGTTGATTTGGACGGCAGACAAAGAATCCGCTTCTCGTGCCTGGGTGGACATTTTCCTCATTGGTAGTTGCTACGACCTCCCTGTCGGCTTCAGCCACTTTGTGCGAGCAGTTTGCTGAGGGCAATCGGCCATTTGATCATTTGTTCTTTTGATTATTTATGGTGCGAGCGCAGCGAGTACCTCAAAATTTTTTTGAAAAAGCACGACAATAAATTGTTAGGTTACTAAAATATGAGTATGAATTATGAGTTATGATGCTAAACCAATTTGGTTTTATCAAGTATCAAAATCCTCCTCACACATAAGGCAGGCAATCGATAAATTTTATAGATCTTGGTTGCCAGAGCATAGTAGGAGTGCTGATTTACAACTGTATCACTATACAACATTGAAAGGATTAAAGGGGATCATTGGAAACCGTTCAATACGGTTAACACATACCAGTACATTAAATGATCCAACAGAATTAAAATATGGTAAAGAGTTAATCTTAAGCATATTAAATAATGAATTAAGTAATAAACACGAAGAAATCATTGAGAAGTTACTATTTGCATTAATAAGTCAAATAGAAATATTTGATGAAATTATTTATCAAACTTATGTTGCGTGTTTCTGCGAATCATCGAGCTTACTAAGCCAGTGGAGAGCTTATGGGCACAGAGGTGGTGGTTATAACCTCGGATTTGAGTTCACTTCAGACACAAAATTTTATCATACTCCGGGTCATTCTGAAGAAGAAAGCTTTGTTATTTTACGCAAAATAATATATGAGCCTGATAAGCAAAAAAAACTTATTACAGATTATGTCTCATTAATTGTAAGCTACGCAAATGATGCTATAAAATATTTTAAAAATCATGACGGTATTCCTAAAGGTTGGGCATCAAGTGCTGCGTTGGAATCTGCAAGCATATTATTTGATTTAATGTTATCATTTAAAAATTCTGTATTTAGTGAAGAAAATGAATGGCGATTAATTTTAACAAGAACACATTGGTATAAGCCCGATCAACTACAATTTGGAGAAAATGAAAAGGGGCTTACCCCATATATAGAAACACATATAATCGAAAGGAAGGAGGATAAAACTGTTTTCCCTCTGCGTACAATTAAGTTTGGCCCAATGCTTGATATTTCAAGTACCAAATCAGCTTTAAAACTATATGTTAGAAAAGAAGCTGTCTCGGAAAATAATATTAAAATCGATGCAAATAAAATCCATATTTCAGATGCAGGTTTTTCATTAAGAGTTTAGTTTTACAAGCAACCTATCAATGGCATTAACTCTGACGCCTTTTTCTATGCTTGATTTTGAGCTCAGTTCGCAGTTTTAAGTATTTATAATTATCGACGCTTGGATGCGTTAAAATCGGCGCAGGTTATACCAAACAGTTATGCTCAAAGCTGAAGCGCCATGAATGGAGCGGTTGAGCAAGTGCTGGAAATCCTTCCGAAGGTTTCGTGACTCACTGTATTTAGTGTTATAAATTAATTACTACATATATACATTGATAGCACAATAAACCTTCGGAAGGTTACTTTTTCAACAGAATTCGGGCATCCATCACTCCCCTGGATTCCCGCTTAAAAGACTGCGGGAATGACAGCATTGCAGATATTTTCAAAGTTTCCATTTGGTTGGGGCGGCAGAGACGTTTACTAAACCTTTAAGGTTTAGTAAACGTGGAGATAAATGCTGCTGAAGTAATCCAGAGCTTAATGTCCCGAGCCGTGCTCCAGATATTCCTGCAGAAGTGGATCGCTTACCGGCAAAATTGGATGCCTGTGAACAGCGAAAACAAATGTGATGATAAAACCAGCCAGAAATCCCAGGCTAATAAAAATTTCGCCAACTCCAAGTGGTAAAGAATGTTGATGCCAGATGGATGGAACCACTAACAAAAACTTTTCGAGCCAAACGCCAATGAGAATCATCACCGCAATGCCCATCATGGTTTTGGGATTGCGTTTCAGTTGACGGCTGAGCATGAGCACAAACGGAATGGCGAAAGCGCCAAACAGCACAATGTAGGAAATGGCTGACCACGGCGCCTCCTGGATGCGTAGAATTACATATTCGGTTTCCTCCGGAAGGTTGCCGTACCAGATGACCAGAAATTGCGAGTAAAAGAAATCACCAGCCACGACGCAAAAACCAAACAACAGTTTGCCAAGATCATGAAATTGCTGCGCCCCGATGTACTCTTCCAATCCCAACTGTTTCCGTGCAAAGACTAAAATGACTACCAGCGCCGCCATGCCGGTATAAAAACTTGCGATGAAAAAATAAGCGCCAAACAGGGTGCTGTACCAGTGTGGATCGAGCGACATGATTAAATCAAAAGCAATCAGCGAATAGATAAAAGCAAAGAGTATCGCTATGATTGGGGCTAATCTGGACAATCGAGAGCTGGTTTTTTCATAATTGTTTTCCTTGCGCATAATAGCGAGTGCATCCGCTCGAACCGAGGTCTTTAGAAATAAAATGCTGAGAACCGCCAGAATTAAAAATCCCAAGAAATCACGGGAAAACAGAAAAGCAGCATTCAACCAGGATGCTTTCGCAGGAATGGGATGTTCAATCCAGGGGAAGATGTGAGTTCTGCCGAAATAAAGAATGACCAGAAACACCAGAGAGAGCGGCAGAAAGTAAGCGCCTAATTCTGCAAAGCGTATGACAGGTCGTCCCCATTTTGCATTGGTTAGCTGCAAAGCAGAGGCAAATACCACCATGCCCTGGGCAATGCCAATAAAATAGAGGAAGTTCACCAGGAATATTTGCCAGGCTCTCTGGGGCTCATTGCCAAGCGCTCCCACGACAAAAAAGATAATTCCCAAAATGACAAATATCCCGCAAATTCCTAAAACTCTCGATGAGATTGCCTTCTTCTGATGAGCCGTAGCATCAGAAAAGAGTTTTTCTTTATCGAACATTGATTGCCTCCGCACCGGTCAATTGAAAAAGTTCTTCGTATGCCTTTTTCTCTGTATCCTTAATTTGCACAGCTAAACCAAATTTATCTCTCGAAAACGCTGGTTCATAGGTGTTGGCAATTCGGTAATTTGGAAATTGATTCATTATTATCAGCCCGACAATTGTAGCAATTGCCCCCAGCAGAATAGTCAGTTCAAAAGCAATGACCACAAAAGGAACAATTGTGACCACGGGTTTGCCGCCGGTGATTAAATTCCATTTCATTGAAGACCATATCGAAAGAGCAAACCCACCAAAAAATCCTGTGAAGGCGCCTGCCAGGGTGAAGTAGCGCACCGGACTTCTTTTTGTTTTCAGCGCGTCCTGAACCTCATGAATCGGAATCGGTGAGTAAACCACCATTTTATCAGGCTTTTTTTCTTTCACCCGATTAATGACATCAAGCAATTCATCGACATGCGCGTAGATGCCGACCAGCGAAACTTTTTTCATCAAGCCTGGCCTCCTTTTTTCTTTGGCAGGGGTAACATCTCCTTCAATTCTGTAATAGAAATTGAAGGCAGGAATTTCGCAAAAATTAAAAACATTAGAAAGAACCAACCGAACGAGCCAAGAGTAATGCCGAATTCAATGATTGTGGGTGTGTACAGCCCCCAGGAATACTGAATATAATCATGCGCCAGCGAAGTAACGATGATCACGTAACGTTCAAACCACATGCCGATATTGATCATGATACAGATAATCACCAACGCGGCCAGACTGGTTCGGACCTTTTTTATGAAGAACAATAACGGCACCATTGTATTAAAAATTACCATGATCCAATATTCTACCGCATAACTCCCAACCGCGCGCCAACGGAAAATTTCGTATTCATACTGGTTGCCGCTGTACCACGCGATGAAAAACTCTGTGCCGTAGGCGTAACCAACGATTAGACCTGTCAGAATAATCATTTTAGCCATGGCTTCCAGGTTGTGGATGGTAATCAAATTTTCAACTTTAAGGATTTTACGAAGTGGAATCAGCAGCGTGATCACCATGGCCAGCCCGGAATGAATAGCTCCGGCCACAAAATACGGCGCAAAAATAGTACTGTGCCAGCCAGGAATGATCGACATGGCAAAATCCCAGGAAACCACGCTGTGCACTGAAATCACCAGCGGGGTTGCCAATGCGGCGAAGAACAGATAAGCGCTGCCGTATTGATGCCACAATTTGTGACTGCCCTGCCAGCCAAGAGATAGAATGTGATATATTTTTTTCCGAATTCCCTTTGCAGCATCGCGTGCGGCCGCGATGTCCGGCAGTAAACCGATGAAGAAAAAAGTGGCGCTAACTGTCAGGTAGGTGCTGACCGCCAGAACATCCCAAACCAGCGGCGATTTAAAATTTGGCCACAGGAATCGCTGGTTAGGGTACGGGAACAACCAGTAAAACAACCAGACTCTGCCCAAATGAATAAGAGGAAACAGGCCGGCGGTCAGGACTGCAAAAACCGTCATGGCTTCGGCGCTGCGGTAAATCGATGTACGCCATTTTGCCCGGAAGAGAAACAGAATAGCGGAAATTAACGTGCCGGAGTGCGCAATTCCAACCCAAAATACGAAGTCGGTGATATAAACTCCCCAGCCTACCGGATTGTTGATACCAGCGACGCCCATACCTTTAATAATTTGATAAGCCCAACTTATACCACCAATTCCGACAATTCCCAATAGTGCAAGCAAGATCAAATAGTACCCTACTTTGGGCGGCTCTAACGTCCGCAAAACGATATCGTTTACTTCGCCGTAAGTTAAGGTGTTTTCTTTTTTCATTTGTTATCCAATTAATTTGACAGGATAAACAAGATTGATATTTACATTGAGATAATAACGAGTTTTACTTCTGTTTATCTCATGCTATTCATTAATTAAACTGAGATCTCTTACTTTTCTTTTAACTTCTACTTTGCCAATTGAAAAATTTAATAACAATCCAATATTCTTTTTCGTGGCTGTTAGATAATTGACAAGTTGAACCTCATGTTCTTTTATAATTCTTTTCACTGATTTTAACTCCAAAATGACGCAATTTTCAACCAGAATATCAGCTTTAAAATCACCGACCACCTCGTCATCATAGAATACTTTAATTGATTTCTGCGCTTCAGAATTTAAGCCTGCTCTTTTCAATTCAATCATTAAGCATTTTTCGTAGATTGACTCTAAAAATCCAAAGCCCATTTTGTTATGAACCTTGCATGCACACCCAATTATTTATGCTGTTAATTCTTTGTATTTAATTTTTTCTCCCTCCATCAGGTTATGATTTACACGATCAAATATTGGATTTAAGCGATATAATTTTAATCCTGTTTATCTTGTTAATCCTGTCAGAAAAAGGCTTTTTTCTTTTTGTACAAATAAGTAACCGCCGGCTGGGTATTCAATTCCTCTAACTCGCGAAAAGCCCGGTCAGATTGAGTCATTATTGCAACCCTGCTTTCGGGATCTAAAATATTCCCAAATACAATTGCATTCGTGGGACAAGTTTGTGCGCAAGCGGGTGTAATTTCGCCATCCTGTACTAATCGGCCTTCATCTTTGGCCTGGTCTTTAGCGGCGCGGATTCGCTGTACACAAAACGAACATTTTTCCATAATTCCCCGCGAGCGGACGGAGACGCCTGGATTTTCTATAAATTTCAACGGCTCTGGTTTAACATGGTCAAACCAGTTAAAACGACGAACTTTAAATGGGCAGTTATTGGCGCAGTAACGCGTTCCGACGCAGCGGTTGTAGATTTGCGCGTTTAACCCTTCGGGATTATGATATGCCGCGTAAACCGGACACACCGGCTCGCACGGCGCATTATCACAATGTTGACACATCATTGGATTAAATGACGTGTGTTCTTGTTCATACTGCGGCTGAATGCGAATCCAGGACATTTCCCGCCCCATCAAATGTTCCTTTTTACCAACCATCGGAATATTGTTCTCAATGTAACAGGCGGCCACACAGGCCGAACAGCCGGTACAGGCTTCCAAATCAATGGCCATTGCCCAGCGATAGGTCGTGTGCTCATGCTGCTTATAAATATTTTTAACATCATGTCGATTTTTCTCATGCTGGTCATGCTTTGCCGCATAAACAGGAATTTTTTCTCCTTTGTGAACCAGTGCGCCGGATAATATAGGGATTCGAGTTGATTGTTCTGATTTCCCAGCTTTAATATCCCGAACAACTTGAATATATTCGCCCGTTTGTTGATCGAAATCGAATGGAAAATCATGCAGCAGATCTCTTTGTACAACAAAAACCTCACTTGCTAATCCCGTCTGGATTTTTACCGGCAATTCAAAAGAGAAATTTCCGACCGAGAGCTTTAAATGATTTTCATCATAAATTTGCAGTTCTTCTGCTTTCTCCGCAGAGATAGATATCCATTCTCCATACGAAATGGTGGTCACAGGGTCTGGTATCTCATGCAGCAATTGTAAATCACCGCTGCGTCCATCAAATGTTCGAATGGATGGAGTGAGGATAAGAGTTGGCGACTTTTTGAGCTCGGGCAGCTTTTGTTTCGCTAACGCGGCAGAGACCTGACCTTCATTGAGTCTAATCCGGCTTGCAGGAACATCAGATTCCATAAAACCATTCTTTTGAAAATCATCCAGAGCAGATGCGCCAAATTTTTCCCGCCAGCCTTGGAACAGATACTCCTGAAAATTGGCTGCTTCTGCTGATCCGGTCTCTTTTACAATTAGCTCTAACAGCACATCCACTTCCAGAACAGAATCATAAAGCAGTTCCAGTACGGGCTGAACGATTGTTGTTAAACCCTTTTCCGGTTCGGCGTCTCCCCAGGATTCTAACGAGTGAGAGAGTGGAATGATGAGATCACAAGCTGCAACTGTTTCATTAAACGTGTCTGACAATCCAATGCTTAAAGCTGCATTGTTCAAATTTTGAGAAAAATTAAAAGCGGGTGGAAGCTGCTTTACTGGATTGGTCTGAGAAATAAAAATTAAGCCAATGTCATTATTTGCTAAACGGTCGGATAATTTTTTCATATCCGTTAGACTGCCAACATCTGAATAGTTTTGCGGTTTTGAGAAATCGATAACAGAATCAGTCATCCCCGTCATCCATTGCAGCAAACCAGTTAAAATCGCCAGGTCCAGGCCAGTGGTTGAGGCAGTAGCACCGCCTCCCGAAATGACCAGTGGCTTTTCTGATGTTTTAATGTTTTCAACAATGGTATCGATTTGTTCGCGGTTTAAGCCGGTTTTTTCTGTGACTTCATCAAGGGCGGGTTTGGCCACGGCTGCTAACATTCTGCCTGACAACTTCTTCCTGGCAGATTCATTCAGTGCATGAATGAGATAAGCCATTAAATACACTTCACTCTGGGGATGCACGACCAGACGCTTGTCTGCCTGAAAACCAGTCAGCGATGCATGCGGCTCAACATGAAACCAGCGAAAATCAGCATACTTCTTCGCTTGAGATAATTGCCTGGCAAAAGCAACCGGTTGGACGAATGTTTCTAAAATATCGGCGCCAATAGTCAATAGAAAATCAGCGTCTGCTATTCGATAATCAGGAATATCGTTTTGATTGAAAAGGATTTGATTCGCAGTGCGGATGGCTGAATGTGAAAAAACTTCAAATTCTGGCAGCCGTTCGATTTGAAGCTGACTGCAAAATTGTTTGGTTAATTTTGAAATTGAACCAGTCGTTCTGTTAGTCAGGTAAACGCTTTTCTTGTTCTGATTTCTGGTTTCGTGAAGTGTGCTTAAGATTTTTGAATATAGTTCATCCCATGAAGTAGTCACAAAATTTCCCAGTGAATCCCGAAGTTGAGGCGTTTTAATACGGTTTTCATGATACAGCCTCGTTAACGAAGCCTGACCCCGAACACAGAGAGTGCCATCGTTGATGGGATGGGCGTTGATGCCTTCGAGCTTGGTTGGCAGCCATTTATGCTGATTATCAATTAATTTATCATAAATTTTTGCTGAAAGGCCGCAATTTTCCGGGCACTCTGTACAGGTTGTGTTTTTAAAAACGGCTTCTCCAGGAATGATATCCTGATCAGGCGGCACCAAATATGGGATCAGTTTATGCGTTCCTTTTTCAACTCCGCAGGAAGTCGCGAGAGTAGCGCCTGAGGCCATTCCCATTAATCTGATAAAATCCCTTCTTTGCATCTATTTCCTCCAATCAGGAATCATTTATGACAAGTATAACAATCCAGGGGCGCATTTTTCGATTTATGGCAATCCACACACCAGCCCATCTTCAGAGAACTCACCCGGCGAATTTTTTCCATGACTGCCACTTCGCCGTGACAATTCGCACAATCAAGTCCGGCTTTAATATGTCTTTTGTGGGTAAAATACACGTGGTCTTTCACTTTGTGAACCTGAGCCCAGGGGATCGGTTCTTTATCAAGCCAGTATTTTGTCAATTTTTGAATTTCAGGTTTATCTGTGGCCACGCCTTCATGGCAGGACATGCAGGTCGCTACTGGCGGCACGGATGCGTGAATCGATCTGTCCACATTTTCATGGCAGACGGTACATTCAAGTTCTAACTCACCCACATGCTTTTTGTGGCTAAAAGCAATTGGCTGATCAGGCGCTTCTTCATAATGAGTCCAGTAATATCTAAACCCGATCAGCAAAATAATAAACAAAGCAAAGTAAAGCGATATTATTATTTTTACAATGCGGTTTTTCACAGCCATCTCCTATCTTTCAACATTCGGCAGACTTCTGCAAAATACACATAAATGTCATTCTGAGCGACCTTTAGGAGTGAAGAATCTAAACCACTAACATTGTATAAATCCGATAATTGTGTGGTCACAGATTCTTCGTCACGGAGTTTATCCTGAGCCATGTCGACGGATTCCTCAGAATGACGGAAAAAGAGCATTTTGCAGAAGTCTATCATATTCTGGCTTGACTTTGTACTTCGTTTCATAAATTAGGCAGTTTAGTTGCTCCCCGATTTCCATTGCTCCAACAAATAATCTGCTACAGCCGCGATCTCAAATTTATTCATTGCCTGTTTGGGCATCGGCGGATAATCCGGCCTGACTTTCACAGGATTTAAAATGAAAGCATTTAAGGCTTCCACATCATTCAGATATTTTTCTTTTACCGTATTTAAAGGTGGCCCGACAACTTTTTGATCAAACTTATGGCAGGCAGAACAGACATTGGCAAATACCAGAGCGCCATCAATCTTCATGGATGCCGCGATTCGTTCCTCACGCTCGGTAATAATGTTCTGGTGAATTTCTTCTGCCCTGGCAATTAAAACCCGGGACGTTTCATAGCTTGCATTTCCGCTGGCAATCTGATCGGCAATGGTAATTGTCAAAAATGACGCTAAAAACAAAATAAAAGTAACAGCGAAGTATTTGTTGTCTTTTCTTGTTAAAATTGAGTAAAGTAAAATGGCAATGGAAAACATTAAAACCAGAGAAATACCCCAGAAAGTAAAAACAGCTCTTGATCTGGCGATTTCCGGGAACGTCATCATACTCCAGATTACAAATATTGGCTGGAGGAGAATAAATATTAATGACAACACGGCGCTAAATTTCTTTATAAAGCGGGCATATTCCTCGTCAGGAATTTTCTTTTTATCAGGCCAACTGAAGAAGAACAGAATGGCGGCACCGGTAAGGGCAAAAACATAAGTCGTTAGCAATAGAAATCTCGGAATCACATTTTCATAAATAAAAATCGGCACGACAGCTTGCACATGAGCCCATTTTTCAGGTTTCATTTGTAAACTCATGGTGTTGCTGAGAATGAAAAAGGCCAGAACAAACAATCCGATTGCAAGTAAACCCACGCCAATTTGAACAACTAAATTTTGTTGTTTTTCTAAAAGATGTTTGTAAATATATGTAAAAAAGAATCCCCAAAATGTAAAAAACGTGATAACGAGAAAATATTGGGCAATTTCAAAAGGAGTTCCCTGGTAAATTTGTGCATAAGTAAACGCCATTGTGAATAATGGCAAAATCCCCAGAAGAAAAATCGTGCTTTTGCTGGCGGTTATGAACCGGATGACATCTTCAGAAAAACGCAGGTGTAGTTGATTGGATTCTCTTCGGTTCAGAATATTAAAAATTACAGACAACGAAGCGCAGCCAGTAAAAACGCCAGCAAAAGTGAAATAGATGAATGTAAGAATAGCAATGAGAATTTTTAGCAGCAAAAGATGTTCAGCATCCGGGTATAAAATAGCATCTTCAAGAAAGTTCATTCCAGCGCTCCGCCCAAAGTTAATTTATCTTATTAACCTGATTTGTCATTCCCGCATGTTTTCAGCGGGAATCCAGACTCGATGCACACGGATTCCCGATTTAAAGATTTCGGGAATGACATTTTGTGAAAAAATAACATTTTTAAAAAAGTGTACATCAGCAAATTTGTTCTGATAAAGTAAAATGAATCAAGCTAAAATTTTAGCAATTGAAAGCAATAAAATAACAATCAGTGCATAAATATTAATACCTTTAAATACATAACTAAATGATGGTTTCTTACCATTAACGCCAAACATTCTTGAGGCAGTCCAGATCATCCACAAAGCCGATGCGATAAGGATGTAATTAAACAGGCCAAATTGAATCAATCCAAACAACGGAAGGATCAAACAGGTAACCGCTGTGGCTAAAATCCAGATGAAAATGATCCGTTGTAATTGTTCTTTTGAGAATATTGTTGTTATAGACGGGAAACCTGCTTGTTCATAATCTTTGCCGTAAATTAACAGTAAAAGCCAAAAATGCGGCACTTGCCAGATAAAAAAGAAAAACGAGAAAATCAAAATTTTGGCATCTAAAATACTGCCTCCGCCGGCCACCCAGCCAATTGCCGGAGGTATTGAACCTATGAAAGCGCCCGGAACTACCGCGAATGCAGTCTTTCTCTTCAAGAATGTGTAGACACCATTATACCAGAATACCGCTAATAATCCCAGTCCGAAAGCGACTACATTCGCACCCAAAATCAGGACAATCGAACCGGTAACAACAAAACTCCAGGCAATAATTAAGGCCAAAACCGGAGGGACTCTTCCTGATGGTATGGGGCGCATTCGTGTTCTGGTCATGAGCGCGTCTATATCTCGTTCCTGATATTGATTTAAAACAGCAGAACCGCAGGCTAAAAATAAAACACCTGCAGTTGGAATTAAAAGTTGGAAATTTATTTTCCCGGTTGCAAGAATGTATCCAACCGTTGTGGTCAAAGTTGAGAATGAAGTTATTCGGAATTTACTTAATTCTAAAAGCGTTGAGATCCAATTCTTCATAATTTGATTTATTGCAAGCCCTTGATAAACTGAATTATCTCATCAATCTCTTTATCTGTAAGCTGACCTTCCGAAGATGGCATGAGCGGTTCAAACCTTTTGGTAATATCTGCTGCAGGATTTAGCATCGATTTGCGAAGATAGTCTGAATTGGCTTCAATTAGCCGTTCTTTGCCATCGGTTATAACCGCTACCTGTTGGCCAAAAACACCCAGGAATGTTGGCCCAACAGAAGCCGAGCCATCGGTTGAATGACAGGCAATACAGCCTTTTTTAACAATCAATTCCCGGCCTTTTGCGCCCTCAGCGGTTTTTGCATCTTTCGAACTTTCAACTGAAGATTCAGGTGAATTGCTTTTATACCAGGTTTTGTATTCATTTTCAGTGAGAACTGATAGAGTTGCCAGCATATAAGAATGCTCTAATCCGCAGTATTCGGTGCATAAAATGTCGTAAGTGCCTAATATTCTCGGCTCAAACCAGACGTAATTCCTCAGCCCCGGTACCACATCTCGCTTTACTCGAAATGCCGGAACATAGAATCCATGCAAGACGTCCTGCGAAGCTAACTCCAGTTTAACTGGAATTCCAAGCGGGACGAAAAGCGTATCGGTCTGCAAGCCATTTTGATATTCGAATTGCCAGGACCACATGCGTCCTAATACTGTGATTGTTTCCGCACCTTCGGGAACATTTTTCATTATGCTGTAACTGACCCAGCCGTAATAGAACATGCCAAGCACAAGGATGGTTGGAATCACGATCCAGGTAATTTCCAAAAGCGTGTTGCCGTGAATATTCTCTGGAGTTGTATGTTTTGAACGCCGGTATTTGATCACGAAAAAGATCATCAAAAAAGTGATCAACACCAAAAAGAAAACAGAAATACCAAGAATCCACAAAAAAATTTTATCAACTTGTGCAGCAAAACTGGATGCTCCGGAAAGCATTGTTTCTCCTATCTGAAAAGAATGTCAGAAAATATTAAAATAATAAAAATGACTAATGAAAATAAAGCAACTAAAACCATCGTCCTGAATAATGGCTTTTCATATTTCAAATGCATGAAATAATTTAGCACCAGGGTTGATTTCACACCCGCAACAAGCAGTACTAAAAAAACATTAATGCCGCCAAAATGAATGCCAGCCATGGTCACGGTAAGACCGGTGAATATCAATAGTCCAAGCCAGATTAACACATAAATGCCATAGCCTACATCCGGATGTGAATCTTCATGTTGCTCCATCAAAAAACCCTTATGTTATCAAATAAAATAATGGAAACAGGAAAATCCAGATAATATCTACCAGGTGCCAATAAAGGCCCGAATTTTCCAGTTTAAGAATGTTCGATTTATCAATCGCCGTCCTCGATGCCTTTTGAATGATTATCCGGCCAATTGATTCGGCAATTTTTTCACTTTGCCAGAGGTTTTTCCCATCTTTGTCCTGCACGAGAACTTTTGCTTCCTGCATTTTATCCAATTGTGCCGGATCAAATTCAAATTTTATTTCCGGCCTTTTTAAAATTTTAGAATACATAAAGGCAAGAATTCCAACACCAATGATTACATGCAGACCGTGAATGCCGGTCATAGTGAAATATAGTCCAAAATAGAGAACTTCACCCGAATCATAAAATTGTAGCGCTTCCGAATTTGGGTAAATTCCGTGGCCAATCTTTTCACTCCACTCAAAATATTTGATCACCAAAAAGAGAATCCCAAAAATAATAGTAGTACCTAAAAAAAGCAGTGAAGCGTTTTTATTTTTTTTCTGTAAGGCTACAATCGACAGGGCCATGGTTAAACTGCTGGTGAGAAGAATGAAAGTGTTGATCGTGCCAATCAACGTGTTCAATTCCATAGCTGCTTTATGAAACGCCTCGCCATGATTAGCGCGATAAGCCGCGTAAAGTATGAACATGCCGCCAAAAAGCAGTAACTCCGTAAACAGAAAAAGCCACATGCCAATTTTGGCGCCGGTGTAATCACGATGTTTTTCCAGAACCAATTCTGCAGCTTGAGACATCTACTGAACTCCTTTAAAGTCATAAGGATCTTCGTTGACTACGGGTTCTTTTGCAAAATTTTCAAGCGGGGGTGGTGAAGGAACCTGCCATTCGAGTGTTGCGCCACCCCATGGATTTGACTGTGCGGCTTTGCCTTTAAATAACCCATAAAGGAGATTACCAACCATCAAAAAGATACCAGCGACCAAAATCCAGGAACCGATTGTGGCAATAACATGTTCGCTGTGAAATTGTGACAGGTGGTCGTAATATCTTCTCGGCATGCCTTCCCAACCTAAAACAAACATTGTAAAATAAAACAGATTAAATCCAATAAGAATTATTCCCCAGGCAATCTTAGCGATGCGTTCATTGTAGGTTCGGCCGAACATTTTTGGTAACCAATAATGGAGCGCACCAAAAAACGCCATTCCGGTCCCACCAAACATGACGTAATGAAAATGAGCAACGATGAAATACGTGTCATGAATATGGACATTAACAGCCAATGTTCCTTGTATGATGCCAGTGAGTCCGCCAATCATGAACAAGAAAATAAAACCGAGCGCATAGAGCATCGGGGCCGCCAGCTCAATTGAACCTTTGTACAATGTGGCAACCCAGTTAAAAACCTTAATCGCACTTGGAATGGCAACCAGAAATGTTAACAATGAAAAGATAATATCAGCGGTATAACTTTGTCCACTGACGAACATATGATGGCCCCAAACCAATGAGCCAACAGAAGCAATCGCAATACTTGAATAGGCGATGAACCTGTAGCCAAAAATTGTCCGTCTGGCAAAAGTGGGAATGATTTCCGAAATCACTCCCATCGCGGGAAGAATCATGATATAAACAGCAGGATGTGAGTAAATCCAAAAGAGATGCTGGTACAGAATTGGATCACCGCCTTTAGCAGGATCAAAAACGCCAATCCCGAAAACCCTTTCAAAAATTACTAAAAGTAAAGTAATACCTAAAATAGGAGTTGCAATGATTTGTACCCAACCGGTTGCGTATAGAGCCCATTGGAATAAAGGCATATTGAACCAATTCATAGCTGGAGCTCTCAATCTGTGAATGGTAGTGATAAAGTTCAAGCCAGTCAAAATGGAAGAGAATCCTAGAATAAATCCTGCAAAGAGTGCCATTGACACGTTGGTACCAGTTCGAATGCTATATGGCGCGTAGAATGTCCACCCGGTATCCGCGAAGCCCGGTCCGATAAACAATGAAACCAACGCTATCGTTGCGCCGGTCATGTACAACCACCATGAAAGCAGGTTCAAACGCGGGAATGCTACATCTTTTGCGCCAATTTGAATGGGAAGAAAAAAATTACCAAAGACCGCCGGTATGCCTGGAATGATGAAAAGAAAAATCATGATCACGCCGTGCAGGGTGAAGATCGCATTGTAACTTTGCGGTTCCATAATCGTTGGACCTGTTGTGAGCTGCTCGATCCTCATAATTAATCCAAGAACAACTCCAACCAGGAAAAAACCAACAATTGATATTAAATAGAGAATGCCAATTCGTTTGTGATCAGTTGAAAATATCCAGGAAAACAGGCCGCTGAAATGACTTTTTACTTCTAAAAAATTAGGCTCTATCGAGTTCTCTGATGCTGCTTTAACTGACATGGGCAGTCCCCGTTTTTTTTCGTCTTGCCCGGCTTGTAAAAAATAAAAATACGGCAAAAATCAACAATAAAAATATAATAATGGTTCCGGTGGCTTTCAAGAAATTAAATGCATACTTTTTCCCTGAAGGATCATAGCTAAAACAATAAAGCAGAACTTTGTTGATTGTCGGGCCTACCCGGCCTTCAGACGCTTCCAAAAGAGCCATCTTCAGATCAAATGGTAAAAAAGTAATTCCATACAAATAACGACTGATCTTACCATCTGCTCCAAGCATGGTGATTAAACCCGGATGGACGAAATCTCTCCCCTCTTTTCTGTATTTAAATCCCACGGCTTTTGTCAGCTCAACAATGGATTCGTTTCCGCCTGTCAGAAACTTCCAGTGTTCTTCCGGAAAAGGTCTGTTAAAGGATTTGATGTAGTTATTTTTTTTCTTTGTCGCCAGAGCAGGGCTGTCTGTTTCGTCAAAACTGATCGTGAGTATCTGGTAATCTTCACCCGGCTTTTCATCAATCTTTTCTACTACCTGAGCAATCCCGCTTAATAACGGGCTGCAAATACCTGGGCA
Organism: uncultured Cytophagia bacterium; assembly: GCA_964539665.1. GTDB lineage: Bacteria > Zhuqueibacterota > Zhuqueibacteria > Oceanimicrobiales > Oceanimicrobiaceae > CAZIKB01. Next base: position 43,629 of record CAZIKB010000029.1, read on the forward strand.
GCGAAAATAAACCAGCGATAAAATAGTCGGCTTGTTGATGATTTCACCAAGTTGAACAGAATCGCCCTTTTCATCCACAAATGACAAGTCCAGTGGTATATATTGACCTAATTTTTCGTCAATGCCGGATTCACTGGAAGGTTGAGCAAAGCTTGCAGCATTGTATATCATAAATGCACAAACCACAATTGAAAATTTCAATAGCTTTTGCATTTTTACACCTGCTATTTATTTGATTTTAAAATGACCGTTATGAGAATCAGTCCAAGTCTGCTAAATCCGTATCATCCGTGATCAATTCCAAGATGTGGGTGATAGTAAGGATTAATAAGTAAAACTATTCAATTACTCATGAAAATTAAAACAGTTAAACTAAGATATTAATTTATTAAATTTATTTATTTTGTCAAGGAAAATCTAAAGCGGGAAGTAAATAGTGTTTAACCGAAAACCAGACATTTTGGTTGTCATCGCAAGGCGTTTTTTGCCGATGCAATCTTCCACCTGGGTAATTGGGAGATTGCTTCGCTTGCAATGACATCGAGAATGGTGTTTCGGTCAAACATTAAACAGGTAAGCTGACATTCAAATTTCCAATAAATAAGCCACATTCACTGGCTTTACGGAAGAATCTTTTTGCCTGAAACGTTATACACAATATGTAAACAAGATTACTGGGCAATGACAGAACTCGTTCAGTTGTAACCATAAATCACGTTCTGTTTAATGAAATCATACAAATTTGTTTTGTATTTTTAAATTTAAACTATTAACTTATAGGGCATCTAAGCATAATCAAATTTCGATTTAAACAAGAGCGGATGGCTAAAATGAATATCTTCGATATTTTACCTTCTGTTTAAATTATTTACCAATTGGAGGATAACATGACAAAACGTAGTTATAGTTTCTCGATCATATTAGTCCTGTTCATATTTTCAGCAACCCAGTCCGGAATCGCACAAAATGGGCTAATCATTGACCAGGTAGAAAAATCGTACCCAACGGACGCTTTTAACGATTTGTATCCGGACAATGAGATTTGGGACAACCTGGATTTGCGAATAAAAACGTTTCTTGGAACAAACCTGGCTAAACTCGAAAAAGCCGGTAACGAATTAGGCCAGCCGACAGAAATTGAGAAAATGAAATTGTACATTAAGGATCAAATGTTTCGCATGGACAGCGAAACCGAAGACGGTAAAATGACCGGAATTCTTCGTACCGACCTGGGCATTATGTATCAAATCAACTGGGATGAAAATATCGTCATCAAAATATCTGACAAGGAGTTGGAAAAGATGCGCTCAGGCGCAATGGACGTGGCAAAACAAATGCAGCAAAATATGCCAGCAAATATGGAACAGATGCTGGAGAACCTGCCAAAGGAACAACGTGAAAAAGCACTGGAAGCTCTGAAAGCCACTGGACATAATTTCCCCGGGATGACTGAGAAAAAATCTAAACCGATCCTTACGGATATGCACAGGACTAAAGATTTCACTAATTTTCCGAATTGTAACGAATACAGAATTGTCGACGGTGACAAATATATGGCTGTCTGGGCATATAATGGCAAGCCAGGTATTGCAAAGATGTTTCATGAATTCAGCGAAAAATTTAAAAATTCCATGGGTATGGAAGATGAGGATAGCGATGCGCTTGCGGGTCTGCCCAAAGAGATATTTCCGATTTTTACCATTACTTACGAAGAAAATATGATGAGTGGCTTGATGTTATTCAAAACCTCGTATATCGAGCAATTGCAGGAAACCGATATCCCTCTTAGCATATTTGAAGCCTACAAAGACCCAAGGTTGAAAGAAGGATCGATGATGGATATGATGAATTTGAAAAGACGTAAACGTTAATCAATTAACCCGTACAAGCCAGTACCAAAAGAAGACTCCCGGCTAAAAATCGGTTGTAACGGGGCTGTCCCAAAAGTCGCATATTTTCACCCTGAGTGGAGTCGAAGGGTGTCGTAAGTTGTATAAAAACAGACATTTTTCCCCGTATTTGCTTCGTTTGCGCGTCAACTTAACCTCCCGAAGGTTTGATTCGATATCTAAATTCAACTTTTAAATACAACAAAAGGTTTGATACAGTGCCCAATTTACTCCAAAACCTTCGGGAGGTTCTACTCAATTATAGCCGTGAGGCTTCCCAAAGTATTAAAGATGAATGGAGTGTTGGATTGATAAAAGGCTACTCAATTAATCCAGTATTCCATTTTCCAATTTCACATTTGGGAAGAATCCTCGATGAATCGAAGCGTCCATATTTTTGTACTTGTATTATTCTTTTTACCTTGATTTAATTCAATTCTTGCCTTATCTTATTTTCATGGCCGTTCAAGAAATCACAGAAAAATATTTTAAACGCCTGACACATATATCATTTCCTGATACTGCGATTCGGACATTAGGGCAAACGGGATTTCAGATGAGCAACATTGGATTTGGCGGGTATCGAATTCAGTACAATTCAATTGAACATGCAAGAGCATTGCGATATGCTTTGTTGAATGGTATAAATATCATTGATACTTCCAGCAACTATACCGACGGCGGCAGCGAGATGCTGATTGGCAACTTGCTGCAGGAAATGGTTGAACGCAAGGAAGTTCAGCACGACGAAGTAGTGGTTGTGTCGAAAGCTGGATATGTACAGGGCCAAAATATGAAATTAGCCCGGGAAAGCGAAAGCACAGGACGTCCTTTTGCAGATATGGTAAAAATTAGCGATGATTGCTGGCACTGCATTCACCCGGATTTTTTGCAGGATCAATTGAGTCGATCTCTTGAAAGGCTCCAGATGCCAGCTTTAGATATTTATCTGCTTCATAATCCAGAATACTATCTTTCACAATGTAAAAAACATAATGGCACAGATGTCGAGTTTGCCCGGGTTGAATACTATCGCCGGATTCAGGTTGCTTTTGAATGGATGGAAGAAAAAGTCGCGGAAGGAAAGATAAAATCTTACGGAATATCTTCAAATACCTTCCCCAATCCCACTGACGATTTTGCATTTACTTCACTGGAAAAGATACTGGAAATTGCCGAGTACGTTGCTTCCCGCAATTATTTTCATGTAATCCAATTTCCGTTAAATCTCTATGAAAGCGGCGCCTGTTTTGAAAAGAACCAGGTAATAGGCGAAAAAACTCTCTTACAATTTGCGGCGGAAAAAAATATCGCAACCCTGACAAACCGCCCGTTAAACGCCATGACTAAAGCCGGAATGGTACGTTTGGCAAGTTTTCGTGAAACGGCTCCATCCGAAATCAGAAAAAAACATGAGAAAGCACTACAAAAACTTTCGGTGTTGGAAACGCAATTTAAAAGTCAATTTTTGTCAAAAGCCCCAACCGAAGTTCCTGAAAAACATTTTATCCAGGTATTTTCTCTTTCTGACCAGTTAACCACGGCCCTGAATGTATATGAAAATTGGGAACACTGGGACCATGTAAAACAAAACATCATTGTGCCGCAGGTTTTTTCATATTTAAATTATTTAAATCAAAATTTACCAGAAGATGTGGACTGGAAAAAATGGTCTGACAATTACGCCAATACCCTCTACGAATTATTAGAATCCATTTCCAGGCATTATGAAAATATAGCACAATTACGTTCAAAAAATATTGCCGACACACTGGACGAGGCAAATGAATCTTTGCAATTGTCAGAAACGCTTTCGCAAAAAACATTGCAAATATTGACTTCTGTGCCAGGTGTGCAGTGTGTTCTATCAGGTATGCGCAAAACACCGTATGTAGAAGATGCGCTCGCCGCAATCAGGCAATTGCCGATTTTAAACTCCGAAGAAGTGTTGGGTAAAATAAATGAGAATGAGGAACATTTAACCTAAGGAATAATTGTTACATCGTCTCATTGCTAAATTATTCCTAATCAAACCATAGAACAATGGACCAGTAGAACAATCTGGTTTAACACAAAATTCCATTGCAAAAAAACGAATACTTGATTGAAAATACCATAATGCTTGAAAATTTTCACATCTCCGCTGAAGCATTCAAATATTTCAAAATGGCCTACGAATTTCAAATGGAGGGCGAATTAGACAAGGCCATAATCCATTACAAAAAATCTTTGAAAATTGAACCCACCGCCGAAGCGCACACTTTTTTAGGCTGGAGTTACAGTTTTATGGGATAATTAGAAGAAGCTATTGAAGAATGTCACAAAGCCATTGCCGTTGATCCTGATTTTGGCAATCCTTACAATGATATTGGCGCCTATCTTCTACAAATTGGTAAATTTGATGAAGCGATTGGCTGGTTAGAGAAAGCAAAACGAGCGAAGCGATACGAAAATCCGGAATTTGCCTACTGCAACCTGGGAAGAGTTTACGAGCTAAAATGTCTTTGGCCGCCGGCAATGGAAGAATATAAAAAGGCTTTGAAGATTCGAAAGGATTACACACCCGCCTGCATTGCCGTGAAGAGGTTAGAAGCATCTTTAAACTGATATGAAAGCCATCGTCATTACTGAATTCGGGGATCCCACTGTAATTATTGAATGAATATAACCTGGAGAAAATGCAAAATGCAAATAATAAGACTATTCCTGCATTTGGTTATCATTTTGACTGGAATATTCAACGGCTGTTCATCCGTGCAAGATTTCATCAAAACCAGTGTTCATAAACCACAAGTGCAATTCGCTGGAGTAAAATTAACTGGCCTTTCATTTCAGGCTGTGGATTTGTTGTTTGATCTGACAATAAGCAATCCAAATTCCGTTGGTATAAAGATGGCTGGCTTCGACTACGATTTCTTAATCAACAACCGAACCTTTGTGCAAGGTAACCAGGAAAAGGGATTGAAAATCCAGGCCAAGGGAGAGAATACCGTGCAAATACCCATCTCACTCAGGTTTGCTGATGTCTATCAATCGCTTAAAAGTTACGCTGCTCAGGATAGTACCAAGTATCAAATCAAGTGTGGCTTCGCATTTGATTTGCCAATTTTAGGCACACAACGGATTCCCGTCAGTAAGACGGGCTCTATTCCGTTGCTAAAATTTCCAGAGCTTAGCGTTGAGTCGCTTCAAATCAAAAGCCTGAACCTATTGGGAGCAGATTTACAATTAAATGTTAAAATAGCCAATCCTAATGCGATTGCTTTTATTATAAAAGCTATGAATTATCAGCTTGAAATAAATAATAATCAATGGCTCACAGGAGAATCAGATAACAACACCCAAATTCCAGCCAAAGATAAAAGCCATCTCACCTTTCCAATTTCGTTAAATTTCTTGCAATTGGGTCAATCGGTAAAACAGTTATTGAATAACGAGCAAGCTGTAGATTATAAGTTCACAGGCAACCTGGATCTTGCCTCCTCAATCCCACTTTTAAAGCAGGTCACAATACCGTTTGATCAATCCGGGCGGATTCGGGCGATAAAATAAATTTGGTACTTTCGACAAAATTTCATAACTTCTGATAAATAGCGCATTTCACAAATCAAAAATGAACAAAAGCAGGTATTCATGATCCCCCGGTTTAAACCATTCGAACAGATGACTGAAACTGATTATGCAGAGTTAGGCCTGAAAGCCGGACTCGAAATCCACCAGCAGTTACTGACTGATAAAAAATTATTCTGTCGTTGTCCTGCCGGTTTTTATAATAAAGCTTACGATGCCGAAATCCTGCGTCACATGCGGCCCACCCTCTCGGAATTGGGGGAGTTTGACGGCACAGCCTTGATGGAATTCAAAACCAAAAAGGACATCATTTACCAGATTAATCACGAGACAGTTTGCACTTATGAAATGGACGACACACCGCCATTCGAGATAAATCAACAAGCGCTGGATATTGCACTGCAAATTGCCATGCTTCTCAACTACCAGCTGGTCAGCGAAATCCACATTGCCCGCAAGCAGTACCTGGATGGCAGCATCCCTACCGGCTTCCAGCGCACTACTATCGCGGGCATCGATGGCTGGATTCCTTATAAAGATCGCAAAATTGGCCTGATACAACTGGGTCTGGAAGAAGATGCCTGTCGGGAGATTTCGGATATCGGGCATGAAAGGGTGTATATCACTGACCGGCTTGGTATGCCATTAATCGAAACAGTAACCCGTCCTGAGATGCGTACCCCGCAGGAAGTCGCAGAAGTTGGCAATCTGTTACGCTGGATTGTGCGCAGTACGGGTAGAGTCCGCACCGGCATCGGCGCTGCCCGCCAGGACGTCAATGTGAGTATCACGGGCGGCACCCGCATCGAAATCAAAGGAGTCCCGCGCATTCCGCTGATTCCTCACCTCATTTATAATGAAGCTCTCCGGCAGCATTCGTTGCTGCAAATCCGCGCAGAGCTGCACCGCCGTGGTATTAATGAAAAAAGTTTTCAGGCCAATTCAGTTGAAGTTACTCAACTACTGAGTACCGCCTCCTGGGAGCCAATTCGCCAGGCGTTGCAACGGGGCGAGGAAATGCATTGTGTAAACCTCAAAGGCTACAACGGAATTTTGAGTCACCCCACTCAAACGGGTAAAGTATTCTCCAAAGAGATTTCGGACCGGGTGCGCGTCATTGCCTGTCTCACCCGATTGCCGAACATTCTCACTTCAGAAAGTACAGAAGAAACGATTGAGAGTTTTGCCATCAAAAGGATTCGCAAAGCGGTTAACGCGACATCCCAGGACTCGCTTATTCTTGTCTGGGGAAACTCAAAGGACGTCAAAACCGCGGTGCAGGAAATCATAATTCGGGCACGGGAAGCCACGCAGGGCATTCCGAGCGAAACCCGGCAAGCCCTGGTAGACGGCACAAACGGTTTCGAGCGGATTTTGCCCGGACCGGAAAGAATGTATCCAGATACCGACCTGCCACCGCTTGAAATCACTGCACAACGGATTAGCCGTTTACAAAAAGATATTCCGGAACCACTCTGGGAGCGAGCGATAAAATACCGCAATATGGGAATTCCTGAACATCTGCATATCCCGATTGCGTCTTCAACAAACGCTGTCTTCTTTGAAACCATGGTACAGAAATACAGTCTTTCCCCGGTGCAAATTTCTCAATATTTATTCGAGAAAACCACTGCCTGGAAGCGCAAAGGGCTTCCCATAGAAAAACTAACCGATCAGACCTGGCAGCTATTTTTTAAATACGCCAGCAAACAGCCGGCGCTGCTTGAAACAGGCAAAGAGATTATCGAAGAATTCTTAAATAATGACCAAATGGATCTGGAAAAAAAACTAAAACAATTCACCCCTTCGAAGATACAGAAGACAGAGGTGATTGAGATAATCGAAGATTTAGTAAAGAATGCATTGCCCAATTTGCTTACTGATGAAAAAAAAGAACGATATTTAATGGGACTTATAATGCAGAAATGTCGGGGCCAGGTTTTCGGGAGTGAGGTGCGTCGGATTTTACAGAACTGTTTACAGTAAGCAGTTAACAGTTAACAGTTGGTAGCAAATAACGAATTCTTAGGATAAACTGCAGACTGTAAACTGTCCTATTACTTTTAAGGAAAAAACTTACAACACTTAAAACAACTCAAAGAAAGGCAAACATGAGCGATACATACAAAGGTTACCGTGAACCTGCATTAGCCGTATTAAAAAAAAATAATGTAAAGGTCTGGAGCGATGTTGAAATGCAGACAAATCGCGGTCAATTTAACGGCATCATTTTACCTCGATCCGAAACGGCAGATGCACGTCATGTTGTCCTCAAGCTGCATAACGGATACAACGTTGGCATAGCTGTGGAAAACATTCAACAGATAGTAGAAATCGGACGGAAAGAAGCTCACTATAAAATACCTGAGAAAGAATTTCCCTATGCAGCCGACAAACCTAATGTGAAACTCCTTGGAACCGGCGGTACCATTGCCAGCAGGCTGGATTATCGTACGGGTGCTGTAATTCCAGCCTTTTCACCGGGGGAGTTGTACGGTTCAGTGCCGGAATTAGCGGATTATTGCAACCTCGATACGGAAAAACTGTACGGCGTATTCAGTGAAAACATGGGCCCGGAACAGTGGATTAAAACTGCTCAGGCCATCGGCGAAGAGATTGACAAAGGTGTACATGGCATTGTCATCGGGCATGGTACTGATACTATGCACCACACATCCGCTATTCTCTCATTCATGGTACAGAATTCTCCTGTTCCCATTGTCATGGTTGGTTCGCAGCGCTCATCTGACCGGCCTTCATCCGATGCGGCCCTGAACCTGATTAATGCGGTGAAAACAGCCGCGGAAAGCGATATGGCCGAAACCATGGTGTGCATGTTTGGGCCAACTTCAGATCAATATGGTCTGCTGCACCGAGGCACCCGCGTGCGCAAGATGCATTCCAGCTACCGTTCCACCTTCCGCACCATCAGCGATATTCCGCTGGCCATGGTTGACCGTGAGAAAATCACCCCTCTGCGCAATGATTACAAACGCCGGCGCGACGATCAGGATGTAACCATCAACACCGCTTTCGAAGAGAAGGTGACCATTGTTTATTACTATCCCAATATGCAGCCTGACATCATTGATTCCTTATGCGATAACGGCTATCGGGGGATTATAATCGCAGGTACTGGATTAGGGCATGTTAACAAACCCGTGTATCCCGCTCTAAAACGCGCCCTGGAAAAAGGGGTGGCAATCTATATGACCGTGCAAACTCTCTGGGGATATGTGCAAATGTACGTGTACGAAACCGGCCGCGAGATAATGGAATTGGGTGTGGTGCCTACAGCCAACATGCTGCCTGAGGTGGCGTATGTAAAATTAGGCTGGGCTCTGGGTCAAACGGACGATCTTGAGAAAGTGAAAGAAATCATGCTCACGCCCATCGCCGGCGAAATAACCGAACGCGAACCGTACAACGGCTACTTAATCTACCAGGGCGGTATTCCGGAAGTGGAAGAGTTTTTAAGGCAGATAAAGAGGTGAGTAACCTATTTCATTAAGAAATTGATTTTTTGATTTTATTATAATGAAATTTGAGTTTTATGTTTTATTGAACAGCTCTTTTGATGCTAAACAATTTCCAGGTTGATAATATCCTGAATTATCTAAAGATGTCCGGGGTGGAAAAATCCAGCATAGAATCTGGAGATTCCTGCATAAATGATCGCGGGTATGACGTAAAAATTAGTATCTGGTTCAAATACTACCTGATTTTTTCTGAGATCTTTGTTTTGCTCTGCTTAAGAAATTATACGCAGTATTAATCATGCTTATACTTCAATGGAAAATGCTTATGAGTGCCCTCATTCTTTCTTTTCTCAAAATCAAAAGGCGCGGCATTTTTGAAAAAAGGGCTCTTCTTGTTATGACAAAGAGCAGTACAGGTTTCACCGGTGACCGGACTGATTAGTCCAACTTTAGTAATCTCTGTTAGCTTGTAGTTTTTGTTTTTCAAACTCATGAATTGGGATTTAGTGTATTCTCCACCAGCGCCATGACACATTTCACAATTAACGCCAATAAGTTGTGGAGTTTCTTCGGCGCTTACAAAACCTCCCGGCTTACCGTAACCCGTAGTGTGACAGGGAAGGCATTCGGAATCTTTACTATAATCCTTTTCCGGATCAAGGCCCGCTTCCTTCTTCGCCTCGGACCTGGCGCCTGGTTTCAAAATCTCAAATGCTTTTGCCATGGTTGTTTCATTCCACGATTTGTACTGCTTAAGATGGCATTTCTTACAATTTTTGGTGCCAACGTAGTTGTACTCATGATTTGCTTTCTCATCCTGGGCCCGCGTCATCACAGAAATTGACATCGCTACTGCCAAAATTAGAAATTGAATGGTCTTTTGCATTTCATACTCCATTGTTATTGGAAATCAAATTAACGCTCTTTATCTTTAAGATTTTGCTGGATAATATCAATCAATATTCTCTGAAGAAAAGTAAATCGTTCGGCGGCAATTTCGGCGATATTCTTCATGAGGACATATCCAATATGGTTGTTTTTCTCACATAGTTTTATGATGTCTTTAGCATCTATTCTTATCAGCACAGAATCTTTAGCTGCTTCTGCGGATAGCGTATAGCTATGTGATGGGGACATTGCTACAGAAGACCAGCCGAAAGTCTCGTCGTTAATTTTCCGATCAAGAGTTATTTCCTTTATAACATCAAAGTAGGATACTTTAAAACGGAGAACAACCAGCCCTTCACTCACAATGTATAAATTGTTTGCCTGGTTTTCCTGGTCAAAAATACGCTCCCCATTCCTGACACTCATCTTTTCGCAGAATTGGACAATATCTTCCAGTTCTTTTCCGGTACAGTCTTGAAAAATTTTGGCCTTTTTTAATAAGTCAATCATTTTTTTCTCCGTAGTGCTAATCAATGTGAATCACATTAATTATTTTTTTTATTTACCAAAGAATTCAGGAATGCATAAATGTTCCTCATTTCCTCTCCACTAAACTCAGGCCATCGTAAAACCTTTTCCGCAACTCTCTCCTCCATGACTGGTGTGTGATTCCAAATGATCTGTGCCATGTCAATAGTCGAATGTAGTCCTCTTGATTTGGAAAGGTCCGGAGCATACTCACCGCCCATACCGTCGTTACCATGACAACTTACACATCCCTTTTCTGCAAACACTTTTTCACCATCAACAACATCACCCGGTTTGTCGATGAATTTAAGAAAGTAGACATAAGCAATCAGGTCGGCCATTTCTTTACCACTAAATTCCGGCCAATTCATCTTTTGCTCCTTCATCAATTCTGCCATTTCTGCGCCGTGATTCCACATCAAACCTGCAATTTCGGTAACAGTGTAATTCCATTCTAATTCCTCAAGAGCCGGACCAATTTCAGCGCCTTCCCTGCCCAGAACGTGACAGTCTAAACATCCTTTATCTTTGAATACCAATCTGCCTCTTTGTGGATTACCCGGAGACATATACACCTGCTCTCGTTCGTTCCCTTTACTGGCCTCACGAATGTAAGCGCTGAGATCAACAATTTCCCCTTTTGCAAATTTTGGCCGTTCTAACCCCATCTTCTTTATTTGCCTGTCCATATCTGGTCCATGATTCCATAAAGCTTGCGCCATAAACAAAGGTGAAATATATTTTGCCAGTTTATCAAAAGCTGGCGCCTGATTTCCCCCTTTTCCAGCAATAGAATGGCAAGCCAGACAACTCTTCTCTTTCACCAAAATTTTGCCGCGATACAAATCACCAGGTTCGCCCAAATATCTCAGGTAATAAAGGTAGGCGATAAGTTCGACCATTTCCGTTCGGGAAAACTTCGGGTAAGGCAAGTCCAGTTCGCGCATTCTTCTTAGCATCTCTGGCGCATGATTCCACATGATACCAGCTAATTGCAGAAAGCTGCCATAATATTTCATTTGTCCCAGATCCGGCCCAATATCTCCACCATCGCCTTTTATTGAATGACAGGTTATACAGCCTTTTTGTTCAAAAATAAACCTTCCTTTCAGAGGATTCGTAGGGATAGTCAGCTCTTGAGCAATACTTTTTAATGGCAGTATACAAATCATTAATAAAAGTAGAACAGAATAGAAAATGCATGGCTTTTTATTAAAGTCATTCCTTGTTTTTGCCAATCTCATTTTTTAATAATCCTCCATTTTTTATTCCTGCGGTGAAACGAGGTAATTTATCACACTAAAAATTACATATCTCCTGGTTTTCGGCCTTTTTGCAGACCAACGAAAACATACGTTAATATCATAGCTAAAACAAGAAAAACCGGTATTGCCACAATACTAATCGCGAGAGAAGCGTCAAACGCATCGTCCAGCTTATATGCTACCCAGATCAAATTAACAATCCAGATTGAAATGCCCAATATAAATATCCAGATATAGGTCATGGATGCGACTTGAAAGAAAAAAATTATTTTATTATTTTTCATGCTATACTCCTGCGCGTTTACCTGAAATTTCCTCGGAAGACTCTTCAGGTAGATATGTTTTAAGACGTTCGGCAACTTCCCTGATACTGTGTTCACGTCCTTCCTGAATTTCCCATATTGAAATTAATGGGAAATATTTTGCAAAAAGCAGATAACCCAAAATGAATACAGCAATCCCCCCCGCGAACAGACTCCATTCGGTCAGAGTCGGGATATAAATACCCGTC
>CAZIKB010000030.1:0-55712 GCA_964539665.1 uncultured Cytophagia bacterium
ATAAAAAAACGCGGAGCCACCTTTTTCAACTAAAAATGGTATTGACTCTATATATTTAAGTCATTAGATACCTGACTAACTTCTGGAGCGGATATAGTGATGTGGAATTTAAAATTAAAATCACGTAATCTCTCGAAGTCTCGCAAATAAACAGTCAGTTAAGCACATTTAAATCACACTGACGATTAAAATACAATACGTTATAGAGTACAATTTAATGAAGTACGGAATAATCAGCCGTAGCTCTGGATGTGGCACTATTATTGAAATCTCATCCGAAGAATTCGCTGAGGTGAGTAAAGTAAAATCGAACCTAAAACACGCTTTGTTTATCGAGGAAAAACTAAACTACATTCTTGAAAACTACTGCGAATTCGAGCGCGAATTATTGGATTCATCTGTTGACAACATGTTGTTTTCAGACCTCGACTGGTCGAAGTTAGTTAACGAAGCTCATGCAATCAATAGAAGGATTGTTAATCTACTTTCAGCGTGTCGCTTGTATCTTGACCAAATCGTTCACAACATTCATGAGATTTACGGAAAGGATTCACTTCAGGCTACGACTATCAAAGCTAAAAAATCAGAAGAGTTTGATTTGAGTTTCGGATATCGTGCACTTGAGGCTATCCGGAATTATGTACAGCATCGAGGTTTCCCAGTTCATCTTGTTAAAAGAGAATCGAAGCTCGTTAAAACGAAAAATAAAGATATGGTCAGGCATACTATAATTCCAAGCATCAAAGTGGCTGAACTTGCCTCTGATAAGAAGTTTAAGAGATCAGTTTTGGCGGAACTCAAAGTTATTGGTGAATACGTGGATATTAAGCCTTTGATCCATGCATATCTCGAATCGATTGGACGAATTCATTTTAACATGCGCGAATTCATGAATAAAGATATTTCGGAGTGGGAAACAGTCCTAAATCAGGTTATAAAACGTTATATCGACGCTGGTGGTGGCGACACTATTGGTCTTGCTGTTGTTCAGATGGAAGATAAAGGAATCATTCTTGCCTATGTAGCTGTGTTTGACGATTTTATGAAACGACGTCAAATCCTGGAACGAAGAAATGAGAACTTGACGCATTATTCTCAACATTACGTTAGCAGTGAATAGCTGAAGCCTAAATTTGCTTATAACCGTCGCAAAATCAGGTGTTGATATTTAGCAATTAAGAATTTTCCAAGTTCTGTTTTTAGGTACGTCAAATGCTTTTTCTTTTAGCACAGTTGATACAAAAATATTACACCGGAGATATCAAATGAAATCAATAGCGGCAATTTTGACCTGGACCGGAGAGCCTGCTGAGTCCAATACCCTGGAATCTCTAAATCGATGCGCATTAGTCAGTGAAACGGCACTGGTACTGACGCCGCAAACAGAGAGGCCTACCGAAGCCCTTTCGACGATCAGAGTACCCAGCTTCTGGTCAAAATCCGCAGTAGTTGATATTCTGAAGTGGTTTGACAGCACTAAAGCAGACCATTTGCTGTGGATATGGCCCGGTGCACCTATCCTGAATCCAGCAGGCCTGCGGCGTTTATGGAGCTGTGCCCGGGATTCAGATGCAGCCATTATCTATAGTGATTATTTCGATCTACAGAAGGATGGGTCTGTACGCAATCATCCATTAATCGACTATCAGTCAGGAAGCCTGTGCGATAATTTCAATTTTGGTTCTGTCATCCTGCTGAGCAGAAAGCATCTCTCGGGATTGGCTGAGGAGATTAATAATGAAACGCCGAATCTGCAATACGGTGGATTGTACGATCTGCGTCTGCGGCTTTCTGAGCGCGGGCCTGTGGTTCACCTCTCGGAGCCAACTTATCAGCTTCCTGCACAAGATGAACGAGCCAGCGGCCAGAAGGTGTTCGATTATGTGGATCCCGGCAATCGGGATTATCAGATCGAAATGGAAAAGGGGGCAACCGCTTACTTGCAACGCATTGGCGCATTTCGTGAACCTCCCGCAGGAATTCCCCTTGACGATGATGGGCCATATTCAGTCAAAGCCAGTGTTGTCATCCCTGTCAGAAATCGAGCTCGCACAATAACTGATGCTGTTAACAGCGCACTCTCGCAAATAACATCTTTTGATTTGAATGTAATCGTCGTTGATAATCATTCGACTGATGGCACCACGAAAATACTGGCCGAAATCGCCGGACGTGACCGCCGCCTGGTACACCAGATACCTAATCGCAATGACCTGGGAATTGGCGGTTGTTGGAATGAAGCGATTTATTCAAAAAACTGTGGCCGTATCGCCGTACAGCTAGACAGCGACGATCTTTATTATGGCAAAGAAGTCGTGGAAAGGATTGTTGAAGAGTTTTCTCAGAAGCCTTATGCTATGGTTATAGGCTCATACACCATCGTCAATTTCGATCTGGAGCCAGTGCACCCAGGACTCATTGATCACCGCGAGTGGACTGATTCGAACGGGCACAACAATGCATTGCGTATCGCCGGACTGGGAGCTCCCCGGGCGTTTCATGTACCGACTCTGCGGACGATCGGTTTTCCCAATGTAAGTTACGGTGAGGACTATGCCGTCGCCCTGCGGCTTTGCCGAACTTACCGGGTCGGCAGGATTTATGATTCGCTATATTGGTGCCGACGCTGGGAAGGAAATACGGACAGCGCGTTATCCCTTGAGGTCAGCAACCGCTATGATGCCTACAAAGATAGAATTCGTACAATAGAGATTTCTGCCCGTCAACAAAAAGAAAATACTTGAAATGAGCTGGGATCAGATAATCATTGATACGGCTAAATCCGGAATTGCATTATCCCAACAGATAGATGCATTGCTGAAAAATCAGCGTGCCTCCTGGAAAATGCTGCGCGAAGGCGAAGCATCTCTCTCACTTATTAAGACCAAAATGTTTTCTCAAGACAACTCACAAATCATTGTTCAGGCAAACCCGGGACGGCAAATATCTACCCGGGCGAAAGTCGATGCGGTGTCTGTTTCCAAACGACCGTGCTTTCTCTGCGTAGAAAACTTGCCAGTGGAAGAGCGTGGCATTGCCTTTGATGAGTTTGTGATTTTTCCGAATCCCTATCCAATTCTTCAACGCCATTTGACTATCCCGATCCGGCAGCATAGCCCTCAGAGACTGGAAGGACGAATAGAAAGCATGCTCAAGCTCACCAAAGCTCTGGGACCAGACATGCTGGTATATTATAACGGCGCCCGTTGCGGCGCATCTGCTCCTGACCATTTTCACTTCCAGGCATGCAACAGCGCTGGAATTCCAGTGTTGGCAGACCTGTCATTCACCGGACAAAAAGATGAGATATTCGCTTACCGAAGCTTCGGTCGTAGAATGTTTGTTTGTAATGATAAAAACGCCGAGCACGTTAAACATTTCATTTATCGTACACTCGAAGTGTTGTTAACATTTAACAGCTGCACAGATGAACCGATGCTCAATATCATTTCTATTTTTCAAAACGGACGGTTTCTGACAATCCTTTTCCCAAGAGCAAAGCATCGCCCGGCCTGTTACTTTGCTGAGGATAATTCGCAAATATCAATCAGTCCCGCGGCTCTTGAGATGGCGGGCGTTCTGGTTGTGTCCGATATAGATCATTTCGAGCGCGTCGACACACATACAGCGTTTTCAATTTACCAGGAAGTATCCATTGACGACGAATCATTTGCCAAACTAACGGAGGCTTTCACATGACCACAATATCATGCGATATGAGCGAAGAACCAACCATTGCTGTCGGACTGGTAGAAAACTCAGAGTCGGTTGCTCTTCACCTCAGAGGTGATTTTACAGACTCAACCGGACGTCGCCTTCCCCCGGGTGAATATCAGATCGAGTGTCGCGAGGGTATGCTTGAATGCAGTGGCGCTGTTTCATTCGATTCCCAAAAACTGCAATTCACCCCCTCGGAAATGGGTACAGATCGCTTTTCACTCGAAGCAACCATTGGCATTAATTTTCATTGGCAGCAGCAGGAAATGCAGACTTTTTGCGGTGGTCTCAGATTTGTACCACAGCCTGAAAACTGCGTTACTGTTATTAATGACGTTCCCCTTGAAACATATCTTATCTCCGTCATTTGTTCAGAAATGAGCGCGGATTCGCCTCCAGAATTCATAAAGGCTCACAGTATAATTTCGCGAAGCTGGCTTTTGGCCCAGTTGGAATCAATAACAAATCACCAAAGTACCATGCAAAACGAACAGATTCACGATGGAGAAATTATACGCTGGTATGATCGCCAGGCACACACCGAATTTGATGTCTGTGCCGATGATCATTGCCAGAGATATCAAGGAGTCAGCCGCATCAGGTCGCCTGAAGTTCAAAAAGCGATTCTTGACACCAGGGGGCAGGTACTTGCATTTAACGGTCAAGCTTGCGATGCGCGTTTCAGCAAATGTTGTGGCGGCGTAACCGAGGACTTTCGAACAGCGTGGAGTGACCGGAAAATCCCCTACCTTGTTCCGGTACCCGACGCTCCTGACAATAAGATGCCCAGTCCATCACTTACTGAAGAGCAGGCTATGCGCCAATTTATTTCAAATCAACCAGATGCATATTGCAATTGCACAGATGAACGAATTTTGAATAAGATTTTAGTTTCCTACGACAAGACAACCCGAGATTTTTTTCGCTGGCAGGTTAAACTCTCTGCGCACCAGGCAAGTAAGTTGATTAAAGATAAATTAGGCATAGACTTAGGTCGCCTTGTTGCAATGGAGCCTGTTGAGCGCGGGCTATCGGGCAGACTGAAGCGCCTGCATTTGAAAGGCGAAACTAAAAGTGTAGTGATTGGCAAGGAGCTGGAAATACGCCGGGCATTGTCGCCCTCGCATCTCTATAGCTCTGCTTTTGTCATTGATATTGAAGGAACGGTGGAAAAACCCGAGACCTTTATTTTGAACGGCGCTGGCTGGGGCCATGGCGTGGGACTTTGTCAGATCGGCGCAGCAGCAATGGCAGAGGGAGGAATTGGATACAAAGATATCTTAAAACACTATTACCCTGGCACGGTGATTGAACGTTTTTATGGGTAATTGATTTGGAGGAATCATGGAAAATCAATCAAACATGATGGAAAAATTTGATTTTTTGTTAGGAAACTGGGATTTAGAATACAGGGTACCTAAGAGCACATTCAGTGAAGAAGACACCGGCGCGGGAACCGGGACATTCAAAAGAGCACTGAATGGTAGGTATGTTTATTTTGATTACTCAGCTACTCTGACAAAAGGACAGGGTGCGGCACACGCTATATTTGCATGGGACAGCAAAGCAGGGATTTATCGATACTGGTGGTTCGAAGATTCTGGTAACTTTTTAACAGCAACATGTAATTTCATAAATGATGAAACTTTGTTTTTGAACTGGCACGATACCTTATTAATTCAAACTTTTAAAAAAGATGGCCAAACCAAAATGATCCTGAGAATGGAAAATCCTACTGCTGAGGGTAGTTATGGTTTAATATTGGAGGTAATATTCACAAGGAAATAATTCGGTTTTATTTATTAATAAAACGTTTCCCGATTAATCCCTTAGAACTGAAAAATGCCTGCCGTTTTTACATGAGTCATTGATAACTCAAAAATATATCCTGTGCTTCAAATTTTCCCTTGCACCTGCAAGGATTATTTTTTACTTTAGCAACTTTGTTATTTTAAAGAAACAGGTACATGAACTCGAATCCAAACACTGAATCATTATCAACTCAAACAGTAGCGTCAGTAGATGCCGGATTTCATGCATCTGGAATTGCGATTGCGGTGAACCTGCTGCTGGCAGTTTCAAAAATTGTCACAGGATTCATCGGCAATTCCTACGCACTTATTGCAGACGGAATCGAATCGACAACCGATATTGTTTCTTCGTTGGTTGTTTGGAGCGGCCTGCGAATTTCTGCCAAACCCCCGGACGTAAATCATCCTTATGGTCACGGTAAGGCGGAATCCATAGCCGGAGTGTTAGTCTCTTTATTTTTATTGTCTGCTGCCCTGCTTATCGCAATACAAAGTATCCGAGAAATCCTCACGCCGCAACATTTACCAGCCTGGTATACTTTAGTAGTTTTGGGTATGGTTATTGTGATAAAAGAAAGTTTGTTTCGATTCGTGTTTAAGGTTGGCAACTCACTTGAAAGCACTTCATTGAAAAACGATGCCTGGCATCACCGTGCGGATGCTATCACCTCGCTCACAGCATTTATCGGTATATCAATTGCGCTTATTGGCGGTAAAGGCTATGAAGCCGCAGATGACTGGGCAGCGATATTTGCGTGTTGTGTGATTGCCTATAATGGAATTCGCATGCTGCGTCCCGCAGTGGGCGAGGTAATGGACGCTGCCGTACCGGATGTCCAGAAGGCTGTCAGAAATATTGCCACGGATGTGGATGGCGTTGTCGGTGTTGAGAAATGTCGGATAAGAAAAAGCGGTCTGGGTCTGCTAATGGATATTCATGTAATAGTTGATGGCAATATTTCTGTTCTGGAAGGGCATGAAATAGGCCATATTGTTAAAGACCAGTTATTTCAATCTGAACTACCAATCCATGATGTTATAATACATATTGAACCAGATAATATGTAATTAATGTTTAACCGAAAACTCTAATCGTTTATCGATTAACAAGCGCTCCGGGAGAAGGTACTAAAAGGGCTGAGATAATTATTAAAAATAAACCCGAACTCGCGCAAATCCGCCAATCCCAAATTCTCCAAATTCAGATGCTTTCCTGCCAAATGGAATATAACCGACAAACATCAATTCAGTATTGTCGTTCAAGCTGTAATCAAACCAGGGAAAGACAACCCCGCTTTTATCATTAAGGTTGAAAATCATATAATTCGACCAGTTCCACAACTCGGTTATGGAATGTCTTTCTCCGAGAAAGAGATAATCCCGCCCCAGATTTTCACCATCCGCGCTCAGAAGACGTACCCAGTCATTTAAATCATACTGGCTTTTGTCGGTCTTGCCTAATTCATTCCTATAATATTCTCCAACCAGATAGAAGCCGCTTTGAAAGGTGTAATCTGTGCCAAAAAGATATTGACCAATATTTTTAGAATCTTCCATAATGTTGTAAGTACCTTCTCCCCACACGCCTAAACCGAATAACTGCCCGGAAAAATCTCCACCCACAACTCGGCGTTTTTCGAATAAAGATGAGGCCCGGGTAAAATTAAATTTGTTTTGATTCTTTTCTACAAAACTGGCAGAGAAATCAAATCCAGACATGTGATGTTTAAATTTAAGCGCTTTTGTTGAAGAATCCCAGTCCTCTTCAATTCCGAGAATAGCGGTTACCAGGCCTTCGCCTGCAAATGGCACTTCCACTTTCAAAGCATTCACACCTACTTTCTCATAAGTTGGATCGAGAAGATTTTTATCATTAAAAACATCGGTAGGATTCCAGGTGTAACCCGTTCCCCAGGGCAGTTGCTGTTTACCAATTCGAATATTTAAATGGTTCGAATAAATGGTCACGTAAGCGTTGTCTAAAAAGTTCTCATTTTCAAGCTCGAACTCGAAAAAAGGTCGCAAAGAATCCGCCGGGATTTGCATTCCGTCTGTGTATTTTGAAATAACACTTTCGGGAATAAAATCGAAAGAATTGAACGCGGTTTTACCATGAAAAACTTTGTAGATGTAATCTGCGTTGAAGCTGACATTTTCGCCGATTTCCGCTGTGATGTCTAAGCGAAATTTGTTGTAGTCCTGCAAAATTAATTTGCTGTTTAATTCTTGCGGAAAAAATTGATTTTCATAATAACCCGAAAACTCCAATTCCTGCGCCGGGGCTAATCCAATCAAGAAAGTCAATATCCATAAAAATAAAAATACTGCTCGCGTCATTTTACCTTTCCCTTTACTGAATTCTGTAAACCATCAAGCGATATTAATAAAAGAGGTAGAGATATAATCCCAACAATGTAGATCAAAAAGATTGATAGGGGCGCTCTAAACCGCAAATCCTGAATCATAAAATAGCACGAATGAAATATGGGCACTATAAAACCAAAAAGTGACCAGATTAATGAGTAGATATAGCCCGACCGTTTGCTCTTGGCAAGTCGAGAAATATAAAAAATTCCTGGAGTGCAAAGCAGAATAGTGATAAATAAAAATACTTCATAATTTAACGGGATACCAACCATTTCCCATTCTTTCCAATATACAGCATCCATCTGGTGCAGTGTTAGAAAAATTAGATTTGCCACAGCAAACGGGACGGCTAATGTTCGTAGTTTTTGTTTCAAAATTTACTCCTCAGCGTCTTTTCAAATTGTTAGTGCTAAAAATTTTGTCATCTAACTCGAGACCGAATTTCATCTCAAGGAATTCCATCACTGTTTGGCCGCCTTCCTGTATATTTGTCATCACCAGCTTCATCGCGTACCAATGGCCGTCGACCATTTGGATATCATCACACGTCAAGCGCTTCAGAAGTTCGTCATCTTCAAAATAGTCTATCTGCCTGGTGACAAATTTTTCTTTATCTGCCCAGAGGATGAGTTTGGAATAGTGAGGACCACTTTCCGTTGGAATCAATTCGAGTTTATAGCACTCGCTGCCGAGTACCTTTTCTTCTCCAAGCAATTTGTAAGTATAATCCTCTTCAATGCTGCCACCAGACATGTCTTCATAAGCAAAATCACTGCCCTGTACTTTTTGTCTCCTGGCATGGCTGGCAAGATGGCGTACCCGATCCGTCCTGGGAGTATAGAACCAGATGTCATCGCCATCATTCAGCATGAGTATTTTATCCCCCTTCACTCGTTTCGGGCCAGTATAAATCATCAACTGTTTGTCATTTCTGTCCTTTGTATAGGCTTTCACCTCAAGCGTTCGCTTTTTACCGCCCGAGGTTGTGATTATTTGCTTCATAACACCTTCACTCGACTCAACCCGTTCGGTATCATCGATTTTTTTGATGATTTCTTTGGGAGTTAATTCCTGAGCTTGAATGACTCCGTTTGCAAATAAGGCCACGGTTACAAATATCCAAATCTTTCTCATTTTCAAACCTTTCTATTTAAATTAATAATTGTTCTATTGTTGCATTGTTAAGAATCCAACAATAGAACAGTTGAGCAATACAATAAACATTCTCGGCAAATTAATTTGAAATAACAAATTCAACTTAAATCCGTGAACCTCAAACCCCAGCCTCTACTTCAGACTTAGCCTTCTCCTCATCTGAATTACTGCGATCTTCTCTTTTCTCCATCCACCCCAATAAAGCCGGGAGAATAATTATGGTTGTCAAATAGCAGGTTCCGACGCCGATAAATAAGGCAATACCCAGACTACCCAATCCTCGATAGGTTGCAAACAGCAGTGAGCCGAAAGCAAGCATGGTAGTGATCGAGGTTAGCAGGATGGCTTTGCCTGTACTGGAAAAAACAGCGCGGATTTTGCCGGCCCCCTCCACTCGGTAGCGGTGCAGAACGTGGACGCCATCATCGATACCAATACCGAGGATGAGCGGCAGTCCCATTAAATTAACCATGGTAAGCTGCAAGCCAAATAGATTCATGGTTCCTATCATCCAAACCGCGCCAATGGTTAACGGCAGCATGGCTAAAATTGCAAAACGTAATTTCTTGAAATCCCAGAGTAGCAGCAGGAACACCACAACAATTGTTAATAAAGCAGCAATCTTGCCATCTTTAGCAATAATTTTAATTAGAATGTAAAAAATTGGCGGCACTCCGGTCATTCTCGGATCAATCTTTTGCATGCGTTCAGTAAATCTTTCGAGGAATTCAAGATTCCACACCTGTTCTCTGGGATAAACCATGACCAGATATCTTTCCCCTGTTTTATTCACAAATCGACTCCGAATGTTCTGCGGCAGGGTTTCAACAGAAACCGGGTCAATTGACGCCATACCCAGTGCAGTTTGACGAAAATACGGCTCGAAATGGGTATTGAAAAGATTGAGATTTTGAACGGTCTTTTTTGGATTGGATTTGAGTTTCTCAATTACAGTCGCCACTAATGTCTTATTTTCGGGATCCTCCAGATCCCCAATCAGTTCCTTGCATTTCGCATCGACTTTATCCTGCCCGCCAAGATAGGCTAATTGTGCCAGCTCTATGATATTAGCTTCCACCCTTTGCAGCTCATTCAAATATTGCTCCAGCGTGTTTTTAGAAAGCGGTTTCAGCAAGCGATTCTTTTGCAGATTATCACGAATTTCCCGAATATGGATTAACCGATTCTCCTGTTGCTCCGGGGAAGGCACATATTCTGAAATGCTGGTCACCATACCAATCATCTTCAAATCCTTAGCGGCTTCAGAAATTCTTCTTGCTTCATCAACAGATGAGGTGGTAATCACAGCGAAATCCGGCGTTACATCAAACTCTTCCTCCATCTCATGTTGCAGTTTGATCGAAGTTAATCCTACCGGTTCCATGTTCAGGTAGTTATAATCGAAAGTGATTTGTAAAGCAGAATAAAACAGCAAAACCGTGACAAGCAGGGAAGCTGACAATATAAAAACAGGTCTGCGAGAAATGGCTTCGCCAATCCTTCCTAAAAACTTAAACTCAGGCGATTTCGCTTTATACTTCTCTTCATGAAAATGCACCAATATTTTATCACGCAGTGAAAGCATGGCTGGTAACACCAGAATGGCTGCCAGCATACAAAAAAGGACACCGCTGCCAGCTACGATACCAAACTCAGACATTCCTGCTGTTTCAGAGATGGTCAGGGTTAAAAAAGCACAGGCTGTTGTAAAACCTCCCGTTATGATGCCATTCCCTGATTTTAGCAACGCCTGGCGAAGTGAAAATCCAAGTGAATAACCAGCCGATCGATTTTCCGAATACACCGAAATAATGTGAATAGAAAAATCGACACCCAATCCTATGAGAATTACCGAAAACATCGAAGTCATGATATTTAAACTGCCTACGGTTAAGGCAGCAAATCCAGCGGTCCAAATGATGCCAATTGTTAAACAGAGGCCGGCGAGAATTGGAGCAACCCACATCCTGAAAGAAATGATAAAAAGCGCGATGATAAGCACCAAAGCGACGATTGAAGTCAAGTACATGTCCGAATTTACAGCCACCATTTCGTCCCGGCTTAACGCCATGGTTCCGGTTGTGCCAGCATCAATACTGGGGTATTTTTCAGAAACTGCGGCAATTAATTCATCAATTGAATTTTCAGCGTCAACCACTTTGTCCAATTCATTTATGGTAAAAGTTGGCTGAGCAAAGAGGAGCAACATATCTTTGTCCTGGGAAATCATATATTCATCGCCAATTAGAAAGCGCTCAGCAGCGGTCTCCGCGACTGACGGTTCCATGGTATTTCCATCTGCAGCATATTTCTCGATGGTGCCAAGCCAGTATTTGACCCCATCCAGGAACATGACCGCATTATTTTCCTTTTCTTTGGTTGATATGCTTTCTTCGT
This sequence comes from uncultured Cytophagia bacterium, assembly GCA_964539665.1. Taxonomy (GTDB): domain Bacteria; phylum Zhuqueibacterota; class Zhuqueibacteria; order Oceanimicrobiales; family Oceanimicrobiaceae; genus CAZIKB01. The sequence continues at coordinate 11,448 of CAZIKB010000030.1, forward strand.
CGTACACGTAGGTTTTTTCGAAATTATCGTTGAGGTGCCTGAGCCAGGGCAGCAGGCTGAGGTCCTTGAAGATATCTTTGCTGTTTTTGAGGTCCTTTGCCTTTTGCAGCGTGAATCCGTGTTTGAGAAAAAAATCACGTTCCAGTTTGTAATCAACCCGCTTGATATAGTTTGTCATTTCTCGGACCTTTGGAGCCAGCTCATCGGCGAACTGTTTTAATTGAGATTCCTCTCCCCTGGCCGCGATGATAATCAGGGAAGCTGTGCTGTAATCATCAATAACCTGATTAAACTCCTGCACCATGGGATGCTTTTGCGGCATAAGGTTTTTGAAGTGCATGGTTAATTTCAGTTGGCTGACGGCCAGCCCTGCGGCCACAACTGTGACGGACAGTGCAATTGCGAACATTAAACCCGGTCGTCGTTCGGCAAATTCGGCAATCTTGCTGAGCATTCTTTCGCGCATTTTCTTGTCTCCTTTATTTAGACCGACTAATCGGTCAATTTATTATGAAATAATCATTTCACCTCTATTCCGTCGAGAAGTGTTTGGATTAACTCTTTGCCAGTTTCGATGAGCAAAAAATTCTTTTTGTCTAAAATCCATTGCAGGGCTAAACCGTCCATCGCTCCAAAGATAATCGATGCGACCAATTTTGACTTCATTTTTCTAAAGACGCCCGCTCGAATACCTTCATCCAGAAACGATGCGATATATTGCCGATATTGTTCGTAGATTGGTTTTAATTCGATTTTCTCATGCCGGGTTCGAAGACCTTCCGCCCAAAAATCGAACATAATTTCCATAAAATCAGCATATTTTAGATAGAATTCAAACGAAGTCTCAATGAAGACAACAATTTTTTCTTTGGGATCGGTTAGCAGATAAATCCGTTTGGCAATTTCTGAGTCCATTTCCTGTTTGAAAAAGTTAAAAGCTTCTAAGAAAATTTCATCTTTGCTTCTGAAGTATTCATAAATCGTCCCCTTACCAATCGCGCCTGCTTCTGCAATGTCAATCATTTTAGTGTTATTAAAACCTTTTTGTGCAAACACCGAAATAGCGGCCTGGATGATTTGCCTTTTCTTTTCTTGTTTATCGACGATCTTTGGTGACATATTTTTAATGCCTTTCCATTTTATTATTACCGACCGTTCGGTCATTATTAAATATAATAAATCAGATGGGATTTGTCAAGTGATTTTTTGATTATTTCGATTTTCATAAATACACCGTATGGGCTAAAGTTAAGTTAGAACCACGGCAGGTTTAAAAATACTGAAACTGAATACGAGCAGATTACTTTAAAAATTTGTCAAAATTCTAAATTAACTCCCATTTTAATAATTCGCTTCAAGCACTATATAATTTTAATGAAATTAAATAAAAACCGCAGGTGAGACATTAAACTTCATGCTTAACGCCTTAATTTGTCTGATATTAAGTTGTCTTTTACCTTTTAGAATTTCTGAAACCACACCTTGACTACCAAGCTCCTTTAAATCGCTCTGCTTCAAATGATGCTCTTCCATCAGATATTTCAAACAATTTATTGGATCGCCTTCTGGTTCAGGAACGTTTCTATCTTCATAGTCCTTAATCAAAGTTCCTAACGTATCTATCAAAGACTCGATTGACCGGTTTTCCTTCTCACGTATTTCATCTATTAATTTGTCCATTAACCAAACGGCTCTATTATATTGTTCCTCTGTATGGAGTGTTGATAATACTTTGGATACTTTTGGCCATGCCTTTATTGTTTCGGTTAATTCATGCTCTAATATTTCCATAACTTTTCCTACCATTTGCCTTTGTCATACTCTTTGTGAGTTAAAATTTCTCTAATGTAAATACGATTTTTAGCATAAACCATGAAAGCTATCAAGCGATATTTATTGCCACCAATATTAAAAACTGTTAGTCTACCTACTTGATCAGCGCTCGGAAAACTCTTACGTAAGTCTGAAAATGATTCAAAGTTAGTCCGTTTTACAAATTTCAAAAAATAGCATGTTTAGAAACTACTCTTTTATTCGAGTCCTCAGCATGAGGCCTTGACTTGTGCATTCAAATATAGTGGAATAATCGGGATTGAGTGCAGCCTCATAATGACGCCATTACCCTTCTTCTAAACTTGAATTCCGCGCACACCTGGTACGGGGACTTTCACCCCGTTAGCTACGTGCCATGCCTGGCACACACGTCGCAAATCAGCCGCGCATGTTATTGCGTCGACTGCATTTGCTTTGTTATCCCACTTTATATGCTGCTAAAATGTGAGATACTTTCCTGCCAGCCCATCAGCCAAACCACCTAGCATTGTTCCAAAGACATCGTACAGCGTCTTGACTACATCGGCGTTTACCTTCCACGCCTTGCCGCGCTCGATTGACTCCAATTCTTCTGAATAGTACCACCTAAATTGTCGCAAGTGAGCGCCTAATCGGATGGAAAACTCTCTCTGTAGTACTGCAGGCGGCGCATCAGGTAGTATCAGGAATGCATACCTGAAAATGTAGAACTTCGGGATGCACTTCACTGATCTATCAGTCGAATATCGGTTGACTTTGATGCATATGCTGACCGGTAAAGACTTCACGTAGTCTATCGTCATGTTCTTACTGGTCGTGCCCAGAAACGTCCCCACTTCTTCCCGACTAGCAGCCAAGTGTTCGGAAATAGAGTCCGAGCGAATTAGGAGATCCCGTGACGTATTCAGGAGTAGCCAAGTATTCCAGCCTGTCGAGCTCTTTCCACTGAAATAGTGGAGGATACAAGGTTGCCCATTCTTGTCAAGACCTTTGAACAGAACTATGTCTCTTCGCACCCGGGCTATCTTCTCAGGAGGTGTCTCGTTCACAAGTGTCTTCAGCTCCTTCCTCTGACTAGCCGGCAGGAGGTTGAAGCAATGATTAGGCTTCCAGTATCCAGCTATGAAAGCTTGCTCCGGAAAATCGGGACTGTTACAGTACTGTTCAATCAATGCCTCTTCTTCTGAAGCAAGATCAGACAGTTTGGTCGCCACAAAGGTGTCGGCCTCTCGAGGTTTTTCACGAGCGAGTTCCTCGAGAGCAGCGCGGCCAAGCGGCACCTCGTCAACCGTATCGAGCGTAGCAAGAACCTGAAATGCGAATGCGCACGCATTCCTTGCAGCAGCCTCTTGCCACCCAGCCGCGTCAGATATTGCTTTATTATTCAGTAAATCGGAAATCCCTCTGACCACTAATGCGTCAACGTGAGGGTTCGCTCTAGTGGCGGCGAGGAAACCCGCGCCTTCCATTTCTATTGCTAAGGTATCGCCGTAGTTCTGGCGAAGTTGCTGATAAACATCATTCTTGGTTGACGCTACCACCTTAGATCCGGCGGCGATTGGTCCTACGAACACTGAGGGCGAAGCTTTCTTAGCCGCATTACTTAGCCGCTGATGCCAATTCTCTTTCTTGGCCTCAGCGCGAGCTCTTTGCTCCATCGCGTACGTCACTTGGCCGACCTCGGGCCTTGGGAGGAATTTTTTTGTGACTTTACCGTACTCGTAGGCATATATTTTTGTGGCTGCAACAACGTCTCCAAGCGAAACATCTTTGATTCCGCCTGCTATGCCTATAAAGAGAACAACCCGAGGTTGGAAATACTGTATAGCTCGTTCCGCCTCCAGTGAGACGCGGATTTCTCCCACCCCAATTTCAACGATTGCTACCTGCCACGTGCTGTCCCCTGTACTGAACTCGCCGACTTCGTAAATCGTACCCGTCGGATGAGTAAGCTCATGGAGGTCGGCGACATGCTCGCGGACGGCCTTATACTCGACCGGCAAAGCCGTCAGAATCACCACTCTTCGTTTCTCTTTATCTGAGCTAGCCATGGGCATCATCTCCTATTAGTGCACATAGAAAGTTTCAAGGGTTGTATAGCACAACCCACAATCCTCTCCTGGCGTGCAAACTTGGACAGGATAACGCTGCGGCTCAGTGGTTGCGGGATTTCTGGTCACTGAAGCTGTTATTTAAACAATACTTCCTACATTGCAGGAAATTTAGAAATTACGCAACAGCCCCGCAATCCACTGCAGCCGTTTGTTATGCGACCTTTTCTATGAAATTTTCAATATTCTCGTAATGTTGAATATTCTGATTACCCGTAATCTGACAAAATCTGCCTTTCACAGAATAATCAGGGTCGATGATGCGAACACGTTTTTGAGCAATGTCCGTAGTGCCAAACAACACGCAAGCTGCTGAATCTGCCAATGGAAGACTATATCCAATCACAATTACTTCTTGGGCCTTTAGAAGTGCCTCATGGGCTGACCTCCATACCCTAAGTAACTCAGGTACAGAAAAATCCTTTATGAAAGTTGGCATTATCCAACAACCTCCATGTGCGCCCTGATAGGGAATGAATTTGCGTGGTTTCTCTTTTAACAGAAAATCAGGAAATATTGGCGTTCCATCGTCATAAAAAAACTCCATCTCTAATTCTGGCCCAAATATTGATAATCCCTCCCAGTTCAGTGAACCATGGAGTTTGAACAATTGATTCTTAGAATTGAATCTGTGAGAATGGGATATCTCCGGTAAAGATTGAAATTGTACTCCATATCCGTCGGATGGATTCCAGAGATTTCTTTCATACAAAGCTGTTTCAACCATTAAGTCATAGTTAAAAGTCACAATCTGATCGCCGTCATTTAATAGCCGAACAAAAGATTCCATGACGTTTTGCTGAACTTCAGGATGGATTAGCGACAAATATATGTATGTTGTGATAGCACCACGTAAATCACCCAAATCTGTGAAATTCCAAAATAGTGAACTCTTTGTGAAATCAGCCTTTTCACCATTAGCATCTATTACAGTAGCACGGATTTGTCCGGACAGGTTTAAATCGATGAAAGATAGTAAGGCTTCAATATTTTCCTTAAAGTTACAGTCTCTATATGTCCTCCCTGGGGTATTCGTAACACATGGTTTTACGAAGAACTCATTTTCTAAATAGTATAAGTAATTGTTGATTCGATCTGCCCAAAAGACACGATTAGTATTACCATTCACTTCTTCCCGTGCTCGGACAGATTGAAACGCAGCAGTCAACTCCTTCATTAACGGGAGATTCGCAATGGCTTTTGAAAAACCAGCCCCGAGGACAAAGCATTTACTCATTTATTTTCATAATTTTGCTTTACTTAAACTACGCATAACCTTCGCTTCACCGGCAAAATAAAGCTACGCTCCGCTCCGCTTTATTTTGCCGGTGAAGCGAAGGTTAGCACGCCTTCGGCCGATCAGGCTCTATGATAAACCTTCTCAGAATACTCATCGGTAATCGCTTCGATGAATCTCGATAGTTCTACAGACGGTTTACCCCCAGCAAAAGCGTTACGCTTTAAAACTTGGCTTGATCGCACACGGGCATGAAAAAGATGTAGCTCGTTGATTGCTCGCGTCATTGAAACAAATAGTAATCTACTCTGCTCAGGTATATCACTTTCTCCACGTGGAATAATGCCCTCCTCAAGACCAAGCACACAAACCACCTTTGCCTCCAACCCTTTTGCGCCCTGAAAGGTCATAATTCGAACAGATGAATCCGTCCCCTCCATTCCAGAGTAACGTATTGAATCAACCCATGCTGTCACTTCACCTAAAAAGGATTTAATTCCGCGCCAAGGGGATAGCGTTTTAGCCAAGCTTTTTGAGAACTCACGAATATCACCATTTTCTCGATATTGTTGAAGTAGTAGGTTAAACGCTTCCCATAATGGTGTGTACAGATCGTGATCTTCATGTACTTGCTCAAGTGAACTCCATAGAGAATCTACTTCCCCTGACAGCACTTTCTCCCACAGACTGGTAATTTGAGAAAACGCATCTTCACGTTCTTGTACTCTTTCTGCCTTCCTAGCTCTTTTTGTTGGAACTGGAGAATCGATCCGTTCCATAAACGATTCCAAACATCGACGAAATGCGACGCTATCGCTTGGATTATTGAGCCAATCATTCAATCTTGATATAAGAGGCAAGCCAATTCCGGGAACATTAGCTCGTGTTGAAAAGCCTATTTGATTTGATCTAAGTTCATTAGCTACAGATTCTGCAAATTGTCGCTGAGGAACTAAAATCAGAATGTCTTGGGAAGGAAGTGCGGATTGTACAATACTTCTTACAATAATCGCTTCCTTTTTGTCGCTAGGTGCATTATGCACCTTAATCTTAGGACCTTCCTCAACCTTATATTCAAATGGGGCTTTCTTTAATCGATCTGAATCGAAAATCTCTACAACTTTAAGTGAACCCTCTAGGATATTGCTATGACAACGATATGATTTGTTGAGAGGGATTACTTTTGAAACAGCACCAAAATCATTTGCAAATTCACGTATGAATTTAGGGGAACCACCCCTCCAGCTATAAATGCTCTGATCGTCATCACCAACGACAAAAAGACCCTCTTCCTGACCCTCGCTCAGGAGTCGAATCAATTTGAATTGTGCCATATTGATATCTTGATATTCATCGACAAGGAGATGTCTAGTGTACTGTTGATACTCATTACAAATTTCGGGGTATTTTTCAAATAGTTCGACTGCAAGAAGTATCTGCTCATCATAGTCCAATGAGGAACATTTGCGTAAAATATGTTTGTATTTTTCGCAAACCTGACATTTTGGTTCGTCTACAGGCTGACAATCACCAAATTGTCGACAAGTGGCAACTTCCTGTCCGAATGATCGTCCGTAGCCAGATAATTGGGCAGCGTCACCAAGAAGTATAGACTTTTCCAAATCACTAGGAATAAGTCTAATTGCATCCTGTAGGTAGACCTTATCGGGATAGGCACGTATTATCTTGAAGCCGAGACTATGCATTGTAAGAATATTAGATGGTTGCCTTGTGTACGGCAGAAAGAGCGCTTCCTTCTCAGGATCTGATATTCGAGTTCGCATATTTTTTGCTGCTTCAGCTGTGAATGTTATGACAGTGATACTATCAGGAGGAACATCCATTTCATCGATTAGATACTTCAACCTGAGCCCTAACGCGTAAGTTTTTCCAGTACCTGGGCTAGCGAGGAGGAGTACTGGACCTTCTATTTTATGGATGCTTTCCAAATTAAAATCCCCTCTTATTTAGATGTCGTTCTAACGCTCCGCTTCACGCACGGCGGGCATTTTGGTCACGAAGCATTCTTTAAAGAAAGACTTTGAAGAATACACACAACCAAACCAGATCGCCAGTACCCCGCCGTCGCTGTGAAAGCGGTTGTTAGCTGTTTTGTTGTCAAGACAGACCGCTAGCGATTGTTTTAATTAAATTAATAATGGTAATAATCTTTTTGTTATTGAGTACGCTGTTCGCAATAAAATTCAAAAATCTGTAATCACTCAGACTATTTCTGATAAGATTGAAAATCTCTCGATAATTTTCATAATTGTCGGGAGTTACATTTCTAACTGAATCAACAGCATTCTCAATAAGATCTTTTAACTCAAGAAATGCATTTTCAATTTTCTTTTCTTTTAATTCTACTATAATGAAATCAATAATATTTTCGCCATCTATTTGAAAAAAGATTATGAATGGATGATTTATTGAACCACCAATTTTAAATTCGTTTCTTAATAATTCTATTGTTTTTTCAAGTGGCGTTGATTTGGCTCTTGAAGGATGCGAGGCCAAGGCATCGGTAGATGTCAACTCTAGCCCATTTTCATTTTCTTCTTCTTGAATTTCAGCTATTCTTTTCTTGTACCAGCTATCATGAGAATTAACGTAGAAAATACTTAAGTACTCCCCTGAAATTCTATCTAGCGTTGTCCAGTAATCTTTATCTTCAATAATTTTCTTAATTGTATAGTCTTCAAAATCATAAACAAGAAAGGAGAATGCCAAAGCTCGATTTCTTTCTCTATGTTCTTTACACTTATTGAGGATATATTCAACAAATTGATCACTTTCAATCCTTTCACCATCTTTTACAAATATTGGAACCATTATGCACCCGCCAGTATTTATTAAATAAATTATGCACTGCAGTGAGAAGAGGGCTGCCTTTGCATCACTCTTGAACCGCCTAATTAAACTGCAACAGCTAACAATGGATTATCTGGTTTTATGAATAACATACCAATTTAAGTAACCAATTTTTATTTTTCAAATAAAATTTCGTTTTATTACATTTTTACTAACAAGGTAACCTGCAAATAGTAAGATTATTCAGATCCGGGGTAACATTCAATGTTTCAAGTTGATGAAAATATTCGAGTCAATTATGACACCATATTACTGACCGCAAAATAACGCTACCAGAGGTGTCCATTATATGGAAAAAGTTTCCATATTTAGACATTGTTCCTTATATTAGGAACTTTTTAGTGTCCAATATCCGACACTATTCGATACGCATTAATATTTCGAATATTAAACCTATTCAGGTACAGATAATTTCAGGAAATGTCCAGACACCAAATCAGGATGTGAGTAATCTCGCAATATTTGAGCAGAATTCTTTCTGTTTGCATGACACTTCCTTGTAATTATTTTACTACAGGTTATTTATATTGTAAAGATATTTACATCTTTGTCAAGAAAAAAAATTAATGCAAAGCGCGATAAAACTGGATGCTTGTTGCTGGAGACTTGATACTGGATGCAGGATGCGGAAAAAGTCAGAAAATTGCATCGAGCATCCAGAATCGAATATCATTCACTTTTATCAAAAGGCGACAACTTTTATTCACAAAAAAATTGATTTGCAACATTATAAGCTCACTCCGCATCCGAACACTCTGTCCGGTTCCGAACATAGCTTTTCAGGGCACTAAAATGCATAAGCATTAAAATATCAAGAGCTTACACAAATGGTACGGTTATTGAATCAAACACGAGTGAAGTTTAAATATAAGGGCTAATATGGATCGTGAATTATCAAAAGAATTTACTCAAAAACAGCGGCTGAAAAACTTTATCCGGATTACACTGGCTGTCGTGATAGTACTAAGTCTTCTTTATGGTTTGCAAAGCTTCCTTTCACCTTCGCTCAAACGGTCAGTTTTACGAACTGCAATTGCGGAAACTGGCTCGATTGAAGCAACGATTACAGCCTCTGGTATCGTGGTACCGGAGTTTGAACAGGTTCTGACCAGTCCGGTGCAATCAAAAATCGACAGCGTCTTTCACAGGGCTGGTGAGCATATTCAAAAGGGTGAATCGATTGTTGCGCTTAACAATGAATTTTTATTGATCCAGCATAACAAACTTAAAGATGAATATGAATTAAAAAAAAATAAAAAAGTGCAGTTTAAATTAAGCCTTGAAAGACAGCAGATCGACTTAAAAGCTCAACAGGATATTCAAAAGTTACGAATCAAATCCCTCGAATCAAAATTGCAGCAGGAAAAGCAGTTATTCGAAATCGGCGCTGGAGCGAAAATGTCTATGGAAAAAGCAGCCATCGATCTGGAGATTGCGCAACGTGAGTTAAGGCAATTGGACCGCCAGATAAAGAATCAACAGGAATCTCTGCAGGCTGATCTTAAGGAGCTCGACCTGGAAATTCATATCCAGAAAAAGAATATGGATGAGCTCAGCCGGCAAATGGAATTAGCCGAAGCGAAGTCGGACCGGGATGGTGTGATAACCTGGGTGAATGATAATATCGGCTCGACCGTCAACAAGGGAGATGTGATTGTCCGAATTGCCGACCTGAACAGTTTTAAGGTTGAATCTCGAATCTCTGACATGCATGCAGCAAAACTGCAAGTAGGGAGTCCCGTAAACGTACGGGCAAACGACATTGACCTGAAAGCCAGTATCGCCAACATCCGTCCCACGATTGAAAACGGGGTGATTACTTTTATCGTCAAATTGGAAGACAAAAAACACCAGGTGTTGCGCTCTAACCTTCGAGTCGATGTGTTTGTGATCACATCTTTTAAAAATGATGTGGTGCGGGTTAAAAACGGGCCGTATGTGAACGGCTCCGGTGAGCAGGATATTTTTATCATAAATGGCTCGAAAGCGATTCGCAAAACCGTGATGGTTGGCGCCACTAATTTTGATTACGTGGAGATCATGAATGATATCAACCCGGGTGATGAGGTCATCATTTCTAATATGCAGGGATACATTCATCATAGCGAAATTGAATTGATATTTGATGAATAAGGAAAAACGTAATCACCCATGTCATTCCTGCGAATGCAGGAATCTCATACTTAATGGCAGGAGACTCCTGCATTCGCACGTTGCCGTCAACCTAAAGTTAATTCCCCCTTAGCAAACTTATCCTTACCCACATCTCTGAATAGAACACGGATGACACGGATTTAGCGGATTTACACTGATTCTCATAACTGACGTTTTAAAGATTAGGAATATTATTACTATTAAAATGGACAATACAGCATCTTTTTCAATAAATATTTATAAAATCAATTAAAAATCAAAATCCTTAAACTGCTTATTTAAAAGTAACAGACTATTTTTTAATGAAATCCGTGTTAAATCAGTGTCATCCGTGTAATCTGTGTTCTATTAGGACTTGTGGGTAAGGGTAAGTTTAGCAAAGGGGGAATTATATAATAATGAATCAAAAACTGTAAATCAAATCCAAACACAAGAGGTAATCATGATTAAACTGCACGACATTAATAAAGTTTACCGAACAAAAACTATTGAAACAATCGCTCTTACTCAGGTTAATATACATGTAAAAAAAGGCGAGTTTGTTTCGGTTATGGGGCCTTCAGGATGCGGCAAAAGTACCCTGCTGAACATTATGGGACTACTGGATGAGCCAACCCTTGGCGAAGTTGCGATCGACGACCTGCCAGTCAAATCTTTTTCCGATAAAAAATTGGCGCGATTACGCAACCAGAAAATCGGCTTTGTTTTCCAGAGCTACCATTTAATTAATGATCTTTCTGTAGTGGATAATGTGGAAATCCCCCTGCTTTACCGCAGAATGTCCTCTTCCGAACGCCGCAAACTGGCCCTGGAAGCGCTGGAGAAAGTCGGACTCAGCGCTCGTACCCGGCATTTTCCGAACCAGCTTTCGGGAGGTCAAAGTCAGCGCGTCGCAATAGCACGAGCCATTGTCGGGAAGCCGGAGGTGATTCTTGCTGATGAGCCGACTGGTAACCTGGACAGTGTTATGGGTGAAGAAATCCTTGCCATCCTCATGGACTTGAACAAAAACGAAGGAACGACCATAGTCATGGTTACCCATAATGAAACCATGGCTCGCAAGACGGAAAACATCATTCGGTTCTTTGACGGCAGGCAGGTAAATTGAGGAGGAATTATGCTTAAAAATTATATCAAAATAGCCCTGAAAGTGTTGCTGCGGCGTAAGTTTTTCACTTTCATCAGTTTGTTTGGAATCAGCTTCACTTTACTGGTTCTGGTGGTTGTGACTTCCTTTGTTGACAATACATTTGGGCCGCACACTCCTGAAAAAAAATTAGACAGAACGCTCTCCAGCATGTTCTTTCAATTGTCGGGCGAATCAGGTAACTCCCAGGGAGCAATTATCAGTTATTATGTATTGAATAAATATGTCAAATCTCTAAAGACACCTGAAAAAGTATCTATCTCTTCGATCTACAACTCATTCGTCACCTACAAGAATAATAAAAAGCTGGATCTGACCATAAAATTTACCGACAGTGAGTTCTGGGAAATACTGGATTTTGACTTCATTGAAGGGAAGCCATTCAATAAAAATGATGTGTCCAGTGGAAATTTTGTAGCTGTGATTAATGAAGAAACCCGAAGACAATATTTTGGCGGAGAGCCAGCGGTTGGGAAAATGATTGAAGCTGAGGATAAAAATTACCGGGTTATTGGTGTGGTTAAAAATGTTTCTATTCTTAGAATACTACCTTATTCTGATGTCTGGGTACCAGTGACTACCTCGAATGATGATCTAAACAGGATCACATTGATGGGCACTCTGCCAGGCTACGGAGCAATGATCCTGGCTCGCGACCGTTCTGATTTTCAGGCCATTAAAGATGAGTTTCAGAAACATATGAATATGGTAGAATTTCCGGATGACGAATTCAATGCAATTACAGGTAGTGCCGACACTTATGAGGAAACTATCTCACGGATAATGTTCATGGATTTCGAAAACACCCATACCAGGGCAATGCTGCTGGTGCTTTTCCTTTTAATGGTACTTTTTATGCTGCTGCCCACGATAAACCTGGTGAATATTAACGTCAGCCGAATTGTAGAACGCGCTTCGGAGATTGGCGTTCGTAAATCTTTTGGCGCTTCATCAATGACTCTTGTCGGACAATTTGTGGTTGAGAACATTATTCTAACATTGATCGGCGGATTACTCAGCCTGGTTCTGGCAGTGATTGTTCTGAATATCATTAATGACAGCGGATTTATTCCTCATGTTCAACTGGGATTAAATTTTCGTATATTTGCTGTAAGTTTATTTATCATTTTATTTTTTGGACTTTTTTCCGGTGTTTATCCGGCCTTTAAAATGTCACGCATGAAACCAGTAGAGGCCTTGAAAGGAGGTCAGGTATGATAAAACAAATGTTCAAATTGATCTGGAATCGTAAAAGAAATAATTTCTTAGTAATCTTAGGGCTTTTCATTTCCTTTTTCGTTTTATTCATAGCGATGGTTACCGTAAGCTATAATCTGAATAACTATTTAAAACCTCTCGGATTCGATTATGAAAATGTCTGGAAAATCGGTCTGGATTGGAAACTAATGGAAAGAAATGAGGTGAAGACCAAGCTCAGGCAAATTGAGTTTGCCCTGCAATCTTTCCCTGAAATTGAAAGCTTTGCTCATTCCCAAAGTCTGCTGTTTTTTCCTGCTGCCTCTGTCAAAAATGCCTACACATACAATGAGCATGAAGCCGAATGCCAAAATCTCTCTGGTGGCGACCAGTTCCCCAATGTTCTGGGTATTGAGATATTAGAAGGGCGCTGGTTCGATGAGAGCGATAATGCCGCTAACAGAAGACCGATTGTGATCAATAAATATACAAAAGAGGAACTCCTTCCTGATGAAAATGCGGTCGGTAAAATCCTTACTACTGGAAGTAATGATGATATTGAAGAATTTATGGTGATCGGTGTGATCGGTGAATTCCGTTTTGGCGGCGAATACACGGGTTCAGATAATGTTGTGTTCAACAGGATTTCTTTAGATAATGATCGCTATAGTCGGTTTGCTAATGCTCCCGCTGGCTTATATCGTATAATATTAAGAGTGAAACCCGGAACTCCGGTTGAAGTGGAAGAAAAAATGCTTAAACAACTTTCCGCGGCTGCGAAAGGCATGACTATAACAATTGACCGCCTGGAAGAGTCGCGGCGCGGCGCCAATAAAACTTCATTACTCTTGCCTGTTATTTTAGCAATCATCTGCGGCTTTTTAATCACCAACGTGGCGCTTGGTCTGTTAGGGATGATCTGGTACCATACAAACCAACGTCGTTCGGAGATTGGTTTGCGACGGGCTACAGGTGCAACCGCAGGTCAGATATACATACAAATTCTTGGCGAAGCGATGGTGCTAACTACATTCGGAATTATCATTGGCAGCTTTGTAGCTCTGCAGTTCCCGCTTTTAAATCTGGTCAGCTTTATTGAGACTAATGTTTACATATTTTCTTATACACTATCTGTGATTATTATTTACTTTATCACCGTGGTTTGCGCTTTGTATCCCAGTAAAATAGCCGCCCAGGTTCAGCCGGCAGTGGCGTTGCACTATGAGTAATTTCAATATTGTCTTTAAGCGAAGGTGTTCACGCTTTAGCGTGTTATTCACCCCAAAAAAACAAGCTGAAGCTTGAACACCGGATACTCTCTATCGATTGAAAATATCATACCACCATGCAAAAAAGATTTAACACCAAACCATATCAAAATTGTTTGAAAATTAGAATTGAATTGTTATTTTAGTGAATTACCTTAGATTAATCGGATTACGAAAGATAGGACTAATATATATATGGTGTAAAACACATGATACTAATTATTGATGATGATCTCGCCGTACAAACCTCTTTAAACCTGATGCTTAAACAGGCCGGCTATCAATCCCTGACAGCATCTGATCCTGGGGAAGCATTAAAATTAATTAACGAATACGCACTTGACTTGATTGTTCTGGATATGAATTTCTCGGTGGAGATAACAGGCGAGGAAGGATTGAAACTGCTCAAAGAAATAAAGCAAATCCTTCCCGCTGTTCCAGTAATTCTGATAACCGCCTGGGGTTCAATTGCCTTAGCAGTGGAAGGTATAAAGGCAGGTGCGGCAGATTTCATCACCAAACCCTGGAATAATGAGCATCTTCTCCAGGCTGTTAAGACCGCAATCTTTTTGTCAAAGGAGCCGGAATCCAAAGGCAGAGCTTCCTCGACCCGCAAGCAGTTAGATAAAACCTTTAATTTCGAGAAGCTCATCGGTGAAGATCCAGGCTTTCTATCCATTCTGGATACAATCGGCCGGGTGAGCGCCACCGATGCTTCCGTGCTGATTATTGGCGACAGCGGCACCGGCAAAGAACTCATAGCCGAAGCCATCCACTTAAACAGCCCGCGCCGAAATAAGCCGTTTGTCAAAGTCAACCTGGGCGGGATATCACAGTCACTTTTTGAAAGCGAGATGTTCGGGCATAAAAAAGGCGCATTTACCGACGCCCGGTTTGATCGCGTTGGCCGATTTGAGATGGCCCACACCGGCACAATTTTCCTGGATGAAATTGGCGATCTGGATTTGAACAGCCAGGTAAAATTGTTGCGGGTATTGCAAGACCGTACTTTCGAAATACTCGGTTCCAGCAAAACCAAAACCGTTGATATTCGGGTAATCTGTGCCACCAATCGCACCCTGGAATCCATGGTCGAAAAAAATAAGTTCAGGGAAGACCTGTTTTACAGAATCAATTTAATCATGGTTAAAATGCCATCGTTAAGGGAACGAGCCCGGGATATCCCCTTGCTGGCAAATCACTTTGTCCATAATTTGAAAACGATATACAGGCAGGATGCTCTCACAATCAGCAAGCCGGCGTTAAACTGGCTGCAGGAATTACCCTGGCCTGGCAATATTCGGGAATTGAAGAATCTTGTGGAAAGAGTGGTTTTAATATCAAACAAAAGTGTGTTAGAGGTCGAAGACTTTACCGCTCAGGTGCAGACCGCGCCGAATATTCAGGCAAAAGAGAATATGCCGGCAGTTGGAACCATGACGCTGGAAGAAATGGAAATCACTATGATCAAAAAAGCATTTGAATTTCACAATAAAAATATCAGCAAGATTGCCAAATCTTTAGGATTGAGCCGGGCAGCTCTGTACCGTCGCATGGAAAAATATGGTATCGCTGAATGAGCCTGCGTACTAAATTCATCCTCTTTATTGTCCTTATCCATGCAGTATTGCTGATTCTTTCTACCCAGCTTTTAACTCATAAAAAATTATTATTTTTTCTCGCAGAGATTTTCATTATCCTCTCGATTGCAATATCAATTCGATTGTATAAAGAATTTATCCGCCCCTTAAATCTTATTTCCAGCGGTATCGAATCCATGAAAGATCAGGACTTTAACACCAAATTTGTTAAAGTCGGACAGATTGAAATGGACCAGTTGATCGACATGTATAACAAGATGATTAGCCAACTGCGGGACGAACGGATTATCCAGCAGGAGCAGCACTATTTTCTTGATCGATTAATTCAGGCCTCACCCTCCGGCATCATTATCCTTGATTTTGATGAAAAGATAACATCTATGAATCCGGCAGCGGAAGCATTACTGAGGCTGAACGGTCATCCAGCTTTAGGGAATAAATTAACGGAACTGGAGGGAGATTTACCCGCCGGTTTAAGTCATTTAGACACTGATGGTGCCAGGATTATCAAACTGAACGGCATCAAAGCATATAAATGCCAGAAATCTCATTTCATTGATCGCGGTTTTCATCACCATTTCATCCTCATTGAAGAACTTACCGATCAGATATTAAAAGCAGAAAAGCAGGCCTATGATAAAGTTATTCGGATGATGTCCCATGAAATTAATAATTCACTCGGTGCGATTAATTCCATACTTAATTCTTCTTTGAATTACAAAACACAATTAAAAGCAGCCGATCGCGAGGATTATGAAAACGCCTTGCAGGTGGCTATTGAACGCAATAACAAGCTCAATCGTTTTATGACAAATTTTGCGGATGTTGTGCGTACTCCGCAACCGAGTAAAGAACTGTTTGACCTGAATAAACTGCTGAAGAATGTTCACACGATAATGAGTGCGGAATGTCAAAGACGCAATATTTCCGTGAATTTGGAATTGGTCAGCAATAAATTGGAGATTAGCATGGATGCTCAGCAGATGGAACAGGTCATGGTCAACATTTTGAAAAATTCTATTGAAGCGATTGAAAAAAATGGGAGATTGATAATCCGGACTCAAAACCAACCCATTCGAAGTTTAAGTATTCTTGATAATGGACGGGGTATTTCTAAAGAATTACAGCAAAAACTTTTTACACCCTTTTTCAGCACAAAAAAAGGCGGACAGGGCATTGGATTAACCCTGGTGCGAGAGATATTGATCAATCATGGTTTTCATTTCGCTCTGTTTATGAATTCGGAGGGCTATACTGAATTTCGGATTGAGTTTGGATCGCAATTATAAGAAATATTAATGAAGATAATTCGAATTACTTTCTATATCTTTAATCTTTGGAACCTGCCAATCAGTAAAGGTATGAACCACTTTCAAAATTCTTGCGAGTCCATTTTCGCAGTGATTATTTTCAAATTCTTAACAGTTTTAAAATCATCAGGATTATGAGTAATTATAGGAAGATTATACTGACAGGCAGTCGCGGCTATCCATGCATCTTGGGAGATATCGGTTGACCTATTTTTCGGCAATTAGCTCTTATTTTGCCCCATAAACGGCAGGTGTTGATGTCAAAAGGGAAAATAAGATATTTTCGAAGCTCCTCCTCCATTTTCTTCGTTCGGTGGTCACTCCAATTCCGAACAGCCGCCCATTGAAAAAGCTCCGCTACGGTCATGAATGAAAGACCAGATATTTTTCCTAATAAATGCGGTTCATAAAGCTTTGCTCGACTATCTCTTTTGAAAACAAATGAAACAATATTCGTATCCAGCAAAACCGATTTCATTATTCACTCAACCGTTCGTCATATCGTTGCTGCCGGATGAATTCATTAAACTCATCAACCGAATCTTCTTCAGGCCAAAAGTCCACTCCTAAGTCTGAAACACTTTTTGTGATCCCTATCTGCTGTTCTTCAATATGTTGTTTGACCGTTTTAGCGTTCCAGAAGTTGTTATTTATCCTATATCTTTTTTGTAAGAATTGTGAAATGGCAGAAATTAACTCCATTTGTTCGGTGGCGTTTAAACCACGGGCTTCATTTATGAGCGTTTGTAATTGGGGACTCATCTTAGTGACCTCAATATTGCTGTGTTCTGGTAATTTATTATGTCATCAATAACATAAGCATGAAATCGAATTTATGCAAGTGTAAATTCAACATTCTTTGTAAAAACAATATCCAGCGAGTTAATCATATTTTATTAAGCACTATCGGAACCACTCAGTATCTCTTGCTTCCACATCATCATTTCTCGTACAGAAATGTTAACCAGTTATGCGGGCTAAACTAACTTTTTAAGTGCGTGAATTAACACCTTGAATTAACCTATTCTTTAGCCCTACGATGCTTCATGCAGCATACTACATATCATCCTCATCTGCGGAAGGTCCGTAGATCGATGGAACCGGCACATCGTTAAGCCGCAGGTAGACTCCGAGTTGGGCGCGATGGTGAATACTGTGACTCATCACAAAACTCCGCAGTACTGCAATTTTGGGCAGAGTAAAGATACTCTTCCCGCCAGAAAGAAGCGTCCAAGGTTTGAGCAGCTGCTCATCACTGGCATCAGAGATTGCGGCTCGGGCTGCTGAAACATTATTGTCAAAGCTGTCGAGGATCTCCTGCTGTGATTTCGCTGGTTCAGCATGTGGGATATCGCCTGATGACGGCGCCATATCAAAGGAATCCTCATTGATTGTGCCAGATGTCCAACTTGGAATGTTTGCGAGATGTGTGGCCAGATCCCGTATAGTCCAGGATTTCTCGTGAGGCTGCCAATCCAGTTTGTCCTCTGGTATTCTTTCAAGAGTTTTCCTGGTGTTCGCCATTTCATGTTCGAATTCAGGCAATAGTGTTTCGTTTAATTTCATTTCTCCTCCAGTTTTTAATAACAATTATCCTTTATTTCTTCGTTATCTTGAAAATTATTTTCTGGTCTTTCCCGTAATCTGTTTAACAGATATTTTTATCACCCGAACCTGCTCATCTTGAGCTTCAATAAGCTGTTTGCCTTCTTTAATGAAATCAGCTGAATATTTTTCAACCAGGTATACAAGAGCATTATATTTTTCCTCATCAAATACCTCCAAAGCTTCCCCAAAAATAATAGCGCTCTCATATTCAGTGGCAAATTCCTCCGGTAATATTTTTGTCTGGCCAACCACACAAAATGATACCTTACTGTTCAGGTTCAGGTTATCCAGTTTGTGCCCAACTGTGGCACAGTGAAAATAAATGCAGTTATCTTTGTAAACAAAATTCAATGGTAAACCATACGGTTGCCCAATGGCGTCGACCGTAGATAAAACACCATATTCAGCATCAGTTAGTAATTTCACAGAATTTGCGAGGCTGATTTCTCTGTCTTTTCGTCTAATTTCCTTTTGTACCATATAATTCCTTATTTTATGCTTAATGATTAAATTTGTGGCGGTGGTAGCCCACTCGTGGTTTTCTCTTGGTATATCAGAAGATCAATCGGATTATTTTATTCTAAACTTGCAGTTCTTCGGCCATATTTCATGCTCCGGTCGATCGAACTGGAGTAACTCAATTGGCGCACCATTGTCAACAATGAATGCCACTGTTACTCCTTCAGTGGGGCTGTTGGGTTCGATCAGTATTTCCTTTCCAGCAATGGCTGCATCAAGATCGTCTACGACAAAAGCAATATGAGGAACTGTTTTGACTATCTCCGGCAAAGGGCAGTCCGGATCAAAATGCATCCACTCCACACCGTAAGAACTCTCTAAATAGCCCGATGCATAGAGTTTGTACTTTTCATTATAGTCCTTATCTGGGAGAGACTTAGTCGTTGGAATACCTAAATGATGATACCTAAGTTCTGGTATGTTTTTACTTTTTTGATTCATTAAATTATCGCATCATATTATCTTTTCAGCTGCCCCGATGCCTGCTGCACTTGTGTCACATAAATAAATCATGTCTTGAATCTCCAAAAATCTACCCTGAGCACACCTGAATAGCAGTCAACTGTAAAAGAAACGTTAGAATAAATATAAAGCCCGAAATCATTATTTACCTGTCTGCAATGAGTTAATTTACTGCTTTATAATCAGAACTTGATTCGTTCAACTGGCTCTGCTACCAAGCTGAATTCTAATATCACAGTCTCATTCTTGTTTAGTAATAGATTTTCAAATACATGTTGTTGCAAGCCGAAATATTGGACTTTAATATTATAATTCCCCGGTGGTAAATTATCTATTTTGAAATCACCATTTTTATCACTTACTGTACGAAATTCAGTATCTAAAATGGATATATTAGCTCTCTGCAATGGTGTTCCAATATCTTTAACAATTACACGGCCTAATAAAGATGATTGGGCTGTCTGATCAGAATGTATTGTTTTAATTAATTTTGAACTGCTAACCAAAGCCTTGGTTGTGCAAGAATAATGGACAATTAAATAAATTAGTAAAATATCAATATAAATGGAATTGTTTTTCATCATCATAAAGTTACAAATAATTTTAGATTAATATCTATCCATTTCTTTTTTTTATTACAAATTTATTAGTCTTTTAACTTAAAATGTCAAGAAATAAAATGATAAAATGCATAGATTAGGTAACTAATTTAGAGAGAACGACTGGTAGTATAATCTACCCATTCCACTGTTCAATGTGTGTCTACGTCAAGCACCTGACAGACAGAAGTGTATTCTATCGGAAATTGAATTCTTTACTTTCATAGAGCATTCAAAATAGGCCCCTTCATTAAATATTAGTTTTCACAATAGTCAGTGGAAATTGAAATTTCAATTCCTCCGGCGGCATACACACTTTATCATCACACGCCTGAAATTTTAAGGTGATGTTTAATGAATAGGAACCATGTTCAGGCCTTTTATTAATCCTTAAAGATGATTTCACTGTCATCTCTTTGGGTAAGATATTAAAAGTCTCATTTATTGAATCCAAAGTAAATTTCTTAGTCTCCGGGAACTGAAACGAATCTATAGCAAAATTCGGATTTGATTCCAGCTTGATTGTTAAAGGGATATATCCTTCTGGAATTGGTTTACCGTAAAGATGGAATCCTTGACTTAATGAAAAATTAACAATAAGCCCGAGCATTTGAGCACGGGATGCTATAGTATCAGTTACGGCGATGCTTCCCGTTAAGTATGATGTTTTGAATGCTTTCACGTGGGATGACATGGGTTTGTCAAAGTGCATAGCCAGTACGTTTTCAGCGCTTGGGCGGTCGGCATAAGATTTTTCAAACTGTTTCTTTACAACCTTCAAATTTTTATCAATTATATAAATACCGGGATGAGGAATGCCAAAAATTTGGCTGTTTGAGTCAATGGCTGTATTAAAAATACCAAACTTTTTTATGACCTCACTGCTGACATCTGACAGTAGCGGATAACTAATTTGATGTTTATCTGCAAAGGACTTTAATACATGAACTGAGTCATAGCTAATACCAATAATTGAAATCCCCTGAGTTTTAAATTCTGTCAATCTTTTCTGGAACTCAACTAGTTCCGTTTTACAAAATGGTCACCAGGATGCACTTCGATAAAAATTCAGAATGGCTCCATTTTCACCAACCAATTCGTTCAAATTTTTAATATTATTATTCTGATCCGGCAAACTAAATTCAGGAACTTTGTCGTTAATATTTGGACCCGTTGAAAATCCCAAATCAGGATCAATACTGTATTCCTTTTTTCCGGAGTTTTGTGAGCACGACATAACGATTCCTACGAGAAGACATAGAGACACAACCAGTATCAATTTCATTTCATTCTCCTTTCCGAGTTTGTTTAAAATTATGAATAAATAGCAATGTTAGATTTTCTTTCTAATCTCTTTAATCGAATTTGCAATCAGTTTTGGCTCTTCCTCCTGAATAAAATGACCTGCATTTGTTCTTGTAACTTTAGCTTGAGGTAAAAGGTTTTCCACTCTTTTCACGGCCCGACCTAAAATTGGATCACTATCGCCCCATACAATTTCACAGGGCCCTTTATAAGATTCTACAAATTTCTGACATATTTTCAGGGGCTTAATAGATTGATGTTCCATAGAATCAGGAACCATTCTTGCCAGGGCAAGTGGTGCGAGATTGTCGCGGTACCTGTGTAATGGAAAACGATAAGCTTTTGCAATAACACCACGAATACTGTCAGGCTGTCCTTGAACTCTATGAAGTTTTTTCTGTGGAAATCCAAGAAATCGAAACGCAACATCGCTGATTACAGGTATGTTGCTGAAACGATGAAAACGTGTTGGCTTAAAATTTCGTTTCGGAGGTCCCAATGCAGTATTCAAGAGAACAAGACCTTTTAGCAAATCTGGTCGATCTGCGAGTGCTCGAAGACCAATTGGACCGCCCCAATCCTGACCAACAAAAATCAGTTCTTTAATTTCCAACTGATCTAACAGCGAACCAATCCATTTTGAGTGATTCTCAAACTGATGTTCATTAGCATTTCGCGGTTTGCTGGAAAAGCCCAAACCAATTAGATCTGGAAAAATCATTCTCAAATCTTCACCGGCCAATTCTTTGATTATTTTCCGATAAAGAAAGCCCCAGGTTGGGTTGCCATGCAGCATTAAAACAGGAAAACCTTCTCCCGTTTCCATGACATGCATTGTTTGAGTACCAACGTTCAGACAATATCGTTTAGTCCCAGGCGGTAACAACTCTTCTATCCAGGTTGGTATTAATGGAGCGGCTAAACTCTTCATGTCATTTTTCATTTCAATCTGTTTTTAGCTAAAAATGGAATTGTACTCTTAGGATTTAACCGTTTTCCGGTTTTACACCCAATACAACTTCTGAAGGCCAGGTAATCTGACTTATGAATTCCCGTTTTACATTCTTAAAACCTGCGGACTCCAGGTACGGCATAAGCAACACCCCACGACAGCCCCCTAACCAGGCTGGATTCATTCGATAGATTGTTTCCCAGATAGAATTGTACCAGTGCTCCCCTTTGGTCATATTAACCATCACCAGGCGGCCACCCGGGCGTAATACTCGTTTGAATTCATCCAGTACCTGAGGAAAATCTGACTCAGGAAGCAGATCAAACATATAGTTGTTGATCAGGGTATCAAAAGTATTATCAGGGTATTCCAAATTGTATGCATCTCCCAATACCAGATTATAGTTGCCGATCCCTGACTGTTGCGCCTTCGATTTAGCGCGAATCAGCATTTCTTCGGTCAGGTCAATGCCTTCTTTTCGGCCATTAGGATTTAATGTCAGGATTTTCGTAAATGCAAGCCCTGTTCCCACTGCGACTTCCAGTATGGATTCACCATCCTGGATTGACGCTAGTTCCAGACAACGATCCCGAGCCCTCGATTCTGTAAGTCGGCCCCACAGGTCATAAATTGGGGCAATTCCCTGGTAAACCTCGGTCACATTACTTTTATCAACTCTCGCATCCAGGATTTCCAGTTTATTTTTAGTCACTTTCTTCAAAACCTTCCTTTTTAATCAAGAAGTAATATGGCTATCTGACAATATACTACAAAAAACTTTCTCAGACAAACTTAAAAATATAACGAAGGCTCATAAAAATTCCCAAAAGTATCATTGTTATTCCAGCTGACCATCTCAGCTTTATTTCTGTTGCTTTTTTAATGAAGAAAGACCTGTCCAGCAATATTACGCTACGTGAAATCAGAATAACAATAATGAGTAAGGGAATACCTGTGCCAATCCCGAAAATGACTGGGTACAGGATAACAGAATTGCTTGATATGGCCAAAGGAATAAGTACACCAAAAAAAGTGGCCGCAGACATCGGGCAAAATGATAGCGCTATGAAAACTCCCAAAATCATACTTCCCAATATGCCGTATTTTGAATAAATATATTGAAAACGGTCGGCAATTCTTAACGTGTGCTGTCCCGGCAGCAGGATGCCAGTAAGCATCATTCCAACTATTATTAGAAAGGGTCCCAAAAGCTGCCGCATATAAACCTGCAGAATATTTGCCAACACAGGTATATTGAGCATTCCCATTGAAATTAGAATGCCCAATAGTGCAAATGCAACCATTTCACCAATAACGAAAAGCAAAGCCGTCATTATCGTACGCATGAAATTTTGCTTCCTGCCGCAAAGCAAAGAAACTGCCGCAATGTTGGTACTGAGTGGACATGGATGGATTACGGTGAGTGCACCCAGGCCGAAAGCAGTAAAAGCTCCGACTAAAAATATGTTCATTTACCGCCTTTTCGAAATTTGATAAGCTCCCCCTGAAACATCTGGATGAATTCCTGCTTTTTATCTGTCAAGTGCCACGCTTCAGTTAAAATCTTCCAGCGCGATTCTTTGCCCTCACTTAATTTTATTAACACGAGGGTGCTTGTGAAAAGATTATACTTTTTTCTTAAACCTTCATATCTGGGGAGTTCCATATTGATTTGGCGAAATACAATTTTTCCGTTTTGTAAATCATCCTGGAAAAATAGATTTAATACTTCGTTTGTATGCGCTTCCATGTCATTACAGAATTTACACCGTTCCGTACGATGAAATTGTAAAATCAACACGCCATTCTGAAACGGTAAATTTAGCTCCTTAACCAGGTCAATATTTGAAAAACCTGTTGTTTTGTCATTTTGTTGCCAAATATTCGAAAACATCACAATCAGACTTAATAGCACAAACAGCAGCAGACTCCATCTCAATGCGGCCAGCAAATACCCACGACTTGATTTCTCTTTACGGTTGATATAGTTTTTAATTTCCTGACGGAATTCCTGGTTAATTGTGAATTGCGGCCGTGTATCTTTTGCCCGCATTTCACCTGAAAAAGCGTAGATATTAACCGGACAAGCGTCGGGTGCAGAATCTGCACGCGCGACCTGTAAAACTCCGGCCTCAACCAGACGGTTTGCGGCTTTTACACCATCCGATGGGCAGCACCCATTCAAATCACGGGCGTCGCTGCCGGTTATGATGAAATACTCAGAATCAGATTCGATCAATTTAACCAGTCTTTGTTTCATTTCTGCAGGTGACTCATCCAATATGGACAAATCAGTGGTGTTAACCGGGTCAAGCTGCGAGGAGATTTCCGGTATTTCGATAAGGCACACGGCTCCCTGGTTTTTGTAAGCGTCTATGAAATTTATAGGCTTTTCTGCGTTCTCCGCTAATTTACCTATCAACTGGATACACTTATCCGATTTAATCAGAGAACGCACTGCTGAATCAGAAACCAGTACAGGCACGCCTCTATGAATCATCGTTCCGTCATCTAAAATCAGTATTTTGAAAGGACCGGGGTAAAGGATAGCGGTAGAAAGCTCCTCGTTAGGAGGTAGTTCCGTAAGAGTATTGGCAAGTCGGCTAACATCGGATTCGAAAGTATCGCAATCAAACGGAGCAGGATTTGTTTTGAGACGAGCAATCAGCTCCGGATTCCCACCAGTAATTTTGACTACTCTTTTGTAGCCCGGGAGGCTGTAAATGATGGCGGTCTTTTCACAAACTGGCAATTCACCAAAAAGGAGATGGTGGTCATCATCCAGGGCGGTCAGACTGCTGCCCCGATATTCTGCCGATTTTCCAGTATCATAACATGGATTGTCTTTTCCTTTGTAAGCGACTAATTTAACACCGCGGCTCAACTCTTGCCCCGGGATAATAGATATGCCGAAAAAACCGCTTGCTTCGAGGGCATGCATAACCGATGATAAATCTACAAAAGAGCATGAAATCTCAACACTTCCAGCGGATGGAAGATTATCGTAGGCTGCAAAAATATCACTTTCGCCGGGACAATGCAGCTTCAGCCGGTTCTCCAGGAAATCTTTAGCTTCGAGATTTTTCTTTGTGTTAATCATGAAATATAACAGTTTTTAATATTACCCCTAAAATCTTCTCTTTTTTTTAACAAATATATTTTTAGTGTCATTGCTCAATTGTTGTATTGATTTATTGTTAAATTGTTTGATTACACGTATTTTCAAAAGTCATGTCCCATTATCTGAGGTGCAAAACTTTGAACAACACTAATATGCTGTCATTCCCGCAATCTTATAAGCTGGAATCCAGGAGAGTTATGGATGTCCGTTTTACACATCCGGGCATGAAATCTTTGATATTAAAAATGTTCGTTGACATCTCGGGGCTTGCTGAAAAAGCCTTATCCACTCGGCTTGAAGTAACTGTTAACCACCAGACATTTTAATATGTATTGATAATGTATGGGATTCTAATAAGCAACCTATTCATCTGTTAAAATTTCTTTAATACTTTTCGATTCATCTAACAATCGATCCTTATATTGTTTTTGAAGTTCGATATAATATTCAACAATTTTTTGAGGATCGTGATTGAATCGTTCTGAAATCTCATGCCGAGTCTTTCTAATTTGAGAAATTATTGGATCATCTTTTTGCATTTATTATTCTCCAAGAAGTTCAAGTGGCGTAACTAATAGTGGGACAAATAAACCTAACATTACATTTACATGTCGGATATGATTAAATTTATTTGCATTGGCAAGATGTTTACAATTCCATGTGAGCAGAAAATCACATTTATGGTAAGACGCAAGTGCTAAATGGAGTGCGTCTCCGACAGGATCAGCAGGCATTACTTTATGTTGGATATAAGTTTGTACAATTTCAATAACTTGAGTTTCTACTGGCACAACTGGTAATGTATTTATTAAATTTAGAGATTTGTCTTGTTTAGGATAGTCGCCACTGCTAAGTTCATCTATCACAGAAGGACTGGTCACTAACAAGTATCGATGCTTATAATTATCCCACCAATTTCGCGTCCATTCTCTTCGCGCTATGGCCTCAGAATCTGTTCTTTCTTCATAATAAAAGCTTGGTATTGAAGTTTCAATGTAAACTTTCGGTTTCATAGCGTTTTCATATTTTAAGATTATTTTGGAATATCATAAATAATACCAGTTTCTTACATGCTGAAAAATAGAAATTACATTAAACATAAACAAGCTATTTATGTAGGTTAACACAAACCATCATTCAAGCCAACATTCTTTGTCTTTTCACAACCGGTCCCAATATTGCTGCCAGTTCATCCAATTCATCCTGAGTGGTGTTTCGGCCCATGGAAATACGCAATGTTCCATGCGCATCCACATCCGACCGACCCAGCGCCTTGATTATGCGCGAAGGCATGACGTCATTGGAGTGACAGGCTGAACCTGCTGAAAGAGCAAATCCTCTCAAGCTCATTTCGGTGACCAGGTTTGTGCCAATCGTTCCCGGAAAGGAAATAGAAACCAGACCTGGTAAGCCAACGTCGTGTGAATTTAACAAAAAATCTGGAATCTGCTCAGTAAGTTTTTTTAAAAATAAATTCGTCAGTTGGTGAAGTCGGTGCGATTCTTCGGGGAGCATGGAAATACTCTTTTCCAACGCCTTAAAGGCTGCAGCCAAACCTGCGACATTTTCAGTGCCGGCTCGCAACTCCTGCTCCTGACCTCCACCCAATATTTGTGGGGCTAATTGCTCGGATTTATCAGGTTCAATCATGATCCCACCGAACCCGTGTGGACCGCCAAATTTATGGGAGGAAAAAGTATAAAAATCCACCGGAGTATTTTTCAGATCTACAGGAACATGACCCACAGCCTGAACACCATCACAATGGAAAAATATTTCGTTTTTTAGGCACAGTTCACCATACGCGGCAATGTCATGGATAATACCAGTTTCATTACAGGCATGGACAGTACTAAATAGAATGGTGTTTTTCTTGATAGAATCCTGAATCTTTTTTAGGGAGTGCTGACCATTATTTTCCAGGGGTGAAACATCCACCCGATCTTTGTAGACTTCAGCAGCAAACCATGCTGAAGCATGAACACCGATAGATAGCAGAAGCCGGCCTTTAGGATATTTTTCCATAAGACCGCGAATAACCAGGTTGTTGGCCTCGGTGCCTCCCGAGGTCAGAATGATTCTGGCTTTCTGACAATGGCAGAGCCCTCCAATCCTGCGCTTCATCTTATTCATAGTTTTAAATGCTTCCCGGCCAGCAAAATGAGCAGAGGATGGATTGCCATAAACTTCTGTAGAAACTCGAGCAAATTCCTCTAAAGCTTCAGGAAAAGGGGGACACGATGCAGCATAATCAAAATAATGAAAGGCCATTTATATTTAACAAGATAGACTTAGGAAATGGAATTGCAGTAGCACACGCGTATCAATTTTAATTACATCACAAATCATACATACAAAGCAGAAGCATTTTACAGTATTATTACTATTGGGCATGTTGTTCACTTTTCCGCAACATCATATCTTTAAATAGCAAAGCTCCCGATGGACAAGCTTCAACGCATTCGGTGGCTGTCTTCTCTAATCCTTTCTCTAAAGATTCATTCAGAGGGACGGCTACTTGAACATCAAAACCACGGCCGATAAATGTCAATCCGAGTTGTTCACCCGCTTTTTCACTAATGCGAATACACAGCCCACATTTAATGCATTTTCCGGGTTCATAAATCACGAAGGGATGGTCGAGAATTCTGGTGAGGTTTTTACGTTCTTCGCCTTTATAGCGCTGCGAATTTGCCTGATATTGCTCAGAATATATCCGTAGTTTACAGTTATTAAAACTAACGCATCCACACTGGGCACATCGACTTGATTCTGCAATTGCCTGTGCGGTAGAAATATTGTGGCCGGCGATTGATTCTCGATCGATTTCCTCTTTAGCAAATGATGAGTGCTTCATATTATCCATAATTTGGACAAATTTTTCGAGTTCGCCGTCTTTCATTTTCCCGACACGAGACTGCGACCGATTATTGAGTAAAGGCAGCACCTGATCCAGTAAATAATGGTTCACCGCAAGAGCAATAGACCGACCGTGAGCCACTGACCTTACGGCCATCCTGCCCGGGTGTACGATGCCACCGCCTGCAAAAATACCCTTTACATTGGTTTCAAAAGTTGCGGTATTTATGAGCACTCCTTTAGCTGAAGCATCAACAGAAAACTTTTTCAATTCCTCGGCAGGCAATTCACCTGCAGCTAATATTACGGCGTCATAGTCTTGTTTCAATTCAGCAAAAGAAAGCTGCTTACCGACTTGTTGACTCATTTCCAATTTCACGCCTAACTTTTGAATAATCTCAATTTCTGCATCAAGGACGGTGTCAGGCAAGACATCGTTTGGTACACCATATCTCAGCATTCCGCCAGGTTCGGTGTTTTTGTCGAAAATCGTGCAGGCATGTCCTTCCTGAAGCAGGTAGTACGCAGCCGATAATCCTGCCGGGCCAGAGCCGATAATGGCAATCTTTTTTCCCGTGGTTGATTTGCACAATGGCAGATAGGGTTGTTCACTGGCCAAATCTTGATCAGCGACGAAACATTTAAGTGTGCAAATGCCCAGAGAATTATCCACGTGTTTGCGACGACAGGCATTCTCACAGGGCGCTGAGCAAATCCTTCCGAGGGCAGCAGGTAATGCAATGTGTTCCTTAGCCGTAACCAGAGCATCGTGCATTCTTTCGGCCTCGATGTGCATATTCATCAGGGGGATATTCATGTGCGCCGGACAGGTCCGCTGGCATGGCCCCAAACAATCGCCGACATGATCGCTCATGAGCAGCTCAAGCGCTGAACGTCTGGCTTCGTGCACTTCTTCGCTATCGGTTTCGATAATCATTCCGTCCGCAACTGGCATGGAGCAGGATGGTAAAAGTTTATTTGTTTTGACTTCTTTTACCACGCATAACATGCATGACGCAAAACAGGGATATCCTTCAAGATAGCACAAAGTGGGGACAGCAATGCCTGACTGGTTGACTGCTGTAAGTAACATCGTTCCGGGCTTCGTTTCTACTTCGCGTTGATTTATGTTTAATTTAATCATTTTATTCCACTTTTACAGCATCTTCCGGACAAACCTGTCGGCAGATGTCACATTTGGTGCATTTGTCATTATCAATCACATGTTTTTCGTAAGGCTTCATCTCAATGGCTCCAAAGGCGCACCCTTGCGCACATTTTGTGCACCCGATACACTCATCCGTTATGGAATAGGTAATCATTTCCCGGCATTTGCCAGCAGGACATGTACCGCTTATATGGATTTCATATTCTTTACGAAAATATTTTAAAGTTGAGAGAACTGGATTTGGCGCGGTTTTCCCAAGCCCGCAGATGCTTCCCTTACTGACCATCAAGGCTAACTGTTCGAGTTCCTCCAGGTCACCATTTTTGCCCTGTCCTTCGCAGAGCCGGATCAGAATATCCAGCATGCGGCGGGTGCCGATTCTGCAATAGGTGCACTTTCCACAGGACTGATCCTGAGTAAATTCCAGGAAGTAGCGCGCCATATCCACCATGCAGTCGGAGTCATCCAAAACCACCAGCCCGCCGGAACCCATTATCGCCCCGACAGCTTTCAACGCCTCATAATCGACCGGCGTATGCGCCAGCTCGGCCGGCACGCATCCACCGGAGGGCCCGCCAACCTGAACCGCCTTGAAACGTTTTCCATCGGCAATTCCCCCGCCAATTTCTTCCACAATTTCTCTGATAGACACACCCATCGGTACTTCGATGAGCCCGCCCCTGACGACTTTGCCAGCAAGGGAAAAAACCTTGGTGCCTTTGCTCTTTTCGGTGCCGAGCACTGCGAATGCATCCGCGCCTTTCCTTAAAATCCAGGGAACTAACGAATAAGTTTCCACGTTGTTGACCAACGTTGGTTTACCCCAAAGTCCACTTTCCGCGGGGAATGGCGGACGCAGACGGGGCATGCCACGTTTACCCTCAATGGATGCCAAGAGCGCGGTCTCCTCGCCGCAAACAAATGCGCCGGCTCCCTCCATAATCTTAAGAAGCAGGCTGAAGCCGCTTCCCAAAATGTTGTTTCCCAGGAATCCACGTTCTTCGCATTTCTGAAGAGCCTCCTTCACACGCTGAACAGCGAGAGGATATTCTGCGCGAATGTAAAAATAGCCTTCGTTCGCACCAACTACATAAGCGGCGATAATCATGCCTTCGATGATCCGGTAGGGGTAAGATTCAAGCAGCATTCGGTCCATAAAAGCGCCCGGGTCACCTTCATCGCCGTTGCAGACAACATATTTCAGTTTACTATCCTCGGATGCTTTCCGAACCGCAGCCCATTTCAAACCACTCGGGAAACCGGCTCCGCCTCTGCCCCGCAGGCCGCTATTCTGAATCTCATCGATTACCTGGTCCGGAGAAAATTCTTTGACGCAGCGGCTTAATGCTGTGAAACCATCGTGTTCGAGGTATTCCTCCAGGTCGGTCGGATTTATATGCCCGCTGTGCTCAGTAGCAATATGTTTCTGCCTGCCAAGAAACGCCATAACCTGCGGATCGCGGACTTCAATTGAGTAGCGGGTGACTGGCTCCCACGTCTCGTCGCTCAACAGGTTGTCGAGAATTCTTGAGACCGTATGATTGATTTTTTGCGTGACGCCTTTCGGTTTAAAATGATTCAAAGCGATTGATTTTGCATCTTCAGGAACTACCCTGGCATAAAGAGAGGACTTGCCATTTTGCGTAACCACTTCCACCAGCGGCGTTTGGTGACACATTCCGACACATCCGACACGCTTTACCACAGCCTGGGCGTTTATGTCGATTAAGGCTTGCTGCATGGCGTCGTAAACGTTGCCACTACCACTGGCGACACAGCAAGAGCCAAGTCCAATGCGGATTTCCGCGTAACCGTTGCCTCTATCGATTGCGGGTACTTTGCTTTTCTGTTTCACACCCCGTTTTTGGTGCTCCAGAAAGTCGCGCAACACCCTCGGCATCATGTCGGAAGTCAAATGCCCGTAGGTTACGCCATCTATCTGTACGACCGGCGCTAAGGTGCAGCATCCCAGACAGGCCACTTTCTGAATGGTGAATAATCCATCCGCGTCAGTGTCATTGTTGTCAGTGAGCCCAAGATGATTCCTGAGCGCGTCGCCAATCGTATTTGCGCCCTTTACGTGGCAGGCGGTTCCGTGGCACACGCTAATGATATGGCGTCCCACCGGACGATGCCGAAACTGGGAGTAGAAACTCGACACACCTACAATTTGCGCGGGCGTGATTTCAGTTATTTCGCATACCCGCCGTAACGCTTCTTCAGGAAGATAACGATAGCGCTCCTGTATCGCCTGCAGGATGGGAATCGTGTCGCTGGCCTGTTGCCCGATTTTCCCGACGATGGCGTCGATTTCGGGTAGACTGATATTATTGTCTATGTTCAATAGGTTCATCAATTTATGAATTCGCCAATTTAGCTACCGGTAATACAAAACAGATTTTTTTCTCCGCGAATATATATTTTGTTCCCAACAAATGCAGGGGTACTGAACATCGTTTCGCCAAAAGCATAATCTCCAACGCTTTTAAACTCCTTATCGGCTTCAAATATATGCATGACGCCTTTTCTGTCCATTGCATAAACAAGGTTACCAACCAGAATCGGAGATGCATAGAAACCTTCTTCAAACTCCTGGTCCCACAGCATTTTACCAGTCTTTAAATCCAGACAAACCACATAGCCATAACTGGTGGCGATAAAAACGAATTTATCGTTAATCAACGGGCTGGCTGCATCTGGAAGCTCATCATAAAATTCCCACAATATTTCAGCATCTGTTTCACCGATACGGAGCGCCGTTCCGCTTGAATACTCATTGGCGACAAACACTATCCCATCAACATAAGCAGGGGATGGCCCATGTTCGCCACTCAAGCATTCTTTTTCCCAGAGTTTCACGCCGGTTTTTGGATCATAGGAATCGACAGCCCTGCTGTTTGTGACGATCAGTTCCATGCGGTCTCCCGTGTCGACACAAATTGGCGAAGACCAGGAAATCACACTACGGTTTACCCGCCAGGCGGTATTACCAGATAAAACATCCAACGCCAGTAACATGGAGTTCGAATGTTGATCATACTGGACGATGAGCAGGTTCTCATAAACTAAAAGGGACGAGGAGTGTCCGTAGTGGTTGTCAGGCACACCCAGATTCTGCTTCCATATTTGATTGCCACTCATATCCAAACAAGCAATATCCCCGGTGGCAAAAATGGCAAAAACATATCGGCCATTGGTGGCCATAGTCGGTGCGGCATAGCCAGTTTCGCTATCTAATTTGATCGTTTTTGTGTCAGCATCGGCTGGATCATTCACCTGCCTCTGCCAAAGTATTGTCCCAATCTCAGCGTCAAAACAATACACTTCGAGCGACTCTTTATCCCCCCCAGAAAGAAACACCTGATTTTCCCAGACGATAGGAGAATTATGTCCGGGTTTGGGCACAGCAGTTTTCCATTTGATGCCCTGTCCTTTTTCAACGTCCCAACTGGTTGGGGCTTGCTCGGTGCGCGCAATGCCGTAGCTGCCAGGCCCTCTGAAAGTGGGCCAATTTTTGAGAAAATCTTCTTTAGTTGGCGCTGAAATTGCGCTGTCGAATTTTAGATTGGAGATTTCGCGATAAGAGAAACCAGCAAAAATTAATGCGCTCCCAAATAAAACGATACCCAGGCCCGCGATCCATTGTCTTGCTTTTGAGGACATGAGCCAGGTTTCATTTTCATCGGGTACACCTTCCGGAGAGGGCAACTTCTTTCGCAGATTGTTCATGGTTTTTAGTGCGGTCAGTAATACAATGACGCCGCCTAACAAGAAATAGGCGCCCGTGCGAAGTTGCCACTGACTAACAAAGTAAGCCTTTCTGGATAGTAAATCCAGAGCCCTGATCTGGTCGCGCAGCTCCTGATCCGCTGGATTTTGTTCCAAATTTTTCATGAGGGTTTCCAATGGCTTACTATTGAGGGGGTCCATGGCTTTTGTCTGCAGGTAATTCGTGATCATTAGGATGGCAACAATCAGGATGAAGCCTGCCGCGGCAATGGCTGCCCCACGGGTTACACTGTAGATGGTTTGTTGATTAATTCGCATGTCTTTCGATATCCAATAATTGGTAGTTATTCAAATTTTCAATTATTACATGTTCATTGGGACAGTAATCAAAACAGCGGGCACAGGAAAAACACGACGTCCTGTCAGGCTCATAATCCGTTCTGGATCGCATAACAGATAATTTGATCAGCTTCAGTGCGAACACCAAACCCAGGAATCCGCCGAGCCACCAACCACCGGTGCGAAATATACTGCGGATGGATTTAGCCTGATCAAAAAGCTCCTGAGTAGGTGTGCCCATAGTACGAAAAGTACGACTTTCAAGCGTGGTAATATGAGCCAGACCCGCATCTTCTTTTTGTATTTGCTCAGCTAACCTGACTTTAGGATGCATGCGGGCTAAAATTAGATCCAATCGTGACACACCCCAGCTGCTTGTCAGAATTATAATAGGAAGCAATAAACTCAGAATCGTCACCCGCTTAACTGTCTGCTCACGGGATTCTGGAAGTTTGCCATTTGACGGTACCCGCAGTGCGCCCATTGGACAGGATTCCTCGCATAATCGACATTGTATACATGTATCCGGGGTGGTAGTGACATGCCTCCTGGACAGTTTGGACATCCATCCAAGTAAAACACCGTACGGGCATAGAAACCGGCAGTAGGGGCGGGCCACAAATACACTGAGAGCCACAAATCCGGCCGTGTAGAGAATGGTTCCAAAATCATTACTCATTCGAAATATTGAAATGAAAGGATCATATTGACAAATAATAAAGGCTGAACCTGTTGCAGCAAAAAGCACGGCAAATCCCAGATAAAGATATGGGAACACTCCTAAAACCTCGGACAGCCAGTGCGGCACCTTAACCGGCCGCAGCATCACAACGTCCTGCACACAACCGAGCGGACAAACGGCTGCACAAAATGTTCGACCAAAGAGCAAGGTGAAGACCAGGGGAATTACAAAGAAAGCCAGTACACCTATCGGTAAGATAAAACTCGAATGAAACAACGCGGCTGTGACATTTTGCAGGGAACCCACAGCACAAACACACCCCTCAAGATAAAAGCCGAAATAGCCTACTGAAAAAATCGTTATTCCGAAAATGGCATTGCGGGATCGTCTTTTAAGGGCAAAATAACTGGTTAAACCGATCGCGCCAGCCAACACCACGATATCCAGCAGCTCAAGAAGATTGGAGCGCGGATGTGGGGAGAGGATCAGTGGTTTCTGATAATTGCTGTCAAACTCGGGTCGCGGGAATCGATTCTGGGCAAAATGAGAGCTTATCAGAAAAAACATGAGCAGACCCGTGGCAATTAACGACAGCCGATTTTTATTTAACATCCAATGTTTCATGCCTGCCCCTGCTTTCCTTTTAGTATGTAGGGCTTATCGACTGGCACGCGCTGATACGCTTCGGAGGGGCAGCCCTTGGCAATCGAGCATTCGTTGCAATTCAGGCAGCGGTCGTGCCGGACCTGCAAGAAGAGCGAACCGTTGCCAAATGAACTACAGCCTTTAACGCATTTTCCACAGCCCGTGCACTTTTCTTCAGTGATGGTGTATTCGTAATATGGATTTTCCACGTAGGTGCGTTTGATGGCGCCGGTAGGACAGAGTTGGTTTTCAGCGGCTGTGTCCTGTTTCTTTGAACCAGGTCGATGATACCCACCGCACAACTTACAGTATCCACATACATCAAAGGCATGCACGCACTTAACTGCCGAAAGAGTAAGCACACACTCGGTAGAGCATCGTTCGCATTGAACGCATTTATTGGGATCGAGCTGCCAGACCGTATTCTTAGCTCGAAGTCTGGTAGTGGTCAGGGCAACAATTCCACCTATAAATAATGTGGAAATGGTCCGCAGGCCGTCACGGAGAAAATCACGGCGTTTTATTTTGATTGGTTTATTATTCATTCTGCTAATTCCGGTTTGGCGATGAGGTTTTCGCTGATAATGCTTGAGGTAAAATACAATCAGAGTACACGCGACAGCCACTGCAGATCCATTCATTGATACACACCTGGTCTGATTTTATTGTTGGTTTTCTAAACAATAACGTGCCGCCAACAAGGCCCATGACAGTTAAGATGATGTTGCGCGCACTGCTTCGCAAAAATTCTCTGCGATTTTGCATTTGTTCAAAAAAAGACATAATGTTGTTTCCTCTATATTAAATCCAGGTTTGGAAAACTTTGCATTAATTGGAAAGGTAATAATGAAAGGGTAGAAGGGAGTGCGGAGATCAGGGAATAAGTAAATAAGGGATTAAAGGTATAATACTTGTTGAAAATTCTCGTTTACATTTATACCTATACCTGTACCTATTGCCCTATTACCATATACCTGCTACCTTTTCATCAAGACTCTTGTTATCCGAATTAAAATCTGCTAAGTATTTTGAAATTCTATTTTTAAAAACTCAAGATTCATGTTTTTTAATAAATATTCTCACTATTCCAGCTGTAGGATCCAGCACCAAAATTCGCTCCTGCGAATCAACAGCCAAATCCAGACCCACGGTTCCTTCAGTAAATTGCTCGGTACTTGCTACTACTGTATGAAATTCCCCGGTTTGATCGTGAACTTTTACCCGGGGTAAGCCCTTCTCACTGGTTACAAAATAACCATTGGGGAGAATGGCCATGTGGGTTGGATTGCAGCAGCCACAAAACCCATCCAGCCCAATTGATGTGCGCTCCCAGGAAGAACGTAATTGCCCATCTAAGGTGTAATTTTCAAGGGCATGCCGGCCCGAGTTAACGATCCAGAGCAAGCCTTCATAACCGATTGCCACATCAAAATATGGACTTGGAACGACAAAGCCAATTTCCCCTTTTTCTATATTTCTTTTACCAATAATTCCCAACAACTTGCCAGAAGGATCATAGCGCAATACGATTTTATTGCCGGCGTCGGCCACAAAAACATCTGTATCCGTGGCTGCTATTGAGGTAATTAAGGCATCTGGATTGTATTTCTCCCATTCACTGCTGCGTAAACCGTCACTGTTCAATACGCGCACATGGTCGGTCATGCCTAAGTAAATTCGTCCGCCTGGTGAAACTGTAATGCACCTAACTGATTTTTCAAAAGTCAGCCGGGAAATTTCCTGGCCATCCCTTTTGAATACAACCAGAACAGAATCACCAGTTACGTATATTTTATCATCCGCACTAACCGCTATGGCATGCAGAGTATTCAGGTTAATCTTCAGGGTTTTAATTTCATTATATCCTATCAAAGCTGGATCGGTTGGTTCCATATCACCGATGAGTGATTGCAGCGTGATATCGTCTGCGTATTCAAGCTTTTTACTGAAGGTCCCCTCCTTAAAGAAGAAACCGGCAATTATTGCAATGCCAGCCAATACAATAAACGAGTATTTCAGAACATTTAAGGATTCACGCATATCTTTACCTGTGATTTTTATTGTGCACTGACATCGATACAAACCATCTGTTTTGCATCCCGAAGCAATAACCGGCCGCCAGCCAATGCTAACGGCGCCCAGGCATCATGACCATCGAGAATCTGGGCCCGTGCCAGCTCTTTATAACCTGATACAGATGCTTCTAATAGCCTTAAAACACCATCATCATTCAGCACAAACATCTTGTCCCCGACGATGAGATAAGGACCCAAACCGAATCGAAGAGTCTTGCCACTGGTCCAGACTGGTCTGGTAATATCATCGGGATTATAGCAAACAAGCTGTTGTCGCAGCGCACCCGCATCCTTTGGCAGGATGCTGAACAAATGTCCATTATAATATATGGGCGTCTGCTGCTCTGAGGCAATCCCGCTGTCTGGTTTGCATTTCTGCAGCATTTCAACCGAAAATGTACCACTATTTCCTGAAACATTCAACATCATGCTGCCGCCGGCGTATCCTGCCGTCAGGAATATTCTGCCGTCTTTTAAATCAAGCGGAGATGGAGCGATTACAGAATTATCCCATAGGGTGGTTTGCCAGAGCACCCGACCCCGATCCTCACCTTGCGCCGAAACAGCTACCATGCCTCCAATAGCGCAATAGACGTACATTTGTTTGCCATTTAATGTCATCGGCATGATAGAAGAGTGCGACATCTGCCATGCATTTGGATTGGGCGTTTCCCAGAGCACATTGCCGGTTTGGCAATCCACACCCATTAAAAGAATCCGGCCGCCTGGCGCTATAATCGCAACATCATCATCAATTAATGGGCATTGCCCTGTATACCAGAACGGAATTTCAGTACCGTAATCCTTTTCTAAATCCATTCCCCAGAGAAAATCGCCCGTTTTTGAATCCACACACATGACATGACCTCTCGGTCCGATAGTGACTGCAAAGCGATCAGTCACCGCAGGAATAGTTCGAGACATGCCATGATTTCTCTTCACACGGACTCGATACCAGCGTCGCCAGATTTCCTGGCCGTCGGCTAATGAGAAACAACGCAGGGCGTCGCCTTTTTGTTCTTCATCGTAATCAAGCACATAAACGCGTCCATTTAAAACGGCCGGAGCAGCGTGGCCTTCTCCTAATTCAACTGACCATAAAATTTCTGGCCCATCCGCATCCCAGCGGTTGGCCAGCCGGACGGTTTCTTTGCTTATGTTATTAAATTCGGCGCCTCGAAATCGCGGCCATGCTCCGGTTAGATTTGCCGGCAGGCCATCGTAGGACTCATAATATTCACCAATGTTGATAGTTTCTTTGATAAATGCAATATCGCCAGGAGCTGGACGATTGTCCATTCCCGGGACGAGGGGAACTAAATCAGCCGTAGGATCATAGGAAAACCACCATACCAGACACATAAGTGCCGCGAAACTTGTTACGCCCGCGGACATCCCAGTAATTTTCTTGTCGCTACCGTTTATCATTTATCAAAAGTAATTATGTCAGATTAGCATTAACATCTCAACAATCCAGGTCACAAAGCTCTTCAGCCACTGAGTTTTACATTTTTAAAATTCAAAATAGAAGTCACGCATTTCATTCTGTTCGGAAGCAACACGATGAGACTGTCGAAAAAATCTTCTTTTTCAGCATGAAGCTAAAGTATTTTTTCGACAGTGTGTTGGCACAAATTAAACTATAAATTGCTATACTCGCCTTACTTATATATAAACTAATATGGGAAGATTTTATTTCCAAAATGTTTTGTTTGTGTATAATAAAAATCCTGATGAGTAACAGCAGGTATTTATAGAGAAGGCCTTGTGTAATTTATCAATAATAATGAAACCGACAAGAAATGATAATAAGTTCTGTTTTAGAAACTCTATATACCAGCCTGTGTTCTGAGTTGATTCTTCTAGACCAATAACCAGATAGGTTCGATTTCAGTGGTTCAGGTTTCCCCAATCCTTGAAATGGATTTCTTTGAGCATCTTTGATAAGTGCATTAATTCGCCTTAAAAGTTTTCGTCATGTTCTATGAACCATTGGTAATCTTTCCAGCTTGACTCGGTAAAAATCAATTTCATGGTTCTAATAACTCTTGCTCTGATGTCTTTCCCATTTGAGCTTCTGCGATAGATTTTTTTAAATGTTTAGCATTAGCTGGATTTGATAAAAGATAAAGAGTTTCTTGCCAGGAATTGAATTCGTCAAGAGCCAGTAAAACTACTTTCTCTCCTTTTTCATTGCAAATGATAGTTGGCTCTGAATCAGAAATCACTTGTTTAATCAATCTATTTAAATTTTGCTGTGCTTCGTTAGCAGTTATTGCATTCATTATAATTTACCTGAAATATTAGGTGAATGTCAAATATATTTCTTGGCAAATTTACTCAAATTATTGAATTTAAGCAAGTACTATTAATGTTTCATATTCATACGTTGGATTTTAGTGGTAGTGTTCACTAACCAAATAAAACTAGCGAAATCTACTCAGGTGCTTTGCAGCCTACATTTCTGTTTGTCACGTACGACCTCATTCTTTGGTAAAATCCAACTGATAACTTTATATTAATACACTCTTTTGTTGTTTAGTTGAGACCATTCCTGAAAAACTATCTGATTCTCAGCACGCAGAACATCCCCGATTATTTCTATTGAACTGCGGCCAATTTTCTTCATGGCAGCATTTGAAATCGTGAGTTCATTAAATCCGGCGTCAAGTGCATCCTCAATTCTGGCGCCATAAACAATTTTAGAAATCTTTGCCCAGTGAATAGCGCTGAAGCACATCGGACAGGGTTCACAGGTGGAGTAAATAGTACAACCAGACAAATCCACATAGTTCAATTTGCGACAAGCCTCGCGAATTGCGTAAACTTCTGCATGGGCTGTGATGTCTGTGCTCTGCCAGACTATATTGTGAACACAACTGATAATTTTTCCATCCTTAACAATACAAGCTCCAAATGGCGTTTGACCGTTTTTTATGCCTTCTCTCGCTTTTTCTATGGCGAGGTGCATGTATTCTTCATCTACCATTGTTAATCACTCCTTGATTGAAAATATTATCCCAACATTGAATATGAGACATACCAAATTTAAACTACAGTTAAAGACATAAGTTTCTATAAATAAAAACTCATTTATAAATGAAAATAAATTACATAATTCATAAGGATCCCAAAGCCCCAATCAACTCATCAATACACAAATATCCAAAAAGCGCCAGAGAGATTACAAGAAGGAAAATAGTAAACCAGCCATTGCGGAGTTCTTCTCCTACCCAATCGAGACGAGAATTCATGTAGAGTAATGTGCCGGCAAGAAAAGGCATAAACAAAGCCCCAACCACTGAATAGACAACAATCACCCCTACTGGCTTATCCATGAGCAAGAGTATTAAAGGGGGTACCGCCAGCCAACAAAGGTAACCGCGATACCAATTGGAACGGGAATTAATAATCGCTGCCTGTTTGTTTGCGGGGAGCTGCTTCATCAATCCAACGAAATCACAAAATATATACGGGACGCCCTGCCAGACACCAATCATCGAGGTCGTGACCGCACCCCAAAAACCAAGTAAGAATGCCCAGTAGCCAAATGGCCCAATCACATTTGCCAACATCGACGCCATCTGCACCACACCATTGCTGCCGCTTATTGTAATCCCTTCAGTGTGAAGTATTTGCGAAGCCAGAATCATCACACCCACACCGAACAGGCCTGTTAGTACATAAGAAACTGTCAAATCAATCTGCACTGCCCGTCTCCAGGCAGAACCGTGCCATTGCCTTTCCCGTATCCAGTAGCCATAGGCGAGTAAAGTTAAACTACCGCCTACTCCGCCAATCACTCCAAGAATGAACTTTGAACTGCCTGCCGGAATCGAGGCCTGGACAATGCTTTTTGTAATGGTTGTTGTAGGAGGTGAGACCCACATCGCACAACCGATAATGGTTATAAACATGAATCCGATGAAATACTTCATCAACCGCTCAAAATGTTTATACTGGCCTAACATAACAACTGCCGCTGCACCTAAGGAATGGATTATTCCCCACATCGGCACTGAGAATCCAGGTGCAATAGCATGAGCCGCTAAACCACATGCAGAAATGAGAGCGCCGCCAACCACAAATGACCAGAGCACCAGATAAACCAAAAAGTAGAACCGCACCCATTTCCCCAAGCGTTGCACCCAGCCTTCAAGCAGGGTGGTACCCGTAGCCAGTTGCCACCTGGCCAATCCTTCATTTAACACATATTTTAATAACGCGCCAACCACTGCAGCCCATACAATTGCAAAGCCATAACGCGATCCCGAAACCGCAGCAGCAACCATGTCGCCAGCGCCAACACCAGTTGCAGCGATGGCAAGGCCTGGTCCCAGAACGGTCAGGTAGCCTTTCCAGCCATGTATTGAAACGTTTTTATCAGAATTTGGCAATTTTGGTTATGGGTTAGAATGATGCATATAAAGGCGTGCATTTATGGTGAATCTAAAAATTAAAGATCAAACTCATTGAGTTCTTTCTACGTCGACGGATTCTTTTTTTGAACGTTCACGAAAACTGAATAAAATAACCAAGCCCATGCCCGTCATAATAACCACATCAGCCACGTTAAAAATTCCGGTACGCAGATTCCCAATTCCCATATTCATGAAGTCAACCACTTTGCCGTCATTAATAATACGATCTATGAGATTGCTGCTGCCACCGCCTAAAATTAACGACAGGGCAACAACCTGTTTCGGGTTAAAATCATGATTCCTGATGATATAGAACAAAAGTAAAATCAATAAAGCCCCACTCATAATCATAAACAGCCAGATACGGGCTGTTGCAGATAAATCAGCACCCAAACTTAAAAATGCACCTGTGTTTTCTGCATATTGCAATCGAAATATATTGCCAAAGTAAACGATTGGCTCACTGAATTTTAAAGTATTCGAAGCTATATTTTTACTAACCTGGTCGCAACCAATGCAACAACCAACAATTAATGTGATTAAAAAAATATTCCTGTTTACGAAAAACCTGCGCAACCAATTTTCCACTGATTATCTCTCCTGTTAATTAAAAAGGTAAAGGGATCTTCTGAGGCTTCGGCAGCTTCTGTATCAACTCAAGCATATTCTCACTCGCCATTTTCATGGAACTACCTTCGCCGTTGCGATGACACATAATAATTTCTGCGATAATGCTTACGGCTAATTCTTCTGGTGTCAGAGCGCCAATATTTAAACCAACCGGAGCATGAATTTCTTTTATCTTTTCTAAAGGTACACCGCTATTATGGAGATCTCGAAAAATCATCAGATTTTTGCGCTTACTCCCAAGCAAGCCAATATAACGAGCTGGTGTAGCGACAGCCGCTTTTGTAGCCATATCGTCATACCGATGACCCCGAGTAGCTATAACGATAAATGTATTAAATTTCAGGTTCAATTTATTTATTGCCTGATCGAAATCTGCCACAATGGTCTCAACAGCTTGCGGAAATCGTTCTTTGTTTGAAAATTCCGGGCGATCATCTATAATAATAGTTTTGAAGCCCAATGTCAGCGCCAAATTGTAGACCGCCTTGCCTACGTGGCCGCCTCCCAAGATTACAAGCGTTGGCGGTATTGTAAATCCTTCCACGTAGACTTCGGTGCCATCCTCTCCACATATATAATCACTATCTCCAAAGGCCGCGATTTTTCGGCCCGTTTTAACAACCTGGTCAAACAGTTTATTATAGTCCAGCGAGCCTGAGACAGAACCATCTTCGCGAATTATGATTTTTTGTCCTTGATTCGTTTTCCCGACAGGAACGGACACGACTGTGGCAATAGCAACCGGAGGCCCGCCCTGATAGGCGCGAATTATCTCTTTTGTTATTGGAAGATAATCTTCTGGTTGCCAGAGAGGTTCAATATAAAAATACATCGTACCGCCGCAAACCAGACCGTCTTTGGCAACGATATCCTCATTTAAGTAATATTCGCGGAATTGCGCACCGCCCTTTGAACGAAGTATTTCTTTGGCATAATGCCAAATATCGCCTTCAACACAACCACCGCCTAAAGTACCTGTACTGCTGCCATCCTGACGAATCAACTGTTTGGCACCCGCTTTTTGCGGAGTCATGCCTTTGGTGCGTACAACCGTTGCCACAACGCAGGGCTCCTGCTTTTCCATTAGTCGTACGGCTTCTTCTATTACTTCTTTCATAAATACCAATTATCCGTCATGTAAAAATTATTGCTTTCTTAAAATAAGATTGAAATATAGCATTCAAAACGACAAAAAGCAATCGAAATTACCTGCTTCTACTGAAGGAAATATGGATATGAGGGTATAAGTATATCAGAAAATGAGGCGTTCGATAAGCCAATAATAAATGTACTTTTACATCATGCCCCTATATCCTGTGATCTCTAAATGCCGATAATACATTAATTGTCATATATAAAACTAAGATTTTGTAGCAACAACCGAACTGCTATTTTCTGCATATCGTGCGCGAATTTCCTGTTCTTTTTTAGCCAGGTCGTTAATTCCTTCCATAACCATTTTAGAAATCAAAAGATAAGTCTTCCTGCCCAGCGGTTGCTTGAGCATTTCACTAAGATCCATTGGTTGGCCCATGACCATGTGTACAATGGGTTTTTTCTCTTTGAAATTGCTTAAATTATTACGAGTCAACTGCCAGATCGTTTCGGGAAATCCTTGTAAAAAAACCGGAATAACATTGGGCCGGGCTCTATAAATCAATTCACCACAACCGGGCTTACCCGGAAGAAGTGAATAGGGATTCGAGCCTTGATTTCGTGTACCTTCCGGATGAAAGCCAATCATATTAGCAGGATTCTGCAAAATATCTACCATCAAATCCGTAGCGAAATTATTCCACTTTAGCCGCTTTTTATCGCGAACAATGGGGGGATACATGAATCCGACAGCTATTTTCAGGTTGATGAGCAATCCCAGAAGATTGTCATAAAAAAAGTTTGATCGCACTGGAAAATAAATATTATGGTGCGGTCCATATAAACGGAACAAACGACCGCTAATTACAAACTGATCAAAAAAAGAACGGTGATTGGCAACCAATAATATAGCCTTATCAGGATTAGCTTTTTTAAAATTTTCAAAACCGTGGTCTAAGACAATATTTGACGTGCAGCATCCAACATACCATTTGCCATAAATGGCTCCTAATCTGGTAAGGAATCGACGTATGCGTGGAGAACTATTTAACGCGTGAATAATTTTAAAATTGAAATGCTCGACCATCGTTAACGTTTTCAATTGTTCAGGAGTCGCTTGTAAACTCATTTGACTTTACTTTCTTTTAGTATTTCAATGCAGCGGTTTCAGAGAGTTCAGATTCTCTATAATATAAAATTTGCTATGAAAAATACAAATAAAATCAATTGTTGAATATTTGGAAATGTTTTGCTTACCTGAAACTTT
This sequence comes from uncultured Cytophagia bacterium, assembly GCA_964539665.1. GTDB lineage: Bacteria > Zhuqueibacterota > Zhuqueibacteria > Oceanimicrobiales > Oceanimicrobiaceae > CAZIKB01. The sequence goes on from CAZIKB010000030.1 coordinate 55,632, forward strand.
TGAAAGAAAAGTTTGACTTCCAGAGTTTTAATTATTAATGAGGCGATTAAACATATTGCATATATGATTAAAAATACGTAA
>CAZIKB010000031.1:0-55130 GCA_964539665.1 uncultured Cytophagia bacterium
GCGGCATAAAAAAACGCGGAGCCACCTTTTTCAACTAAAAATGGTATTGACTCCTGGCTCTTTTTTCGGTGGATTGGGGGAATCTCGCCAATCCCACGATTTGGGTAGAAGCGCTTATTCAAAATGCCTGGGATACAGGAGCCGGCTGGGGTTTGGTTTTATGCTATGCGGCCTACATGCGGGACAAGGAAGACACAACTCTAAATGCTGTCCTTTTACCAACCGCCAATAATTTGATTTCGCTATTTGCAGCGATCATGATTTTCAGTACGGTTTTTTCCGCCGTTCCACAATTGATGGAAAAAGCTGTTGAAGATCCCAGTGTGCTGGATGGTTTGACCTCGCTATCTAATGCAGTAAAAGATGGAGCAACTTTTTCGCCGCAATTAATGCAGGAGACCATCTTTAATGAGGGGAATAAAGGGGTCACTTTCATTTGGATGCCCGAGCTTTTTAAAACTATGTACATGGGTCAGTTTTTTATGATTCTGTTTTTTATTGCCCTTGCTTTTGCCGCCTTCACCAGCATGATCGCGCAAGTAGAGGTAACCACTCGCGCCTTTGTCGATGCGGGCATGAACCGTCAAAGGGCGGTAAAAATAATCTGTGTGGGTATTTTTGTTTTAGGTCTACCTTCAGCGATATGGATGCCAGTTTTAGATAATCAGGACTGGGTATGGGGCGTAGCACTTATGTTGGCGGGATTGTTTTTTGCCATTTCTGTAATCCCCTACGGCGTAAAAAAGTTTAGAGAAGAACACCTAAATCATGCAGATTCAAATATTAAAATTGGGGCCTGGTGGGATGTTGTCATCAGGGTGTTAGCCCCAATCCAAATGCTTGCTCTTTTGATTTGGTTCGCATATGACAATATCAGAAGCCACCCTGACACCTGGTTCAAACCCTTTAGTTTAGCCGATCCCTATAACGTAGGCACGATTCTGTTCCAATGGTTTATCGTATTGGCTTTACTGATTCTATTCAATAAATGGATCGTTAAGAAAAGTTCATCGAGTTAGGGTTTCGATAAGCTGCAATTTTTCTTAGAACAAAGAGAGCCTATGCGAAATTCTTAGCAATAATTAAATAAAACTCTAACAAAAGTCGCTGAAGAGTATGCCATAGGTTTCTTGAAAATCTGACGAAGGAATATTATAATCCTTGTCGCCTACAGCCCTGTACAGAAATAGTCAAGCCAGAGTAGGTGGGGCAAATGTGATGGATGTTTGATTAGCGAATTTACGCTCGTTGAATTATTGAAATTTGATAAATGTGGCATATTGAACTTTATTAACTAACTCCCAATCATATCTAATCTTAATTGCGTGAATTGATTCCAAGGTTTAATCAGTATTTGAAGTATTGTCTTAATAATTTGCACGCATTGTTCTATCTAAACTTCGGTACTGAATCGCCTCACTGATAAATTCTGACCGTATTTCTTCAGAACCTTCGATATCTGCAATAGTTCTTGAAACCTTCAGAATTCGATCATAGGCCCTGGCTGATAATCCCAGTTTAGTAATTGCCATCTTCATTAAGTCATGTCCTTTTGAATCAATTTTGCAGTACTGCCTGATATCTTTCGATTCCATTCTGGCATTACAAAAAAGGCTTTTCTTGTTTTTAAAGCGTTCAAATTGAATTGCCCGGGCTTTTTCAACACGAAAGCGGATATCCGCTGAACTCTCTCCTGATGCTTCACCGGCAAGCTCGCGATACCTGACAGATGGTACTTCAATGTGAATGTCAATTCGGTCAAGTAAAGGCCCGGAAACTTTCGATAAATACTTCTGAATCTGCGGCGGTGTACAGGAACATTCATTATGGGGATCTGTACTGAAACCGCACGGGCACGGATTCATAGCAGCAGCGAGCATAAATTCGGCAGGATATGTTAAAGAAATTAATGCTCTGGAAATTGTGACTTTACCATCTTCCAATGGCTGCCGCATGACTTCAAGGACATTTTTTTTAAATTCCGGTACTTCATCTAAAAATAAAACGCCATGATTTGCTAAGCTAACTTCTCCCGGTCTTGGTATTTTACCGCCGCCAATTAAGCCTGCGTCGCTAATAGTATGATGGGGTGATCTGAATGGTCGGGTTCCAATCAACGCGGTATTGGGTGGTAATAATCCGGCCACTGAATGAATCTTGGTTGTATCCAGAGCTTCATCCAGTGTTATATTGGGCAGTATCGTGGGAAATCGTTTCGCCAGCATGGTTTTCCCTGACCCAGGGGGGCCAACCATTATTATGTTGTGACCCCCAGCAGCCGCTACTTCCAACGAACGTTTGACATTTTCCTGCCCTTTAACATCTGAAAAATCAATAAGGTAATTCCGACTTTGTGAAAATATTTCGGTAACATCAATTTCGAAGGCCTGATTAGATTTAGAATTATTCAGAAATTCAGTAGTCTCAGAAAGATTATTCATAGGAAAAACTTCAACATCTCCCGCAATCGCTGCTTCTTTTGCATTTTCATTAGGAAGAATGATACCTCGAATTTGAGCTTTTTTTGCAGCCAGTGAAATAGGTAAAGCGCCGCGAATGGGTCTGAGGCTACCGTCCAGAGAAAGTTCACCGAGTATAATGAAATTCTCGAGATGTTCTGGAGATACCTGTCCCATTGCCGCAAGAATTCCGATGGCCATTGGTAAATCAAAAGCAGAGCCTTCTTTTTTAATGTCTGCTGGAGCCAAATTAATTGTAACTCGTTTTTTAGGAAATCTGAAGCCAGAGTTTTTAATGGCTGCATTGACACGTTCTTTTGATTCTCGAACAGCTCCTTCTGGTAAGCCGACAGTAGCAAAAGAGGGTAGTTGGCTTTCAAGATGTGCTTCAACTTCAACAATATATGCGTCAATTCCTAAGACAGCCGCACTTAAAACTTTAGAAATCATAAGTTTGAGAATCAATTAAATTTATGTAATGCAAAATATGCTTCATATCATGAAATAATATTTTGAAATTCATGCTTTTGTTGGGATTGAAAAATTATGAGGAACATTGGATAATACAAAATCAAGGAATATTTGTCAATAAAAATTATTAATTTAAATAAAGGAACTGCTTCAATTTTTGATCGTAAAAAATATTTAACAGCGAATTTTAAAATCAGGACCTCTAATTGCGTAATACATTTATCAATAAAGGATAAGAGAATTGACGCCGGGCAAAAATAAGGTGGGAAAGACATAACATTTTTAAGCATAATTTATTGTTCTTTGAAATAAGAAAATGAGTCGAAATAGAATATTATTTCGACTTTTTTTATTACTAGTAATGTCTATTCATATGTTTCATGTTTGTACAACTGTTCAAAATCTTTAATAAATATATTTATAATTTCTTGAGAATTATAATTATTATTGGAAATAATGTTGGCATAGAATTTGTATTTAAAATTAATAAATCTAATTTTTAAACCGACTAAGACAATTGGAGGTGCCGTTTTATGAGCTCCAGAAACCAAATGAAAAAAAGCATAGAATCAAATCAGGAAAACAATATCATATCATTGATAAAAGGTTTACAGAATGTTGAAGAATTCAAACAGCTTAATTGGGAAGGTACATTATCCGATTATTTCGATACTATTCAAAAAAATTCCTCAGTAACTCGGAAATCATTTCAAAGGCTTTATGATATGATCATGAGTTACGGCGTCGAGGAATATCAAGAAGATAAAGAGAAGTTGATTAGATACAAATTTTTCGATGATCCAGTCGATAACGGACGCGATGCTGTTTTTGGATTAGAACGTTCGCTAATGGAGTTCGTGAAATTGTTTAAATCAGCGGCAAAGGGGTACGGGACAGAAAAGCGTGTTTTTCTTCTGCATGGACCAGTGGGAAGCGCCAAAAGTACTATCGTAAGGTTATTTAAAAAAGGCCTCGAAGCTTATTCGAAAACTCAGGAGGGGGCGCTTTACACATTCGCTTGGAAAGTTGAAGGAGAAAATGGTGGACATTATATTGATTGTCCAATGCATGAAGAGCCTTTGCATCTTATTCCTGAAAAATATAGATCCCAAATTAAGGAAGAACTGAATAAGGATTTTTCTGAAGATGAATATATAGAAATTGTCGGAGAGCTGTGTCCATTCTGTAGACAGACATATCTTGAAAAAAGTCACAAATACGACGGTGATTGGTCAAAAATTATCAAAGATGTTAAAGTTAAGCGATTACTTTTGTCTGAAAAAGACAGAAAAGGGATTGGAACTTTTCAGCCAAAAGATGAAAAAAACCAGGATTCTACAGAACTTACAGGCGATATTAATTATCGCAAAATAGCTGAATATGGTTCAGATTCAGATCCTCGAGCTTTTAATTTTGACGGTGAGTTAAATATAGCTAATAGAGGTTTGGTTGAATTTATTGAAGTACTAAAGTTGGATGTGGCATTCCTTTACGACCTGTTAGGCGCTTCGCAGGAGCATAAAATTAAGCCTAAAAAATTTGCACAAACTGACATAGATGAAGTAATTATCGGGCATACAAATGAACCGGAATACAAGAAACTTCAATCAAATGAATTTATGGAAGCACTGCGGGACCGTACTGTGAAAATTGATGTTCCATACATCACAAAACTTTCCGATGAAATCAGAATCTATGAAAAAGACTATAACCTGAATAAAATAAAAGGTAAACATATTGCCCCACATACTATTCAGTTGGCTTCAATGTGGGCGGTATTAACTAGATTGGAAGAACCTAAAAAAGCTCAACTTACTTTATTGCAGAAATTAAAACTGTATGATGGTAAAACCCTTCATGGATTTACTGAAGATAATATTAAAGAACTGCGTTTAGAAACTCACCGGGAGGGAATGGAAGGTATTTCACCAAGATACATTCAGGACAAAATCTCTAACGCTTTAGTAAGTAATGAAGGTGGAAATTGTGTTAATCCCTTTATGGTGCTGAATGAACTGGAGGAAGGATTGAGGCATCACTCTTTAATTACAAATGAAGAGCAGAAAAAGAGATATAATGAATTGTTGTCAGTAGTAAAAGAAGAATATGAGGATATTGTTAAAACCGAAGTTCAAAGAGCTATTGCTGCGGATGAAGAAGCGCTTAAAAGACTTTGTGGCAACTATATAGATCATGTAAAGGCATATACACAAAAAGAAAAAGTAAAAAACAAATATACCGGAACAGATGAAGAACCAGATGATAGATTAATGAGATCCATTGAACAGAAAATAGATATTCCAGAAAGTCGTAAGGATGATTTTAGAAGAGAAATTATGAATTACATCGGAGCTTTGGCGCTGGATGGAAAATCTTTTGATTACCGCTCAAACGAAAGACTCCAAAAAGCGCTTGAGCTCAAATTGTTTGAAGATCAGAAGGACTCAATCAAGTTAACTACGTTGATATCAAGCGTTGTGGATAAAGAAACACAAGAAAAAATAGATGTTGTTAAATCACGGATGGTTAAATATTATGGATACTGTGATATTTGTGCAACAGATGTCTTGAATTTTGTTGCAAGCATATTTGCACGCGGCGATATAAAAGAAGCATTAAGCTAAATAAATTAACGATTCATTGAAATGGTTAAAAAAATTGAAAAAGATCGCGCCCGTTTTCGGCAAATCATCCGGGGCAAAATTAAGAAGAATCTCAAGAAATATATTACCCAGGGTGAATTGATAGGCAAAAAGGGCAAGGAATTTGTAAGCATCCCGATCCCTCAGATCAACATTCCTCACTTTCGCCATAATCACAAAAAGTCTGGCGGTGTCGGACAGGGGGATGGAGAACTTGGAACGCCAATAGGTAAGGGGGACGGGCAAAATACCGGCAAGGCCGGAGATTCCCCGGGCCAGCACATTTTAGAAGTGGATGTTTCTTTGGAAGAGTTAGCTCAAATGTTGGGTGAAGAATTGGAATTACCCAATATTGAAGCAAAAGGTAAAAAGAATATAACATCAGAAAAAGATAAGTATACAGGAATCAGCCAAACTGGACCGGAATCTTTACGCCACTTTAAAAGAACATATAAACAAGCGCTGAAACGGCAAATAATCTCGAAAACGTATAATCCGGATAATCCCACGATAATACCATTTCGTGAAGATCGAAGATATCGTTCGTGGAAAGTTACTTTGGAACCCGAAAGCAATGCGGTGATAATGTATATGATGGATGTCTCAGGTTCAATGGGGGATGAGCAAAAAGAAATTGTTCGGATTGAATCATTTTGGATAGATACCTGGTTAAAATCTCAATATAAAAATATTGAAACCCGATACATTATTCATGATGCTGTTGCGCGTGAAGTTGATCAAGATACATTTTATCACACGAGAGAAAGCGGTGGTACTATTATCTCTTCCGCGTATAAATTGGCAAACAATATAATAGACGAAGACTATGCTCCAAATGAGTGGAATATCTATTTGCTGCACTTCTCAGACGGAGACAATTGGGGCGAAATCGATACAGACGAATGTGCGACCATTTTAGAAAAAGATTTGTTGCCAAAAATAAATTTGTTTTGCTATGGACAGGTCGAGAGTCCTTATGGCAGTGGCCAGTTTATCAGTGATCTTGAAGATTATTTTGAAAAGGAAGCTAAATTAGTTTTGTCTGAAATTCCGGATAAAGATGGTATTTACGAATCTATCAGAGATTTTTTAGGTAAAGGTAAGTAGAACATTTATTGATTGTTAAACTATGGATTTACAACAAGAATTATTTGAGATAAAAGAAGAAATATTAGGTTATGCACAAAGTTATAACCTTGATTTCTTTGAAACAATATTTGAGATAGTGGAATACGATGAGTTGAATGAAATTGCCAGTTTTGGCGGTTTTCCCACGCGCTATCCACATTGGCGTTTTGGTATGGAGTATAACGAGCTATCTAAAGGTTATACATATGGCCTTCAAAAGATCTATGAATTAGTGATAAATAACGATCCGTGTTATGCATATTTAATGAAATGCAATAACCTGGTTGATCAAAAATTAGTGATGTCGCATGTTTTTGCACACTGTGATTTCTTTAAGAATAATCTGTGGTTTACTCATACAAATCGAAAAATGATGGATGAAATGGCTAACCATGGCACGCAGATTCGACGTTATATTGAACAGTTAGGAGAAACGGTTGTTGAAGATTTTATTGAGACCTGTTTATCATTAGAAAACTTAATTGATCCACATTCAACATTCATTCAGAGAAAACGTAAAAATTCTAATAATGATTCTGAAGATCATCAAAGTGAACCTACTGCTCCACTAAGACTGAAAAGCAAATCATACATGGACTCATTTATTAATCCTGCAAAATTTTTAGACGAGCAAAAGCGAATTTCGGAAAAACGACAAAAAGAACAAAAACATAAGTATCCAGAGGAACCGGAAAAAGACGTATTGCATTTTCTCATTGAAAATGCACCATTAGAAAAATGGCAATCAGATATTCTTTCAATTATTCGTGATGAAGCTTATTATTTTGCTCCACAAGGTCAAACTAAAATAATGAATGAAGGATGGGCAACTTTCTGGCATTCAAAAATCATGACTGAAAAATGTCTGACGGATTCTGAAGTGATAGATTATGCGGACCACCATTCTGGAACGCTGTTAACCGGGACTGGCAGATTGAACCCATATAAATTAGGAGTGGAACTCTTCCGCGATATTGAAGACAGATGGAATAAAGGAAAATTCGGTAAAGAATATGAAGATTGCGATGATTGGCAGACGAAAAAAAACTGGAATAAATCACTCGGCCTTGGTCAGAAAAAAATATTTGAAGTTCGCAAGTTATATAATGACCTGATGTTTATTGATGCATTTTTAACACCCGAATTTTGTATTGATCATAAGCTATTTGTATACGAATACAATGATATAACCGAACTGTATGAAATTTTCAATAGAGAATTTAAGGGAATTAAGGAAAAGCTTTTATTCAGTTTAACGAATTTTGGCCAGCCTTTTATTTTTATTGAAGATGCGAACTACCAAAATCGTGGGGAGCTACTTTTGCATCACAAATATGAAGGAGTAGATCTTCAAATTGATGAAGCGCGGGATACTTTGTCAAATTTATATAAAATATGGAGCAGACCAGTAAACTTAGAGACAAGAATTGACGAAATAAAGATATTACTAACTTTTAATGGTCTGGAACATAGCGAAGTCGAAATTGATTAAAACTTGATAAACTACATCAAGGTCAAAAATGGACAATTTACAAAATATAAAATGATATATTCATATAGAGGTATTGTGCAATGAAATTGGGAAAAGAGGTGAATAAACGATTGCGAAAAAATCTTTCGCATCATGTAAATAAGACAGAAAATCAACCAGAAAAAATACGATTTGAGCAAAGTGTAAAGAATTTGCGCCTCCACGCTGTTATTAAAGATTTTGACAAATATAGTTTTATTTTTGAAAAATTGCATTTAACTTTTTTGAGAGAATCGAAAGAGTTGAATTTAAACTTAAGGGAATTAAAATTATGTGCAAAAAATCTGATAAAAAAAGTTACCTATTTGCTTGAAAATTTGTCCCTGATTGAAGAGGAGCCTGTAAATGTAAAAGTACAGTTAAGGAGTGTTTTTATCGAAAATGACAAATCGCCAATGTCTTACTATGAAATTATCATGTGTGGCAATGGCACAGTGTCTTTTGATAGATATCAGATTATTAAGGGTCAAAAGCAGAGAGTAAGTGTACCATTTAACCTAACAGATGAAGTGTTTGAAAAGTTAATCAATGACATTTCAGGCTGTGTTAGTTCTTAAATTTTTACATGAAATTATAATCAACTCCGTGTTTCACCGAAAACAACAATTTTGTCATTTCGACTTATAGGCAGGTAATTTTTAAACCTGCCTTTTTCTTTAAATCTATCTTCACAACTATATAAAAAGAAAAGTTGATTTTATATTAAATTCTGTTTATTATTGTCTTTGAATATTCGATTTGAGTAAAAAATTAATTTAAAATACAGGATTTAAATGTTAAAAATATTATTAACTTTGTTCATGTTATCAGGCGGATATTTTTCCGGTTATCCACAGCAGGCAGAAAAAGCCGCGGTATTATGGTGTGATCCTTTGTTGAATATTCGAGAAATACATTCAAGAAGTGGTATCATAAATATATTAGAAAAAGTAAAGAAATCTGGAGTCGGTACTATTGCTTTAGGAATTAAATCCTTGAGTGGTGAGGTAATTTATGATAGTAAAATCGCTCCACGTTTGACGGAATGGAGAGATTTTCAGGTGCCGTATGATTTTGATCCAATTCAAATATTTCTTGAAGAAGGACGAACCCGAGACATTCAAATTTATGCGGCCTTTTCTGTGTTTTCTGAGGGGCATTTTGCAGAAAGAAAGGGTACAGTTTATAATGATCATCCGGAATGGCAAAGTGAGGTTTATGTTATAGAAGATGAAAAGCCAACAGTTTTGTCAATTACACAATGGGCTTATGGCACCACGGCGTTTGCAAATCCGTTGTTAAAAGAAGTTCAGGATTATGAAATATCCATTATAAAAGAATTTCTTCAAAAATATACAGTAGATAGCATTGTCCTGGACAAAGTTCGCTTTAGCGGCATAGAATCTGATTTCTCAGATTATTCAAAAGAAAAATTTGAGGCTTCTTTAGGGTCGGGCCGGACATTACAGTATTGGCCTGAAGATGTATATGAATTAAAACACAAAAACGACGAGTGGGAAATTGAACCAGGTTTGTATTTTCAGGAGTGGTTAGAATTTCGTTCTCAATCCATGCAATCTTTCATCAAACGATTAGTTGGCGAAATTGAAACTATTGATCCATCCTTACCGATCGGAAATTTTGTGGGTTCCTGGTACCCTACATATTATGAATATGGTGTTAATTGGGCAAGTGAGGATAATCTACCTGAAAAAGAGTGGGCCAGCAGAGACTATTTTACAACTGCAGTAGCAGAATTACTCGATTATTTAGTGGTCGGGTGTTATTTTCCAAGAATAAAAATGGAAGACGCTGAAAAAATAGGCGCTGAATGGTGGATGAGTGTGGAAGGTAGCGCTCTGCTTGCAATGGATGTTGTGAATAATGTCTGCCCCGTGTATGGCTCTGTTTTGGTTGAACTTTTTAATAAAGATGGTGAAGACTTTAAAGAAGGGATAATTACGGCTATAAATCAGACAAATGGTTTATATATTTATGATTTGAGTTATATAGAGAAAAATGACTATTGGGATGAATTAACAGAAGCGCTGCAAAGTGATGCAGGGAAGTAAACCAACACCTGAATATTTGCAATAAATGTTAGTCTGATTTTTCCTGCCTTTAATGCAAAAAGAAAATTATTATCCTGGTTTCAAAGATTATTTTTGTAAAGGCAGATTAATATCATTCTTGTAACCGTACACTTTTTTAAGTGTTCTTTTTTTCATAAAATGTCATTCCCGAAATCTATAAATCTAAAGTCCATGCACATCCAGCCTGGAGTCCCCCTAAAAACATGCGGGAAAGACATAAAAAAAGAGAAAGGAAAAAATGTGTACGGTAGTGAAATATCATTCTGTAATCTTTATTTTCTGCAGGAGTGAATGTAAGTTATTCAGCATATCGTCATTTCCACCTTCAATAATTAATACATTTGTATCAATTATTTCCACTTTTACATTTTCTTTCTCTTCTGGATATTTCATTTTTAAAAGCAGCTGATAGGCTAAGTAAAATTCTTTTGCTTCCGAAACAGAATCCCAGCTTGAGAAAATTAAAAGAAGTAATTCCTTGTTGACTTGATGCTCTAAAACTGCAAAAGTATCCCCATTCCAGCCGGCGGCAGCGGATTTTCCGATATCCGGCATCTGATGTTCTGCAAAAATGATCCGCCATTGCAATTCACCAATTGTGTTCGTTTCAAGGAGTGCCCAGTCAGCTAACAGTTTTTCGTAATTAAATGAAGGCCAGGTAAATTTACGCGGAAGTTCATTTGAGAACCATTTTTCCGGGTGAAGAATTTGTTCACTGGAAACAGGAGGCTTCGAATAAAGATTTTCAACTTCATCCCAACCTTGTTTCTGAATTTCGAAAATAAATCCCATCCCTTTTAAATAAGCTCCAATCAGCATTTCAAGCAAAAAAGGAGGAATATTATCCATGGCTTTGATTGCCGCTCCCATTCCCCCTTGTTGCAATTGCGGCATTGTGCCACCTTTCAACATTTCGAGCATTGTTGCTACATCCAATTGCGACTGCATAGAAATAGCTGCTTGTAAAATAGATGGATCAGGAATTGCGCCGAGCAGATTTTTCATATTCCAAAGTGTCATTATGTAGGTTGCTTCGCCTTCAACCACAGCCTGGCGGGCTAATAATTCATCGTCGTTTAATTTATTTGGGGCTTGCGACAAGACGAATTCTTCCAGATCGTAATGTTGATCTTGTAAACCGTGATACAATTCATGTGAATAAACTGTATTTAGCATTGGTTCAGAAAGATCTGTCATAACTACGAAAAATGTCTCTGTGCCCGGGTCATAATAAGCTGCTGCCTGACTTTGCATAACCATCTTGGCCATTGCTCTGAAATCATCGATTTCTGGCCCCCTGTACAGACCAAGCTTTTTTACAATTTTACCATAATTGGTTACTAATCTTTCTGGAATTTGTTGTTCAAGCATTCTGTCGAGATATTTGCCAAAATCCTCAAGAGATTGGTGCTCAATCTTTACGGCATGCTTGAACTTCAACCCTCGAAGTTCTTCAATTTCAGTTTGAATCTTGATAATGTCTTTTTTAATTTTGTCAGAATGTTGCTCACCTGAACCACATCTCAGGAATACCATAAAGCATAGTATTGATATTACAGCAGGCACTAAAAGACTAATGTTTTTCATAATTTATGTCTTCCTTAGTTATCAAATATTTTTTTATATTTTTTATAATAAGAATAAATAGATAAATTAACCCTTGCACAAGCTTCACGTACGCTTGAGCCTGCCAATATTAACTTTTGAGCTTCTTTTGCTCTGATAATTTCATTTTGTTCACGAATAGATTTCCTTTTTAAGGCAACTAATGTAATATCGTTCTTTCGTGGACAACCAGTTGTAAATGAATCTATATCTTCTTTAAGTTTTTCAATAAATTGGTTTAAGGATAAATGGCTGTTTGAGCGTATATTTCTTAATAACCGTAGTTTCCCGTACGGTTCATTTTTTGAATTCAAAAGTGTTGTTAGTCCATTAGTATAAATTACTAAAATATCAGTTTCAACTACTTGCATTGATTCCGATACGATTGACTTGTCGCGAGATTCTTTTTGGGTTAAATGATTTGCGCCTGGAGTTCCTTTAGGATTTAAATAATATGATTGTTTTGTTTTACGCCTGTATAAAACCGCAGAGATCTGCCCGGAACCGGCATAACTTATCAAATGTTTTTTTGAGTCTATCACTAAATAAAACAACGTAGCCGTCAAACCATCTTTGATATTATTGCAGACGTTTGTATTGATGCTGTTGAGTAAATTGGCAGTATCTTCCGTTGAGTTGGATTTTATTTTCATAGCCGTGTTTATCAAAGTCATCACTTTTGAGTCTGATGTTTCTATTCCGCACTCGGCCACAGCTATTCCCGTTTTAAAGTCATCAATTTCTGAAATATTGTAATAGTCATTTCCGATTCCATTAGTATATTCATGAAAAATTGCCAGATCGTATCCTGCCAATTCAGGAATTTTCTTCTTTATCATATTTTGCTGAATATCCTGAACTGTAATTTTCTCTTTATCAAACTGTTCGATGTCAACGGTTTTTATTTGCAGATTATCAGGGTTATTCGCAGGCGCACTGAATCCTTTGTCAATTATTTCTATTGTGCCTGGTACATTTATCACATTCGTTTCTTTTTTTTGATTAGGATTAGTGGGGATGAAGTATTTGGCCTTCACGTGCATGAGAATTGAGGCTAAGAAAGTAAACTTATTTTTCTTTAGAGGATGTTCAAGAAATTTTGTTATTCTAAGTTCATTCCCTTCCCGGGTTTTTCGATAGTCAATTTTGTCCATTAGTTTGCGCATGATGAAAATGCCAAGACCGCCTTTTTTCTGAGTCGCTATATAATGATTTATGTCAGGAGGCTTTACCAGTCTTGGATCAAAATAGACACCCTGGTCCACGACGTACATTGCCATACTTTTCTTTTTAACAATTGCACGGATGATAATAAATCCCTTTTTACCTCGATAGGAATGTCTTATGATGTTAGTTGCAGCCTCATCGATTGATAATTTAAATGCATTAATAATTTTATCCGAGAAATCATGTTTCTTGCCAATTTGTGAAATAAAATCCCGCAATTCATCTAAATAGTCTATATGGGCGGGTACCCTGATTTGCTCGTTTTTTATTCTGTTAAACAAAGTGTATCCCTAATCAAAGATGCTTATTTTTATTATAAGAAACGCTCTAATGGATTATAATTAAAATTGCAAAGGGATTTAGATAATCATCAATTTCAATAAAGTTAGTCATAAAATATGGGTGCAAATATTTATAGAGGTAAGATAAGTTTCTGTTTTTTTGAAAAAATATTAGTTATTATTTTAAAAAGCAAGCAGAATTTCATTACCTAATTAATTTGTTTCAATTCGAGATTTATAGACTCAAGTAGTATTTGCATTTTAAAAAACTATTAACAATTCTTATTTTTACAATAACTTGTCTTACTATATTGAAAATAAATATAATAAGCTACTTTTATTAAAATAATATAAAATAGACAAATGAAAATACAATCTACTGAAAAAAATAAGTCATAAACTTAGAAAATGTAAGGATTATTTTAGAAAATGAAGTAGTCGAGTTGGAGACAATATTATAGTCAGGCTTACTGGAAAATTTTTGATTGGTTAAAGTGTTTCACAAGATAGTGTTTGCTGGACTTTACTTATCTTTTTCTTGATATCTTGCCGCTCTGGATTTTCTTCTAATACTTTTTTCCATTCAAATAATGCTTTGCTGTATTCTCCTTGCTTTGCATAAATTAAGCCCATATTTTCATAGGCGGTGATATTTCCTTTATCTTTTTTCTTCAGTGCCTCATATGTTACCAGCGCTTCTTTTAACATTTTATTTCTAAAATATACATTTGCTAAAAAATTGTAGGCGTCTTTTTCATCAGGGTATCGATTGATTGCTCCTCTAAAAACTTGAATAGCTGCATCAAAATCTTTATTTTTATAGAATTCAATGCCGCTAATTATTAGTTTTAATTTTTCATCAGTGGGTTTAATATTTGAGTGTTCTGCATTTCCATTTAGATGATTTAGTGTTTCATCTAACTTTTTCTGAATATCTGTTTTTTCTGGATGTAATTTTAACAGCGCCTTCCATTCTTTAACAGCTAATTGGTGCATTCCCAGTTTACTATAGATAATACCTAAATTTTCATGAATGATTAAGTCGATTGGAGATTTGTTCTTTAAGTGTTCATACGGTTCAAGCGCTTCAATGAACATGCTATTTCTAAAAAACGAATTTGCTAACAGCCGGTAGGCAATTTTATAATCAGGATCAATTTTGAGCGCTTTCTTGAATTCAATGATGGCATCTTCGTAATTTTTCTCTTTATAGAGTTTTATGCCAGTACATAAATGATTTAGCTTTTCATCGCCCATGTCAATTTCTGATTTATTTTTAACACCATTTACTTTTGATTTATCTGAAACTGATTCATCTGGCTTTATTTGATCATCTTTGATTAGTGCAGAGTTTTTGCTAATTTCATCATTATCTATAAGTGCATTTATAGCTGAGGAATCTGCAATATCAACTTTTCCAGATGTATTTGTTTCCTGAATATTCTCATCTGATTCTTCTTCAAAATTCATAGTAGCTTGAAATATTGCCGAAACCTCATTATCTAATAATTTATCTGCAATCTCTTTCCTGTTTTGCAGTATTACGGCATGGTCAACGTCTTTGTCTTCTGCTGCTGCGTCGAAATCCTCTTCCTGGTTTAAATTTTTCTCTGAAGTCTCCTTTATTCTCAGGTCGGTCTTTTCTTCTAATTTTTGAATATTGCTATCAGTTGAGCTCTCATCGACAGGAATTTTTTCGTTACTCGATTCAACTTGATCTGAGGCCAACTGCTGTTCATGGAATTTTTCAACGCCTTGCTCTTTATCGGGCTTTGACACATTTTTTGCATCGATTAGGCTATTTTCGATATTGGCTACAGTTGAGCTCACTGTGGTTGGCATTATTTCTTTACTTGAAGAATAGTTATCTGCGGCTAACCCGTGTTCATTGAAATTTTCAACGCCAGGCTCTTTTTCTGGGCCCGACACATTTTTTTCATCGAGAAGGCTATTTTCAGCTTTGGCAGCAGTTGAGCTTTCTGTGGCTGGAATTTCTTCATCGGCAATGTCACTATATTTTTCTTCCAGATCCAGTATTTTTTTTTCGAGAAATAATTCAACACATGAGTCTGAAATTTCATATTTTGCAGAATTATTTGCAAATTCTTCAGTCTCTAAATTATGAATATCACCATCTGGAATATTTTTAATGTGATTATTATTATTAGAATTGTGCCGATTTAAAATCTGATCAATAAAATTTCCGAGCACAAACTCGGCTTCAATTTCTGGATATATTGTAATATCTAATTTTTTATTATTTGGAGGTTTTTCATTTGATTCCTGAGATATTGGATGGGTTGGCCAATAACTGATATTTTTTTTCTGGTTTATGTCACCAGAAAAATTTTCTTGTTTACTTTTCTGACCCATGCAAATTCAAGAATTAAATTGTAATTTGATTTACTAAATTATTCTTAATACTCCCCCAATAAACTTGGTTTTTACATTTTCTCAATAAATGTTCGGCTAACAGTTTTCCACCAATAGAATTTAGATCTGATTTATTTATTAAATAAGCAATATTCGAATTTAGTGGAATATTTCTTATATAGCTGTATGGAGATGTAAGCTCCTTTGCTATAATTTCAGGAGTTAGTATCGTCCCAAATGGTAAATTCCACTTTTGAGAGAATATTTCTGCACGATGAACAGTACTCTCATTTAATTCTTCACCAACAATATTGGCGCCGGAAATAATAATAACTGTCGTAGCATTTACTGGAATAATTGGCTCATTCTCTTTATGAGTTTTAAGTGATCTCTGTCTTGAACCATCTGCCTCAATTAATACAATGTCTGCATATTTTGTTAATTCGTTAACAGTAACTTGATTAATACCCCTTAATGTACCTTTCTTATAGTAGCCATTCGCAACCTGTGCAATATTAAGCTCATCTAATATAACTGACAACTCAGATAAATAATCTGTATTGCCATTCCTTAAGACCAATCCAACATTCGGAAAAGGTTGCATTTTAGTAGTAGTTGTAATAACTACTTTAAAATTTGCGGTTGAAAGCTCCTGGCTTATTTTTTTTATCAGGGTAGATTTACCGCCGCCACCAATAACTGCTACAATTTGATTTTTTAAGCTTTTTAGGTGCTTGTTAATAATATTATAAAAGTACATCCTGATACAGTATATAAATTAAGAAATTATTACAAGTCACATTTTATAATATTTGCCACTAAAAATCAAGTAATTTTAAAGCTCATTATTTTCTTTTAATGTGAAATTATCACGGAAATTTTACTTGATTGTATGTGATGAAATATTAAATTAGGAATTGTATTATAATAGACGCAAGAGTCGTAAATAGCGTAATTCTGATTGAAATTATTATTAATTAACTATTTAAAATATTTTAATACTGAACAATTTTAATAGAGGAGAATTTTTATGACGCACATGGAGGTAGAGAAAGCAAAGCAGCATTTTGGTAATCTTATTGAGCAGCAATTAAGCCGAATTGAAAGCATGAAAAAAGAGTCGGAATGGTTAGATTTCAACTCTTTGCAACCAATAATTATTGGAATGGTTGGCGGCGATGGCATCGGTCCTGTTATTACTGCTCAAGCCCAAAGAGTTTTACAGTTTTTGCTCGACGCAGAAACCCGTTCCGGAAAGACAGAATTTCGTGTGATTGAAGATTTAACGATAGAAAAGCGCGCTGAAGTTGGAAAAGCGATTCCAGATGATGTATTAGAAGAGCTTAAGAAATGTCATGTAATTTTAAAAGGACCTACCACTACACCACGTAAAGGCGATCCATGGCCCAATGTTGAAAGCGCTAATGTGGCTATGCGTAAAGAATTAGAGTTGTTTGCTAATGTACGACCGGTAAAAGTACCCAAAGATGGTATTGACTGGATGTTTTTCCGGGAAAATACCGAAGGCGCTTATGCTCTTGGAAGCAGTGGCGTAAATGTTACAGATGATCTGGCGATTGATTTTACTGTGACCACTTTGGAAGGCTCGGAGCGGCTCATTCGGTTAGCATTCGAGTATGCTAAAAATAATAACATTAATCGCGTAACTTTAGTAACAAAAGCAAATGTAGTTAAAACTACAGATGGAAAATTTTTGGACATCGGCTACAGAATAGCAAAAGAATACCCGGATATCGAATGCGATGACTGGTACATAGATATTATGACGGCAAAATTAGTCGATCCAAAGCGGCGAACTCAGTTTAGAGTTATGGCATTACCGAACCTGTATGGAGATATCCTAACCGATGAAGCTGCTGAATTTCAGGGAGGAGTCGGAACAGCCGGCAGCGCTAATATTGGTAAAAGGTACTCTATGTTTGAAGCGATTCACGGCAGCGCTCCTCGCATGGTAAAAGAAGGTAGAGCAAAATATGCAGATCCTGCCAGTATGATTAGAGCTGCTGGAATGCTGATACGTCACATTGGCTTCGAGGACCGAGCTAAAAAATTGGAGATGGCTTTGGATATCTGTGGACAATTTGAAAAGAAATTTGTAATAACCGGCAGAGATACTGGCGCCGACAACAAAGAATTTGCAGATTATGTTATGGCTACACTTCAAGACTCAAAGCTTGAAGAAAAATGGAAAAGTTTTCAAAGCTCCTGATTTAAACGGATTTAATTTTACAGGATGTTACTGAATGTAAGTTAACGATTAAAAATATTACAATGCAAGTGAAGCGCTTTGTATGTATATTATTCGAGGAGGGAGTTCATGGGAGGACTCCCTTTATTATTTGAAAGCACAATTTTTATTTAAATTCAATATTATTTTAAACTCTATAAACTGAATTTATTAAACATTAGAGGAGTTGTAGATTGACCTGAACGGAATCGGGACTTTAAATAAAATACTTTCAGACCTGCCCGATATCCTGCTTGTTATTCTACACCGCAGCCGATTACCCTGGATTCAGGAAGAAACCTGTCAAAACTTATGAATAACTTTTTAATAATCAAACATGAGGTTTAAAATGAAAACTGGTGGAGCTTTTTTAATCCATCCTGTCTGTTATGAAGAAATTTTTACACGTGAAAAATTTTCGTCCGAGCAGCAGGAAATTGCAAAAACAGTAGAAGAGTTTGCAAAAGAGCGAATTCTACCAAACAAAAAGGATATTGAAAAATATAACAAAGAGTTAACCTTGCAACTGTTGCATGAATGTGGGGAACTTGGGCTATTAAGTGTGGATATTCCTGAAAAATATGATGGTCTGGGATTAGACAAAGTCACATCTGCAATTGTTGTTGAAAATCTCAGCAGCGGTATGTGCGCTTCTTTTGCAGCCACATTTGGCGCACATTCCGGAATCGGAACTCTTCCGATTGTTTTTTTTGGTAATGACGCCCAAAAACAAAAATATTTACCGAGACTTGGCACTGCAGAACTCGTTTCAGCTTATGCTTTAACAGAACCAGAGGCTGGTTCAGACGCCCTGGCCTCTAAAAGTACAGCCATACTTACTGAGGATGGCAAATATTATATCTTAAATGGTACCAAACAATTCATTACCAATGGCAGTTGGGCGGATTTATTTATAACTTTTGCTAATGTGGCAGGGAATAAATTTACTGGCTTTATTGTTGAGCGAAAGATCCCTGGAGTTTCTCTTGGTCCTGAAGAAAACAAAATGGGTATTAAGGGTTCATCCACCTGCACTGTTTTTTTAGAAAATGCCAAAGTCCCGGCTGAAAATTTATTAGGCGAGATTGGCGGCGGGGCGGCAATCGCATTTAATACGCTTAACATTGGACGTTTCAAATTGGGAGCTGCTTCAGTAGGAGGTTGCAGAGCAGTTATTGAAGATGCGCTAAATTACGCTTCAGAAAGAAAGCAATTTGGCCAGGCTATTCGTAATTTCGATGTTATAAAAGGCTATTTTGCCGATATGGTGATTAAAACCTTTGCTTTAGACAGCATTATCTACAGAACGGTTGGACTGATTGATGCTGCTGTTTCTCAAATTCCCGAGTCTTCTCCAACCTACCATAAAGAAGTGTCAGAAGCTATCGAACGCTATGCTATTGAAACTTCCATGTGCAAAGTAGTTGGCAGTGAATCCTTATCATATATTGCAGATAGAGGATTACAGATTTACGGTGGTTACGGCTATGTCGAAGAATACCCGATGGCCTCAGCAGTAAGAGACAATCGGATTGACCGAATATTCGAAGGGACCAACGAAATTAATCGGCAAATTATAACAGGCTATTTTTTACGAAAAGCGCTTATGGAAGAACTACCTGTTCGGGAGGCAATTAAGAATGTAAACGTCGAAGCATTAAAACAAAAATACGCAGGACTTGAACAAGTTAAGATATTAATTGAAGAAAATAAATCTTTGCAAATCGCAAAATCTCTAGTACTTTATGTTTTCAACGAAGCCATTTGTAAATTTGGCCAGGATTTGAAAAATGAGCAGCAGCTTGGTGCAATGTTCAGCGATATGTTTATGGACATCTATTTGATGGATAGTGTTCTTGCACGTGTCACTCAGCAGTTTAATAATTCTGCATTTGATAAGATTTGGTTACTAATTGCTCGTTCACTTTGTACCGAAAAGTACGACTCAATAGCAACGTCTTCCAGACGAATTCTTTGTTCACTTCTGGAAAACAAAGCCCTGGATAAGAGTTTGTCTGACCTGAATTCTTTCAATCATGATATGTTATTAAAGACGAATGTGTTTGCACTTAAGAATGCAATTGCAGAAGATTTGTATTCAAAAAAATAGGCGACTATTTTCATGTCTTCGAAGCGCAAGAAATTTGACAAATCAGACTCATCAGAGTTAGGTGAGAAAGCCGAAAAACTATTCAGGGAAACTGCCAGCAAAAAAGGTTGGGAAATCAGCAATGCTTCGAAAGATGGAAACAAGCATGCTCTTAGGGACTTATTAATTCAAAAAAATGACCAAAGATTCAAAGTTGATGTTAAATTCCGAAAAAGGATAAACAGCGGCGACGCCGGTGTTCAGTATAAGTGGATTTGGATTGAATTACACGGTGTTTGGGAGAATGACCGGGGCTGGCTTTATGACGGTGAAGCAGATTTGATTGCATTTGAAACACAATAATCATTAATTATCGTAAAACAGGCTGACCGAATTGAATTGGTTAACAAATGTGTAGATTCGCAAAATTAGGTTGCAAAAGCGACAGATGCACATTACAGGGTTTACAGCAGAATAAACCGACCTGATAAAAATACATTGATTGAGGCTGAAAAGTTGAAATCAATTAAATTTGTTGAATGAAGTAAATATTAGAATTAAATATATTAGCAGCACTATTTAAAAGGAGTACACCATGATAAATCAAGGTAGATTCACAGTAATCATCGATGCTGTACGCAGTCCAATCGGTGTAAAAAATGGTAAACTTGTTGGTATTCGTGCGGATGAGTTGGCCGCCAAGGTGGTAATTGGATTAATGGAAAGGAATCCAAAATTTCCGAAAGATAAAATTGAAGATGTGGTTCTGGGCTGTGCTTTTCCCGAAGCCACACAAGGTATGCTAATTGCTCGTGGAGTATCTCTGTTAGCAGGTATTCCCGCGGAAGCAGGCGCAAAAGTTGTCAACCGTTTTTGCGGATCTTCCATGGATGCTGTCCATCAAATTGACCGGGCAATATTGACGGGTGACATTGATGCGGGTATTGCAGGCGGCGTAGAAGATATGTTTTCGATCCCAATGGGTGGCTATAATCCAAGTTTTCATCCGAAGCTGGCCGAATTACAATTTTATATGGGTATGGGCGAGACAGCAGAAAATCTGGCTAAAGACGGCGGTATTGATCGGGAAAAACAGGATGCGTTTGCAATCGCCTCCCACAAAAAAGCTCTGGATGCCCAGAAACAGGGTCGGTTGAGTAATGAAATTATCGCAATTAAATCGAACGGTACGATTGTCGACAGGGATGAAGGTCCACGTGCACCGGATTTAGAAAAAGTAAAATCCTTGCAACCGGCTTTTTTGAAAGATGGGACAATCACTGCCGCTACAAGCAGTCCAATTTCTATCGGTACTGCTGTCATGCTTCTGGTAAGTAATGAATTAACCATGAAATTGGACATGCAACCAAGAGCTCGCATTGTAGCCCGCGCTTTTGCTGGCGTCGATTGGACCCGCATGGGAATGGGCCCAATTCCAGCTACTGAAAAAGTATTAAAAAAAGCCGGCATGTCCATCAAGGATATCGACGCTATTGAACTCAACGAGGCTTTTGCAGCGCAATCACTTTATGTCATCGAGAAAGCTGGGTGGTCAATGGATAAAATCAATCTCAATGGCGGAGCGATTGCTTTAGGTCACCCGCTCGGTTGTTCTGGTGCGAGAATTCTAACCACCCTGTTAAATGTGTTGGAACAGAGAAAAGGAAAATTTGGTTTGGCAACTATGTGCATTGGCGGGGGACAGGGTATTGCAACAATCATTGAAAGATTATAGGGGGATGCCATGAATGAAAAAATAGAAAAGGTCGCAATTCTTGGCGCTGGCGTCATGGGTGCGCAGTTGGCTGCCCATTTTTCAAATGCCGGAGTCCCATCATACCTGTTTGACCTGACTCAGGAAATTGCTGAAAATGGTCTCCAGGTAATTTCAAAATTGAAACCCGCCCCCTTATATAATCCTAAAACGATTTCACTTATTTCACCATGTAATTATGATGACCATCTTGAAAAACTGAAAGATGTGGATTGGGTGATTGAAGCCGTGGTTGAGCGTTTGGACATTAAACATTCATTATTTAAACGTATTGAACCTTATTTGAAAGATACCGCCATTGTCTCATCAAATACCTCCGGATTGGCCATTCAAAAAATGATGGAAACGATGTCCGTTGAATTTCAAAAAAGGTTTATGGTCACGCATTTTTTCAATCCACCCAGATACATGCGCCTGTTAGAGATTGTTGGCGGAGACAATACTCAGGCTAAATATATTAAAAGCATTTCTGATTTCTGTGAAAATATGCTGGGCAAAGGTATTGTAGATGCCAAAGATACACCTAACTTTATCGCAAATCGTATTGGCACATTTGGAATGATGCTGACTATGAAGCTGACCAAGGAAATGAAATTAACCGTGGAAGAAGTGGACAAAATAACCGGAACGCTCGTTGGGCGCCCGAAAAGCGCATCATTCCGCACGGCTGACGTGGTTGGCCTGGACACCCTGGCGCACGTTGCCAACAACACCTATGAATTTTGTCAGGAAGACGAATCCAGGGAAATATTCAAAATCCCTGATTTTTTACAAAAAATGTTAGACAACAACTGGTTTGGCGCAAAAACCAAAAAAGGCTTTTATCAGAAAGTTGAAAAAGAAATACTGTCGCTTAATTTGGACTCATTCGAATACACCCCTCAAAAGCAGGTACGGTTTGATGGCTATCGAGTAGCGAAAAGTTATTCGAAGACTGCCGACAGGATTAAAGCGTTAGCATACAGTGATGATCCTGCCGGAAAGTTTTTTTGGGAAATATTAGCTGGAACTTTGATTTACGCAGCTAATCGGGTTTCTGAAATTGCCGACGATATTGTGAACGTTGATAACGCCCTGAAATGGGGATTTGGCTGGGAGCTGGGACCATTTGAAACCTGGGATGCCATAGGTGTAGAACGATCCGTGAAGCGTATGGATAACGAAGGTAAAAAAGTACCCGCCTGGGTTACTAATATGATTGGTTCAGGCAAAGCGGACTATTATTCAAGATCAAATGGTAATATAACTTATTACGATTACAAAGGTCATGATTACAAAAAATCAGAGCAAAAACCTAATCAAATTAATTTACAATTAGAGAAGCAAAAAGGCAACGAACTGAAAAAGAATTGGTGTGCGAGCATAATCGATATTGGCGATGGTGTGGCCTGTTTAGAATTCCACAGTGTACTCCAGTCAATGATGAATCCAATCGACGCTTCTATCATTGATATGATGCAGGAGGCTTTGGATGTCGTGCCCAAATATGGATTTAATGGATTGGTTATCGGTCATCAGGGCCAGCATTTTTCGGCGGGAGCCAACCTGGCGCTAATAGTCCAATTATGCGAAAATAATAAGTGGGATGAGGTGGAGGCTATTAGCAAATCATTTCAGGATGTTACTCAAAACCTGAAATTCTCTTCATTCCCCGTGGTATCTGCACCATTTAATTTGTGTTTAGGTGGTGGTTACGAAGCGGCTGCTGCTGCTAATCGTATAGTTGCCTCAGCGGAATTGTATTGTGGGCTAGTAGAATTTGGTGTGGGTTTGATTCCCGGCGCCGGTGGTAATTTAAGGCTGCTTTTAAACAACATGACAGCCATGGAAAAAGCGAGAACTGGGCCCTTTCCAATTGTGCAAAAAGCCTTTGAGTCCATTGGTTTTGCCAGGGTTTCTCTTTCAGCAAAAGAGGCTGTTAAATTAGGTTATCTCACGAGAGAAGATCGGATAATAATTAATTCAGCCCAGTTAATTTATGAGGCTAAGAAAACGGCAATTAAGTTAGGTGAAAGCTATGTACCTCCTCAACCACGAGAAGATATAATCCTTCCAGGAGAAGGGGGGAGGCTGGCCATTGAAAGCTCGTTGAAAGACCTGGTGAAAGCGGGCAAAATTTCGGAACACGATCAGTTGGTTGGCAATAAATTAGCTTATGTTTTAACCGGCGGAGAGAAGTCGTCTCTTACGCACCCTGTTGACGAACAGTATATTCTGGATTTAGAACGTGAGGCTTTTGTGAGCCTTTGTGGTGAAAAATTATCACAAGACCGCATGCGCTATATGCTGAAAAAGGGTAAACCCCTGAGAAATTAAATGATAACACGCAGTACTTCCAACCATGCATAATTCCCCGGTTGTCAATTATATGGAAGCCGCGATTCATCGAGATTTGAATACAAAATGAATCCTGGCTTCCATATTTTTCTCGTTATCAAACGCACTTCTAATATTATTAATAGGTAATTACATGAACATACTTGTACTAAATTGCGGCTCTTCTTCAGTAAAGTTTCAAATAATAGAAACAGACCTAGATCTTATTAAAAGCGACACCGATAGGCAGTTAGCGCGAGGTATACTTGAGCGCATCGGCAGTTTATCTTTAATCACCTTTGAAGCCGAAGATCAACCTAAAGTTAAAAAGGATGCTCCATTAAGAAATCATCGCGCCGCTATTGATATGGTTTTACGCTGGATAATTTCACCCGAGTCTAAAATCGAGCATATTAATTCGCTTTCTGATATCCATGCAGTCGGGCATCGGGTGGTGCACGGGGGAGAAAAGTTTAACCGATCTGTAAAAATAACTAATGACGTCATTTCAGGCATTGAGGATTGCATTGAGTTGGCGCCGATTCATAATCCTGCAAATATTAAAGGCATTCGGGCAATTTCAGAACTTCTCGGCGAGGGTGTACCACAAGTTGCGGTTTTCGACACAGCTTTTCATTCGACAATGCCGGAAACGTCCTATATCTATGGCATTCCATATCAATTCTATCGCAGGTATAAAATCCGGCGGTATGGATTCCATGGAACTTCTCACAGGTATATAGCTTACCGTTATCGTCAAATGCAAAACCTGAAACTTAAAGAAGTAAACATTATCTCGCTGCACCTGGGAAATGGCTGTTCGGCTTGTGCTATAAAAAACGGCAATTCGTTGGACACTTCCATGGGATTTACTCCTTTAGAAGGCCTTCTTATGGGGACTCGATCCGGTGATGTAGATTTATCGGTTTTTGAATATCTTTATCATAAAGAAGGATTAAACTTTAGCGAAATACACAATCTCTTAAACAAGCGGTCAGGTCTCCTGGGGATTTCAGGACTTACCGGCGATATGCGGGAAATCATTGAAGAAGTAGAAGAAAATCAAGATCGAAGAGCCCAATTAGCCATCGATGTTTTTTGTAACAGAGTTAAAAAATATATTGGCGCCTATTTTGCTGAAATGGCCGGAGCCGATGCAATCATATTTACCGGAGGCATTGGAGAAAATTCACCCCTTATCCGGGAAAGAATTTGCGCAGGTCTTGAATGTTTTGGTCTGGATTTGAACTATGAGCAAAACCAGCGTGTGCGTTTTGGCAAAACTGGAAAAATCTCAGAAGGAGAAAGTAAATTAGACGCCTTTGTTATACCTACAAATGAAGAACTCCTGATAGCGCGGGATACTTACAGGGTGATTGAAAATGCACCTCGACGCTGGTAATTGACAGAAGATAGACTGGTCAATCGTAAATCATTTAATCACTTTCATCTCAACTAATTCATCTACCGAATCTTTCCTGATTACTGATTCAATCGTTTTAACCATATTTCCGAATTGGTGGTCGATTTTAAAACCAAATTTGTAAAAATATTCAGGACGAAAAAAGCCAACTGTTACTATTTTTATACCCTGGTTGCGTAAGCGGTTAAAGAATTCATTCATTAAGCCATCGCTTACGCCCTTTTTGCGTTGGCGTTCAGCAACAACCACCTTTTCAAGGTGAACGGTCGAGTCATCTGTCTGAGAATAAAACAATCCACCGATAACCTGCATGCGCTCGTCCAGAATAACCAGGTATTGGTGATGCGGACGAAAATCCACGGGTAAATTGGTGAATCTGAATAAACGGTGAAGTTTAGCTATCTCTTTCGGACTAACCGGGTGACGGATTCTTAATTTATTACCATCATGGTCTTCAATAAAAACCACCAAATCAGTTTTATGTGTTCCATCGGCAGTCAGAGAAATAAGTTGTGCAGAAGCCTGTGGACTCAAATGTGGATAGGTCATACGTGTAAAAAATAACTCCTCTTCCTTGCTAAAAGTTACCCGGCTTCGTAATTCAGACATTTTTTCGGGTAAAGCTTTTTCTGAAAGTTGTCTGCTTTTTATTTTCTGCAAAATGTGATTCAATCCATCGAGTATTCTTACATCACTTTGAGCATAAATAGTATCTCTGAAAAATTGAATTCGGGTTCCCGGGTATTCTTTTTCCAAATTTTCAAGATCATAAGTTGTGAATAAATCCTGTAAGGTTTGATTCCGAGCTTGAACGGTAGCGGTCGGATTCAATTTAATCCATCGCGAATATCGTTGAATCGCAAAATGCAGACGTTTAGGCAAGTAGCCTTTTTCATGGACAGTTTTTATGAATGTGTTTAATTTTTGCTGAATTATTGATGAATCTTCATCAAGGGTCTTATTCTTAAAAGACTCCAGAGTCTCTTCCAGAATTTTAATTCCCTCTTTTTCTCCTAACACTTCAAGAAAAGAAGAAAAAATTACATGCCAACTGCATTTCCCCCTGAGTTTATTGTATTGCGATTCTACAGCATCAATGAAGTACTTGCGAAAAGAGAGAATCATATCAGCAGTACTTAGAAAAGGTTTTCTTTCTGAAATAGAAATTATTCGAAATCCGACCTGATAGTCATGAGAGGGTACAATGACATTGGCTGGCTTTGGATCCGCAATTTCTAATTGGCGGCCGGTCCTGTTCCAAAAGTCAATATAGGCGCTCAATCCACTCCAGGCAAAATAGGGCCAGATTTGTTGAATTCTATCAATCAATTCATCTTCAGGGTGCCGGTCTAATCTTTTAACAAATTGTTCAACAGTATCGCCTGGTATGAATTCTTCAGTCCATAAATTGTATTCCGGCCAATAGCCGCCAAAATCTTCTGCTAATGGTTGTTTTCCTTCGGAAGCGCCGGCGCAAATGAGCCAGGTGATTTCAGCAGTAACGTCAATTTCAGATAAAGTATGATTAATGTTTATGGCTAAGTCAAAAGCTCCATGATGATGGGTTTGTACGGTTACCCGGTAAACTGTTTTTCCATGCAAAGAACCGAGAAAGCTAATCCAGATGCCATAATGAGGCAGATCCTGAAGCCGGACTAAAGTTCCTCTGGAAAAAAGGAATATTGCCTCTCGAATTAATGGGATTGTTTCAATAGCATTGAACATTTTGGCTTTATCTTCTGGAGCAATACCCTCTTCAAAAGTGATAACATCTCCCCAGCGGTATTCCTCGTGAGTTTCGGTATCTACAGCAATTTTTTGATTTGAGCCTAACCACTGTCTAAAGTTCATGAGGAGTTTGTCCATACACCTGTTTGCATGAGATGCGACTTCTTTACTTTCTTTACACAATGACCATTTTACCAATTCCGCTCGAATAGATTTATACCAGACAGGGTGTAAATTACCATACGTTGTAATGAGATTTAATAGAGAGACAACAAAATTTTTAGTCGTTTTATAATTCTGCCAATGTACAGGAGTTGTATAACATTTCAAGAGAGAAAATATGTCGGTTATATGATTTTTCATGATGTCCAGATCACAAATATCTGAAATAATCTTCTCATCCAGAATTTGCTCATCTGTAATTAAAAAAGTTTCAAATATGGTTTTAACTTGTTCTCCTTTTTTATTTAATATTAGAATTTGAAAGGCTAATTTTTTTATGAAAAGATCTTTACACTGTGATGTCCGCAGGAGTACCTCTTTAGCAAGTTTTGCCAGTCCTTCCTTATTAGTTTTTATGACGGATTCAAGATAGTCCATAGCTTGAAATTCTAAACTCTGATTTTGCGTCTGAATAAAATATGCTGAATAATGAATGTTTTGCAATGTATTCACATTTTCTTCAATATTTTGTTTAAATCGGGAGCTGATCGTTCCAATGTATATGCGTGGGCATTTCTTGGTAATAATTGTAAGGTCAGAATATTTATCCTGCCGTAAATGAGTCCAGCGAAAAATCTCTTCACCGACAAACTTTTGAAGTGGTATGTTACCCAACCAAAGTTTTGGGTTTGATATTAATTCTCGCAGGTCTAAAAAATTTCTCTCGGTAGAATACCAAAACGAGCCTAAACGAATCATACCTGGCTGTTTTGAGGATGCTTCAACTGATAACTTTGCTTTTGTGGGTTTCATAAATAGAGCGCTTTTTTCCAATTTTACATCATCAGGAGTTAAGCCTTTTTCTCTTAAAAACCAGTTGTCAATTCTGATCTCAAAATTGCCGACCACATAAGCTGCATAATCTTTGCTGTACATTTTCTCAATTACTACATTGAAATTATTTTCTACAATTTTTCTTTTATAAGTGCCTTTTTGAGTAAGCTCTCCTTTTGAAGCATCAAAATCCCGGTCAACAATTGTAAAATCAGCAATTCTTTCATAGGGAGCAAGAAACCGATTAACAGTTACGACAAGGGAATTATAAAAATCACGTAGTTCATCTCGATTCATATCGACCAGGTTTATCTGATCATATTCATAATTTGGATAAAGCAGGAGAGTATTGTATGCCCGATGATCGCCTACAAGAAAGACATGCTGAACAGATTCAAAATCACGAAATAAATTTTCGATTTTTTGTGGGGCAATGGTTTCTCCCTTACTGCTTTTATAAATCTCTTTTTTCCGATCTATAATTTGAAAGAATCCTTTCGCATCTTTTAAGAAAATATCTCCGGTGTAAAGCCAGCCGTCTTTAAAATTTGAAGATTCAGTCTTAAAATAACCGACCATAATGTAAGGTCCAAATATTATCATCTCACCGTCATCGGCAAGTTTGATTTCCACACCGGGTAACGCCTTGCCCACCGAGTTTTCGTGGTATTGAAAGGGCGGGGTCATGGTTATGCCGCCAGTAGCCTCGGTCATGCCAAAGCCGCTCATAAGCTCAATTCCATATTTCTGGAAAAGTCTGAAAATGTCCGGGTCTAAGTAACCCGCCGCAGAAAGTCCCCATTTTAAACATCCGCCAGTTATTGTCGAAACAGCCTGCTGGATTTCTGCATGGGGGGCAACTGCAATGTCAATTTTATCCTGAATTTTTTCAAACAATTGAAACCATTTTTGGGGAATACTAATAAACACAGTAGGTCGCACCAATTGGAAATTTTCAATCAAGATTTCAATTTTAGGGCTTTCCAAAAAAATGTAGGTACTTCCCCAAAAAATACAGCCCAGCATTTCCAAATATCGGCCGAAAGTATGAAATAGTGGCAGATAGCAAAGAAAAACATCCTGGTCGCCAATTTCTGGTAGTGCAATTGCCCGTGCGAATCGCTTGCTCACTATGTTATATTGCGAAAACATGATGCCTTTAGGAGATTCTGTTGTGCCGGATGTGTACATAATCGTGGCTAAATCATGGATCTTCACATTATTAACTGCCATCTGTACTTGCTTGAAACCAACATTCTGCCCCTGTGCGAGAAAGCCATTAAATGACTTGTAGTCATCATTCAGGACATCCTCACTCGCATGAATAAGAATGATATGCTGCAGATTTGGTAAATTAGTTCTGCAGCTTAACACTTTATTTAATTGATTCTCAGTGGAAATAAAAATTATTTTCACTTCAGAATGTTGAGCTATATATTCTACCTGACTGGCGACTGAATTTGCAGGAATGGGCACATTTACTATACCAGTAATCAAGCAGGCTAAATCGATACAAGCCATTTCAATGCAGTTCTCGGATAAAATCCCGACAGGTCCGGGTGATTCCTTACCTGCAGAAAAAGCAAGGAGTGCGCACGCGATCTCATAGACCTTCTCATGAATTTCCATCCAGGAATATTCCGTAATATTTTTATTTTTGATTACTTTAAATAATGGTTTCACACTATAATTTTGCACTCTTTGTGAAAATAGCTGGCCTGTAGTGAAGTTTGTTTTTTCAACAATGGATAATAAAAGAGAAAGCCATTCATCACCACGCTCCTGTCGATAGACTTCCTGAAGAAGTAGATTCGTCCTGGCGAAATCCAGGAAATTTAATAGTATTGTCCGAATTCTTTGCTTTAAATTGCTTTTTGATTTTTCAAATGTCTGGAGAAGATTAATTCCGATGGTAAAATATATTTGCACTCCTTGATTATTGAGAATATTTTCCAGATTTTCTTTGTTAAATATTACAGTATAAATGGCAGTTTCAAATTTTTCAAGTTCTGTGGGTACTTTATTGTCATTAAACAATTCATTAAGTTTATTGATTATCGTTTCCGGATTTTGCGATTGTGTATTTTGAATACTCATTCATTAATCCTGTAATTTTAAAAATCAATAATGAAGTAAAAGGTTTAATTTTTTATGAAATCAATTTACTGGAAAATAATCCAAATTCAAATGAAAATTTCTAAATCATGGATATTTTACAATTTCTTTTTCTTGCATTTACAATTAAATAATAGTATTTTTAAAAGCTACATTCACAATGATTTGCGGTAATTATCAACTATTCATAGAATGACTCCAGGTCATCCGATGAGTCAGTGTATGCTGCGGAAGTTGATAGGTCTTGTGAAGAAAGGAGATACAACAATCATCATGTCGAATTCCAAAGTGAGAAATGTGATAATAATTGGTACCGGACCGGCCGGTTATACTGCTGCTATCTATAATGCCCGGGCTAAATTGGCGCCTCTGGTATTTGCCGGACCTGAGCCGGGAGGACAGCTTACTTTAACTACTGATGTTGAAAATTATCCCGGATTTATCAGTGGCATCAATGGGTCAGATTTGATGAATTCTATGAAAGAACAAGCAGAACGTTTTGGAGCTGAAATTGTTTGGGATGCCGTAACGAAAGTTGATTTCTCTCACAGACCGTTTTCAGTTTTTGTGGGTGATGAAGAATATCTCTCGAAAGCAATTGTAATCTCAACTGGAGCTTCTGCCCAGCTTATTGGCCTGGAATCAGAAAAAAAATTACTTGGTCATGGCGTTTCTACTTGTGCAGTTTGTGATGGGGCATTTTACCGGGATAAAGATTTAATAGTAGTCGGTGGTGGTGACACGGCGATGGAAGATTCAATCTTTCTGACCAAATTTGCCCAAAAGGTAGAAGTTGTGCATAGAAGAGATGAACTCAGAGCTTCGAAGTTCATGCAGGATCGCGCGTTTAAAAATGAGAAATTAAGCTTTATCTGGAACTCGGTTGTTGAAAGAATTCATGATCCTGAGAAAATGGATGTAACCGGTGTCACTTTAAAAAATGTTAAGACCGGTGAATTGCTGGAAAAAAAAGTGGACGGCGTATTTGTCGCAATTGGCCATAAACCTAATACTGACATCTTTCAAGGACAGATTGATATCGATGATGTGGGTTACATTAAACCAAATGAACGCACCATGACAAACGTAGAGGGAGTTTTTGCTGCAGGCGATGTTGTGGATTTTCATTACCGACAGGCGATAACAGCAGCAGGAATGGGTTGTATGGCTGCAATCGACGCTGAAAGATGGTTAGAAACGCAGGAATGAATCGAACAATAGAATGAAATTTGGCGCTCATGTTTCAATAGCAGGCGGTATTTTTAATGCACCTCAAAACGGCAAAGATTCTACATGTGATGTCGTGCAAATTTTTACACGAAACCAGATGCAATGGAAAGTACCGCATCTTCCCGAGGAAGATATCGCCAGGTTTAAAGATGAAGAGAAACGAACAGGTGTGACGGCCGTTTGTGTCCATGCGTCCTATTTAATTAATTTAGGCGGATTTGACAAACAAAAATTAAGTATGTCCCGTGAAAACTTTATCATTGAGATGCAGCGGACTGATGCTTTGGATATTCCTTACCTGGTCATTCACCCGGGTTCGCATACCGGCAACGGCGAGGAAAAAGGCATCCGGAGAATTGTCGAGAGCCTGAATTATGTTTTGGACCAATACCCTGATTGCCAGCATAAAATACTTTTAGAAACCACCGCAGGCCAGGGAGACAACCTTGGTTATACTTTTGAGCAATTAGCTGAAATGATATCGAAGGTAGAAGCCCAGGGGAAAATTGGCATTTGCCTGGATACCTGTCATGTTTTTGCGGCAGGATATGAATTGCGGACAAAAAAAGGCTATCAAAAAACTTTTGCACAGGCTGATGAAATAGTTGGTCTTGAACATGTAGGTGTTATTCACATTAACGACTCTAAACGAAAATTTGGCTCCAGAGTTGACCGCCACGAGCACATTGGAGATGGTGAACTCGGGCTAGAAGCTTTTTCACAGTTAGTGAATGAGCCGCGATTCATTGACGTACCAATGATTATTGAAACACCCGGAGGCTATAAAAAGGACAAAGAAAATTTGCGAAACTTGAGAAATTTAAAAGATGCTTAGAAGTCGGTGAGTAAGTTTTGAATGATTTTATTATTTGTACTATGCATTATTAAATTAATTATTTACTAACTTAAAGAGGAGGACATCATGAGATCATCAAGTGTAATTTTAGTTTTTGTCGTGGTTATGTCTTTAACCTTAATTTCCTGTACTGGCCAGCAAAGCCAACAAATGGAAATGGCGCAAGTCAGTGAAGCAATCAACAAGGTAAATGCTGAATTTATGGATGCATTTAAGAATGGCGATGCAGCAGGCGTGGCAGCCCTGTACACCGATGATACGACTCTTATGCCGCCAAACAGTGAAATAATTAAAGGAAGAGAAGGCGTACAAAATTTCTGGAACGGTGGTATGCAAATGGGTATTAAAGAAGTTACTTTGACATCAGTGGATGTAAGTGGCGTTGGCAATTTGGCTTATGAGATTGGTAATTATTCTTTAAAAATTCAACCAGAAGGACAGGAAGCAACCAGTGATCAGGGTAAGTATATTGTCGTCTGGAAAAAAGATATGGATGGAACCTGGAAATTGCATGCGGATATTTGGAATACCAGTATGCCGCAGCCAGGGCAGGAGATAAGCGCTAAATAAGTATTCTTTTGACACTGATGTGCAACATGCTGCTATCTATATGAAGCCGATAATGTACATTATTTGAAATGAAATAATCGTTCCCGGGGTGTTTTGTATTCTTATGGTTCATCCCGGGATCGAAAAATTATTCTCTGAAAAATATGCGTTATAAGATAAGAACTGGTCAATTAATATGACGGTGCTTGAAACTATTGATAAACGGACTGAAATTCCAAAAGAAGTAATCTTAAATGTCGTCGAGCAGATAAAAGCAAAATTTCAACCAAACAAAATCATTTTATTTGGTTCGTATGCTTACGGGAATCCCAGGCCAGAGAGCGATGTTGATTTATTAATCGTGATGCCAACTAAATTGAAACCTTCCCAGCAAGCAATTAAAATAATGAGGGATATAGAATTTCATTTTGGTTTGGAACTTGTCGTAAAAACCCCTGATGATTTAAAAAAGCGATTGAAATTGGGAGATTTTTTTCTAAAGGAAGTGGTTGAAAAGGGTGTCATTTTATATGAATCAAATAGTTGAAGAGTGGATTAACAAAGCAGAGGGTGATTGGCATTCGGCAAATCGTGAATTACGAGCCAGGAAAAATCCCAATTATGATGCCGCTTGTTTTCATGCTCAACAATGTGCAGAAAAATATCTGAAGGCATTCATGCAATTAAAAATGCGTCCATACCCTAAAATACATAATTTGATTGAACTTATGGAGTTGTGTTTAAAATTTTGTTCCACTTTTGAACTTTATCGAGATATTTTATTTACTTTAAATCAATATTCAGTATTATTTCGATATCCTGGTGAGGAAGCTGATAGAGCTGAAGCAAAAAACGCAGTTTATGCGCTAAAATCATTTCGTACTTTTATGAGTGAGTTGTTGAATATTAAAGAAAAATAACATCTAATTTTACAGTATAAGGACAAATAAGGCTCTGTGCCCCACATATATAAAGACATTCTCAACTCAATACAAAAACCAGTGCGCTATCTTGGCAACGAGTGGAATGTCATCCGAAAATCAAAAGAAGAAGCGCCGAAGCGGGTGGCGCTGTGTTTTCCAGACACCTATGAAATTGGCATGTCTCATCTGGGACTAAGAATCCTGTATTCAATTTTAAATAAAAGGGATGCTACGGCCGCTGAACGGGTTTATACCCCCTGGGTTGATATGGAAGCCAGGCTTCGTGAAACCGGCTTACCACTGGTTTCGCTGGAAACACAAATGCCTCTTTCTGAATTTGATATTGTTGGATTTTCGCTTCAGTATGAATTAGAGTATACCAACATTTTAATGATGCTTGATCTGGGCGGTATTCCTCTATATGCAAACGATCGTGTTGGACAGGATCCCTTAGTTATTGGAGGCGGTCCCTGTGCTTTAAGTCCAGAGCCCATTGCTGATTTTTTTGACTGTTTTTTAATTGGCGACGGGGAAGAAGCTTTTCCCAAAATCATAGATAGATTTATAGAATTGCGAGATTCTGGATTAGCCAGGTCAGAAATATTAAAGCAATTGGCTCAGTTTGACGGAATTTATGTGCCTTCCCTTTACGAAACTAAAATTGATGTAAGTACCGGCTTTAAAATTGTAACAGGGAGTAAAGACGCTCCTTTTCCAGTAAAACGAACTTACATTGATGATATAAATGAATATCCATTTCCCGATGATATTTTAGTGCCGCACGGCTATATTATTCACGATCGGGTTTCAGTTGAAATAGCGCGCGGGTGTACAGAAGGCTGCCGTTTTTGTCAGGCGGGAATAATTTATCGGCCGGCTCGTGAACGGAAACCTGAAGCTATTATTAATAGCCTGATAGATAGCCTGGATAAAACAGGATTTGACCAAGCCTCACTGTCTTCACTTTCCACTGCTGACTTTAGCTGTATTGGCCCTTTAGCACAAAAACTCAGTACTGTGCTTGAAGAAAGACAGACCGCTCTGACAGTGTCCTCCATGCGGGTTTATGGCTTAACCGAGACTCTGAGTGAAAGCCTGTCAAAGGTGCGAAGAACAGGATTTACTATTGCACCGGAAGCAGGTAGTCAAAGATTGCGAGATGTTGTTAATAAAGGGATTACCGAAGAAGCTATTTTGGAGGGCGCTGCTACGGCATTTAAAAACGGCTGGCAGCGGATAAAACTTTATTTTATGATTGGACTGCCCACAGAAACTGAAGAAGATTTAAAGGGCATTGTAGATTTAGGGCTAAAAATTCTGCAAATAGCGAAACAGGAACATGGTAAACATGCACAGGTTACCATTAGTGTTTCTTCGCATATTCCTAAACCACATGCGCCTTTTCAATGGTCAGGGTTCGCGGGCAAAGAATCGCTTCGGCAAAAACAAAAATATATATTTCGACTCATAAAACTGCACAAAGGTCTCCAATTTAAGTGGCATGATGTTGAGCATTCCTGGTTAGAAGCAATTTTCACGCGCGGAGACAGCCGACTAAGTAAAGCCATAGAATTAGCCTACCGTCGGGGCTGCCGACTGGACGCCTGGACAGATCAACTGAAGATGGAAACATGGCGGCAGGTATTTAAAGATTTAAACATCGATGCGCAAGTGTGGATGCGAGAAGTCCCTCTTGATGCGGCGTTACCCTGGCAACATTTAGATACAGGCGTTAAAAAAGATTGGCTAATTCATGAATATAAGAGAGCTTTGAAAGCACGTTCCTCGCCTGCTTGTGAGAAACCTTATGTGGAGAGAAATGATTTAAATAGAACCGATTTGGGTAAACCTGAAGAAGATGAAAATCTGGTTTGTTATCATTGTGGATTAGAATGCGATCTGGACACAATTCGCAAATCACGAATGGATAGTTGGGAAAGTTTGGAGATAGGGATCCCTGTAAAAAGTAAGTCAGAGGAATCCTTGTTTGGAAATGCACAAAAGAGTGTAACGCGTTATCGTGCGTCTTATTGTAAACTAAATGATTTTCGTTTTCTGTCAGCATTAGATTTAACCCGAACATTTACGCGGGCATTTGTACGAGCAAGCGTGCCTTTGAAATATAGTCAGGGTTTCCATCCAACTCCGAGTATTTCCTTTGGACCAGCTTTAGGTGTGGGCACGGAAAGCGCTGAAGAGTTTCTTGATTTTGAACTGGTTGTTGAAATACCAATAGATATACTGTTGCAGCAACTAAATGAACAATTACCAGAAGGATTGAAACTTACCTCACTTAAAAAAATTAAAAGAGACACTGAATCTTTGTTTAATATGATCAATACAGCAGAATATTCAATTTCGTTGGACTCAGAAAAACTACAAAAAGAAGTAATAAAGCTTACAAATGGCAAATCCAATGGTAATATGGTTCAGGCTCATAAAATGTTGGTTGCATCTTTTCTCAGTGCGGAAACTATAGACGTAACACAAATTCGAAAAGGACGAAAAAAGATTAATAATATAAAACCCTTGATTAAAAAGATAGAAGTGGGAAATTCCAATGAATCTTTGCACCTTCGAATGTTGTTATGTACAGGTCGTCAAGGTGGTGTACGTCCTGAGGTGATTTTAGAACAAATTTACTCTGTATCACCTGATTTGTTTAACATCCGCCGGGAAAGATTGCTGGTGGAAAATGAAGGCAAATATCATTCGCCATTTGGCTCAGACGTGGTAATTTCGAATGTAAGTGAGAGAACTTGATATTGGAAAGAAAAATAGGAAACGGATATGATTAAAAGAAATTTTACCAAAATAGCAAGATTCTGTTTATTTTTCAGTTTTATTTATGTATCTACCAGCCGTGCACAATCGAATGATCAGGTTAGTGCAACTCCGCAGCGTCCCAGTTTTAGTACGAGTGCCAGCACGACCCATCCAGGCTGGTTAGAACTTGAGGCTGGAGTTTCGATTGATAATCAGTTGTTTGATTCACCACTTTTGCTGAAGATAGGGGTTTTAAAAAACACTGAATTATTTGTTGGACTATCACCAATAAAGAATATATCAAATGGCAGTTCAGGTTTTGGAGATGTTGCTTTCGGAGGTCGTCTGCGATTTAAAGAAGCCCAAACAGGCCCTTCTCTCGCTGGACAATTTTCAATAAAACTGCCTGCTGCCGATTCAGACAAGGCATTAGGTTCTGGTGAGATCGATTATAGTTTTTTGCTGATATTATCTCATGCAGTAGGAGATTTTGGGCTCGATTTAAATAGTGGAGTAACTTTTGCTGGCATGCCCGGTGGTGGTACAGATGAGCAGTTTTCAGGAATTGTCACGCTGAGTAGACCGTTTACAAATAAACTGAGTGGATTTGGAGAAATCTTCCTGACTCGCAGTTTCGAATCGGATGACACGATTTGGATAGGAGCGGCAGGTGCAAGCCTGACTTTAACTCCACGTTTCATTTTAGATACAGCAATAAATTTCAATCTTTCGAATGCTGCCTTTGATGTGCAGTTAGTAGCCGGTGCGACCGTAGCTTTTGCACAAATTTGGTAGACTTATTCTATTGCTATTTTTTAAAATAATGCCCTAACTGTCATGCCCGAACGTTTTAATTTGGCATCCACAATTTTCTTGGATTCACGCTAAAAGATGCGGAACTGACAGTATAGTAGGTGTTTCAAAAGGTTCTCAACATAGGTTTAAATGACAATATCAAAATATAGAGCTTCTTTTTACACGTTGGGCTGCCGCTTAAATCAGGCAGAAACCGCCCTGATTAGCAATACCTTCAAAGAAAAAGGCTACCAGATTGCTGAGTTTGGCGAGCCAACGGATGTATGCGTGATTAATACATGTACAGTCACCGAACAGGCGAATGCCAAATGCCGGCAATTAGTTCGCCAGGTACTAAAACGAGCACCGGGTACTTTTGTAGCGGTAGTAGGTTGTTATGCGCAGTTAGGGGATGATGAAATAAAAGATATCGATGGCGTCGATTTAATTGTCGGCACTGAAGAAAAGATGCAAGTCGCAGATTATATCGATGTCCCTCAGAAATTGCCTGAGCCGCTGATTCGCAGAAGTAGAATTCGAAGAACGCCTTTTACTTTGAGTTCGGTTGGTAACTACGAGAATGCCACGCGAGCAAATTTAAAAATTCAGGACGGCTGTGATTTCATGTGTTCGTTTTGTGTAATTCCTTTTGCCCGTGGAAGAGCAAGAAGTAGAATATTCGAGGATATAAAACGGGAAGCTATTCAATTAGTCGCCAGAGAACATAAAGAATTAGTCTTGAGCGGCGTCAATCTTGGAACGTATGAACATGAAGGCAAAAAGCTTCTGGATATTATTAAAATGTTAGAATCCATCGAAGGATTGCAGCGCATCAGAATCAGCTCCATTGAACCAACAACGATTGCAGCAGAATTAATCGCATATATGGAGGATTCCGACAAGCTCTGCAGCCATCTTCATATCCCACTTCAAAGCGGCGATGATTCAGTTTTGAAGGGTATGCGCAGGATTTACACAGTTTCGGAATATGTAGATTTTTTAAATGAAATTATCAGTCTGATCCCTGATGTCTGTTTAGGGACGGATGTTTTAGTCGGCTTCCCCGGTGAAAACGAGGCTGAGTTTGAAAACACCAGGCAGCTATTAAATGATTTGCCATTTGCTTATTTTCATGTATTTAATTATTCGGAACGCCAAGGCACTTCAGCCGTCAAAATGGATAGAAAGGTCGACGTTCATGTGAGAAAAGAAAGAAGTCAAATTTTAAGGACGTTATCCAATCAAAAACGAAAAATCTTTTATGAGCAACAGATAGGTAAGCAGGTTCAAGTTTTAATGGAAGAAAAAAACGAGTCTGGATTATTTCAGGGATTTACAGACAATTATGTAAAAGTAGCAACAAAAACAGATTTAGACCTGGCGAATCAATTTGTCAGCGTTTCAATACAAGAAGTAAGTAAAAACAACCTTGCATTGGGTTCTCTTTCTATTAGTTGAGTTCTGAGTGAAAAATGAAAAAAGTATACATCGAAACCTACGGCTGTCAGATGAACGAATACGACTCGGAAATTATCCGGTCAATACTCATTGCCAATGACTATGAATTTACTCAATCTGAATCAGAAGCCGATGTTGTAATTTTTAACACTTGTTCAGTTCGTGAAAATGCGCATGAGAAAATGTACGGCCGTCTCGGAGAAGTAAAACATGTAAAGGCAGCGAATAAAAAAGTAGTCGTTGGGCTCCTCGGATGCATGGCACAAAACCTTCGTGGTAATTTAAAAACTCAGGAAAAATTAGTTGACATATTCGCAGGTCCGGATAGTTATAAACATCTGCCAGATATGATTCAGTCTGTGCTGGAAACGGGACAAAAAACTTATAATTTCAGCCTGTCTGAGTATGAAGATTACAGTGATGTTTATCCCCGGCGAATTCCTGGTATCAATGCCTGGCTTGCTGTAATGCGTGGTTGTGATAATTTTTGCACCTTTTGTGTCGTACCTTACACGCGCGGACGGGAGAGGAGTCGCAGCCCACAAAGTGTTATCTCTGAAGTTGAAAAACTGGCTGAAGAAGGATTTAAGCAAGTCACTTTGTTAGGGCAGAATGTAAATTCCTATCGTTTTGATAATAAGGATTTTGCAGATTTAATGTTGATGGTTTCCGAGGTGGATGGAATCGAACGCATTCGATTTACTTCTCCTCATCCAAAAGATTTTCCGGAGAAGCTTTTACGGGGTATGGCGGAGAATCCGAATATTTGCAAACATGTTCATCTGCCACTACAATCCGGCAACAATCGGATTTTAGATTTAATGGGTAGAAACTACACAAGAAAGGATTATCTGCGATTGGTTGAAAATATTCGTAAGACAATTCCGGAAGCCGCGCTCACGACAGATATTGTTGTGGGTTTTTCCTCTGAAACAGAGGATGAATTCGAGGATTCATATCAGGTCATGAAAGATGTCCAGTTTGATTCGGCGTTTATCTTTAAGTATTCAGAACGCAAAAATACCATTGCTGTGAGAAAGTATCCGGATGATGTGCCTCCTGATAAAAAAACAGCACGTATCGTTCGGTTGAATGAATTGCAAAAGAATAACTCTCTACTGAAAAATAAAGAAGCAATTGGTAAAACTTATCAGGTTTTGGTTGAGAGCACGAGTAAAAAAAAGCCGGATGAGTGGATGGGGCGGACCGACAGCAATAAAATTGTGATATTTCAAAAAGGCCAGTTTAAGGCCGGAGACTTAATCCAGGTCAAAATTAATAAGGTATCGGCGAACACGTTATTTGGAACAGTAATAAAAAATAATTAAAAACATGGCTCTGCAAAGTAGCGAACCAGTATTATTAGGTTCACCATGTTGAATTTAATAGACTTCTGCAAGATGCTCTTTTTTTGTCGTTCTGAGGAACCCTTCGACGTTGCTCAGGATAAACTCTGTGACGAAGAATCTGTAACCACAAAACTACTTAATTTACAATATGTTAGTGGTCTCAAAATCTTCGCTCCCAAAGGTCGCTCAGAATGACATTTATGTATATTTTGCAGAAGTCTGTGAATTTAACTGAAAGGAGTAAGATCAGTTAACACATGTCAAAATTTAAAGGAACAGATTTCTATCAGATAGAGATGCTTCTCAATGATGAAGAGCGTTTAATCCGGAACACAGTACGGGAATTTATAGAGAATGAATTTTTACCGGTTATTCGGGATAATTATCGGAATGCTGAATTCCCGTCTGATTTAATACCTAAAATGGGGAAGCTTGGTCTCATTGGAGCCAACCTGCATGGATATGGGTGTCCGGGTTTAAACAATGTAGCCTACGGACTCATTAATCAGGAATTGGAAAGAGGGGATAGCGGCATCCGGAGCTTTGTATCGGTGCAGGGTAGTCTGGTTATGTATCCAATTCACACCTTTGGCTCGGAAGAGCAAAAACAATCCTGGCTGCCGAAATTAGCCAGCGGTGAAGCAGTCGGCTGTTTTGGACTGACAGAAGCCGATTTTGGCTCAAACCCGAGTGGACTGCGAACACGCGCAGAGAAAACCAATGATGGTTGGCTTATAAACGGCGAGAAAATGTGGATTACAAACGGAAACCTGGCCGACATTGCAGTGATTTGGGCAAAAACTGACAATGGAATCCGAGGATTTTTAGTAGAAAAAGGAACTCCAGGTTATACTGACAAACCAATTCGTGGAAAACTCTCACTTCGCGCATCCGATACGGCAGAGCTACTTTTTGATAATTGTTTAATACCGGAGAATAATTTATTACCGGAGACGGTTGGATTAAGAGACGCCTTAAAGTGTTTGTCTCAGGCACGTTTTGGGATAGCCTGGGGAGTAATTGGAGCAGCTATGGCCTGTTATGAAGAAGCTTTAAACTACGCCAATAATAGGATTCAGTTTAGTGATAAACCCATTTCATCTCATCAACTTGTTCAAGAGAAACTGGTATATATGTTGACAGAAATTACCAAAGCTCAGCTTTTGGCCTTGCAGTTAGGCAGACTTAAAGATAACAACAAGGCAACCACTGCTCAAATTTCATTAGCAAAACGGAATAACGTTTATCATGCACTGGAAATTGCTCGGCACGCAAGGCAAATACTCGGGGCTAATGGAATCCTGGATGATTATCAATCAATGCGGCACATGTGTAATCTGGAAACCGTAATTACATACGAAGGGACCCACGATATTCAAACTTTGATACTGGGAAAACAGATAACAGGGCACAATGCAGTATTTTGATGGCTTTATGTCTATTTATTTAACTTGATTTTGTTGGTCTGATAATTTATATTCATTCAGGACTCTGTTGCAGCGTATTTGCGTCTCGTTGTTAGGATTTGGCAATAAATGTAAATAAATGATTATGGATAGCAATCCAAATTTAAAAATCAGTCACAAATTAGATATCTTGCGGGCAGTATTTAATCGTGAACCTATCCATACTATATTAAAAGGTTTAACAAGTAGTCAATTAATTGAAGCTCATCAGTTTTTGTGGGATAAATTAGTTGAGATACATTATCTGACCCAGGAAAAAGAGTTTATTCGCGAAGACATTACTAAAAAAATGGTACCTTCTGCAACTTATCAACAGCAACAAGGCTGTGATCTCCGTTTAGATTATTGTAAAGGAGTGGAATGTATCTATTCAAATCCAATCTGTGCGTGTAAAAAAGTGAAAAACAACATGGAGGTCATGGCCCGGACGATAAATAACTATGTGGATTCTAGTGCAACAAATAATAAAACCGGGAAGAAAGAAAAAAAACGAAAGGAGGTGAAAGTCTGGCTTTAATTTTTAAATATAATTAGCCAGAATAGATATGGAACATTCATTTTTAGGAACAATAATATATATATTTGGAGGAATGCTATTAATAGGTCTTGGGTGGATAGCTTCCACTTATTTAGCAAAAATCAAATTAAAAAATGCAAAATCACAAGTTGAAGATATTATATCTGAAGCTCAAAGAGAGGCTAATCGAAAGAAGCATAAAATTATTCTACAGGCCAAAGAAGATTGGTATAATGTGCGGGATGAGCAAGAGAAACGAGTGAAAAATCGTCAGAAGAAAGTAGATAAATTAGAAAAAGACGTTCTCGAAAAAGAAAGAAAGCTCAGCCGTGTCGAAAATGAAGTAAGCCAAAAAGAGCACCAAATAACATTAAAGGCAAGGAACCTGCAAGAGCAAAAAGAAGCGCTGAAAACTAAAGAAGAAGGACTCAGTCGCAGTATCCAGAAACAAAATTTAGCGTTATCCAGAGTTGCAAATATGACTATTGAGGAGTGCAAAGCAGTTCTATTAGAAAATTTACGCCGGGAATATAAAACAGAAGCTTCAGAAATATACAAAGAACTGGTTGATACAGCAAGAGAAACCGCCAGCAAAGAAGCGTGTAAAATCATCACTATGGCGATTGAAAAAAATGCAGCAGATCATTGTGTGGAAACCACTGTTTCTGTAGTTTCCTTGCCTTCTGACGAAGTGAAAGGAAGAATAATCGGTAGAGACGGGAGAAATATAAAAGCATTTGAAACCGCCAGTGGTGTAAAAGTGATTGTCGATGACACTCCTGAAGCTGTCGTCTTGTCCAGTTTTGATCCTGTAAGACGAGAGGTAGCTCGACTTGCACTTGACAAAATCATAAAAAACAATAAAATCAACCCGCAAAAAATAGAAGAAATTGTAAAAAACGCTGAAAAAGAAGTGGATAAACTAATTTGGCGGGCTGGCAATGAAGTGATTGCCAGATTAGGTGTTGGAAGAATGCATCCTGACCTGATTCGCATTTTAGGAAGATTAAAATATCGAACCAGTTATGGCCAGAATGTACTTCAACATTCTGAAGAGGTCGCCACGCTTACTGGCAGTCTGGCAGCAGAACTGAAGCTTAATGTTAAATTGGCTAAACGGGCTGGCCTTCTTCATGATCTTGGCAAAGCAGCAAGTCAGAATATGGAAGGTACCCATACTCAAATAGGCATCGAAATCGGAAAAGAATTCAATGAAGATGAAGTCGTATTAAATGCGATTGCATCACATCACGAGGATGTACCAACCACCTCGCTTATTTCAGTTTTGGTTGGTGCTGCTGATTCAATTTCCGGCGCCCGACCTGGCGCCCGTAGGGATACTCTGGATGGGTACATTAGACGAATTGAAAGTCTGGAAAAATTAGCGGATTCATTTGATTTGGTTAGCAAAGCGTACGCGATTTCTGCCGGTCGTGAGGTTCGGGTAATTGTACAGCCTGATAAAGTAAGCGATGCCCAGGCGGATCTACTGGCACGGGACATTGCTAATAAAATTCATTCAGATTTAGAATATCCGGGGCAAATTAAAGTAACTGTTATTCGGGAAATTCGTGCTGTTAGTGTAGCCTGATTTCGGTATTTTTGAAATTTGAAGGAATATTTTATAGCAATTTTTGCTTACATTAATATAAGAAATGAAAAATTAGCGTTTGAACGAAGGTCCGCCCAAAATCTCATTTCGAGAGAATGGTGTTTTTGTTCAAACGCTTATTTGGTATTAAAGGAGTTCCCTTTGTTAAATAAAAAGATAAAGATAGCGATTTCGTTTGCGATCGTGGCGGTATTATTGGTCTGGCTTACGATTACGGGTTTTGATGATAATCTGCAATTTTATGTAAGTATCAAGGATGTGAAGGCGATGGATTCGGAAGCTTACAGCAAAGGTCTGCGGGTGAAGGGATATTTAGTGCCAGGCTCGTTGGTTAAGCAAACGAACAGTTTAGAGGTGAGTTTCAAAATAATAAAAGACTCTCACGAGCTGGACGTGCATTATGCGAAGGAGCTGCCGGATACGTTTGTTGACAGCTCGGAAGTGCTGGTAGAGGGGAAGTTTACACCGGAGGGCTATTTTGACGCCCAGATGTTGATGGCGAAATGTCCGTCGAAGTATGAGAG
Source organism: uncultured Cytophagia bacterium (assembly GCA_964539665.1). GTDB lineage: Bacteria > Zhuqueibacterota > Zhuqueibacteria > Oceanimicrobiales > Oceanimicrobiaceae > CAZIKB01. Next base: position 44,524 of record CAZIKB010000031.1, read on the forward strand.
TGCAGACGACTACTCCTCCGAGAAAACTGGAGCTGGAGATTATCGGAGGAATGAAAGCGGGACTAATTGATATTGGACGAATATATTTTCCAGAAATATTATGCACCCCATCCTTGTTTATTAAATTTTTGGATGGGGTTTTTTTATGAGAAAATTGCTTCTTTTTCTGTATTAAATTGTAATCTGACATACTACATAAAATTTTACATTTTACTTGACAAAGAAGAAAATATTGTATATATTAAACCCGACTAAAATGGTCGGGTATAGGAGATTGAATGTTACGCTTGACAAAAAAATCAGAATATGGAATAATTGCTTTAAAGCACATGCTCAATATACCTGAAGGCGATGTGATAAGAGCAAAGGAAATTTCTGAAATTTATAATATTCCATCTGAAATAATGGCAAAAATATTACAGCAATTAACCCGTAAAGGATTTGTTCAATCCAGTCAAGGTGCAAAAGGAGGGTATATTTTAGCAAAAGCAGGGACAGCAATTTTTCTGTCTGAAATAATTGAAAGCCTTGAAGGTCCTGTTGAATTAGTGGAATGTGTGACCGATGATGATTGTAACTGCATGCAATTAGATAATTGCAATATAAGCGATCCACTTAAAATTATTCAACAGCAGTTTAAAATATTTCTTTCGCAGATATCTTTAGCCGATATTAATAATGAAATTGAAATGCAAAAAGTGATGTGGCAATAAATCAAGGAGTTTAAATGAGCACTGAACAAGAAACCATTGAGCAATTTACAAAGAATGAATATAAATGGGGTTTTACTACAGACATCGATACTGAAATTGCTCCCAAAGGCCTGAATGAAGACATCGTCCGATTAATCTCGGCAAAAAAGAAAGAGCCAGCATTTATGTTAGAGTGGCGCTTAAAAGCCTATCGTCACTGGCTTACTCTGAAAGAACCCAAATGGCCTAATGTTCACTATCCACCAATAGATTATCAGGATGCTTATTATTATGCGGCTCCGAAGCAAAAGAAAAGACTTGATAGCATAGATGAAGTTGATCCTAAACTTCGGGAGACTTTTGATAAATTAGGGATTTCTCTGGAAGAGCAGAAACGTCTAACGGGAGTGGCAGTTGATGCTGTTATGGATAGTGTGTCTGTGGCTACGACATTTAAGAAGGAATTAGCAGAACATGGAATTATATTTTGCTCATTCTCGGATGCTGTTCTGAACCATCCAGACCTGATCAGAAAATATCTTGGTACGATTGTACCTTATACAGATAATTACTTTGCCGCTTTAAATTCAGCAGTCTTTAGCGATGGTTCCTTTTGTTATATTCCAAATGGTGTGCGCTGCCCGATGGAATTATCTACTTATTTCCGAATTAACACAGCTAACACTGGCCAGTTTGAACGTACTTTAATTGTTGCTGAAGAAGGTGCGCATGTCAGCTATTTAGAAGGATGCACGGCTCCGATGCGTGATGAAAACCAGTTACATGCCGCGGTTGTGGAGCTCATTGCTCATAAAAATGCTGAAATAAAGTATTCAACTGTGCAAAACTGGTATCCCGGTGACGAGAATGGCAAGGGCGGAATTTATAATTTTGTTACCAAACGAGGAATTTGTAAAGAAGAAAATGCCAAAATTTCCTGGACTCAGGTTGAAACAGGCTCCGCCATAACCTGGAAATATCCAAGTGTTATTTTAAAAGGAGATAATTCGACAGGTGAATTTCACTCCGTGGCTTTGACGAATAATTTTCAGCAAGCAGATACGGGTACAAAAATGATTCATCTTGGTAAAAATACTAAAAGTACGATTGTATCAAAAGGTATTTCAGCGGGGCACAGCAATAACTCTTATCGCGGTCTGGTTAAGGTTAGTCCAAAGGCAGATAATGCACGGAATTTCTCCCAGTGCGATTCTTTGCTGATTGGAGATAAATGCGGCGCTCATACTTTTCCTTATTTGGAAGTAAATAACAAGACTGCAAATATTGAACATGAAGCAACCACCACAAAAATAGGCGAAGACCAAATTTTTTATTGCAATCAACGCGGTATTGACACCGAAAACGCTGTAAGCTTGATTATAAATGGCTATTGCAAAGAAGTTTTTCGCGAGTTACCCATGGAATTTGCAGTGGAAGCGCAGAAATTATTAGCCATTAGTTTGGAAGGCAGTGTAGGGTAGCAATTTTATATTTGTTTTGAAATTAAATAATTTCTAAAATGGAGATACATCTTAAATTATGTTAAAAGTCAAAGGCTTAAAAGTGTCAGTTGAAGGTAATCAAATTCTTAATGGAATTGACCTGAACATTAACGCTGGCGAGGTCCATGCTATCATGGGGCCCAACGGTTCCGGGAAAAGTACATTGGCTAATGTTTTAGCTGGCCGCGAAGAGTACGAAGTACTGGGTGGAGAAGTTACATATATGGGTAAAGACTTGCTGGAAATGACGCCTGAAGATAGAGCAAGGGAAGGCGTTTTCCTGGCTTTTCAATACCCTGTAGAAATTCCTGGTGTGAGTATGTCCAATTTTTTAAAAACCGCGCTTAATGAGATTAGAGAATATCGCGGTGAAGAAAAATTAGATGCCATGGAATTCTTCTCACTGATTCACGAAAAGTTGAAATTGGTGAAAATGGATGAAAAATTTATGAGCCGCGCAATTAATGAAGGATTTTCCGGAGGGGAGAAAAAACGAAATGAAGTTTTTCAAATGGCCATATTAGAACCCAGATTAGCTGTTTTAGATGAAACCGATTCCGGCCTCGATATTGATGCGCTCAAAATAGTATCTGAAGGAGTGAATCAACTGAGACGTCCAGATAATGCGACTTTATTGGTAACCCATTATCAAAGATTGCTGAATTACATCGTACCCGATTTTGTACATGTTTTAGTAGATGGCAAAATTGTAAAGTCCGGCGACAAGGACCTGGCCTTAAAACTTGAAGATCAAGGCTATGAGTGGGTTAAAGATGAAATTGCAGAGGCTGTTGGAGTTTAAGAAATATAGTCATTGAATCAAACGTATATTAAAATGTAAATGAAAATCCAGGTGGAAATTAATAATGGTGAATAAAGAATTAAATAACTTTGATGTAAAAGAATGGTATCTTTCGAATTATGAATTGTTTGAGACTGGTTTCAATGGAAATAAGGAGTTACCATTCAACAATATTCGTAAAAAAGCTATTTCAAAGTTTTCAGATTTGGGTTTCCCAACGCCGCGAAATGAAGATTGGAAATATACTAATGTTGCACCGATTTTAAAGCACAAATTTCAACTTCCAACGAATTCAGACAAATTGCCTGATAATATTTCCAGGAAATTTGCCTATGAAGGTCTTGAGCAAAACGTATTAGTTTTTCTGAATGGCCAATTTTCAAAAGAATTATCGACATATCGTAATAAAAACAACGGCCTGATTGTTGATAGCCTGCAAAATGCGCTTCATAATTGCCCGGAATTGATAGACAAATATTTAGGCTCTATTGCAGATTATGAGAACGAAACGTTTACGGCTTTGAATACAGCATTCATAAATGACGGCGCTTTTATTTATGTTTCTAAAGGCGCTATTGAAGAAGAGCCCATTCATATCTTAAATTTATCTGTTTCAAAGGATAGTGAATTTATTGCCCATCACAGGAATCTAATTGTGGCGGAGAAGGAGAGTGAAATACAAATAGTCGAAAGTTTTCATCACCTGACAAACAACACTTATTTTAATAATATCGTTAGCGAAATCGTTGTCGGAGAAAATGCAAAGATTGATTACATTAAGATTCAGGATGAAAGTGAGCATGCATTCCACATTTCTACTACCCAGATAAATCAGGAATACAGTAGTGTTTTTACTTCTGTGAACATTGACCTGGGTGGGGAGCTCGTTCGCAATAATCTGAACTTTTCACTTAATGCCCAAAATTGTGAGTCGAATATGTTCGGCTTCTTTCTGGGCGGTGGAACTCAACACATTGATAATCATACTTTTATAGACCATGCAAAACCGCATTGTTACAGCAATCAGTTGTATAAAGGAATCCTGGATGAAAAAGCAAATGCAGTATTCAACGGCAAAATATTAGTCCGGCCTGACGCTCAAAAAACCAATGCCTTGCAGTCAAATAAAACTCTGCTGTTGACAAATGAAGCTTCAATCAACGCCAAGCCACAACTGGAAATCTTTGCTGATGATGTTAAATGTACGCATGGTGCCACGATTGGCCAATTGGATGACGAGGCTGTGTTCTATTTACGGGCCAGAGGAATTGGTGAGGAGGTTGCTGGCGCGATGTTAAGATATGCCTTTGCTGCTGATGTTTTCAAAAATATAAAAGTCGCTCCCGTGCGAGAAAAACTAAATGTTGAAATTTTAGAACGATTAAGCAAGGTCGAAGGGAAAGAGTGATTTTAATGGAAGAATTTACGGAAAGCCTGGTATTGGAAGATACTTTACCAAATCACGTTAAGTCTTTCGATGTAAATAAAATCAGAGATGATTTTCCTATACTTAAGCAAAAGGTCCACGGACAGCCTCTGGTTTATCTTGACAGTGCAGCGTCTACTCAAAAGCCAAATATAGTCATTGAAGCCATAAGTGATTATTATAAAAGGTATCACGCCAATATTCATAGAGGCGTTCATTATTTAAGCGAATATGCTACAAGGGCCTACGAAGATGTGAGATTTAAAGTCAAAAACTTGATCAATGCGCAATCAGTTAAAGAGATTATATTCGTAAGAGGTACCACCGAAGCGATTAATTTAGTGGCTTCCTCATTTGGCAATAAGTTTATTGTGCCGGGCGATGAGATAATTATTTCAACCATGGAACATCATTCAAATATTGTTCCATGGCAAATGCTATGTAAGAACACAGGGGCCAAACTTCGCGTAATTCCAATAAATGATGCCGGTGAAATTGTTTTTGAAGAGTATGAACAGCTTTTGAATGAAAGAACCAAATTGGTTTCGGTTGTGCATGTCTCAAACTCTTTAGGTACCATAAATCCTGTAAAACAGATAATCAATCTGGCTCACTCACGAAATGTTCCCGTCTTATTAGATGGAGCCCAGGCGCTGTCTCACATAAAAGTTGATGTTAAAGATTTAGATTGTGATTTTTACACTTTTTCAGGTCATAAATTATTTGCTCCAACTGGCATAGGTGTATTATATGGCAAAGAGCAATTATTGGAAGTCATGCCGCCGTATCAAGGCGGTGGAGATATGATTAAATCTGTGACTTTTGAACAAACAACCTATAACGACCTGCCATACAAATTTGAAGCCGGAACGCCGGATATAGCGGGCGTTATCGGGCTTGGTAAAGCAATTGAATATGTCCTGGATCTTGGCTACGATAACATCTGTTCCCATGAATCAGAATTGATGAATTATGCCACAAATGCACTTTCTTCAATTAACGAACTACGATTTATCGGAACAGCGAAAGAACGGGCAGGCGTCCTTTCTTTTGTACTTGAAGGCGTGCATCCACACGATGTGGGGACTATTCTGGACCGACAGGGCATTGCAATCAGAACAGGACATCACTGCACACAGCCGGTTATGGAGCGATTCAAAGTACCTGCCACCTCCCGGGCTTCATTTGCAGTATATAATATAAAAAAAGAAATCGAAGTTTTGGTTGATGGAATTTATAATGTAATTAAAATCTTTAGTTAGTCCATGGATGAATTAAGAGAATTATATCAGCAAGTAATTTTAGACCACAACAAAAATCCTAAAAATTTCAGGAAGTTAGATCCAGCCAGCCATACCTCCGAGGGGTATAATCCGCTTTGTGGAGACCGTATTAATATTTATCTGAAAGTGAATAAAGGTATTATTGAAGATATTGGTTTCCAGGGTTCAGGCTGTGCGATTTCAAAAGCGTCAGCATCTGTGATGACAACAGAAATAAAAGGCAAAACGCTTGAAGAAGCAAAACAACTTTTCCAAAAATTCCAGAGCTTGATTACAGCAGATATGAATACTGAAGTAGATTTTAATGAATTTGGTAAGTTGTCCGTTTTTGAAGGCGTTAAAGAGTTTCCAATTCGGGTAAAATGTGCTGCTCTGGCATGGCATACATTACTTGCAGCATTAAAAGAAGGCAATAACCAGGTTTCAACAGAATGAGTGATGTTAAAGAAAAGATTATTGAAGCATTAAAGACCTGTTATGATCCTGAAATTCCTGCTAATATTTACGATTTAGGGCTCATCTATGATGTAAGTCTGGATGCCTCAAATAATGCTCACATAAAGATGACATTAACTTCTCCGGCCTGCCCTGTTGCAGGAACATTACCTGGTGACGTAGAAGAAAAAATCAGAGCTTTACCAGAAACAAAAAAGGTGAAAGTAGAACTAGTTTGGGAACCAGCATGGAATCCGGACATGATGAGTGATGTAGCCAGATTTGAACTTGGTATGATGTGAGTGGTACATGATTGCAAATATTCCATGTTGTCAATTCAGTAAAAGGCTCTTAGATAAATTATAAGAGCCATTTTTATTCCCAGTATTCGTTAAAGAAAATTACTTGAGATTACTTATCAAAATCATTAAATTACAAGACTATTGTAAAATTTACGTTCAAGCATAATTTCTCGAAATTGACAAGCAATAGCATGGAAATAAATTTCCAAGCTAATAAATGTAAGCTTAATAAATTAAGCTACTTAAAATAATAGTAGTCGATTTTAATCGACTTTTGTTCTTTAGCCTAATGATTTATCATAAGGCGTTCTCAGAGTTTTACAATAGTCTTGTAAATTAAATGAATTCATTGATGCCATAACCACAATTTGAAAAAAATGGCAAAAGTACCCAAAAAGTTTCATGAAGTTTTCTGGGAAGTCAATCCTGAAAAAATTGATACGGATAAAAATCCAGAATATGTAATCGAGCGCATACTGGAATATGGAACGCTTGAAGGTGTGAAATGGCTGCGTAAGACTTTGGGGGACGATAAGATTAAAGAGTATGTTACAGGCTCTGGTCGTCGCAGACTTTCGACAATAACTATCAATTTTTGGCAAATTATTCTAAAAATAGGCCCGGAACAATGCATGTCGATATCCTCACTGAAAAACAGAAGTCCATTCTGGAAATATTAAGTGAAATAGATATTGTTGGAGATTTTTATCTGGCTGGTGGAACAGCCCTTGGGCTTCAATATGGTCATCGTCAGTCAATTGATTTTGATTTCTTTAAAGAAGAACCATTCCTCGTGGATGATGTATTAAGCGAATTGAAACAAAAAGGAAAATTAGAAATTCGGAAAAAATTAGAAAACACTCTTCTAATATTATTTGATGGTATTTCATGTAGTTTTTTTAAATATCCATATCCACTTCTCAATAAAACAATTGAATTTAAAAAACATATTCAATTAGCCTCTATTCCTGACCTTGCAAGTATGAAAATCTCAGCAATTTCAACTCGAGGTACAAAAAGGGATTTTGTCGATTTGTATTTTATTTGTAAAAATAAATATTCACTGGCAGAAGTGTTAAATTTTTTTCAATATAGATTCAAAGTATTTGATCACGATTTGTATCATGTTTATAAAAGCTTAATTTATTTCGATGATGCTGAACAGGATGTTATGCCTGAAATCTACGAAAAGACAAACTGGAACGAAATAAAAGCATTCTTTAAAAAACAGATTAATGAACTAATGCAATAAAAACAGATTAAAATTTGACATATTATTTGGTTGTTATCTTGAATACCCAACTATTTATTATTCTGACACTTAACCAAAATTGAGGAGGGAATTGTGAGAAAGATTATTTTACTGGTAATTGCGTTAACATTACTTTTTAATGTTAAAAGTTACGCTCAGGAAAATATTGAGAAAATAAGCACAATCAGGCCTGTACATACTTACTCAATTGTAGCACGCGATCCGGAAACCGGTCAAATGGGCGTTGCTGTACAATCGCACTGGTTTTCTGTCGGTTCTCTTGTGACCTGGGCTGAAGCTGGTGTTGGTGCTGTCGCCACTCAATCATTCGTGGATGTAACATACGGCCACCTGGGACTAGAACTTATGCGTGCTGGCAAAACCGCACAACAAGCGCTTGAAGCCTTGAAATTAGCCGATCTCCATCCTGAAGTTCGACAGGTGGCTATGATTGATGCTCAGGGAAATGTCGCGGCACACACTGGCGAAAAATGTATTCCCGATGCTGGCCACATTATTGGCGATAATTTTTCTGTCCAGGCGAATCTCATGTTAAATGACAAAGTCTGGCCTGCAATGAAAACAGCTTATGAATCCACCAATGGTGATTTAGCCGATAAAATGCTGGCTGCATTGGAAGCCGCGCAAAATGTGGGCGGTGATATCCGTGGAAAACAATCTGCTGCTATTTTAATTGTTCGAGGAGAATCGACGGGACGCCCCTGGCAGGATCGCATCATGGAGTTACGGATTGAGGATCATCCTACCCCGGTGCAAGAGTTGAAGCGACTCGTCAAACTGCATCGCGCTTATGACCACATGAATAAAGGCGATCTGGCGATTGAAATGAATGATGTGGACGGCGCTTTAAAAGAATATGGAGCCGCGGAAGAATTATTTCCAGATAATTTAGAAATGAAATTCTGGCACGCGATTTCTTTGGTGAACGCGGGAAGGGTAGATGAATCTCTGCCGCTTTTTAAAGAGATATTTTCGAAAGACTACAATTGGGCGGTATTAGTGCCAAGATTGCCAAAAATTGACTTACTGTTAAAAGATGAATCAGTACTTAAAAAAATAATGTCTGTGGCTCCTGTACAGAAAGAATCTACAAAAAAAGAGGAAATGTAAATCTATGGAATTTACTGTCATTCCCGCAAATCTTTTAAGCGGGGATCCATGAGAATTAAACCTGCATGAGAGAAATGATAAACAGAACATTATTTTGCAAAATTGGATAACCGAATTATGAAAGATTCTATGAAAGCTGTGGTTATTCACGAGCACGGTGGCACCGATAAGTTATCTTATGAAAATTATCCCGTACCCGAAATTGCTGCCAATGAAGTTTTAGTGGAAGTCAGAGCAGTAGCTCTGAATCACCTTGATCTCTGGGTGAGGCAAGGTATCGCATCCACTAAACTAACCATGCCGCATATTTTGGGATCGGATGTTTCTGGTGTGATAGTTGAAGTAGGGGAAGTTGTGAAAAATGTTAAGATCGGTGATGAAGTCCTTCTGGCACCCGCCTGGGGATGCGGTATTTGTCCACTTTGTTTAGCTGGGGACGATAACTTGTGCAAAGACTATAAAATTTTGGGAGAGAGTACTCAAGGAGCGTACGCAGAATATGTCAAAGTGCCAGGGGAAAACGCATTCCCTATTCCCGCCGGCCTGAATTTTGACGAGGCCTCGGCTATCCCGCTCGTTTATTTAACCGCCTGGCATATGTTGGTTGATCAGGCTAAGATTAAGCCAGGCGAGGATATTCTAATTTTAGCTGCCGGCAGCGGCGTTGGCAGTGCAGCCATTCAAATTGCCAGGCTTTTTGGAGCCCGGGTGATTGCCACTGCAAGCACTGAAGAAAAACTAAAGAAAGCCAAAGAATTGGGCTCGGAGGAAACCATAAATTATCAGGACAAGGATTTCCTAACAGAGGTCAGACGATTAACCAACAAAAAAGGCGTGGATGTTGTATTTGAACATGTGGGTAAGTTAACCTGGGAAAAAAGTATAAAGGCGCTCACGAAAGGCGGTCGACTGGTTACGTGTGGCGCCACAACCGGCTATGATCCAATAACAGATTTGCGCTATGTCTTTTTCAAAGAACTGAAAATATTCGGCAATTTTATGGGACGGAAAGCCGGCTTAAGGGAAGCGCTTAAGTTTTTTCCAGAGAAACTCCGTCCAGTTTTAGATCTAACCTTTACATTAAAAGACGCTGCTAAAGCCCATCAAAGATTGATGAATCGGCAACAGTTTGGCAAGGTGGTTTTGAAGCCGTAATTTATTGTTCTAATGCGGCTACGTCGCGGAAGATGTCATAGATTTGTTAGAACGCCCGCTATTTAGTTATTGGACTACTCGTGAAGGAGAGAAATTCGCTTCATCTCGGACTTTTTTATTAGATAAATGCTTGATGCTGGAATTTGTGAACAGCATCGAGAAATCCGTAATATCCAATATTTTTGATATGCCCTTCGATTCTATCGTTTAAAAACATAATTTTACTGACTCCCAGAATAATCCCAAATATTATTTGAAGCATGCCTAATATTTCATTATAGTAATAACATTCTTACTAAATTGAATTTTCAGCGAATGAAAAAATAGACAAGCAGTAATATCTGACTGTAAATCACTAATATGATTTATGGCACAGATATTGAATATTAAAAAAGTTAAAGAAATGAAATTAAATGTAGATGTTTTTGATTGAATGGGGTATAATGTGGAGAATTATAATGCTAAAATTATTATGTTCTATTTCATTAATCCTTATTTGCAGCATCAGTGTTTATGGGGCTGATGTAATCATTTCCTGGGATGCTAACACTGAATCAGATTTAGCTGGATACAAGAGTCAATACCATTTTTAGTTGAAAAAGGTGGCTCCGCGTTTTTTTATGCCGC